>JAUHYC010000074.1 GCA_030426685.1 Alphaproteobacteria bacterium
CTTCAGATAGGCGCGCACCTCGGCCTCGACCTGTTTGTCGGCCTGCGTAACCGGGCTTTCGTCGGACTTGAACTCGATCCCCAGCCGCCCGCGAAAGTACCGCATCGCCGCACCCGAGGCGACTTTCGCAACCGCCTTTGCGTGGTCTTCCAATATGTTGGTGTCCAACATCAATCGATCCTTACGCCTTGATGCGTTCCATCTTGGGGTCGTAGAGCGGCTGCAATGTCACGTCACAGGAAACTCGCTCGGTCGCGACCTCAAGCTCATAGCTGCCCGAGGTGACGTAATCGGCATCAACCCCGTCTGCATCGCGGATGTAGCCGTATCCGATTGACTTGTTCACCGTGTAGCCATAGCCGCCCGAGGTCAACCAGCCCACGCGTTTGCCGTTGCGATAAATGGTCTCGCGCCCTTGCAGAACGATATCGGGATCGACGGTAAAGCAGGCCAGTATCTTGGCGACGCCCTCGGCCTTTTGCTTCTCGGCAGCGGCGCGTCCCTTGAAGTCGATGTTTTTGCGCAACTTCACGGCCCAGCCCAGTCCACTTTCGAACGGGGTGTAATCGGGTCCGATATCCGACCCCCAGGCGCGATAGCCCTTTTCCAGTCGCAGCGATTCAATCGAGCGATAGCCCGCATTGACCAGACCGTGCGGCTCACCTGCTTCTTTCAGGGCATCATAGACGGTTTGGGCATATTCCACCGGCAAGTGCAGTTCCCAGCCCAACTCGCCCACATAGGTCACGCGCAGCGCCTTGACCGGGCAGCCAGCGATGCCGATGGTACGGATCGTGCCGAATTTGAACCCGTCATTTGATACGTCATCGCGTGTCACCGCGGCCAGAATATCCCGCGCCTTTGGACCCATCAGCGACAGAACCGCGTTGGACGAGGTGATGTCGAACAGCTGACAGTTCAGGCCGTCTGGGATGTTGCGGCTGATCCAGTTGAAATCATGGGTGGCAAAGCCGGTGCCGGTAACGATGTAAAACTCGTCATGCGCCACGCGGCCAACGGTCAGGTCACACTCGATGCCGCCCTTGTCGTTCAACATCTGGGTGTAGACCAGCGCGCCAACGGGCTTGTTCACATCATTGGCGCAAATCCAGCTCAGCGCCGCCAGCGCATCCGGCCCTTTCAGTGAAAACTTGGCAAACGAGGTCTGGTCATAAAGCACCGCCGCCTCGCGCGCGGCCTTGTGTTCGCGGCCCACGGCATCAAACCAGTTCTGGCGACCAAAGCTGTAAACATCCTTTGCGGTCTCGCCCAGGGACGCATCCGCATACCAGTTCGGACGCTCCCAGCCCAATTTTTCGCCAAAGCACGCGCCCTGATCCTTGAGCGTGTCATAAAGCGGCGACTTGCGGCAGGGGCGGCCACTGTCATGTTCTTCATGCGGCCAGGCCATCGTGTAGTGTTTGCCATAGGCCTCGACCGTGCGCGTGCGCACCCAGTCGGTGTCAAAATGCGGACGGCCAAAGCGGCGGATATCGGCAGACCACAGATCGAACGGCGGCTCACCTTTGTGAACCCATTCGGCCAGTGCCATGCCTGCCCCGCCCCCGGCGGCGATCCCAAAGGCGTTGAAGCCGGCGCCGACGAAGAAGTTGCTCAGCTCTGGCGCCTCACCGATGATGAAATTGCCGTCGGGTGTGAAGCTTTCCGGCCCGTTGGTCAGGGTCTTGACGCCAGCATTTTCCAACGCCGGAACCCGCCCCAGCGCCAGCTCCATCAACTGCTCGAAATGGTCGAAATTGCTGTCCAACAGGGTATAGTGGAAGCCCTGCGGAATACCTTTTGTGGCCCAGGGGATCGGGTTGGGCTCATACCCGCCCATGACCAGACCGCCGACTTCTTCTTTATAGTAGGTCAGGCGATCAGGGTCGCGCAGAGTGGGCAGGTTAGACGGCACATCGAACGGTTCTGTCACCATGTACTGGTGTTCCATCGGAACCAGCGGCACGTTGACGCCGAACCGGCCCGCGAAGGTGCGTGTCCACTGGCCTGCACAGCAGATCACCTTTTCGCATTCGATCCGGCCATGTTCCGTGATTACGGCACGTATCTTGCCGTCTTCGATCTCGATGTCGGTGACCTTGGTGTCTTCGAAAATCTTCGCCCCTGCCATGCGCGCGCCCTTGGCCAGCGCCTGCGTGATGTCCGACGGGTTCGCCTGACCATCGGTGGGCAGATAAGCGGCACCGACCACGTCGGAGACATCCATCAGCGGCCACAGCTCCTGCGCTTCGGACGGAGTCAGCAACTGCATGTCAAGGCCAAAGGAATGCGCGGTGGTGGCCTGCCGTTTCACTTCGGTCCAGCGTTCCTCGTTACAGGCCAGACGCAGACCGCCATTCATCTTCCAGCCGGTGCCAAGCCCGGTTTCTTCTTCGATCTTGTTGTACAGATCGACCGAATAGCCCAGCAACTGTGTAATATTTGCGTTCGAGCGCAACTGGCCCACAAGACCCGCCGCATGGAACGTCGTGCCCGAAGTCAACTTTTTGCGTTCCAGCAGCACCGTATCGGTCCAGCCCAGCTTGGCCAGGTGATAGGCGGTCGAGCACCCGATGATGCCGCCTCCGATAATGACGGCTTTGGCTGTTTTGGGAAGGTCGGTCATATCTGTCCTC
The DNA here is from genome assembly GCA_030426685.1 of Alphaproteobacteria bacterium. Lineage (GTDB taxonomy): Bacteria > Pseudomonadota > Alphaproteobacteria > Rhodobacterales > Rhodobacteraceae > Ruegeria. The sequence continues at coordinate 2,637 of JAUHYC010000074.1, forward strand.
AGGTGTTATCAAAGTCTGTCAGGGCCGCGCGGAACCGCGCGAGGTTCTCGGCCGAGTAGGCCGCATAATCAAAGTCGATCTCCGAGGTGATCTCGGACACCATGCTCCACATCGTTTCGCGCAGGAGCGAGGCGCATTTCATTGCCGTATAGCGGTGGCGTAGATCGTCGGTGACGGGGGTTTCGAAATAGGTTTCCAGCACCCAGTCTTCCTGCTGAGGTGACAGGCCGTTGTTCGAAGCCAGCCCGCCCAGATCAAACAGCGGGGAATTGAAACCCGCATAGTCGAAATCGATCAGCCAGAGCCGGTCGCCATCATCCAGAAAGTTACCGCAGAGCAGATCGTTATGGCCAAAGACCATGTCATAAGGCCCGGCCTCGCGTTCCAGCTCGGCCCCTGCGGCGACAAGATCAGGGATCAGCGCCGCATGCGCACTGCCCCGTTCCGTGAGCGTGGCGGCATAGTCGCGGATGACGTGGAACACCCAGAACACCAGCGACGGGCCGCGCAGGTGTTTGGGTATCTCAATATGGCAGTCTTTCACCAGTTGCAGAACGCGCGGCAGCATTTCGGGGTTGCGCACATTCTCTTCGCTGAGCGTCCGGCTTTCGATAAACTCCAGCACCGTAAGGTCGCCCGCAGCATGGACCACCGCCGGGGACAGGCCCGCAGCGTGGGCGGCCTTGCTGGCGGCCAGTTCGTTGAACCGCATTACCTGATGCAACGGGATGTCATCGCCGACGCGCACCACATAAGAGCCTTTGGCGTCCGTCACCTTGTAGTTCACATTGGTGATGCCACCGGTCAAAGGCTGTGCCGAGATTGCACCATCCCAGATGGGCAGGTCCTGAATGCGGGCCAGTAGATCGGATTGGGTCATGTCAGCTCTCCAGTCCAAAGCGAATGCGGGCCTGACGCGCACCGGCATTGATCAGCCGGTCGGCGATGATGGCGATAAAGGCGATGGACAGACCAGCTACAAGGCCGCGGCCCGTATCCGCCTTGGTCAGCGCGATATAGACCTCCTGTCCCAAATCGCGGGTGCCGACCAGCGCGGTGATCACCAGCATCGACAGCGCCAGCATGATGGTCTGGTTGATGCCCAGCAGAATTTCAGGCAGGGCCATCGGCAGGCGGATATGGCGCAACAGTTGTGTGCGGGTGCAGCCCGAGACCAGCCCGGCCTCAATCAGTTCCTCGCTGACCGACCGCACCCCATGTGCCGCATAGCGCACCGCCGGGGCCAACGCATACAGGACGATGGCGATCAGGGCGGTGAAGTCACCCACGCGGAACAGCATCACAACCGGGATCAGATAGACAAAGCTGGGCAAGGTTTGAAGCGTGTCGATCAGCAGGTTAATGGCGGTTCCGGCGCGCTTGTTCAAAGCCGCCAGCACACCCAGCGGAACACCGATCAGGGTGGCCAAGATCACCGACGCGCCGCACAGATAGACCGTGACAATCGCCTTGGACCACAGGCCCGACACCAGGATCAACGAGGCCATACCGCCGCACAACATCGCCAGCCTCCAGCCACCTGCGTGCCAGCCCAGCAGGGTCAGCATCGCGATGGCCCAGGGCCACGGAATGCCCAACAGCACGGTCTTGATCGGGATCATGAACCAGGTCAGGAAGAAGACCTTGATCGCTTCGAAGAAGTCGAAATAGTTGACGTTCAGATATTTGACGGTGTTGTCCCAGAAGGCACCAGTGGTGATAGTCTGGCTTTCGGGATATTCCAGCAGTAGCGGGGAAAACTGACCCAACACCCAGGTCACGACCAGCAGGATCAGCACCAGAACCGTCCGACGATGGCGGGCGACCCAGCTTCCGGGCACCTCATGATGCACCTGCCCCATCCGCTCGGCAAAGGCCTGGCTCAGCCTGTCGACGGCGATGGCAAGGACAACGATGGCGATACCGGCTTCGAACCCGGCGCCAATATCCAGACGGCGCAGCGCGGCAAGGACGTCAAAACCCAGCCCGCCGGCGCCGATCATCGAGGCGATAATCACCATGTTCAGGGTCAGCATGATCACCTGATTGACGCCCACCATCAGGCTGTGGCTGGCCGAGGGTACCAGAACGCGCCACATCAGTTGCCGCTGCGTTGTGCCCGCCATGCGGCCGAAATCCTGAATTTCCGAATCCACCGCCTTCAGCGCCAGCGTGGTGATTCGCACCATCGGCGGGGTGGCATAGATGATCGTTGCAACCAGCGCCGAGATCGGGCCAAAGCCGAACATGAACAGGATCGGCACCAGATAGGCAAAGATCGGGATCGTCTGCATCAGGTCCAGAACCGGCGAGATCACCTTTTCAAAAGTGGGATGCCGATAGGCCAGAACACCCAGCAACAGCCCGCCGCCCGCACCAATCGGCACGGCAATCAGGACCGAGGCCAGCGTGACCATCGCGCTGTCCCATTGGCCAAAGACGGCCAGATAGATGAAACAGCCCCCCACCAGCGCAGCCAGTGCCCAGTCGCGGCAATACTGACCCAGCGCAATCACGGCGGTGGTCACCACAATCCAGCTGATCGCCGGCAGGATGACCTGCGCGTTGTTGCCTTGCCCTTTGACGAAGCCGTCCGCCAAAAGCGCCAGAACAAAGTCATAGGGTTGTTCGATCAGCCAGGCGATGGTCCGGGTCACATCGGTGAACGCGACCGGGCCAATCGCGGCATCCTCGATCAGCCACGTCATCGCCAAGGAGATGTAGGTTTTGAACGGGATCACCCAAGCGGAAGGAAACTTGGTCAGCCAGCGCGCATCCAGCGCCTTGCCCAGATCGCGGCCAAAATAGCCCAGAACGATTGTGACCAGCACAAGCGCCAGAATGGCGAACTGGCTGCGGCTCAGACGCGTCATTCCGCATCCCCTTCGCCAAACAGAACATGGGCCACGGCCTTGCGGTCAATCGCGCCGACGCTCTGGCCGTTTTCATCCACAACCGGCAGGGGCGCATCCGAGGCAATGATCCGCTCGGCCACATCTGAGACGCGGGCGGATTGCGCGATGGGCTCGCCTTCGCCGGTGCCTCCGGTATTCATAACGCCACCAACGGTCAGCACTTTCGAGCGCGGGATATGGCGGGTGAACTCGGCCACGTAGTCGGTTGCAGGGTTCATCACCAGCTCTTCCGGCGTGGCAATCTGGATCACCTCACCATCTTTCATGATGGCGATCCGGTCGGCCAGACGCACGGCCTCTTCGAAATCATGGGTGATGAAAACGATGGTCTTGTGCAGCCGCTCCTGCAGGCGCAGGAATTCGTCCTGCATCTCGCGCCGGATCAGCGGGTCCAGCGCCGAGAACGGTTCGTCAAGAAACCACAGGTCTGGCTCGGTCACCAGCGACCGTGCGATACCGACTCGCTGTTGCTGACCGCCGGAGAGTTCGCGGGGGTAGTAATCCTCGCGCCCTTTAAGGCCAACAAGTTCCACAACCTCGCGCGCCTTGGCGGTGGCCTCGTCCTTCGGGGTGGCCTGAATGGTCAAAGGGAACATGACGTTCTGCAACACGGTCAGATGCGGCAGCAACGCAAAATGTTGGAACACCATGCCCATCTTGTGGCGACGTATCTCGATCAGTTCTTTTTCGTTGGCACTCAGCAGGTCGATGCCGTCAAACAAAACCTCGCCACCCGTTGGTTCGATTAAGCGTGACAAGCAGCGAACCAATGTGGACTTGCCAGAACCCGATAGTCCCATGATGATGAAAATCTCACCTTCGGCGATGTCGATATTGGCGTTACGCACCGCACCGATGACGCCGGCCGAGCGGATGTCGTCACCAGATGGATTGGAGTTCTGCTGCAGTAGCGCGTCAGCATTCTGGCCGTAAAGTTTCCATACATTACGGCACGACAGTTTTGTTTTGGGTGTCATTGGGAGTGTCCGGGTCAGGCGATTGAAGGGCCGGAGCGGGGGGAGAGAGCGGTTAACCGCCCCGGCCATCTGCAGATTACTTGGAGATCCAGCCGGACCAGCGGTCTTTGTTGGCTTCCATCCAATCCGCAACAACAGTGTCGATTTCAACGCCATCCAGATCGGCCTGACCAACCATGGCGCTCATTTCATCGTTGTTGATATTGTAAGCTTCGATGATGTCATACGCGCCCGGCCATTTGTCTTGCAGACCGGACCAGGCGGCTTTCCAGATCGGGCCGCGTGGCTTGCCGCAATCATAGGCCAGGCTGGGGTTCACACCAACGGATGGGTCGCTGTAGCATTCCGCCGAATAAGGTGGGAATTCCACGAACTCGCCGTCATATTTTGCCGGTGCCCAATGCGGAACATAGACCCACAGCATGATCGGGTCCTCCCGCTGATAGGCCGATTCCAGCTCGGCGAACAAAGCCGCGTCGGTGCCAGCATGCACGACTTCGAATTCCAGCTCCAGCGCTTCGACACGTTCTTCATCAAAGCCGCCCCAGGTCACTGGGCCGCCCACATAGCGACCGTTGGGTGATGTTTCGGCGGTGGCAAATTCCTCAGCGCAGTCTTTCAGGGCTTCCCAATTGGGGAGGCCTGGGCAACGCTCCTTCATGTACGACGGGTACCACCATTCCTCGATCGCCATAAGGCCGGTTTCACCGACATTGACCACATTACCCGAGGCCGTCGCCTCATCCAACGCCTCTCGGCCTGTGGTCTCCCAGATCTCCATCGCCAGATGCAGGTCACCGGTTTTCAGGCCCGCGAACTGCGCGATATAGTCAGCCTGAACATATTCGACGTTGTATCCGGCCTCTTGCAGGACCGAACCCATGATCTTGGTATTGATCAGCTGACCCGACCAGTCGTGCAACGTCAGCTTGATCGGATCGGACGATTCCGCAGCCAGTACCGAGGACGCAGCCCCCAAGGTTGCGAAAGTCAGCGCCAAGAATTTCTGTTTGCTGTTCATATTGCCTTCTCCCTGTCGAGGTTTGTGATTCCTTATTTTCGGATAGATGAGCATACTGTGTTGTTTTGTGTCAAGAGAAACCACATTTAACCTCGTTTTAGCTTATAAAGATGTACGTTCTCACGAACAAATTGGAGTAATGTTGTCTTCCGGGTGAATTCTGTTACATTGGCTGTCACTCAATAAGCCGGCAGGTGCGACCCCATGAACCTCAACACGACAAATCAACGCGAAGACGAAATCCTACGAGAGATTCTGAGTGCCGGAGGGTCATGTCGAGTCAGCTTTCTCGCGAAGCAACTTGGAGTTTCCCTGGAGACGATCCGGCGCAATGTTCGCAATATGGAAAAGCGCGAAATCGTACGAAAAGTTCACGGTGGAGTGCACATTCTTGAAGACATTTTGGAGCCAGCGCTTTCAACGCGCCTGAACAAGGAAGTCGACGCAAAAGAAAGGTTAGGCAAAGCTGTCGCCAATATGATTAGCGAAGGGGATTCGTTGTTTCTTGATATCGGCTCCACCACCGCATACGTAGCTTCAGCCTTGAAACATCATCACAATCTGTTTGTTGTTACTAATTCGGTTTTTGTGGCACATACACTGGCATCCCAGAACAACAATAAGGTGTTCATGGCGGGTGGTGAGTTGCGGCCTCACGACGGTGGCGCATTCGGAACTGAAGCGCAAGATCTCATCAAACGATTGAATGTAAGGTTTGCAATACTTTCAGTTGGCGCCGTCAATGCAGAGTTTGGCTTTATGTTGCACGATTTGCAGGAGGCCAATCTTGCCCGACTCGCCATGGATCATTCTCAAATACCTGTTGTGGTCGCAGACGGTGAAAAGTTGGACAAACGAGCCCCCGTTTCGCTGGTGGATAGTAGAGACATCAACGTCTTCGTTACTGATCAGCAACCCTCAAATGAGATCATGGAGTTCCTGTCCCTGAATGAGATAGATCTGGTGCTAGCGGAATGAAGAAATAACCGCTTCTGGGACTGTCACTTGTTGATCACTTGAAAGCCACATCCAGTGAACAACTCGTCTTCAGGATCTCACCTAGAAATTCACGCCGATTTAAGTCACCCTGTAGCTCAGCATTGGAGCCTATGTTGTTTGTTTTTGATTTTGACGGTGTAATCGCCAACTCACTCGACCTATGTACAGAAGCCTGTATTCGGGCAGCCAGACAACAGGATTACGTCATTCAGATGCCCGCAAATCCTTTTGCTGACCTTGAACATGTTAACTTTGAAGCATTGGCCGCAAACCTGGATCTTGATTCAAAAAAGTTTGGGAAAGATGCATGCGATTTCCTAGAAAATAGCAATAGGATCGCTCCGATTTTTTCTGGAATGCGTTGCGTTTTGTCACAAGCGGCGACAAAAGGACTCGTATACATACTGTCAGCATCTCCAGGCCGCACGATCAAGCAATTCCTGCAATACGATCAATGCGACGAATTTATCTATAAGGTGGTATCGAGGGATTTGCCGGGCGACAAGGTGACAAAGCTCTCATTGTTACAAGCCCAATCGCACTCACCGATCTTTTGCACGGTGGGTGATGGAACAAGCGACATTTCCGCAGCAAAACAAGTTGGAATTCCATCTATTGGTGTGGCGTGGGGTTGGCAAGAACCCGATCTTTTGCGAAGTGTCGGAGCGGACTATATCGCTAATACTCCAGAAGAAATGACTCAAATCCTAAACTTGCTGATCGACGCTGCACCAGAAAAACCTTAGACAGATAAACAATTCTGTATCATTGCGTTTTGCAAAGCCCCTCTATCTCGATACGAAGGACTTTGAAGACGCGCTTGGCCTCCACCTTAGAGATCGCACCGGCTTCTTGTTCAATCATTAAGTGACTTGCGCAGGTCGGATGCAGTGATACCGTATGCTTTCAGGAAAGCCGAGGAAAAACTCGACCCTGGCGAGAAACCAGATGCTATTGCAATTTCGGTCAAGGTCATGTTCGTTCTTAGTACTAGCTTACGAGCATGGTCGAGCCTCATCTTCCGATAGTAGCTACGAGGGGTTGTCCCGCAATATCGTTCGAAGTTTCGTTCGAGTCGTCGAGGAGAGGACGCCAGAACGCGGCACACTTCGGAAATTGTTAGCTTGCTTTCTAAGTTCTTTTGAAACAACCTAATTGCCGCATTGACCAGTTCCGATGCGAAAAGCGCAGCATGTAACACCTCACCATCTTGGGTGCTATCTGCATCACTCAACCGACTGTGAATGAACGCTTGTGCAGTGCGAGTCGCAACTCGCTTACCGTGCAACTTTGCTAAGACATGAATCGCTAAATCAAGCGCGCCGGTTTTTCCGCAAGAGGACCAATCGCCATCGTCTATCAAGCAAACTTTGTCCGATAAATCTAAAGTGCTCATCAAACCGTTAAATTGTTCGCGGTTTTGCCAGTGCACCGCACAGTATTTACTTTCCAGTAAATGGGCTTCTGAAAGCGCCATGGCGGCGTCTCCAATCGCTGCAATCTTACAACCTCTTCGTCGCAAGTGATGCAGGGCAGTCCGAAATCGATGATCTTTGCCAAAATCACTGTTGCGTTCGCCAAAAACGACTAGAAAATCCAGACAATTCAGATAATCGGACAACGCTCCAGTCTGCACTCCTGCGCTACAACTCCCTTGCACAAAGCCGCCATTTCTCGAAAGCACCTCCAGATTTACACTATTTCCGCTGCTCTTATCTGTATCGAGAATCGCAGATGCAAACAGCGCATACTCTTCAATTGGAAATCGGGGAGTGACATACAAACCTACACTAGCGTCATGAAGTGGCCGTGTGTGCTCTGAGCTACAGACCGGCGCGTTATTGCTAAAGCTACTCTGCTTCAAGTGCTGCATTGAAGTAGTCCTGTCGGTTCATGTCATACTAAACTTTGGAGCATTTGAGCATAGTGTGTTGTTTCGTGTCAAGAAATACCACACTTTACCTCAAAACAACATAAATTACTTCACCGCGTGTGTCACTGGGTTCAGCATAGCTGCTTGTCCGCCTTCGTAAGTCTCCGAACAGCATCCGCCGAATTTACAACAGTGCCTTAAAATCTGACTTCGCCACCGCGCTCCTCTTCCGCTACCGCTACAGCAATCGTGTCCTTGTGGATATCCAGACCCACATACAGCGTCTTGTACACTTGAATTTCCACCGTCGAATAAACTAAGTTCGTAGAGAAAAACACGGGCACCACGCCCGCTGACCTAGCCCCTTGATCCGGGCCGTTTGGATGTAGAATCCGTTCCTGTTTCTTTCTTGTGATTAGGTTGCGGTCAAGGCCTGCTTAGCGGAGCCTTTGCGTGGATCTGTTGCAAACTTTTTGCTGTTGACGAGGTCAGATGCTGCGGGTGAATGACTTTCGGTAAAATCGGTCGAAAGTCAGTTCATGATTTCCTTCAAAGGCGCGCAATATCCGAAGGATGTGATCC
>JAUHYC010000017.1 GCA_030426685.1 Alphaproteobacteria bacterium
TGCTGCTGATGCGCTCGATCTTCTTTGCCGAGGATATCGGCACCCATATCCAGAACCGCCTGTCCCTGCCGGGCTGGCTGCGCCCCGGTGTCTCGGGGGCCATGCTGGGCCTTCTGGCGGTGTGGTTCCCGCATATCATCGGCGTGGGATATGAGACCACGATCCGCGCCCTGTCCGGAGACCTCGTGCTGACCACCGCAATCCTGTTCGCCGTGGTCAAAACCGTGGCACTTGCGATCACCATGGGCGGGCGCATGGGGGGTGGCGTGTTCTCCCCCTCGCTGATGATCGGTGCGCTGACCGGGCTGGCCTTTGGCCTGATTGCCACCGGTCTGCTACCGGATGTGTCGGGCACCCATACGCTCTATGCCTTTGCCGGGATGGGCGCGGTGGCGGCGGCGGTGCTGGGCGCGCCGATTTCGACCACGCTGATCGTGTTTGAGCTGACCGGAGACTGGCAGATCGGCCTTGCCGTTATGGTCTCGGTCTCGATGTCCACCGTGATCGCCTCGCGTCTGGTGGACCGGTCGTTCTTCCTGACGCAACTCGAACGCCGCAACGTGCATCTGGCCGCCGGACCACAGGCCTACTTGCTGGCGATGCTGCGCGCCGGGTCGGTGATGCGTCCGCTGGGGGATGCACGCTCGATCACCAAAGAAGAGGCGCTGGCGCTGATCGAACAGGGCCTCTGCGTCAAGGCCAGCGCCACGCTCGAGGCCGCAATGCCCTATTTCGATCGTGACGAGATTCCCTGCATTCCGGTGGTGATCCTCGATCAGGAGGGTTGCGAAAACCCGGTCGGGGCGCTCTATCACATCGATGCGCTCAAGGCTTATAACCGGGCGCTGGCCGCAACTGCGGCCGAGGAACACTCCTGATCCGCTGCCAAAGGCGCGGCACCCGGTTTCAGGTCTTGCCCTCATCCGCATCAACACCGTCCTCAGACGCCTTCAGCGTCAGCGGCGGGTCCTGTCGCGGCTCTGAGATCGGGGCAGGGGCTGCAGGCGGGGTGGTCAGCACCGTATCGGGGCCGGGAACCGGGCGCGGCGTCGGCGCGATGTCCTCTTCGGGTGTGGCCTCAGCCTGCGGCGGTGCAACCTCGGCCGTTTCCTCCACAACCGCGCGCCGGAATATCAGCACATTGCGCCAGTTCGTGGTCGACCCGGTCAGCCCTGAACGCTCTTCACTCGGCAGCAATTCGGCGCGCTGGTATTCCCAGCCCTCCTGTCCCATCTGATTCAGCAACTGCTCAACCGAGATGGCAAACCGGCCCTCGGGCGTTTTCACGCCTTTTGCCTTGGTACCCTTTTGCGGAGCGGGGACAACTTTGTATTCGTAGCGCTGCATCAACTGGTCCTGTTAGCCTGACCCGGGCAAATTAACATTTTGACCGGCGGGTGAAAGCCAAGATCAAGTATGGGCGAAATTCGGCCCGGACTGTTGCTTTAAGACGTTTTGCATTTTGTCCGGCGAGAATGTACTGAGTTGCGCGCTCGACCGAAGGGGCTGCAGCGCATTTCAGTTCAAATCAAATGATCTAGGCACGCACCGCCTTGCCGACCAGCGACAAGCACAGTTCCGTCGCGACCGCCATATCCTGCACCGAGATCCACTCCAGCGGGCCGTGGATGCACTGCATGCCGGTGAAGATGTTGGGGCAGGGCGTGCCAAACTCGGTCAGCCGAGAGCCATCGGTGCCGCCCCGGATCGGGACGGAAACCGGCTCGATCCCCTGTTCCCGGCAGGCTTCGTGCGCCAGATCGACCGGGGTCATGTCTTTTTCCAGCCAATAACGCATGTTGCGGTACTGGTGGCCAATATCACAGGTGATGGTCGCACGTGGCTCAGTCGCCTGCACGGCGGCACAGACCTGACGCACGATGTCGCGCTGTGCCTCAAGACCCTCCATCTCGAAATCGCGCAGGATCAGCTTGATCTCCATCTCCGACGAGCCGCCATTCATGTCTGTCACATGGATGAACCCCTCGCGCCCGTCGGTGACCTCGGGGGTCATCGTCGCCTGCGGCAGCGTCTGCACGATCTTCGCCGCCAGATGCGTAGCATTGACCATCTTGTCCTTAGCCAGACCGGGGTGGATCGACACCCCGGTTATCTTGATCACCGCGCGATCAGCCGAAAAGCTTTCGTATTCGATCTCACCCAGTTCCTGCCCGTCCAGGGTATAGGCAAAATCCGCATCCAGATCCTTGGGCAACTGTTCGGTAACACCGCGTCCGATCTCTTCATCCGGCGTAAAGGCAATGCGAATCGGGCCATGCGCCACGTCCTTGTTTTCCAGCAGATGCCGCGCCAGCGTCATCAGGATCGAGACGCCGGCCTTGTCATCGGCCCCCAACAGGGTGGTGCCCGACGCGGTGATCAGATCATGCCCGATCTTTTGGGCCAGATAGGGATGCTCTTCAGGCGACAGCACCAGATCGGGATCATCGGGGAACGTAATGTCACCGCCATTATACCCTTTGATCACCCGCGGCTTGACCCCGGTGGCGTTGAACTGAGGGGCGGTGTCGACATGCGCCAGAAACCCGATGGTCGGCCCCTCAGCCGTGCCGGGAATTGTTGCTACGACAACGCTGTCGCCGGTCATCTTCACATCCTGAGCACCGATCTCGGTCAGTTCCTGCTGCAGCAGGTTCAGCATATCCATCTGGATCGCGCTGCTGGGGGTCGAGGGCGAGGTCTCAACGCTCTGACTGTCGATGGCGGCATAGCGCACCAGCCGGGTTTCCAGTTCCTGATCGAAACGATTTTTCATGACTGCCCACCTCTCTGACTTGCGGGGATGAGAATGCGCAATCGGGCGGGGAGTCAAGCCGGTGACTTGCCCCGATTCAGGCGCCCGAAATTAAGGTTTTGTTATGTACAAGTCGGACAAACCCCCGTTCGGGGGTTGTACAACTCGGAAGACTTACGAACCCAGCTTTTTGCTGACCAATTCGTTAACGGCCTTCGGGTTGGCCTTGCCGCCGGTCGCCTTCATCACCTGACCAACGAACCAGCCCGCCAGTTTCGGGTTCACCTTGGCCTTTTCGACCTGCGCCGGATTGGCGGCGATGATCTCATCCAAAGCGGCCTCAATCGCACCGGTATCGGTGACCTGTTTCATGCCGCGTTCTTCGACGATCTGCGCCGGGTCGCCACCTTCGGTATAGACGATCTCGAACAGGTCCTTGGCGATTTTGCCCGAGATGGCATCCGACGAAATCAGATCAATGATACCCGCCAACTGAGCAGGAGAGACCGGAGACTCGGTGATGTCGTGGTCTTCTTTTTTCAGGCGACCAAACAGCTCGTTGATGACCCAGTTTGCAGCCAGCTTGCCGCTGCGACCCTTGGCGACTTCCTCGAAATACGCAGCCGATTCCACCTCGGCGGTCAGCACCGATGCGTCATAGTCGGTAAGCCCGAACTCACTGATAAACCGCGCCTTTTTGTCGTCCGGCAGCTCCGGCAGCTTGGCCGCAATGTCATCGACCCATGCCTGCTCGATCTCCAGCGGCAGCAGATCGGGGTCGGGGAAATAGCGATAGTCATGCGCTTCTTCCTTGGACCGCATCGAGCGTGTCTCACCCTTGTCCGGGTCATACAGGCGCGTTTCTTGATCGATGGTGCCGCCACCTTCAACGATGGCGATCTGACGACGTGCTTCGACCTCGATCGCTTGCTGGATGAAGCGCATCGAGTTCATGTTCTTGATCTCGCAGCGTGTGCCCAGATGCGAAAAGTCCTGTGTTTCCTGATACTTCTCATACGCCCCCGGCAAACAGATCGAGACGTTCACGTCCGCCCGCAGGTTGCCGTTCTGCATATTGCCGTCGCAGGTGCCCAAGTAGCGCATGATCTGGCGCAGCTTGGCGATATACGCCGCGGCCTCTTCCGGTCCGCGAATGTCGGGGCGGCTGACGATCTCCATCAGGCAAACACCCGTCCGGTTAAGGTCAACAAAGGACATATGCGGGTCCATGTCGTGGATCGATTTGCCCGCGTCCTGCTCCATGTGGATGCGTTCGATCCGCACCTTACGTGCGGTGCCGTCGCCCATCTCCACCAGAACCTCGCCTTCACCCACAATAGGCTGATAAAGCTGGGAAATCTGGTAGCCCTGTGGCAAATCTGGATAGAAGTAGTTCTTTCGGTCGAACGCAGATTTCAGGTTGATATCGGCCTTCAGGCCCAGCCCTGTACGCACCGCCTGTTCCACACAGAACTCGTTGATCACCGGCAGCATCCCCGGCATCGCCGCATCAACAAACGCCACGTTCGAGTTCGGTTCGGCCCCGAATTGTGTCGATGCACCCGAAAACAATTTGGAATTGGATGAGACCTGAGCGTGCACCTCCATCCCGATCACCAGTTCCCAATCGTGCTTGGCCCCGGCAATGGTTTTGGGTTTGGGCATTTCGTATGTCAGGTCGAGCATGGCGCGCCTCATATCCGCAGAAGTCTAAGCCTGCGTATTAGGCCCGGCGCGCCAAAGGGGCAAGGGGCAAAGGCGGTTTAGTTGCCCGAGAATTGCAGGCCCTTGGGTGTGAACGTCACGCTCTTGCCGCTGCGCAACTCGTCGCGAAACAGGTTTGCAATTGCCCGCAGCGCATCCCGATACCCACGCGCCGCGAACCGCTCGGCGGAGTTGATGCGCACACTGTTGTTGAACCCATCCGCCGCATGCGCCCAGATCAGCGGGTGCAGTTCGGTCAGGTGATCGCGGATCAGCCAGTGCGCGGCCTCGCAAATCTGCTTGCGTGCGGTATCGGCCCGTGGGTTCTGGCCCATGCGCTTCTGCAAGGTGATGGAGCAATATGCCGCCAGCAGGTTGACGGTCTGCTGATCAGGACGACGCGCAACAATATCTCGCAGGCCTTCCAGAAAATACTCGACATCCACCCGGGCGCAGGCCTCGTCGTCCAGGGCGATGGCATCGAACTGGACCCATGTATAACCGCCCGCACCCCATGTTTTCTGAGTGCGTGCTGCATTGCGAAGGGCTTGAACCTCCAGTTGTTCATAGCTGCCAAAACGGCGCGGCAACAGGTGGGTCCCCATCGCGCGCATGTGACGGTGGTTCTGCGGATCGAGCGAGATCAATGCTTCGTACTTGTCGGCCACGCGGGTTCGGGGGCTGATGTGCCCCGACAGCAAAGCGCAATCAGCAGCGACAATCGCCAGGCTATCTGGCATCGCCGCACGACATACTGGCAGCAGAGCGGCGGCGCGGTCGAAATGTGCCGCGCAGCGGGATTGATGCAACGGTGGCAGCGCATCAAGGTGCGATGTTCCGCGCCAAGCCCAGGCCAGATCAATATGTGCCAAAGCCACCACAAGAGCGATCATCGGATCGTCGGGATGGTTCTGTATCTCACCTTCCAGTTCGGAAATCCCCCCCAGAAGATCATAGTCGGACAGAGCTTTGCCGTCTGACAATGCATGTTCCGCCGCCAACACCACATCCGAGCGGGCTCCAAACGCTAGCAGATCCGTGATTGGCTGCCCGCAAGGCGTGGTTTTACGCTCTTCATCTGCGGCGCGCATTTCTTGGGACAGTTCGGTCCACATATCTTGCCGCGCAAGATAGCGGCCACGTTCGATTACCTGATGCCCGATCTCATCATTCGCATCCGTTTCGGCGATGGGAATGTTCAATTGTCCCGATGCGACAAGCCATGCCGTGGCATCGGCGACCGACGCAGGCAAGGGCGTTGTGGTGGGATCAGAAGAACCAAAAATACGGGCGGTAACTGCCTTCAAAGACCAAAACATGGCAAAACTCGAACTGGAACAAACTCGTAACTCATTCAGTTTCGCCAAAAATTATGTTGATTTCAAGGGCGCGTGTTTTGGGTCAAGCGATTCCGGGGTCAATGGGGCATCAAAGCCATGAATCGTTTCAAAAAACCGTAAAATGGTGGCGTTCAACAGCGAATCCGGCCTCTTTCAATACCTCTTCGAACTGTCGGTGCGGCGGCAGCGACTCATCGGGCAGACGCAGCCGCTTGTCGGATTTCAGAACCGCCGAGACCCGCACCGAGAGGTCCCAGCGTGTGTCGAAGCGGAACCGATCAACCTCGGACAGGCTGAGTTCACCGTGCCGTTGACCGGTGTGCCAACGCAAAGTGTCATGGGTCAGCTCCATCCCGGCGCTGGTGTCTTTCACGATATCCCACAGGGCAGGGAGGGTGGTCAGCGCCAGCAATCCCATCAGCCACCAGACCGCGTCAAAGACGATCATCAGCCCGATCAGTGACGCATAGACACCGATCAGGATGAGGACCGCACGCGGGCTGCGGTTCTGCCGCGTAAAGCTGAACGAGGTCATGCGCCAAGGATGCGCGAGACCATCTCGGTCGTGTCCCGCGACAGGTTTGGAGTTTCCGCGATGCGGGTCAGATGCGCGCGCATCAGGTCCTGTCGGTTGCTGTCATAGCGCTTCCATGTTTGGAAGGCGCTGCACATCCGCGCTGTGGTCTGCGGGTTGACCGGGTCCAGCCGGATCAGCCAGTCCGCCAGCAGCGCATAGCCCGCGCCGTCGGGGCGGTGGAACCCGGCGTGATTGCCTGACAGCGAGCCCATGAGCGCGCGGAAGCGGTTCGGGTTTTTCCAATTGAAATCCGCGTGTTCGGTCAAGGCGCGTGCTGTTTCAACCGTCACCTCAGGCGCGGCCATCGCGACCTGAAGGCCAAACCACTTGTCCATGACCAGCCGGTCATGCTGCCATTGGTCATAAAACGCCGCCAATTCGCTTTGGCCCTTGCCTGCACGCAACAGGCAGGACAGGGCCGTTAATTGCAGAGTCATGTTGTCGGCGCGGGCGTATTCGCCGGCGGCCTTGACTCCGCCATCCAGCCGTGAAGTCAGCGCCAGCGCCGCTCCGCCCAAGGCACGTTTGCCCGATTGTTCTGCATCCGGTTTGTACGCCTTATCCACAAGCGTTTCGCTGTGCAGCCGAGGCAACAGATCCTGAACGTGCTGCGCCGTGGCTTGGCGCAGGGTCTCTACCGCCGCCCAGATCGCCATCGGATCGGGAGTGATGCCTTTGTCATGAAGCGCTGCAGCCAGTTCCGATTGCGTCGGCAGGCCGAGCATCAGCGCACGATAGGCCGGGTCCAGCGTGCCATCGCGCAGGACAGCAAGCAATCCGTCAAGATAGTCGGCATCGGGCGTCGCCTCATCCATGATCATGCGCAGCAGAGTGTCCTCGGCCAGTGAACGACCGGCCTGCCATCGATTGAACGGATCGGTGTCATGGGCCAGCAGGAAGGCACGCTCGGCATTGGTATGATCATGCTCAAGGATCACGGGTGCCGAGAAATCGCGCAGGATCGAGGGCACCGGCTTTGCGGCCAGACCCGTAAACGTAAAGCTCTGTTCGGCTTCAGTCAGTTCCAGCACCTGTGTGGCGCATACCTCGTCCCCGTTCGGGCCAAGTAGGCCGACGGCGACAGGAATGACCTGAGGTTGCTTGTCCTCCTGCCCCGGTGTCGGTTCGGTGCGTTGGCTGAGAGTCAGGGTATAAGTGCCATCCGTCCAGTCTTCCGCAACCGAGATGCGCGGGGTGCCGGACTGGCTGTACCAGCGCTTGAACTGGCTCAGGTCGCGGCCTGTGGTGTCCTCGAAAACCTTCAGCCAGTCCTCAATCGTACAAGCCTGACCGTCATGGCGGTCGAAATAGAGGTCCAGCGCTTTGGCATAAGCTTCATCCCCGACCAGCCGCTTCAACATCCCGATCACCTCAGCGCCTTTCTCATAGACTGTCGAGGTGTAGAAGTTGTTGATTTCCTGAAAACTCTCTGGCCGTACAGGGTGCGAGAGCGGCCCGTTGTCCTCGGGGAACTGTCGCGCGCGCAGGTCGATAGCGTCGTGGATGCGCTTCACCGGGGCGGAGCGCATGTCCGAGGTGAACTGCGCGTCGCGGAACACGGTCAGCCCCTCTTTCAGGCATAGCTGGAACCAGTCGCGGCAGGTAATGCGGTTGCCGGTCCAGTTGTGAAAATACTCATGCGCGATGATCGCCTCGATCCGCTCGAAATTCATGTCGGTCGAGGTCTCGGGGCTGGCCAGCACCGCGGAGGAGTTGAAGATGTTCAGCCCTTTGTTCTCCATCGCGCCCATGTTGAAGTCATCGACCGCCACGATGTTGAACACGTCCAGATCGTATTCGCGGCCATAGACGTCCTCGTCCCACTTCATGGACTTCTTCAGCGCCTCCATGCCAAAGGCGCATTTGCCCTCGTCTCCGGGACGGACCCACAGGTTTAGTTCGACATCACGACCGGATTTGGTGGTGAACCGGCCGGGATGGGCGATCAACTCTCCTGCGACCAACGCGAACAGATAGGCGGGTTTGGGCCAGGGGTCGACCCATTCAGCCCAGCCGTCACCCTTGCCAGCGGGATTGCCATTGGACAGCAGCACCGGAAGATCGCCGTTGATGCGCACGGTGAAGGTGGACATCACGTCAGGACGGTCCGGGTAATAGGTGATCTTGCGGAACCCCTCGGCCTCGCACTGGGTGCAATACATGCCGTTCGACATGTACAACCCTTCAAGCGCGGTGTTGTTGCCTGGATCGATCTCGACCTCGGCCTCCCACACGAAGGGCGCATCGGGGGCCGGTGCGGTCAGCCCTTCGGGGGTGACATCCGCGGTGACCTCGGACCCATCGATTGCGGCGCGTATCAGGTTGAGGTCTTCGCCATGCAGAAAGAACGTCCGGTCGGAGGCCTCGGGGTTCGGGCGAAACGCGATGCGAGAGATGACACGCGTCGCGTGCGGGGCAAGATCGAAGGTGAGGTGCACGCTGTCCACCAGATAGCCGAACGGCGTGTAGTCCTTCAGATAGATCGTGGTGGGGGTGGCGTCGCGCATCGGGGGCCTCGTCGAATGAGAATCTGGCGCGACGTTATGGTCTTCGTCAGGTCGCTGCAACCAGAGCACCTTTAATTATGGCCCGAGTTGACCCGGATCGCGGCGAGGGCGAACGACAGACGCGATGACTCAAGTTGCCTATCGGAAACGAACACCCTAATTGGTGGGCGCATACAATGGCACACAATCGTGGGGGATTCGGAGAATGAGCAGCAATGAAATCCGAAGCGGGCTGAAGATCGATCCGGTTCTGGTTGAGTTTATCGAGCAGCAGGCATTGCCAGGCACCGATGTTTCGGCAGATCAGTTCTGGTCGGGTCTGGCACGCCTCGTAGAGGAACTGGGTCCAAAAAACCGCGCGCTGCTGCAAAAGCGCGCCGATATCCAAGGCCGGATCGATGGCTGGCATGCGGCACGGCGGGGCCTGCCGATTGACGCAGACGAGTATCAGGCGTTTCTGCGCGATATCGGCTATCTGGTGGATGAAGGCGATGATTTCGAGATCGAGACTGCCAATGTCGACCCCGAGATCGCCCTGATCCCCGGCCCGCAACTGGTCGTGCCGATCACCAATGCACGCTTTGCCCTGAACGCCGCCAACGCGCGCTGGGGCAGCCTTTATGATGCGCTCTATGGAACCGATGCACTAGGCGAGCTGCCACAGGGCAAGGCGTATGACAGGCAGCGCGGCGGGCGGGTCATCGCCTGGGCCAAGGCGTTTCTGGATCAGGCTGTGCCGCTGGCTTTTGGCTCTTGGGCGGATGTAAACGCCCTGAGCGTGCAGGATGGTGTGCTGATGCCAACATTGGCTGACCCCGGCCAATTCACAGGCTACGGTGGCGCCACCGAGAAGCCGGAATTCGTGCTGCTCCGCAACAACGGCCTACATATTCAGATAAGGATCGATGCCCACAGTGCAATCGGCGCGACCGATCCCGCCGGGATATCGGATGTGTGGCTTGAGTCGGCGCTGTCCACGATCATGGATTGCGAAGATTCGGTTGCCTGTGTCGACGCCGCCGACAAGGTCGTGGCCTATGGCAACTGGCTGGGCCTGATGAAAGGCGATCTGACCGAAGAGGTCACCAAGGGCGGCAAGGCGTTCACCCGCAAGCTGGCGCGAGACCTTGAGTTTTCCACCCCGGATGGCACGCAATCTACGCTCAAGGGCCGATCGCTGATGCTGGTGCGCAATGTGGGACACCTGATGACAAACCCGGCCGTGCTGGACGGCGAGGGGTGCGAGATCGGTGAGGGGCTGATGGATGCGCTCTGCACCACGCTGATTGCCATGCATGACCTGAATCGTGAAGGCGGGAATTCGGTCAAAGGATCGGTCTATGTGGTCAAACCCAAGATGCACGGTCCGGAAGAGGTGGCCTTTGCGGTCGAGATATTTGACATGGTCGAAGACATCCTCGGCCTGCCGCGCAACACCGTGAAGCTGGGCATCATGGATGAGGAACGCCGCACATCGGCCAACCTCAAGGCGTGTATCCGCGCCGCCAAATCTCGGGTTGCCTTCATCAATACAGGCTTCCTTGACCGGACGGGGGATGAGATTCATACCTCGATGGAGGCGGGTCCGATGCTGCCCAAAGGCGATATCAAGGACACGCCGTGGATCGCTTCGTATGAAGACCGCAATGTCGATATCGGTCTGGCCTGCGGGCTCAAGGGCAAGGCGCAGATCGGCAAGGGTATGTGGGCCATGCCGGATCGGATGGGCGACATGCTGGCCGCCAAGATTGGCCACCCGCAATCGGGCGCGACCTGCGCATGGGTCCCGTCGCCGACCGCCGCGACACTGCACGCGACCCACTATCATTCGGTCGATGTTCTGGCACGGCAGGACGAGCTTTCCGCCGGTGGTCCGCGCGGAACCTTGGGTGACCTGCTGACCATCCCGCTGTTGGGAGGGCGCAACCTCAGCGCTGACGAAATTACCCGCGAAATCGAAAACAACGCGCAGGGCATTTTAGGCTACGTGGTACGCTGGATCGATCAGGGTGTTGGCTGCTCGAAAGTGCCGGACATCAACGATATCGGCCTGATGGAGGATCGCGCGACCTGCCGGATTTCGTCTCAGGCGCTGGCCAACTGGTTGCATCACGATCTGATCAGTCAGGAACAGGTGATGGCGGCGATGCAGAAGATGGCCGCCGTGGTGGACCGCCAGAACGAAGGTGACCCTGCGTATCAACCCATGGCACCCGGTTTCGACGGGATCGCGTTTCAGGCAGCTTGCGACCTCGTGTTCCGGGGGCGGGTACAGCCGTCTGGCTATACCGAACCGGTTTTGCATTCCCGTCGGCTGGAACTGAAGGCCAGCCACCGTTAAGACATTCTGCGGTGGTGGTGCCGGTCGGTTCCGCCACGAGTTAAAATAAAGGAAACCCTCATGCTGGTTACACTGCGCAAAGCCCGTACGATCATTCGACGCACTCTGGAAAAGGGGCGCGAAATGGAGCTGAAACCCCTTTCGGTCGTGGTGCTGGATGCGGGGGGGCATGTGATTGCGTTCGAGCGCGAAGATGACGCCGCACCCGGTCGTTTCGCCATTGCCCACGGCAAGGCATATGGTGCCGTGATGCTGGGCATGGCGGGTACGGCACAGATGGCCCGGGCCGAAGGGCAGGCCTATTTTATGGCCGCGGTGAATGGGGTTTACGGCGGACAGGTCATCCCGGTACCCGGCGGTGTCCTGCTGCGCGACCGCAAAGGCGCAGTGATCGGCGCGGTCGGTGTAACAGGGGACACATCAGACAACGACGCGCAGGTC
This sequence comes from Alphaproteobacteria bacterium, assembly GCA_030426685.1. Lineage (GTDB taxonomy): Bacteria > Pseudomonadota > Alphaproteobacteria > Rhodobacterales > Rhodobacteraceae > Ruegeria. The sequence goes on from JAUHYC010000017.1 coordinate 11,666, forward strand.
GCGTTAGCCGGGATTGAGGCTGCCGGGCTGACTGGTGAAATCTGACATTTGGTACGTGATTAGCGGCTCGGCTGTTGCAAAACCGGCCGAGCCGAAAGCCACGCAGAGAATGCAAAGATCGCTATACCGCCTGCAAAATCGGTCAGGTGGTGACCGCCATGTGACAAGATCGCCGGGACCATCGCCATATTGATGACCAGTGCAGGTACGAACAGGATTGTCCGTCGCAGATACCAGACGACAATGAGCGCCATGACCGTATGATACGACGGAAAGGCAATCGTCCCTACGATGTCAGACGGAGTAATCACCTCAAGCCCGTGATTGGACAGGCTGCGTAAAATATCGGCATAGGTGCTGCCAGTCACGAGGCGGATTTTATCCTCGAGCCCATCAGGCAGATCAAAAAACACTGACGGGCCGACGCTGGGCGCAACCCACCAGATCAACGTGGTCAGCAGCAGGCTCAGACTGCCGGCCATCATCGCGCGATTGAGGGTTTCCGCCCTGCCAGCCAACGCCAAGAAACCGACCATAAAGAAAAGTTGTGGCAGCGAGCTGTAATACACAAGGCGCAGCAAACGCCCGAACTCCGGATAACTGGCAACGGTCTCAACAAATGCGGGCCAGGAATAACCCACGGTGGCATCCAGCTTCATGAGCTGCTTGTCAAATGCCAGGTCTGCTATCGGAAAGCGCAGGTAAATCAGAAGCGTAGTAATGCCCATAAAGCCAAGGAACAGACCGTTGGCGATCGCTAGCTGTGCAATGCGTGGCTGGTTCTTGAACTGGCGGATGTAAAGTCCGACCGCCAGCAACCCGGCAGTTGGTGCCAGCCCAATGCCGAATTCTTTCCACGCGATGGGTTGGGATTTCAGGATCGCCAGGACCGGACACAAAGCGATCACCATCAGAAGGGTGCCGATCAGAACAGCCTCGGGACGGCTGAGGCACCCGCTGAATGCAGATCTCCGACGTGACCTCGGTTCGACTACGGTGATTGTCATCTGATCCTGCCTAATCCCACTCTGCGAGGCATCATTTAACCAAATTTGCGGCAAATATTGGGCGCAGCGGTGTACTTGTTGAGAAATTCACACTGCAAGCTGCGCCCACGCACTTTGAAAACGCACAAGGGTTTGGCATGAAGGTTCGACGGTATCTGAAATGAGTGAGGACGGAATGGCGCGCCCTGTCGTCGGGATAATTGGTAATTCCTATCTGATGAATGATCAGTATCCGACCCATGCAGGCGGAACGATGAACTCGGACGCAGTGTCCAACGTGTCGGATTGCATGCCTTTGCTGATCCCCGCCGACCCGCGTTATGTTTCGGTCGCCGAACTGCTAGAGGTCTGCGATGGTTTCCTGCTGACCGGGGGGCGCCCCAATGTCCACCCTGAGGAATATGGCGAACTTGCCACCGAAGCACATGGAGAGTTCGACCGCGCGCGCGACGCGATCACGTTGCCTTTGGTGCGGGCCTGTGCCGAACGGGGTCAGCCGTTCTTTGGAATTTGCCGCGGATTTCAAGAGGTAAATGTTGCCATGGGTGGTACGCTATACCCCGAAATCCGTGACTTGCCGGGGCGGTTGAACCATCGGATGCCTCCCGACGGCACCTTGGAGGAAAAGTTCGCGCTGCGCCATGTTGTGACGCTGACAGAAGGTGGCGTGTTCCACAAATTGCTGGGCGCGAGCGAAGTGATGACCAACACGCTGCACGGGCAGGGCATCAAAACTCTGGGTGAGAATGTGGTGATCGACGGCCATGCGCCCGATGGCACCCCTGAGGCGATTTATGTCAAAGGTGCGCCCGGTTTCACGCTTTCGGTGCAGTGGCACCCGGAATGGGATGCTGCGAACGACCCTGTGTCGCGTCCGCTGTTTGAGGCATTCGGCAACGCGGTCCACACCTGGGCGGCCAACAAGGATGCCGCACATTTGCAGCGTTCCGTCTGAGAAGACAGGCCCGGCTGTGCGCCGGACCCAGCTTGATATCAAAGTAGCAGATTGAACTGCTTGTTCAGCGGCAGGCTGCGTGCGCGCTGACCGGTCAGGTCAAACAATGCGTTCCCCAGCGCCGGCATCGACGGAGGTGTTCCGGGCTCACCCACACCGCCCAGATGCTTGTTCGTCTCAAGGACCCGCACCTCGGTGATTGGGGTGCTTTGCATCCGCAGCGCGTCGTAGTCGGGGAAGTTGAACTGTTCCACCTCACCGTCGGCGAACGTGATTTCACCATGGGCGGCTGCGGACAGTCCATAGATCATGCCGCCGATCATCTGCGCCTCGACCGTTGCCGGGTCCAGTGCAAGGCCGACATCGCAGGCAATCCAGGCCTTGCTGATACGGATGGTGCCGTCTTCGTCGACCACCTCGATCACCTGCGCGACCGGAGTGCCGAAGCTGTAGGTCATGGCAACACCACGGCCGACGCCCTCGGGGGTCTTGCCGGTCCAGCCGGACATTTCCCTGACCGCTTCCAGACACCCTGCAGAAGGGGCGTGTTCGGTTTTGGCAAGCTCCAGCCGGAACTCCAGCGGGTCGCGCCCTGCTGCGTGGGCCAGTTCGTCCATGAAGGTCTCGTGGAAGAAGCCGTTATGGCTGTTGCCGACTGACCGCCAGAAGCCCACGGGCACGGCGAGATCGGCAATGTGGCCGCTCATGCGGTAATTGGGCACGGCATAGGGTTGGTTGAAGAACCCTTCGACGAGCACCTTGTCCGGGCCACCGCCCGCAAACCCGGTGACACGCTCCACAGCCTGATGCGTACAGGATTGCGATGCAACCTTGCCATCGATCAGGACTGCTTTGCCATCTTTGACCGCGCCCCGCATTCGGGCCATCGCGCCGGGGCGGTAATAGTCGTGGCGCATGTCCTCTTCGCGCGTCCAGGTGGTTTGAACCGGGGTTCCGGGCATGGCCATGGCAACTTTGGTGGCAATCTCGCCGAAATCGAGCTCGCCTCGTCGGCCAAAACCTCCACCCAGATAGGTGGTGTGAATATCGACCGCCTCGGTGTCTAGGTTGGCTGTATTGGCCACACGCATCTGGATTAGGGTGGGCGCCTGATTTCCGCACCACAGGTCCAGCTTGTTGCCGGTATACAATGCGGTGGCGTTCATCGGCTCCATCGTGGCATGAGCCAGATAGGGAACGCTGTATTCTGCTGTGATCTCAGTCGCGCCCTCGGGCATGACATCCACATCACCATCATCGCGCATGGTCGAGTTCGGGGCCTCATCAAATGCCTTGGCGATTTGTTCGAACAGCGCGTCGGTCTGAGGCGGGTAAGGGGCGTCTCCCCAATCCACCTCAATGGCCTCGACTGCCTGCATCGCGAGCCACGTATTGCTGGCGATAACCGCGACGCCGGTGCCAAGATCGACGATCTTTTCGACACCGGGCATGGTTTCGGCCGCGCTGGCGTCAAAACCGTTCATCGGGCCGCCCAGTTTGGGATTCATGCGTACGGAGGCGAATTTCAAACCTTCGGGTCGCACGTCGATACCAAATGTGGCGGTGCCGGTCGATTTGCCGGGGATGTCAACGCGGGGCAAGGACTGACCGAGCAATCGCCAGTCAGAAGGATCGCGCAGCGTTGCTTCGGGTGTTTCGATCTGGCCTGCGGCCTCGGCTAGTTCGGTGTAGGGGATGCGCGTGCCGTCCGGGGCCACCACGGCGCCGCCTTCGGTCTTGAGTTGCGCGCGGTCCACACCCAGCCGATCCGCCGCAGCCTGCTTGAGCGTCTCGCGGGCTGTGGCGCCGGCCATGCGCATCCGCTCGAACCCGTCCTTCATCGAGGTCGAGCCGCCTGTGACCTGCAGGCTGAGCGTTTTGCCGAGCACACCCAGTGCCTCACCCAGATTGTGCTGGAAGTTCGTGATGTCATAGCCTTTGTTTGGCAACCCCTCGCCAATCATGGCCGAGTTGTAATAGGCCGCCGCTGCCGGTCCGTGCAGCACGCGGATATCCTCCAACTCGACATCCAGCTCTTCGGCAATCAGCGCGGCCCAAGTCGTCATCACGCCCTGACCCATCTCGGCCCGGGGTGCGAACAGAGTCACACCCTGCTGGTCGATCAGAACAAACGGGCTGAGCGCCGTTTCACCCTTGCCGGGTTTCAGAGGGTTCGCTGCGGGGCGCGTAACGTAATAGGCACCAAAGGCGACGCCGCCCACGATGGCGGCCGAACCGATCAGGAATGTACGACGGACGATTTTACCTACGCTCGCCATGGCTCAGGCCTCCTTCAACTTGGATGCGGCGTCATGGATGGCGGCGCGGATGCGGGGGTAGGTGCCACAGCGGCACAGGTTGCCCTGCATCGCCTCATCGATATCTGCGTCCGTAGGGGTAGGGTTTTCAGCCAGCAGCGCGGCGGCCTGCATGATCTGGCCCGACTGGCAATATCCGCATTGCGCGACCTGGTGATCAACCCACGCTTGCTGGATCGTGGACATGGCATCCGGCGTGCCGAGTCCCTCGATCGTGGTCACATCGCCCCAGACATCTGACAGAGTGACCTGACAGGATCGCACTGCCTCGCCATCGATATGCACCGTGCACGCCCCGCAGGCGGCCACGCCGCAACCGAATTTGGTGCCGGTCAGGCCGACTTCATCGCGCAGGACCCACAAAAGGGGAACATCATCAGGCAGATCGACCTGATGGGTCTTTCCGTTGATGGTAAGGGCGGTCGTCATGGCACACCTCGCTTGGCTGTGGCTGGATTTCTGACATAATCGATGAAAAGTGTCAGAGTGTCAATTGACAAAATGTACAAAAAATGTCAGGGATTTCCCTATGACGAGTGCAGCAGAAGATACCAAGGCCGCGGCAATCCTGAATTCGGCCTTTCAGGCTTTCGCGACCTACGGGTTTCGGAAGACCTCGATGGATGACATTGCGAAAGGGGCAGGGATGTCCCGGCCTGCGGTGTATCTGCACTATAAGAACAAAGAAGCCATCATTCGTGAACTCACGCAGTTCTACTACGATGAAAAGACAGCGCTTGTTGCACAGGCGCTGGCCGGGGATGGCAGTGTGCCGCAAAAGCTGGAAAAGGCAATCGCGGCGCAATCCAGGGGGATGGCTGATATTTTGGCCTCGCCCCATGGGCTCGAAATGATGGATGCCACAAAATCCATGTCGACGGATATCATTCGGGAAGGCGAGGCGGAACTGACCCGTATTTATGCGGACTGGCTGCGCCGCGAGGATCTTACCGGCCGCGCCCATCTGCCGGTGGGGCCAGAGGAGGCGGCACAGACCATCACGGCGGCACTGAAGGGCATCAAGATGACAGCATCAGGCGCTGAGGAGTACGAGCAGAGGATTTCCCAGCTGGCAATGCTGCTGGGCGCGGGCCTGGAAATCAGGTAACGCGCTGGCGGATCTTGTATTCCGGCGTGTCCCATAGCTTGTTGACGATGATATCGGCCAGAATCTCCACCGCCTGTTCAACATCGCTCTCATCGACATAGAGAGGCGTAAAGCCGAACCGCATCACATCCGGCGCACGGAAATCACCGATCACGCCGCGCGCGATGAGCGCCTGCATGGCAGCGTAGCCTTCGGCAAAGCGGAATGAGACCTGGCTGCCCCGCTGCGCCGGATCGCGCGGGCTGGCCAGTTCCAATCCGGGGCAGGTGGCTTCGACCCGAGTGATGAACAACTCGGTCAGTTCGATGGATTTGGCGCGCACTTCGTTCATGTCGACCATGTCCCAGATATCCATCGCAGCCGACAATGCGGCCATCTGGATGACGGGTGGTGTGCCGACCCGCATGCGTTCGATCCCCGCGCCGGGGCGGTAGTCCAGATCGAAGGCAAAAGGCGATTCATGTCCCAGCCAGCCGGATAGTGCCGGTCGTACGCGGTCAAAAAGGCGCGGCGCGACATAGATGAATGCAGGTGCGCCGGGACCGCCGTTCAGATACTTATATGTGCAGCCCACTGCAAAATCCGCATTGCAGCCGGACAGGTCAACGGGAATGGCTCCGGCGGAATGCGCCAGATCCCAGACCGTGACAACACCGTTGGCGTGGGCCAGTTCCGTCAGCGCCTTCATGTCATGTATCCGGCCCGATCGATAATCCACCTCTGTCAGCATCAACACGGCGACGTCTTCGGTAATGTGGTCGGCGACATTCTCTGGATCGACCGTGCGCAATTCATACTCCGGCCCGAGCGACCGCAGCAGCCCGTCTGCCATGTAAAGGTCGGAGGGGAAATTGCCGTTATCCGACAAAACCACTTTGCGAGTCGGGTTCAACTCGAGCGCCGAGGCAACAGCCTGATAGACCTTGATCGACAGAGTGTCGCCCACCACCACGCTGCCGGTTTCGGCTCCGATCAGCCGTCCGATCCGGTCGCCCAGCCCGGTCGGCATGCCCATCCACCCTGCCTTGTTCCAGCCTGTGATCAGCATCTGACCCCATTCGTCCTGCATCATCTCAGCAACCCGGGTGCCAGCTGATTTTGGCAGCGGGCCCAGAGAGTTGCCATCGAGATAGACGACGCCTTGAGGCAATTGAAACATGGATTTGGTGGCGGAGAAATTGGTCATGGCGGCTCTGGCTACATCTGCGATAATTTCGGGTTGCCTCAGGCCTATCTGATCCGGCGCAGCCTGTCCATTGTCGCCCTTGCCAGGAGTCAGCATGCTGGACAACCCTATGCGACACCCTGCACTTTTGCCATCCAGGTCAGAAAGCGGTAGGACGTCGATCAGAAGCGACATGCACGGATGCCTGTCGCCGCGATAAGGGATCGTCATGCGCTGGATCGACATACCGCCTGTCTGGCTTGTGGGCTTCGCCGTGCTCGCGTGGATACAGGCGCAGGTATTGTCACTGGGTCTATCTCTGGATGGTGCCGTGACCGATCTTCTGAGCGGTATCCTGATCGGTGGTGGTATCGTATTGGCGGTCATGGCAATGGTCGAATTCCGGCGTCACAAGACAACGGTCATTCCGCATGAAACGCCCTCAGTCATGGTGCAGACCGGTATATACAAGCGCAGCCGCAATCCGATCTACTTGGGGGATGTGCTGATTCTGGCCGGGCTGATCCTGCGGTTTGACGCGGTGCTGTCGCTGGTACTGATCCCGATCTTCGTCTGGGTGCTGGAGCGCCGGTTCATCATCCCGGAAGAGAACCGTCTTCGCCGCACATTCCGGGCCGATTTCGCGCGGTATGAACGCAAGACCCGGCGGTGGATCTGACGGTGTGTGGTTCATGACACAACAAAACAATTGCTGCGCTTGCGAAATAATCTTGCGCAAGATAGATATCGGCTTGTCATTCAATGCCGGATACCCACCTGGCCTCAACCAAAAATTAGGGGGAACCGACTGGTGAAAATTGGAACACCAAAGGAAATACTGGACGGCGAGAACCGTGTCGCGATGACGCCGGACTCGGCTGCTCAGTTGCAGAAACTGGGCTATGAGTGCCTGATCGAGAAAGGCGCAGGCACGGCTGCGGGGTTTTCGGACGCCGCGTATGAAGCTGCAGGTGTCGAGGTGGTCAAGACGGCGGCGTCGTTGTGGAAGGCCGCCGATATCGTGGCCAAGGTCCGCATCCCCACCGAGACCGAGATGAAGCGGCTGACCAAGGGTAAGACGCTGATTTCCTTCTTCAATCCTGCAGGCAATGAAGAAGGAATGGAACTTGCCAAATCCAAGGGCGCGAATGTCATCGCCATGGAGATGGTGCCGCGTATTTCCCGCGCTCAGAAGATGGACGCTCTGTCGTCGATGGCGAATATCGCCGGGTATCGCGCGGTGATCGAGGCGGGCAACAACTTTGGCCGGTTCTTCACCGGTCAGGTGACCGCTGCCGGCAAGGTGCCACCCGCAAAGGTCTTGATCGTCGGTGCCGGTGTGGCCGGTCTGGCCGCCATCGGCACATCGACCTCACTGGGCGCGATCACCTATGCGTTCGATGTGCGCCCGGAGGTGGCGGAACAGGTCGAATCCATGGGGGCCGAATTTGTCTATCTGGACTTTGAAGAAGACCAGCAGGACGGCGCGGCGACCGGCGGCTATGCCAGTGTACAATCCGAGGAGTTCCGCGAGGCACAGCTGGCCAAGTTCCGTGAACTGGCGCCCGAGATGGATATCGTCATCACCACGGCCCTGATCCCCAACCGCCCGGCGCCCAAGCTGTGGCTTGAGGATATGGTCAAAGCGATGAAGCCAGGCTCGGTCATCGTTGACCTTGCCGCCGAGCGTGGCGGCAATGTCGAAGGCACCGTGGCGGATGAGAAAGTCGTCACAGACAATGGCGTGACCATCATCGGCTATACCGACTTCCCCAGCCGGATGGCGGCGCAGTCCTCGTCGCTCTATGCCACCAATATCCGGCACATGATGGCCGACCTGACGCCCGAGAAGGACGGCAAGGTCAATCATGATATGGAAGATGACGTGATCCGCGGATCGACCGTGACCTATGAGGGTGAGATCACTTTCCCGCCGCCACCGCCCAAAGTGCAGGCGATTGCGGCGCAGAAGAAACCGGAAGTCAAAGAACTGACCCCAGAAGAGAAGAAGGCGCAAGAGATCGCAGCCTTCAAGGCGCAGACCAAGCAGCAGTTCACCCTGCTGGGTGTCGGTGGCGCGCTGATGCTGCTGGTGGGGCTGGTCGCTCCGGCCAGCTTCATGCAGCATTTCATCGTTTTCGTGCTGGCCATCTTTGTGGGCTTCCAGGTGATTTGGAACGTCTCGCATTCGTTGCACACACCGCTGATGGCGATCACCAACGCGATCTCGTCGATCATTATCGTCGGGGCCTTGATGCAGATCTGGTCAGGGTCGTTCCTCGTCATTCTGCTGGCGGCGCTCAGCGTCTTCATGGCCGGGATCAACATCTTCGGCGGCTTCCTCGTAACCCGGCGCATGCTCGCCATGTTCCAGAAATCTTAAGGAGGCCGGGCACATGGAATTTGGCTTCACCACTGCCGCCTATGTTGTTGCGGCTGTCCTTTTCATCCTTTCGCTCGGCGGTCTGTCGAACCAGGAAAGCGCCAAACGCGCGGTCTGGTACGGCATCGTCGGTATGGCGCTGGCGGTTTTTGCCACGCTGGTCGGGCCTGGATCCGGCCTGTGGCTGCTGTCGATCCTGCTGATCATCGGTGGCGGTCTGATCGGTCAATATGTGGCGCAACGCGTGCAGATGACCGAGATGCCGCAACTTGTGGCCGCGATGCACTCGCTGGTTGGTCTGGCGGCTGTGTTCGTGGGATTCAACGCTCATTTCGAAATCGGCAACGTGGCGCAGGTTATGGCCATCAAGGATTCCGCCGGTCAGGCCGACTTGTCGGATCTGGGCGCCTTCGCCAAGCTGATCGCCAAGAAGACCTCAGCCGAACTGGCTATCCTGCATGTGGAACTGTTCCTCGGCATCTTCATCGGTGCGATCACATTTACCGGTTCGGTCGTGGCCTATGGCAAGCTGGCGGGCAAGGTGACCTCGGCGGCCACGAAACTGCCCGGCGGTCATGCGCTGAATGCGGCGGCTGCGGGTCTCTCGCTGATCTGCCTGATCTGGTACACCAGCTCGGGTGGGTTCTTCCCGCTGATCCTGATGACGCTGGCGGCGCTGTTCATCGGCTATCACCTGATCATGGGCATCGGCGGCGCCGACATGCCGGTGGTTGTGTCGATGCTGAACTCGTATTCGGGTTGGGCCGCTGCGGCGATCGGTTTCTCGCTGGGCAACGACCTTCTGATCGTGGTTGGTGCGCTGGTGGGCTCGTCGGGTGCGATCCTGTCGTACATCATGTGTAAGGCGATGAACCGGCACTTTGTCAGCGTGATCCTTGGCGGCTTTGGAGGCCCTCAGGGCGAGCAGATGGCCGTTGAAGGCGAGCAGATCGCGATTGAGGCCGATGGTGTGGCAGCCGCGCTGAACGATGCCGACAGCATTGTCATCATCCCGGGCTATGGCATGGCGGTGGCGCAGGCGCAGCAGTCGGTGTCCGAACTGGTCCGCAAGCTGCGCGCCAAGGGCAAAGAGGTGCGCTTTGCGATCCACCCGGTCGCGGGCCGTCTGCCGGGCCACATGAACGTACTGCTGGCCGAAGCGAAAGTGCCGTATGACATCGTTCTGGAGATGGACGAGATCAACGATGACTTTCCGGATACGGATGTGGCCATCGTCATCGGCTCCAACGACATCGTGAACCCTGCGGCGCAGGAAGACCCCAACAGCCCCATCGCCGGAATGCCGGTTCTGGAATGCTGGAAAGCCAAGCAGGTGTTTGTGTCGAAACGCGGTCAGGGCACCGGTTACTCGGGCATCGAAAACCCGCTGTTCTTCAAGGAGAACACGCGTATGTTCTACGGAGACGCCAAAGCCAGCTTGGACAAGCTGCTGCCGATGATCGATTGATCAGAGCCGCATAATCCAATTGCAAAGGGCGCCTGCGGGCGCCCTTTTCTTATTGTAGTGGTGTGGGGACTTTGCCCCCACACCCCCAGAGTATTTTCGGCCAGATGAAACCCTCAGGATGTGGTAAGTTGTTGCCTAATTCAGGAGGGTGGCGATGCAAAAGGTGAACGGCATAGGTGGTGTGTTCTTTCGGGCCCGCGATCCGCAAGCGCTGAGCGCTTGGTACGAGGAGCATCTTGGGGTCAACTATTACGATCCCGTGCCCTGGAGGCAGAGCGAAGGCTATACGGTCTTTGCCCCGTTTGCGCAGGATACCGAGTATTTCGGGCGCGCCGAACAGCAATGGATGATCAACTTTCGTGTCGATGATCTGCAAGCGATGATTGCGCAGCTACAGGCTGCCGGAATCGAGGTGCGAACCAACCCCGATTGGGACAGCGAAGTTGGCAAGTTCGCTCGGATTCACGACCCCGAGGGCAATCCGATCGAGCTGTGGGAGCCAAATCAATGAGATAGCGGGATTGCATACCGTGGTATCCATGTAAGTATATGAAATAAAAAGAGAATTGATGTATCAAATTTGTGTCGTATAGTGCATGTGATCAAACGGAGCCCTCAATGCCCCCCATAGACGACCACCCGCTGCGCTATGCGCTGGCCAACGAGTTGCATGCGCGGCCGTTCCCCTCGGCTTCGGCACCCTGCACTGTTGTTTTTCTGGCGATCAAGAAGAGGACGGCTGCGGTAGCGCGTGATCGTGATGAGGATATGGCCCACCTTATCGATCTTCTGGAACGTCACGGCGCGCAACATCCAAAACCCGATGCTACCCACTATGCGGGCCAGATCGGCCGCCATTGGTTGAAATGGGAGCAGCATACGGAATTCGTCACCTACACAACGATCACTCAGAATGTCAGCGACCGCGCCTTCAACCCCGCCGATTTCGAGGTGTTTCCACAGGATTGGCTGATGGCCAGCCCAGGCCAACGCGTGACATCAATGATGATGCGCGTGGTCGAACGCCCGGATGATGCCTCGGTCCGTGCCGCACTGACCAACTGGTTTGAGCCCGAGAGCCTCGCGATGGCGCGGGTGCTGGACGATTCGGCCATTTGCGCCAGTGATTTTCGGATCGATCTGGCAGGGCATATGCGGTTTGCGCTTTTTGTGGCGAAGGGAACAGGAGAGCGACGGACCGGGCGGATCATACAGCGTCTTTGCGAGATCGAGACCTACAAGGCGATGTCCATGTTGGGTTTTGCCCGTGTCAAACAGCTTACCCCGCGAGTGGGAGAGCTGGATGGGCAATTGACGCGATTGATGGGGCAAATGACCGATAACGCGGCGCATCCTGATGAACTGCTCCCGGATCTGCTGTCGATTTCGACCGAGTTGGAGACCATCGCCGCCCGGTGCTCCTTTAGGTTCGGGGCCACTGGCGCCTATGAGGCGTTGGTCAATCAGCGGATCGAGGTTCTGCGCGAGGAAAGATTTGAGGGTGGACAGAGTTTTGCCGATTTCATGATGCGCCGGTACGACCCCGCCATGCGTACTGTAAAGTCGACCGAACGGCGGTTGCAGGCCCTGTCGGACCGGGCGATCCGGGCGGGTGAACTGCTGCGGACACGTGTCGATGTCGAACGCAGCGCGCAGAACCAGGCCTTGCTGGAAAGCATGGACCGGCGTGCCGATCTGGCGCTTAGGCTGCAGCATACGGTTGAGGGGCTTTCGGTCGTGGCGATCAGCTATTACGCGGTCTCGCTGGTCAGCTATCTGCTGTATCCGTTGACCAAGGCCGGGATCAGCAAGGGAATGCTGACCGCGGCCGTGACGATCCCGGTGGTGATCGGTGTCTGGACTGCGGTGCGTCGGATTCGCAAACGACTGGAATAGGCGATCTTTGCCAAACACGACCGGACACACTAATACGGGCGAAGTTTTGGCGGAGAGCGCGAGGGGTTTCCCGTGATTGGTCTTGTTGCTGCATGGCGCGCTGTGGCCGCCATGTTCATACTGAACGGCGCGCTGTTCGGCATCTGGGCCTCGCGCATCCCTGCGGTCCGGGACCGTCTGGACCTCTCGCATGAGGCGCTGGGATATGGGTTGCTGTTCATGGCAGCGGGGGCGGTGTGTTCCTTTCCGATTACAGGCCGGCTGACCGACAGGTTTGGCGCGGTCGCCATTACCCGGATCATTGCGGTGCTCTATACGCTGTCTCTCATTCTGCTGGCTGTTGCGGGTGGATTTTGGGCCTTGGCCGCGTTTCTGTTTGTCTTTGGCGCGTTCCACGGATCAATGGATGTGGCGATGAACGCCTGGGCGGCCGAGGTCGAGCAGGCCTATGACAAGCCCGTCATGTCTTCGTTCCATGCGATGTGGAGTCTTGGGGCGGGACTGGGAGCGCTCAGCGGGTATGCGGCGGTTCAGATGGGGCTGACCGTCGTGCAGCATTTCCTGCTGGCGGGAGGCATCGTTGTTGGACTGGCCTTGGCCTTGTCCTGGGTGCGGTGGGTGTCTCGAAAATCCGAGGCCAAGAAAGGAGCGGCGTTTGCATTACCCTCCGGTGCTTTGGTGTTCGTGGGCTTTATCGCGCTGTGTGGTGCTTTAGGCGAGGGTGCCGTTGCAGATTGGAGCGCCATTTTCCTGCGCGATGTAACAGGCGCGGCAGAGAGTGTTGCTGCCCTTGGTTACGCGATCTTTTCCGTGACAATGGTTTTGTTCAGGTTGGCAGGCGGCATTGTGATTTCCCGTTTCGGACCTGTGGCGACGGCGCGTTTTGGTGGACTCTGTGCCGCGTTGGGTGTTTTTGCGGTGGTATCAGCAGGCGAAGCAGGGCTTGCTCTGGCGGGGTTTGCAGTGATGGGGATGGGCTATGCCGTAATCATGCCCTTGGCGTTCAGCCGCGCGGCCAATGATCCGCATGTCCCACCGGGGCAGGCGATCGCGAGTGTCGCGACGTTGGGATACGGGGGGTTGTTGATTGGGCCACCCTTGATCGGGTTTTTGGCCAAGTTGATGACCTTGCGGCTGGCTTTCGCGGTTCTCTTGCCGCTGGCTGTCCTGATCATCGTGTTAGCCAGCGCGCTGAAGCGCGCCGACTGAAGTGTCTTAGCGCCCCCGAATGCGGGGGTCGAGCGCGTCGCGCAGGCCATCACCCAGATAGTTGACGCTCAGCACGGTCAACGAGATCGCAAGGCCGGGCCAGAACACACGTTCAGGATATTGCTGCAGATAATCGACGCCATCAAACAGCAGGCGGCCCCAGGTCGGGAAGTCCGGCGGGAAGCCCAGCCCGAGAAAGGACAATGCGCTTTCCGTAATAATCGCCGTCGCAATCCCAAGCGTCGCCGACACCATGATCGGGGACAGAACGTTCGGCAGAATATGTCGCGTGATGATCTGCGAGTTGCTGGTGCCGATGGAGCGCGCGGCCAGGACGAACTCACGTTCCTTGATGGCCAGAACATCACCTCTCACGATCCGCGCTGTAGGCATCCATGAGGTGATGCCGATGGCGCAGACGATCAGGATGAAGATCCCGCGTTCCAGCCCGAAGGCAGCGGACAACGGCTCGCGAAACAGCAACATCATGACCAGCAGCAAGGGCAGCAGGGGCAGGGCGAGGAACAGGTCGGTCAGGCGCATTAGAGGCCCGTCCAGCCGCCGGAAGAACCCGGCCAGAACCCCGATGAACGAGCCCAGAAACAACGCCAGCAACATCGCGGTAATTCCAACCGATACCGAGGTCTGCCCGCCCGACATCATGCGGGCCAGAATATCGCGCCCCAGTTGGTCCGTGCCGAACGGATGCGCCCAGCTTGGTCCCTGATTACGGGCGCGGATATCGATCTGCGTTGGATCGATGCTCCACAGATAGGGGCCCAGATAGACGCCTGCCACGATCAGGATGAACAGCACCGCACCCACCATCGCTCCCTTGTGAGTTTTGAACTGGTCCCACACATCGCGCCATTGACTGCGTGGTGGGGTGGTCAGTTCTTCCATCACATCGGCTGTCGGCAACGCGGTCGAGGCAGGGGCCAGACCTTCGTCGGGGACCAGCGTATCGGTACGATCATGATCAGTCATAGCGAATCCTCGGGTCCAGAATACCGTAGAGCACATCGGCGATCAGATTGAACAAGACGATCAGTACGGCAAAGATGAAGGTTAGCGTCTGCACCATCGGCAGATCATTGGCCTGGATGGCCCCGATCAGCAATTGGCCGATACCGTTCACTTTGAACACCTGCTCGGTGATGATAGCCCCGCCAAAGATCGCCGGGATACCAAGCGCGATTACGGTGACCACAGGGATCATCGAGTTGCGCAGGACGTGAACCATGACCACCGTGTATTCACTCAGTCCCTTGGCGCGGGCGGTGCGGACATAATCCTGATTGAGGTTGTCCAGCATCGAGGCGCGCATGAAGCGGCTCAGCTGCGCGGTGATCTGCAAAGCCAGAACCATGACCGGCATGATCATCTGCTTGAGCTGTACCACGAAACTGTCCCAACTGTTCACCACAAGTGTGGTGTCATAGATCGATGGGAACCAGCCCAACTGGACTGAGAAGATCACGATCACCAGAACACCCGAGAAGAAGGGCGGGACCGAGAAGCCGACCATCGACACGAATGTACCCATCTGGTCGAACCAGGAATACTGACGGTAAGCCGAATAGATGCCGATGGGCAGGGCGATCAGGATGGCGACCACATAGGCGGTGCCGACAACCCACAGGGTCTGCGGGATACGCTGAACAACGATGTCCATGACGGGCGAGCGGGTTTGCCACGAAATCACACGCAGATCACCTTCGGAGAAGGTGGTGCCGAACATTGCGTCGATCAGAACCTGAGGTTCGATCCAGAAGAACTGCACGATCCATTTCCAGAACCGGATATGCATCGGCTGACCGAGGCCCAGCGCCTCGCGCATCTTCTCTTTGACTTCGGGGGGAACTGTAAGCGGAACCTGCGCCATCGGATCGCCGGGTGCGAGTTCGAGGAGCAGGAAGATGACGAGGCTGATGAACAGCAGTGTGGGAACGGCCAGCACCAGTCGTCTGATGGTAAAGTTGAGCATTAAGAGGCGCCTTTATATGCGTCTTCTTGTTGGAGTGGTGTGCAAATGACCGCGCCCCGAAGATCGGGGCGCGGCTTTGCAAGATTAACGCTTAGGAACCGGTTTTGCGGTGCCAGTCCGCAATATTCCAAAGCTCGCTGTCCCAAACGTTCAGGACAACACCACCCAGAGAGTTCGAGTGCGCCGACAGACGGCCACGGTGAACCAGCGGGATCATGCCGCCGTTTTGAACCATGATGTCGTTCAGCTTTTTCGCGATTTCTGCACGCTGCTCCAGACCGGCGGTTTCGGCCAGCTGACTATGCAGCTTGTCGAACTCTTCGTTGCAGAAGCGGCTGATGTTTTCGCCCTGCCACTGTGTATCGGGACGCGGAGCCTTGTCGCAGAGGCCGTTGCCCAGATAGGACTGCGGATCGGTGCCATTGAAGGTGTTCGCGTACATCTCAACGTCGGCATAGAACTTCTGGAACGTGTCGGGTGAGCCCGGATCACCACCAAAGAAGACCGATGCGTTGATGTTGCGCAGCTCGGTTTCAACACCGATCTGGCTCCACCATTCCTTGATCAGCGCCTGGAAGTCCTGGCGGACAGCGTTGGTCGAGGTCTGGTAGACAATCTTCAGCGGAACGCCGTCTTTTTCGCGTACGCCGTCGCCGTCGGTATCAACGATGCCAGCGTCATCCAGCAGTTTCTTGGCGCCTTCGATATCCTGCGTGTCGCAAGTCATCGAAGTTGAGTTGAACGCAGCCGGGGCAGGTACCCAGTTGCAGGTCACTTTACCAGCCTGACCATAGCCAATCTCCACCAGCAGCGGACGGTCGATTGCCATCGACAATGCCTTGTAGACAGCCGGGTCTTGCAGGAACGGGTGCGGGTGCGCAGCCGTCGAACGCTCACCTTCCGGCAGGTCGGGCGACGGGTTGGTCTGGTTCAGCATGATACGCTCGACCAGCGGACCGAAGCCTGCCACCGGAGTACCTTTGCCGCCCTCCTGCATCTGCGCGATCACTTCAGGCGCGAGCTGCAGGTTCCAGGCATAGTCAAACTCGCCGGTTTCCATGACTGCACGGCCAGCTGCCGTCGCATCGCCGCCACCTTTGAAGGTCACGGTGGCAAAGGCTGGTTTGTTCGGATCACGATAGTTATCGTTGGCCGCGAAGGTGATCACGTCGTTCGGCTTGAACTCAGTGACGACAAACGGGCCGGTTCCGATTGGGTTAAAGTTCTGTTCGGTGCACTCAGGGGCTTTCGCGCCCACGCAATCTGCGAACTGAGCGGCCTGAATGATCGGGCTTTCACCACCGACAAAGGGGCCGTAGGGGAACGGAGTCGGCGCGTCGAAGGTGACCTTGACAGTCAGATCGTCCACAGCCTCAACCGAGGTAACGCCCTCGAATTTGGTGACCTGCGCGCAGCCGCCTTCGGGATGCATGCAGTAGTCAGCGGTGAATTTCACGTCCGCCGAGGTGAACGGTGTTCCGTCCGACCAGGTGATTCCCGGCGCGATCTTCCAGGTGATCGAGGTCAGGTCTTCGCTGACGCCACCGTTTTCCACGGTCGGGATTTCAGACGCGAGGAACGGGACCATATTGCCGTCCTGGTCGTAGCGCGCCAGAGGTTCAATCACCAATGATGCCGATTCCACATCCTTGGTGCCGCCCGACAAGAACGGGTTCAGGATCGACGGTGCCTGCCAGTAAATGATGCTGACATTGCCGTCCGATCCACGCTCGGCCATGGCCATTGGGGCCATTGCCGTGCTTGCAATCGCACCAAGCAAAAGGGTTTTGATTTTCATCATACACTCCATGTTGGACACATTCGTGTCTCGGATTATTCCGCGATGCCCGCGGATTAAGCGTGGCCGCAATGGGGTGTAGAATGTTGAAAATCAACAATAACGGCAGTCACACTGGCGTGTTTTCCGTCTTCTCCCCAAAACGGTTACGCGGCGTATCGAAACAGAGTTTTGGAAAATTGCAAGCCTTGCCTTAACGAAAACCGGCAATGGGTTTGACTTTTGCCGCTCCCCCGCCTTAGCGTTTGGCACTCAAAAACGAAAAAGCCGCCAAGGGGAGAGCGCGCGTGCTGGACCAACCTATTGCCCAGATCAAAAAACTGCGGGTCGAGTTTCAGACCAAGGACGGTCCGGTGGTCGGGGTCGAGGACGTTTCGTTCGAGGTGAAACCTGGCGAAACCGTCTGTATCGTTGGCGAATCCGGGTCTGGCAAATCGGTATCCTCGTTGTCGCTCATGCGGCTGGTTGAGTTCGGCGGCGGCGAGATCGCGGGTGGCGAATTGCTGTTCGATCGGCGTGATGGCGACGAGATGAATCTGGCGAATGCCGATCAGGATCTGATGAAGCAGATTCGCGGCAATGAGATCGGAATGATCTTTCAGGAGCCGATGACGGCCTTGAATCCCGTGTTCACGGTCGGGCGCCAGCTAACCGAGGGTCTTCGCATCCACAAGGAAATGTCGAAGGCGCAGGCTGAGGAGCGCGCGCTGGAATTGCTTCGGCAGGTGCGCATCCCCGAGCCTGAGCGGCGTCTGAAACAATATCCTCACGAACTGTCAGGCGGGATGCGCCAGCGCGTGGTGATCGCCATGGCCATGGCGTGTGAGCCACGACTGCTGATCGCGGATGAGCCAACCACCGCGCTGGATGTGACTATTCAGGCCGAGATTTTGGCGCTGATGGACCGGCTTAAGCGTGAAACCGGCACGGCGGTGATGTTCATCACCCATGACATGGCTGTGGTTGCGCAGATGGCAGACCGCGTCGTCGTTATGTTCCGCGGCAACAAGGTCGAAGAGGGGACGGTCAGCGAAATTTTCGAGAACCCTCAGCATGATTATACCAAGGCCCTGCTGGCGGCGGTGCCAAAGCTTGGCGAGATGCAGGGCAAAGCCGCACCCGAGCCGATGAAGCTGCTGGGTGTGGAAGGTCAAAATATCGCGCCCATCCCTGGTACGGATGAGGTGCTGCTGACGGTCAAGAACCTGACTACGCGGTTTCCGGTCAAGGGTGGATTGCTGCGCCGGACCATTTCAAATGTGCATGCAGTCGAAGATGTCTCGTTTACCCTGAACCGGGGGCAAACCCTGAGCCTTGTGGGCGAGTCGGGGTGCGGCAAATCCTCGGCTGGGCGCTCTATTCTGCGGTTGGTCGAACCGATGTCGGGCGAGGTCAATCTGGACGGCGTCGATATCATGAAGCTGGATCAGGCCGGTCTGCGCAAGGCGCGGCTGGACATGCAGATGATCTTTCAGGACCCGTTCGCCTCGCTAAACCCGCAGATGCAGTTGGTTGACCAAGTGGCCGAACCAATGCGCAACTATGGGGTCGCCTCTGGATCCGAATTGCAGGATCGTGTGGCGCAATTGTTCGACAAGGTGCAATTGCCGCGCAGTTTCATGCGCCGTTTCCCGCATGAGATGTCGGGCGGCCAGCGCCAGCGAATCGCCATTGCGCGGGCTCTGGCCTTGAATCCCAAGCTGATCATTGCGGATGAGGCTGTTTCGGCACTGGACGTTTCGGTTCAGGCGCAGGTGCTGAACCTGATGATGGAGCTGCAATCGGAACTGAACCTCAGCTACCTGTTCATCAGCCACGACATGGCCGTGGTCGAGCGTGTCAGCCACCATGTCGGCGTGATGTATCTGGGTCGTATCGTCGAACTGGGCCCGCGCGCGCGGGTGTTCGAGAACCCTCAACATGCGTATACGCAAGCGCTGATGAAGGCGGTGCCGATTGCCGATCCGAACAAACGAAAGTCTGAAAAAGACCTGAATTTCAAACCGATACCGTCGCCAATTCATCCGATCGGCTACACGCCGGAGCCATCGCAGTACAATGAGATTGAACCGGGCCATTTCGTATTGACCACCGACAGCGGGTACTGATCCCGATGGCTGAACGCCTGACCCCGCTGGAGATCATGACCAAACTGATCTCATTCCCGACAGTAAGCCGCGATAGCAACCTGCCTCTGGTGGACTGGGTCGAGGATTATCTGCGCAGCCACGGGATTGAGGCGCATCGTTGGCCTGACCCGGAGCAACCGCACAAAGCGGCGTTGGTTGCCCATGTCGGTCCCTGGGAAGAAGGCGCAGTTGTGTTGTCCGGTCACACGGACGTCGTGCCCGTGGACGGCCAGCCCTGGGACACCGACCCCTTCACCGTGACCGAGAAAGACGGCAAGTATTTCGGGCGTGGCACCTGCGACATGAAAGGCTTTGACGCGTTGGCGATCTGGGCGCTGGTTGAGGCGCATCATGCAGGCGTCAAACGTCCGCTGCAACTGGCGCTGAGCTTTGACGAAGAGGTCGGTTGCACCGGCGCCCCGCCCATGATCGTTGCGATGCAGAAGGTGCTGCCCAAAGGCTCGGCCGTCATCGTAGGCGAACCATCGGTGATGCAGGCCGTCACGGGCCACAAGGGCGGGTTCGGCTATGACACGCATGTGGTTGGGTTCGAGGTTCACAGTTCGATCATGCACACGGGTGTGAACGCGATCATGGAGGCTGCGCCGCTGATCGACTGGGCCAACAAGCGCAATGCCGAGAACAGGGCGGCGCAGCCATCGGATATGGCCTCAGTTTTCAATCCGCCCTGGACGACCTGTCACGTTGGGATGATCGAAGGCGGCACAGCGCATAACATCACCGCCAAAGACTGTCGCTTCATGATGGATTTCCGCGTGGTGCCGGGCGAGAGCGCGGCGCAGTGGCGCGCAGCCTATCTCGATCAGGTGCGTCAGGTTGAGGCGCGGATGCAGACGGTTCATCCGGAGACCCGGATTGATGTAACTGACCGTTTTGCAGTCCCCGCCCTGGTGCCCGAAAATGAGGGCGAGGCAGAGATGCTGGTGCGATCCCTGACCGGTGACAATGCCAGCCATGTCGTCAGCTATGGCACAGAAGCCGGGCAGTTTCAGGAGGCCGGGTATTCTGCCGTGATCTGCGGACCGGGGGATATCGCTCAGGCGCATCAACCCAATGAATTTATTGAGATTGCCCAGTTCAACCAAGGTCATACATTTATGGAGCGTCTGATAAAGAGGCTGAGCCAGTAACGCCGCAGAGGGAGACCGAAAATGCCCGTCAAGAACCGTCTTGCCGAAATGCATGGCGAAATTACCAAGTGGCGTCGCCATCTGCATATGCACCCCGAGTTGATGTATGACGTCGAAGAAACGGCGGGGTTTGTCGTTGACCGGCTGAAAGAGTTCGGTGTCGATGAGATCACGCCGGGGATCGGCAAGACCGGCGTGGTGGCGGTGATCAGGGGCCGTAAGGATACCAGGGGCCGCGTTATCGGACTGCGCGCCGACATGGATGCACTGCCGATCGAAGAGGCGACAGGGCTGGACTATGCCTCGACCGTTTCGGGCAAGATGCACGCCTGCGGGCATGACGGCCATACCTCGATGTTGCTGGGGGCGGCGCAGTATCTTGCCGAGACGCGGAACTTCGACGGCACCGTTGTGCTGATCTTCCAACCGGCGGAAGAGGGCGGCGCGGGTGGTCTGGCCATGTGTCAGGACGGGTTGATGGAGCGTTGGGGCATCCAGGAAGTATATGGCATGCACAACATGCCCGGTTTGCCGGTTGGTGAATTTGCCATTCGACCCGGTGCGCTGCTGGCTTCGTCCGATGAGTTCGAGATTGTTGTCACCGGCAAGGGTGGCCACGCTGCGGCTCCACATGAGGCCGTGGATACAACGCTGGTTGCGTCACATATTGTCGTTGCACTGCAATCGGTTGTGTCGCGTACCGTCGATCCGATCAAACGTGTTGTGCTGACGGTGGGCACGTTTGAGACGGACAGTGCCGCCTCGAACGTGATTGCCCATACGGTGCGCTTGCAGGGAACGGTTCGCACGCTTGACCCCGAGTATCGCAAGATCGCGGAGGAGCGCGTACGCCGGATCGCGGAAGACACGGCCTCGGCCTTTGGGGCGACGGCTGAAATGACTTGGACGCCCGGATATCCGGTGACGATGAATTCTGAGGCAGAAACCACCTACGCCGCCGAGGCGGCTGCGGCGGTGGCAGGCAAGGTCAATGACAGTGCCGATCCGATCATGCCATCAGAAGATTTCGCCTACATGCTTGAAGAACGGCCCGGCGCCTACATCTTTATCGGGAACGGGGATACGGCCATGTGCCATCACCCAGAATACAATTTCGACGACGACACCATTCCCGCCGGTTGCAGCTGGTTCGCTGAGTTGGTGGAGCGACGATTGCCCGTCGCATAAACAGGAAGAGTGACATGCCGATCAAAAACCGATTTGCTGAGATGCACGCAGAAATCACCGGCTGGCGGCGCGACATTCACCAACATCCCGAGATACTTTACGAGACTCATCGCACCAGCGCTCTGGTTGCTGAAAAGCTGACGGAATTTGGATGTGACGAGGTGGTGACCGGCATTGGCCGAACCGGTGTTGTGGGTGTGATCAAAGGCAAAACTGACACTCAGGGTCGCGTGATCGGTCTGCGCGCGGATATGGATGCCCTGCCGATGCAGGAGCAGACCGGGCTGGATTATGCCTCGAAAACCGAAGGTGCGATGCACGCCTGCGGGCATGACGGGCATACGGCGATGGTGTTGGGCGCTGCGAAATACCTGAGCGAGACGCGCAATTTCGATGGCACAGCGATCGTCATTTTCCAACCGGCAGAAGAAGGCGGCAACGGGGCCGAGGCCATGTGCAGGGATGGCCTGATGGACCGTTTCGGCATTCAGGAAGTTTACGCCATGCACAATGTGCCGGGCCTGCCGACGGGTCAGTTCGCCATCCGCTCCGGACCACTGCTGGCTGCGGCGGATGAGTTTGATATTCATTTGGAGGCCCGCGGCGGGCATGCGGCCAAACCGCATGAGACGATCGACACGACGGTGATGTTGTCTCAGTTGATTGTGGCCTTGCAGACCATCGTGTCTCGTAATGCCGATCCTGTTTTGCAGGCGGTTGTGTCGGTGACTTCCGTTGAAACCTCGTCCAAGGCGTTCAATGTGATTCCGCAATCTGCGCAGGTGCGCGGCACGGTGCGCACCCATTCCAATGAAATGCGCGACCTGATCGAGCAACGGTTGAATGAGGTTGTGCAGGGCATTGCCGGTACCTTCGGCGGTACTGCCAAGGTCGCGTATAAACGCGGCGTTCCGGTCACGATAAATGCTGCAGAGCAGACAGGTTATGCCACCGAAGCCGCCGTTTCCGTAGGCGGAAGCTGTGGCGAGGCACCGATGGTGATGGGCGGCGAGGATTTCTCGTTCATGTTGGAAGAGCGTCCCGGAGCTTTCATCATACTGGGCAATGGTGACAGCGCCGGGCTGCACCACCCCGAATACAATTTCAACGACGAAATCATCCCGATGGGATGTTCGTGGTTTGCGGAAATGGTCGAGCGCCGGATGCCGGCCGCTTGAGTTAGGAGAGAGAAGATATGCCAGTTAAGAACCGCTTTGCCGAGTTGCAGGCCGAGATCACCGAATGGCGACGGGATATTCATGAAAACCCTGAGATTCTGTTCGAAACCCACCGCACCAGCGCTCTGGTTGCGGACAAGCTGAAAGAATTTGGCTGTGACGAGGTGGTTACAGGGATCGGACGCACCGGCGTTGTCGGTGTAATCAAAGGTAAGTCTGACTCAAGAGGCAAGGTGATTGGCCTGCGGGCTGATATGGATGCGCTGCCGATTCACGAGGCGACGGGGCTGGACTATGCCTCGAAAACCGATGGAGCAATGCATGCCTGCGGTCACGATGGTCATACGGCAATGTTGCTTGGGGCGGCCAAATACCTTTCTGAGACGCGCAATTTTGACGGGACGGTTGTGGTGATCTTCCAGCCTGCCGAAGAGGGCGGTGGCGGCGGCCGTGAGATGTGTGAAGATGGTATGATGGATCGCTGGAACATTCAGGAAGTCTATGGGATGCACAATTGGCCGGGACGTCCGGTAGGCAGCTTCTCCATTCGTCCGGGTTCGTTCTTTGCAGCGACTGATCAGTTCGATATCACGTTTGAAGGCCGCGGTGGCCACGCGGCGAAGCCGCATGAAACGGTAGACACCACAGTCATGACCGCGCAGGCCGTACTGGCCTTGCAGACCATCGCATCGCGCAATGCGGACCCGATCGACCAGGTGGTAGTATCCGTCACGTCATTCGAGACGTCCTCGAAGGCGTTCAACGTCATTCCGCAGACAGTGCAGATCAAAGGTACCGTGCGTACCATGAGCAAAGAGATGCGCGATCTGGCAGAGGTGCGGATCACCGAGATTTGCAACGGGGTGGCCGCAACCTTTGGCGGCACGGCGGATGTGACCTATATCCGGGGCTATCCGGTCATGGTGAACAGCGACGAACAGACCGATTTTGCGGCTGATGTCGCGCGTTCGGTATCTGGCGCTTGTGATGAGGCACCGTTGGTCATGGGTGGTGAGGATTTCGCCTTTATGCTCGAAGAACGTCCGGGGGCATACATTCTGGTGGGCAATGGCGATACCGCAATGGTGCACCACCCCGAGTACAACTTTAACGACGAAGCCATTCCTGCGGGATGCAGTTGGTGGGCTGAGATTGTTGAGCAAAGGATGCCCGCGGCCTGAATTGAGGGTCGGGAGAGAGGAGCCAGCTTCGTCGCCATTGGTGCTCGAACCAATGGCGCAACAATGGCGGCTCCCCGCTATGTTTTTGGCCAGATGAAGATGGATCCCTGCGCGGAATGGTCAGGTCAGGGACAGCCGTGAGCACAGCGTGTCGACCACGTTATCAAGCGCTGAATGCTGGGTGTTCACACAGGCGCGGGCGGCGTTGCGGGCTGCTGCAAGCGCCGCCTCGTCAGTTAGCCAATGTGCGACGGCACCTGCCAGGTCGGACGGTGAGTGGACCTCGACCGCGCCGCCGGAGGCGATCAGGGGCGCGAACGTCTCGGCAAAGTTGTAATAACCGGGGCCGGTAATGACGGCTGCATCGGCCTGCGCGGGTTCAAAGGGGTTGTGGCCACCGATCTCCAGCAGGGACCCGCCGAGGAAGACAATCGGGCAGAGGGCGTACCATGTTCCCAATTCCCCCAGAGTATCGGCGACATAAACCTGAGTGTGGGCGGTTATGGGGTGATCTGCGCTGCGCAGGGCGAAGCTGAGGCTGTTTTGGGTGATGAGATCCGTCACCTCAGCACGCCGTTCGGGGTGGCGTGGGATCAGTAACAGCAGCAGGTCGGGCCAGCGTTTCAGCAATTCGGCATGGGCGGCCAGAACGGCTTGTTCTTCTCCCCTGTGCGTGGAGCTTGCGATCCAGAGCCGACGCCCGTTGATCTGGCCGCGGATTTGGTCCAGCGTAGCTTGATCCACTGGCAGGGGGTCGGACATGGCTTTCAGGTTGGTGCCGGGCAGGACCCGATCGGCATTGGCGCCCATCTCGATCAAATTGCGGGCTGTCTTGTCGTTCTGGGTCAGGAACAGCTGAAAGTGATCAAGGATGAAGGCCGAGGTTTCGGGGCGTTTCTTCCAGCCTTTCACGGAATTGTCGGAAAGCCGGGCGTTTAGCAAAGCCAGTGGCGTACCGCGTCTTGCAGTTTCGACGATCAGGCGCGGCCAGATTTCACTTTCAACGAAAATGCCCGCGCTGGGTTTCCAGTGTTCCAGAAACTTGCGTACCGGAGCGGCGCTGTCCAATGGCGGATACTGGTGGCGCGTCCGCGCTGGCAAACGCTTGGCAATCAGCGCAGCCGAGGTCGGTGTGCCCGAGGTAATGAGAAATTCGGCATCGGGCAGGCGCTCGGTCAGGCGGTTGATCACGCTCAGGACCGACAGGCTTTCACCGACACTGGCCGCGTGGAACCAGATCAGGCGCCCGGTTGGACGCGGCAGGCTTGCGTGACCCAGACGCTCTTGCTGGCGGGGTTCGGGAACCTCGGCGGCCTGCAACTTGGCCCGCACCCTGCGCCATGCCAAGGGAATGGCGAGATTTGTGAGGCCGCAGTACAGTTTGTACAACAGCGTCGGTTGTCCGCTGAGGCCGGGCAAATCAGCCGCCCGTATGGCTCATGTGGCGGCTCATCTGACCGTCGACCGCCTGACGGGAGTAGTCGAAATCGTGGCCCTTGGGCTTGAGGTTTATGGCGGCGCGGATTGCGTCCTCGAGCGGTTGTTCGGTATCAGGGTGATCGCGCAGCACGCCGCGCAGGTCTGCCATGTCTTCCTGGCCGAGGCACATATACAGCTCACCGGTGCAGGTCAGGCGCACGCGGTTGCAGCTTTCGCAGAAGTTGTGGCTGAGCGGGGTGATGAACCCGATTTTCTGGCCGGTTTGCTCCAGCCGGACATAGCGGGCAGGGCCGCCGGTTCGCTCGGCCAGATCGGTGACGGTGTAATGGTTCTCATATTCCTTGCGGACGTCTTTGAGAGACCAATACTGATCCAGTCGATCTTCGTTGCCAATATCACCCATGGGCATGACCTCGATCCAGGTCAGGTCCATGTCGCGTTCGGCGCACCAGCGTGTGATATGCGGCAGTTCTTCTTCGTTGAAACCCTTGAGCGCAACGGCGTTGATCTTGATCCGCAGGCCGGCCTTCTGGGCCGCATCGATGCCGTTCAATACCTGTTTCAGGCGGCCCCAACGGGTAATCTTGCTGAACTTGTCTTCGTCCAGCGTATCGAGTGAGACATTTACGCGACGCACACCTGCAGCATAGAGGTCGTCCGCGAATCTGTGTAGCTGAGAGCCGTTGGTGGTCAGCGTCAATTCCTTCAGCGCACCGCTTTCCAGATGCCGGGTCATGCCGTTGAAGAAGCTCATGATGTTGCGGCGGACCAGAGGTTCACCCCCGGTGATGCGCAGTTTTTCGACACCCATGTTCACAAAGGTCGTACACATGCGGTCCAGCTCTTCCAGCGTCAGAAGGTCTTTCTTAGGCAGGAACTTCATGTCCTCGGACATGCAATAGACACAGCGGAAATCACAGCGGTCCGTGACGGAAACGCGGAGATAGGTGATGGCACGTGCAAACGGGTCGATAAGCGGAGTTGTCATGGTCCTTAGGTAAAGCGGTGAAGGGGATGCGGCAAGGGTGAACTGCGCTTTGGGCTGGAACAGATAGGCGCAGGACGCTAGGTCTTGGGTATGAAATATGCGCTGATTGTTTTTTGTGTTCTGGTCGCGGGGTGTGATGCGGTCCGGTCTGCTACAGATCGGGTATTTTCCGGTCCAGAGGCGGCACCTGCGGCCACACCTGTCACTACCGAGGCCGCTACAGACGCGCCGGCGCCTGCGGTCGTTGAATTCGGATGGATCGGAGCCAAAAGAACGATCGCGGGCTTGGGCGATCCCAATACGCCGGGGCGCTGGCTGCAGACTCCGCTGGTTGAGGTCGAGGTTAATGGTCGCGTTGTTGTTCCACGCACGGGCGCACAGGCCTATGTCACGCTTGTTCCTGCTCCGGGGCCGGACGGTGGTGGTAGCCGCCTGTCGCTCGAGGTGATGCGGGCGCTGCTGGTGCCCTTTGATGAACTGGTGGAGCTAGTGGTCTATACAGACTGATCGCGCAGATACTTCCCCGCTTCTTTGCGGGCAAAGGGTTTCATTGCGGGCCCATATTTGTCCAGAAAGTTCACAACACGTTGCTGATCGTGTTTGGAGAGTTCGCGCAGCCACCAGGCGACTGCTTTCTGGATGAACCAGTCCCGATCAGAGACATAACCCGCGGCCCAGCCCAGTATGCGCTCGCGGCAAATTAGGTCATCGGGTTTGGGGTGGTTCTGTTTGGTCCAGGGCAAGGTGGCGACCAGAGCGGCCCGTTTGGTCCACATATGCTCAGACTCAGTCCACCCTTCGACCTGATCCAGACGACTTGGATCGGCTGTCAGACGCCTTTGCATCGCCATGCAGGCATGATCGGCCACGGCCCAGGCGTCGAAATCGGGCAGCCAGCTTTGTAGCAGTTCCCACACCGCCTCGTCAGGTCGGATGCGGGCTTGCGTCAGCAGTTTGGCCGCGGCCAAGCGCCCTTCGTGGATGTTCGTTTGCCAGAGTGCATCAGCCAGTTTGACCCGTGCATGCACGTCCAGCTCATTCCGCCAGGTCTTGGTCAGGTCGTTCAGGATCGGGTTGGCGACACCCAGATACGGACGGTCCGCCTTATGGTAGGCTGCCGCTTGCGCGGCACGGGCGGGATCTGCATGCGCCCTGATCTGATCCAGATATGCGTCAACCATCGCAGTTAGGCATGGGCCCCGGAACCCGCGAGGAATTCGTGCCCTTGGGAGGGATATTGACCGGTTTATCTTGCGCGGTGCTTCCAACGAAGAACGAATGCTGCTCTTCGATGGACCTCAGATGAGTGTCGACTAACATTGGGGTTTGCATGGCCATGGATCACTCAACCGTCACGGATTTGGCCAGGTTGCGCGGCTGATCCACATCGGTGCCTTTTGCAACGGCGGTGTGATAGGCCAGCAATTGCGCCGGTACCGAATAGAGGATCGGAGTAAGGCTCGGGTGAACATGGGGCATCCGGATCGTGCTCCAGACGCCGTCCTCTGCGTCAGCAATGCCATCGTCGTCCGAGACTAGGATCACCTTACCCTTACGCGCCATGACCTCTTGCATGTTTGAAACCGTTTTGTCGAAGACCGAGTCGCGCGGGGCCATAACGACCACCGGCATGTGTTTGTCGATCAGCGCAATGGGACCGTGCTTCAGTTCGCCTGATGCATAACCTTCGGCGTGGATATAGCTGATTTCCTTCAGCTTAAGCGCGCCTTCCATTGCCAGCGGATACATCAGACCGCGCCCCAGGAACAGGACGTCGCGTGCCTCGGATAGGCGTTGTGCAGACTTGCGGATGGTGCTGTTTTCGTCCAGCGCGGTGTTCAGAACCGACGGCAGGCCACGCAGGGCTGCGGCGTGATCGGCCAGTTCTTCATCTGTCAGGGTACCTCGATCCGCGGCGGCCTTGAGTGCCAGCATCAGCATCACGCTCAGCTGGCAGGTGAATGCCTTGGTTGAGGCGACGCCGATCTCTACCCCGGCATGGATTGGCAATGCGATATCGCTTTCCCGTGCGATCGAGCTTTCGGGTACGTTAACCACAGAAACAATCTTGTCGGCCTTGCCCTCGCAATATCGCAGCGCGGCCAGCGTGTCGGCGGTTTCACCCGACTGGCTAACAAACAGGGCTAGGGTGCGATCGGTGATCGGAGGCTCGCGATACCGAAACTCGCTTGCGATATCGACCTCGACCGGCATCTTCGCCAGTTGCTCGAACCAGTATTTTGCGGTCAAGCAAGCATAGAAGGCAGTGCCGCAGGCGACCATTGTCAGGCGATCGAGCTTAGTGAAATCCAGCTCGTCCGGCAGGACAACCTGATCTCCGCCAGTTGGCAGGTAGGAGCGGATCGCCTCAGCCACGACAACGGGTTGTTCGGCAATCTCTTTCGCCATGTAGTGCTTGTGACCACCTTTGTCGGCGCGCGCCTGATCCAGCTTGATCTCGCGCATCTCGCGATTGGCAATCTCGCCGGCTTCGTTGCGGATTTCCAGCGAAGTGCGCGTCAAAACCGCCCGATCACCTTCTTCCAGATAGGTGATGCGATTGGTCAGCGGGGCCAATGCGATGGCGTCTGAACCTACATACATTTCATTGTCACCGTGACCGATGGCCAGTGGCGAACCCTTACGTGCGGCAACAATCAGATCATCTTGCCCGTCGAACAGGAAAGCCAACGCAAACGCGCCTTCGAGCCGGTCAATGGTCTTGAATGCGGCCTCGACCGGACCCAGACCTTTAGACATATGATGTTCGGTCAACAAAGCCACGGTTTCGGTGTCGGTCTCCGTTTCAAAGCCGATACCATGTCCGGCCAGCTCGGCGCGCAATTCGCGGTAATTCTCGACAATGCCATTATGCACCACGGCAACAGGCCCGGCCTTGTGCGGGTGGGCATTGCTGACCGAGGGCGCACCGTGGGTGGCCCAGCGAGTATGGCCGATGCCCGATTTACCGGGCAGCGGATCATGCACCAACAGATCGCTGAGATTCACCAGCTTTCCCACAGCCCGCCGTCGCCCCAGAGCGCCGTCATTCACTGTGGCAATCCCGGCACTGTCATAGCCACGATATTCCAGCCGTTTCAGGGCCTCGACCAGAATGGGGGCGGCTTCGTGGCTGCCCAATACACCTACAATTCCACACATAACTCAGGTTCCTTTGTCGCGGCGAGCCTTCTTCGCCTTCAACACATCAAACAATTTTCGTGCATAGCCGGGCTTGTTTTCCTGTTTGGCTCGGGCCACCGCCAAGGCATCCGGTTCTACATCCCTGGTCACTATTGTGCCGGTCGCCGTCATCGCGCCATCCCCGAGCGAGACCGGAGCGACCAACATGGTATTAGACCCGATGAATACATTCTCACCAATCGTGGTTTTGTGTTTCATCACACCGTCATAGTTGCAGGTGATGGTACCCGCGCCGATATTTGTGGCGGCACCGACCGAGGCATCGCCGACATAGCTGAGGTGATTGACCTTCGCGCCTTCGGCGATCTCGGCATTCTTGATCTCGACAAAATTGCCGATGCGCGTGTTTTCAGCCAACTCCGTCCCCGGGCGCAGACGTGCATAGGGGCCAACGGTCGCGCCGCGACTGACATGACAGCCTTCGAGATGCGAAAACGCCCGGATCGTTGCACCGCTTTCGACGGTTACGCCGGGGCCAAACACTACGTTTGGTTCAATCACCGTGTCGCGCCCGATGACAGTATCAGCGGACAGGTACACGGTCTCCGGAGCCATGAGCGTCACCCCCAGATCGAGCAGCGCGGCACGCGCACGCGTCTGAAAGATCGCATCCGCAGCGGCCAGATCCGAGCGTGAGTTCACCCCCAGGGTTTGCGCCTCATCGCAGGCCACCGCAGTGACACCCATCCCCCGGTCACGGGCAATTTCAACGATGTCGGTCAGGTAATACTCTCCCGATGCGTTGTCGTTCCCAACCGCTTCGATCAATGAAAACAGAGACTGGGCATCACAGGCCATAAGTCCAGAGTTGCAGAAGGTTATGGCGCGCTCTTCATCCGAGGCATCTTTGAACTCGACGATCCGCTCCAAGGCATCGCCGTTCATCACCAAGCGGCCATAGCGCGCGGGATCGGCTGCATCGAATCCGAGTATCACCAGATCATTCTTGGCCCGTGCAGCAATCATCCGTTCCAGCGTGTCGGGTTGCAGAAACGGTGTGTCGCCGAACAGCACGACTGCATCGCCCTCAAACCCGTCCAGTGCATCGCGCGCCTGAGCGACCGCATGCGCAGTTCCAAGCTGTTCCTGCTGCACTACGATCTGCGCATTCTCATCTTCGGCCTGCGCCACCCTGGCGACGGCCTCGGCGCCATGTCCGGTGACGATAACGGTGCGTTCCGGGGACAGGACAGCACCCGCGCGCATGGCGTGGACCAGCATTGGCACCTGTGCGATGGGATGCAGGACTTTGGGAATTTCAGAGTTCATCCTTGTGCCTTTTCCGGCGGCAAGAATGACAAGGGCAGTGGTCATGAAATCGTTTTCTCTTTGTGTTTTGGTGCGCCCCGTTTTATCCGCTGGGGGCAGAGGCGCAAGCGGTTCGGCCATCAAACAAAATTGCCGTTTGCAACATGACACGGCGAAAAACCGCTGAGGCAGGAGGCAGGATGCGAACGGTGATCTTCGATCTGGACGGTACTTTGGCGGATACATCCGGTGATTTGCTGGCCGCTGCAAACCACTGTTTTCGGCAGATGGGGCACGGTGATGTCCTGAAGCATGAGCACGATGCCGGGATTGCCCTGCGCGGCGGGCGGATGATGCTGACCCATGGGTTGAAGCGGGTCGGGGCCTATGCAGAAGGCACTGTGGATGATTATTATCCCGTGTTGCTTGAGGCTTATGGGCAGTCCATAGACACGCATACATATTTCTTCCCCGGTGCGCTTGAGGCGGTCGAGGTGCTGAACAAATCAGGGTATGGCGTCGGCATCTGCACCAACAAGCCAGAGGCGCTGGCCGATCTGTTGTTGACCCGGATGGGGGTGCGCGACCGGTTCGCGTCGCTGGTGGGGGCCGATACGTTGCCCGTGCGCAAACCCGATCCCGAACCCCTGCGCGAAGCGGCGCGACGCGCGGGCGGTCACCCGGATCACTGCGTTCTGATCGGCGACTCGGATACCGACCGAAACACCGCGCGCGCTGCCGGTGTGCCGTCGGTTCTGGTCACCTTTGGGCCCTCGGGTGAAGATATGGCTGCGTTGGAACCCGAAGCTCTGCTGCATCACTTTGATGATTTACCGAAACTCGTCTCCGATTTGATCGGCACAGCGACCTGATCCCTTGACCATATTCGCCAGCGGCCTCAAAACGGGCCTATGACCGAGAGATTTACTGGCAGTTTCACCCAGCAGGAACCGATTCCAGAGGACGCCATTGAGGCCGCTCTGGCCGTGATGCGTCATGGTCGCCTGCATCGCTATAATGTTGCAGCTGGGGAGTTGAGTGAAACAGCGCTTCTGGAGCAGGAATTTGCGGCTCAGACAGGGGCAAAGTATTGCCTGGCTGTGTCTTCGGGCGGATACGCTCTGGCCACGGCCCTGCGCGCTGTTGGCGTGGGGCCGGGTGATCCGGTTCTGACCAACGCTTTCACTCTGGCGCCGGTGCCGGGGTCCATAGCGTCAGTCGGGGCAAAACCGGTCTTTGTTGGCGTGACCGAAGCGCTAACCATTGATCTGGATGATCTCGCGGCGAAGCTGGATCAGGCGAAAGTTCTGATGCTTAGCCATATGCGCGGGCATCTGTGCGACATGGATCGGCTGATGCAGATGTGCGATGCGGCCGGTATTGTCATGATCGAGGATTGTGCGCACACGATGGGGGCCGCGTGGCGGGGGCAGTTGTCGGGGCGGCAGGGTGCTATCGGATGTTATTCGTGTCAGACGTACAAGCATGTGAACTCGGGCGAGGGCGGGCTGCTGATCACCGATGATGCAGAGCTGGCTGCAAAGGCCACGATGCTGTCTGGCTCTTACATGCTTTATGAGCGCCATCTGGCTGCGCCGGGGCCTGAGGTGTTTGAGCGGATCAAATATACCACTCCCAATATCTCGGGACGGATGGACAATTTGCGCGCCGCGATCCTGCGCCCGCAATTGCGGGATCTGGACCGTCAGGTACAGCGTTGGAATGAGCGTTATGACGAGATCGAACGCGGATTGCGTGAGACAACCGGGCTGACGATTGTGGAGCGTCCGGAGGACGAGACCTATGTTGGTTCGTCGATTCAGTTCCTGCTTTTGGACTGGCAGCCCGAGCGTATTGCTGAGGTAATCCGTCGCTGTGCCGCACGCGGGGTCGAGCTGAAATGGTTTGGAGGCGCTGAACCAGCTGGGTTCACTTCGCGTTATGACAGCTGGCGCTATGCTGACAGCGAACCGATGCCTGAGAGCGACCGGATATTGGCCGGGATCATGGATATGCGGGTTCCCTTGACCTTTTCACTTGAGGATTGCCGCCTGATTGCACGCATAATCCGCAGTGAGGTCAGCGCGGTCTATCAGTCCTAATCCAATTGAGTGCGCCTGCACCGCACGCTTTTCCAGTTTGAAACGCCACCCGATTTCGGGTGGCGTTTGCGTTGGATGGATCACTGGCGTTGACCGATGGTGGATTCGCTGCTATTTCATTATTGAACAGTTGTTCATTAATGCAGGAAGAGGAGCTCCGCATGTTCACTGCCACTATGCAATTCGACCTGGGTGAGGATGTGAACGCCCTGCGTGAGATGGTTCATCGCTGGGCGCAGGAGCGGGTTAAACCCATGGCGGCCGAGATCGATACCTCAAATGCCTTTCCGAACGAGTTGTGGAAAGAGATGGGGGATCTGGGCCTGCTGGGCGTGACCGTGCCCGAGGAATATGGCGGCGCAGGCATGTCCTATCTGGCGCACACCATCGCGGTCGAAGAAGTGGCGCGAGCTTCGGCTTCGGTGTCGTTGTCCTATGGGGCGCATTCAAACCTGTGTGTGAACCAGATCAAGCTGAACGGGAATGAAGAGCAGAAACAGAAATACTTGCCGCGCCTGATATCCGGCGACCACGTGGGGGCGCTGGCTATGTCTGAACCCTCGGCCGGGTCGGATGTGGTGTCGATGAAGCTGCGTGCGGAAAAGCGCAACGATCATTACCGGCTTAACGGGAACAAGTACTGGATCACCAACGGGCCGGACGCGGATACTCTGGTTGTATACGCCAAGACCGATCCTGACGCGGGCTCGAAGGGGATCACTGCATTTCTGATCGAGAAAGAGATGAAGGGGTTTTCGACCTCGCCCCATTTCGACAAGTTGGGGATGCGCGGATCGAATACGGCAGAGCTGATTTTTGAAGATGTCGAGGTGCCGTTCGAGAATGTATTGGGCGAAGAGGGCAAAGGCGTTGCCGTTCTGATGTCCGGCCTTGACTACGAGCGCGTCGTGCTGGCCGGGATCGGCACCGGGATCATGGCCGCCTGTCTGGACGAGGTCATGCCCTATCTGGCCGAACGCAAACAGTTTGGGAAACCGATTGGCAGCTTCCAGCTTATGCAGGGGAAGATTGCCGATATGTATACGGCGATGAACTCGGCGCGCGCTTATGTCTATGAGGTCGCCAAGGCCTGTGATCGCGGCGATGTAACCCGGCAGGACGCAGCGGCGTGCTGTCTCTATGCGTCAGAGCAAGCGATGGTACAGGCGCATCAGGCGGTGCAGGCGCTGGGCGGGGCCGGGTTCCTGTCGGATGCGCCAGTCAGCCGGATATTCCGGGATGCCAAGCTGATGGAGATCGGTGCAGGCACCAGCGAAATCCGCCGGATGCTGATCGGCCGCGAAATGATGAATGAAATGCGCTGAGCGCAAATGACCCCGCAGCGCGCAGCGCAACGGGGCCCTGAGAGATCTGGATCAGAAGCGATGAACGTAGGACAGGCCAACAAGGAACGGGTCGATCTCGGCTTTGCCGATGTCGTTGCCGTCCAGGGTGACGTCCGAGTCGATGTCGAACCAGCGCACGTTCAGACGCACAGCGCCTTTCTCGGACACCATATAGTCCAGACCGGCCTGCAGCGAGACGCCGAACGAGTCGTCAACATTCAAATCACCCAGTGGGGAATCCTCATCGAAGAAGATGGTGTAGTTCAGACCGGCACCGACATAGGGCTTCCAAACGCTGTTGGTCGGGAAGTGGTAGTTCAGCGACAGGGTGGGCGGCAGATGCTTGACGCTGCCTGCATCAACGCTGCCACCCAGAGTGATGTCATGTTTGAACGGCACCGCGGCGAGCAACTCGATACCCAGATTATCCTGGATGAAGTACTCGGCCGTGAATATCGGGCGTGTATCAGAATCGATATCGGCATCGAGCCCTGCCAGTGTGCCATTGTCGGATTTGGGGTCCAGATAACCCACACCGATACCAAGCGTCCAATCCCCCTGCGACTGAGCAAATGCCGGGACGGCCAGTGCGACGAGAGCGGTAGACAGGGTCAGAGCGGCGAGTGTCTTTGTCATATTCATGCCTTTGGTTCTGTTGATACTGATCTTGTGAAGGCACGACGGCATCCGGACTCTGATCTGCATCAAATCCACTTGAACAAATTGACGGATGCTGGTCGGCTAGGGATCAGTAAAATAAGGGATTTGCAGATTGTGTCCTGCTGAGATCATACCGGGTTTGCGCCCTGATCACGGCTGGCTGATTCCGGACCGGCTGAACATGGCGCAACAATGCCTTTCACAACCGCCTGATAAAATCGCCATTCTTGATCTGACCGATGGTCACCTCCGCGCAGTCACTTTTGGTGAATTGGTGAAGATGGTCGATGGTATAGCGCATGCGCTGATGGATCGGGTGCAACGCGGGGATCGGGTGGGCGTCCTGCTCAGCCAGTCGCCATGGTGCGCCGCCGCACATCTGGCAATCTGGAAAATCGGGGCGATCTCGGTTCCGTTGTTCAAGCTGTTCAAGCGCGATGCGCTGGCCTCTCGTGTCGGGGATGCGGGCGCGCAAATCGTGCTGACGGATGTCGAAGGGGCGGACTTGTTGGGCGATCTGGCGCTGCCTCTGATTGCCGCTGAGATCGGCCGTGATACCAGGCCTCTGCCCTTTGCCGACACCCGCCCCGAAGATCCGGCGGTACTGATCTATACATCTGGCACCACCGGCAGCCCCAAGGGGGCCCTGCATGGTCACCGAGTGCTGACAGGCCATCTCCCAGGTGTCTCGATCAGCCACAACCACTTACGCGACGGTGATTGCCTTTGGACCCCGGCAGATTGGGCCTGGATTGGCGGGCTGTTCGACGTGTTGATGCCAGGTCTGGCACTGGGTGTGCCGGTCGTTGCGTCTCGGCTGGACAAGTTCACTCCTGAGGCCTGTGCCGATGTGATCGCGCGCGGCGAAGTGCGCAACGTGTTTTTCCCACCCACCGCGCTGCGGATGCTGAAGGTGGCAGATCAGGTGATCCCGGGCCTGCGCTCGGTCGCGTCAGGTGGTGAGCCATTGGGGGCCGAAATGCTCGTCTGGGGGCAAAAGGCATTTGGTCTGACGATTAACGAATTCTACGGCCAGACCGAGTGCAACATGGTCGTATCCTCCTGCGCTGAAGATTTCCCGGTGCGCCCCGGCTGCATCGGCAAGCCGGTGCCGAGGCATGATGTGGCGGTGATCGACGAGAACGGCAATCCGACCGATGAAGAGGGCGACGTGGCCATCCGGTGCGGTTCGGCCTCAATGTTGCTGGAATACTGGAACAATCCGCAAGCGACGGCCGAGAAATTCCGCGGCGACTGGCTGATCACCGGGGATCGCGGCGTGTGGGAAGGCGACTATCTGCGTTTTGTCGGTCGCGAGGATGACGTGATCACCTCGGCAGGTTACCGTATTGGCCCGGCTGAGATCGAGGATTGCCTGCTGACCCACTCGGCGGTGGCTACGGTAGGCGTGGTCGGCAAGCCCGACCCGCTGCGGACCGAGATCGTGAAGGCCTATGTGGTGCTGAAACCGGGGACTGAGGCATCGGCGCATGAGCTGCAAGAGTGGGTCAAAGACCGTTTGGCGCAGTATTCCTACCCGCGCGAGGTGGCGTTTCTGGAGGAGCTGCCGATGACGGTGACGGGGAAGGTGGTTCGGAAGGAATTGAAGGCGATTGCAGTGAGTGAGGTGCGCGAATGATACGATCCGCGATTTTCATAGCACTCTTTCCGACCGTTGGTTTTGCCCAACAAATCTGGGTAGACCAGAACTATGTTGAATGGTGTTTTTCTCAGGCTCAGAACACGAACGGCTTGTCTTCTTGCTTGGGTAAAGCTGCGAATGCATGTCAGACAGCGCCGGGAAACGAAACCACGCTCGGCATAGCTCAGTGTATTCAGGCGGAAACGGCGGTTTGGGATAGTTTTCTCAACGAACAGTACCAGCTTCGCCGCGCAGAACTGGCAGATCAGAACCCTGAATTGGTGAACCAGTTGCGAGACGTGCAGCGTACGTGGATCGCCTTTCGGGATGCTGAATGTGGGCTGCAGTACAGCCTGTGGTTGGGTGGATCGATACGCACGATTGTTGCTGCCAACTGTATACTAACCGAAACCGCTGAACGCGCGTTGGAACTACGCGATTTAGGAAGTATGGAATGAAACTTACATCCAAAGCCATGCCCACCTCTGAGGGTTTCAAGGAAAACCGTGCGGCCCATCTCGACGCGCTGGCCCAAATCTCTGCAGCCGCCGAAGCGGCCCGCATGGGTGGGGGCGAGAAATCCCGCGCGCGGCATGAATCGCGCGGCAAGATGTTGCCCCGCCGACGGGTGGCGAACCTGCTTGATCCGGGGTCGCCGTTCCTCGAAATCGGGGCGACGGCGGCGCATGCGATGTATGGCGATGCGGCTCCTTGCGCCGGTGTGATTGCAGGCATTGGCCGGGTGCAGGGGCGCGAGGTAATGGTGGTGTGCAACGACGCCACCGTGAAGGGCGGCACTTATTATCCCATGACCGTCAAGAAACACCTGCGCGCGCAGGAGATTGCCGAGGAAAACCATCTGCCCTGCATCTATCTGGTCGACAGTGGTGGTGCGAACCTGCCCAATCAGGATGAAGTGTTCCCTGACCGCGACCACTTTGGCCGCATCTTCTACAATCAGGCGCGGATGAGCGCGAAGGGGATTGCTCAGATCGCGGTCGTGATGGGCTCATGCACGGCGGGCGGGGCTTACGTGCCTGCAATGTCGGATGTGACGATCATTGTGAAAGAGCAGGGGACGATTTTTCTGGCCGGGCCGCCTTTGGTCAAGGCGGCGACGGGTGAAGTCGTCAGCGCCGAGGATCTGGGCGGGGGCGATGTGCATACCCGTCTGTCGGGTGTGGCGGATTATCTGGCCGAGGATGATGCGCACGCTCTCGCGCTGGCACGGCGGGCGGTTGGGTCGTTGGGGGGTGCCGGGCTGAAGCCCGGCCTACAGTTCGAGGCACCTGAGGAGCCTGCTTATGACCCTGAAGAGATACTGGGAGTCGTTCCCGCTGATCTGAGAACGCCCTATGATATCCGTGAGGTGATTGCGCGTCTGGTCGATGGCTCTCGGTTCGACGAATTCAAGCCTCGGTTCGGTGAGACATTGGTGACTGGCTTTGCCCATGTCAAAGGCTGCCCGGTGGGGATCATCGCTAATAATGGCGTATTGTTTTCCGAGGCAGCGCAGAAGGGTGCGCATTTTGTTGAGCTGTGTTCGCAGCGTAAAACACCGCTGGTTTTCTTGCAGAATATCACCGGCTTCATGGTTGGTCGCAAATACGAAAACGAAGGCATCGCGCGGCACGGGGCCAAGATGGTGACGGCGGTCGCGACGACCTCGGTGCCAAAGATTACGATGCTTGTCGGAGGTTCATTCGGGGCCGGCAACTACGGTATGGCAGGCCGCGCCTACCAGCCGCGCTTCCTGTGGACATGGCCGAATTCGCGGATTTCCGTGATGGGGGGCGAGCAGGCGGCAGGTGTTTTGGCGACCGTCAAACGCGACGGAATCGAACGGCAGGGCGGCACATGGTCAGCTGAGGAAGAGGCAGAATTCAAACGCCCAACGCTGGATATGTTTGAGGAACAGTCCCACCCGCTCTACGCTTCGGCCCGCCTCTGGGACGACGGCATCATCGACCCGCGCAAATCGCGTGACGTGCTGGCCCTGTCGCTGAGCGCGGCACTGAACGCCCCGATTGAGGAGACACGTTTCGGCGTGTTCCGGATGTAAGATGAGCGTCTCATTGAATGATGTCATGGCCCGATATCCCGGTGCGCAAACCTTCAAGTTTGGAGATAGCGCATCGCTAAGTGCAGAGCTGCTGGCATTGGTGCGATCAGGCCGGAAAACGGCCACCTGCGGTGCGTTGCGCGACTATCCTAAAGGGAGCCCTGATACTCCAGTTGTCGGGCGGCGGGATATTGCGCTGAATTGGGATGATCGTCCGGCTTTGGTAATCGAAACGGTCGAAGTCTCGACCTGCCGATACTGCGATGTGACCGAGGATTTCGCATTGGCCGAGGGCGAGAATGAAACGCTTGAGGGCTGGCGCCAGGATCACCGCAAGTACTTTGAACGCAATGGCGGCTTTGATCCCGAGATGGAACTGCTCTGCGAGCGGTTTCGTCTCGTCGAAGATCTGGCGGTTGAGGAGTAAGCTATGTTCAATAAAATCCTGATTGCCAACCGGGGTGAGATTGCCTGCCGTGTAATGGAAACGGCTCAGAAAATGGGCGTATCCTGCGTTGCTGTCTATTCCGATGCGGATGCGGCGGCCAAGCATGTTCAGATGGCGGATGAGGCTGTTCACATCGGCGGCGCTGCACCGGCAGACAGCTATCTTAAGGGCGATGTGATCATTCGGGCAGCGCTCGATACCGACGCGCAAGCGATCCATCCGGGCTATGGCTTTCTGTCCGAAAACCCAGACTTCGTGGAGGCGGTTGAGGCAGCGGGCCTGACCTTTATCGGCCCCTCAGCGGATGCAATCCGCAAAATGGGCCTTAAGGACGCAGCAAAGGTTCTGATGGAGCAGGCGGGCGTTCCGGTTGTGCCCGGTTATCATGGCGAAAACCAAGACCCCGAACATCTGGCAGGCGCGGCGGATACCATTGGTTATCCTGTTCTGATCAAGGCTGTCGCAGGTGGCGGCGGCAAGGGGATGCGTCTGGTTGAGAAGCCCGCGGAGTTCTCGGCTGCTTTGGACAGCGCGCGCGGTGAGGCCAAGACGGCCTTTGGCAATGACGCGGTATTGGTTGAGAAATTCGTCGCAAAACCCCGTCATATCGAGGTGCAGGTATTCGGAGACGGCACCCACGCGGTGCATCTGTTTGAACGCGACTGCTCGCTGCAACGGCGGCACCAGAAAGTGATCGAAGAGGCTCCGGCGCCCGGCATGACGCCTGAGATGCGCGAGGCGATGGGGCAGGCGGGTGTTCGCGCGGCTGAGGCGATTGGATACAAAGGCGCAGGGACGGTGGAGTTCATTGTCGATGCCTCGGACGGGCTGCGCCCGGATCGGTTCTGGTTCATGGAGATGAACACACGCCTCCAGGTCGAACACCCTGTAACCGAGGCAATCACAGGCGTTGATCTGGTCGAGTGGCAATTGCGGGTGGCTGCGGGTGAAAGCCTGCCGAAACAGCAAGGGGATTTGTCGATCAACGGCCATGCGTTTGAGGCACGGCTTTATGCGGAGGACGTGCCTAAGGGCTTCCTGCCTGCAACGGGCACTCTGACCCACCTGAAGTTCCCGGCAGAGTGTCGGGCCGATAGTGGTGTGCGGGCCGGTGACACGATCAGCCCGTGGTATGACCCGATGATCGCGAAGGTCGTCGTGCATGGACCGACGCGCGCGGTTGCTCTGGAAAGCTTGCATCGTGCCCTGCAGCAGACCGAGGTTGCCGGAACGGTGACCAATCTCGCGTTTCTGGGCGCTTTGACACGTCACGACGGGTTTGCCTCGGGTGACGTCGACACCGGGTTGATTGGCCGTGATCTGGACGGGATGGTACAAGCGCAGGAAGCGCACACGGAGGCATGTGTGGCGGCGGCTATGGTGGCGCTTGGTCTCGACACGGTTGAGGCGCACACCGGGTTCACATTGTGGGCTCCACTGCATCGTGCGGTGCAACTGATGCACGAGGGTGAGGTGGTCGATCTGGATGTTCAGGTAGAAGGGCCTGATCGGCAGATTTGGCAATTCAACGGCGCAGAGATCACGGCACAACGGCGCAATTCCCGCTGGGTGATTGATGGGGAGCCGATGCCTCAGGTGGCAATGTCCGGTGCGCGGATCACCGTGTTCGACCATTATGGGCTGGCGTTTGATCTGGTCGACCCGCTTGACCGCGATGCCAGTGCCATAGGCGATTCCAACGTGGTCGAAGCGCCGATGCCCGGTTTGGTCAAGGCGGTCTTTGCGATCGCGGGGCAGGCGGTGAAGGAGGGTGACCGGCTGGCCATACTGGAGGCGATGAAGATGGAACATTCGCTGCTGGCGGCCCGTGATGGCGTGGTGGCTGAGGTTCTGGCCGAAGCGGGTGCTCAGGTTGAGGCCGGGGCGGCTTTGGTCCGGTTGCAGGAGGATTGACCTGTCGCGGCGCGTGTTTGCATGGCACAGTCGAACCAATTGCGATTGAAACGAGAAATGTCAGGGAAGGGCGCTGGGATGAAAGAACGGGTCGAGATATTCGAGGTCGGGCCACGCGACGGTCTGCAGAACGAACAGCGCGAAATTCCGGTGGCCGAGAAGGTGGCGCTGGTGGATCGCCTCAGCCGGGCGGGGTTCAGCCGCATTGAGGTCGCCAGTTTTGTATCTCCGAAATGGGTGCCGCAGATGGCGGGGTCGGCACAGGTTTTGGCCGGGATCGAGCGCGCTGACGGTGTGCGCTATGCAGCGCTGACCCCAAATATGCGCGGATACGAGGATGCACTGGCCGCGAAAGCGGACGAGATCGCCGTCTTCGCTTCGGCCTCCGAGGGGTTCTCAAAGGCAAATATCAACGCAACCATCGCTGAATCCATTGAACGGTTCGTGCCGATCCTTGAGGCGGCTCGGCATATCGATCTGCCGGTTCGGGGCTATGTTTCCTGTGTGACTGACTGCCCCTACGATGGCCCCACTCCTCCTGAGAAAGTGGCCGAAGTGGCAGATGCGCTGTTTGCCCATGGCTGCTATGAGATTTCGCTGGGCGACACGATTGGGCAGGCCACGCCGGACAAGATTGCGCACATGCTGCTCGCGGTGCGGGAACGGGTTCCTGTCACGCGCCTGGCAGGGCATTTCCATGACACCAACGGACGGGCGATCGACAATATTGATGCGTCGCTGTCACTGGGCGTGCGCGTTTTTGATGCCGCAGTGGGTGGTCTGGGTGGTTGTCCCTATGCCCCGGGGGCCGCAGGTAATGTGGCCACCGAAGCCGTTGCCGCGCATCTTGAGCGGTTGGGATATGAAACCGGGCTGGATGCTGGCGACCTTGAAGAGGCCGCCCGGATGGCACGTGAGATGCGGGCAGGATAGGGGCAGAAATGTTTGAAACGATTACGCTGAAAACAGACGAGCGCGGTGTGGCCACGCTGACGTTGAACCGACCGGACAAGCACAATGCCATGTCGGCGAAGATGATTGCGGAACTGACACAGGCCGCCACGCAGCTTTCGGAGGCTGAGACGGCTCGGGTGGTTGTTCTGACCGGAAACGGCAAGAGCTTCTGCGCTGGTGGCGATCTGGGCTGGATGCAGGATCAGATGGCTGCTGATCCAGAAACGCGATTTGTCGAGGCACGCAAGCTGGCCGAGATGCTGAATGCTCTGAACACTCTGCCCAAACCGCTGATCGGTGCGTTGCAGGGCAATGCGTTTGGCGGAGGCGTCGGGATGGCCGCAGTTTGTGACGTGGCCATCGGGGTGGAAGAGCTGAAGATGGGCCTGACCGAAACCAGGCTCGGTCTGATCCCGGCCACCATCGGACCCTATGTGATCGCCCGAATGGGAGAGGCGCGCGCACGGCGCGTGTTCATGTCAGCCCGACTGTTCGATGCGGCAGAAGCGGTTGATCTGGGATTATTGGCTCGGACCGTTGCCGCCGAAGACTTGGCGGGCGCTGTCGAAGCCGAGGTTTTGCCCTATTTGTCCTGCGCTCCGGGTGCTGTGGCATCGGCCAAGGAACTGGTGCGGGCACTTGGCCCTCGCATTGACGACGCAACGATTGACCACACGATCCGGGCGCTGGTCGACCGCTGGGAAACCGATGAGGCCCGCGAGGGGATTGGGGCCTTTTTCGATAAACGGAAACCTGCATGGAAAAGTCAGGTTTGACAGGCTCTTCCAGGCGGTGGGAATCGAATTTTCAAGGGTCAGATCGAGACAGGAGGCAAGTCGACATTTAGCCCCCTGCGCGTTTCTGTTCGGTTGACCCTCTGACCCTGCGCGGATAGAGAATGGCCAGTCAACACGCCAATTGACGGCGCACCCTTTCGAGGCTTGCGCAGGAAAGGAGCTATTCGTGGAAGACCTGTTGCGGGAATATCTCCCGATCCTGGTGTTTCTGGCCGTTGCTGTCGGTCTCGGAATCGTCTTGATTCTAGCGGCTGTGGTGCTGGCCGTCCGTAATCCGGACCCTGAAAAAGTCAGTGCATATGAATGTGGCTTTAACGCATTCGACGATGCGCGGATGAAATTCGACGTCCGATTCTATCTGGTCTCGATTCTCTTCATCATTTTTGATCTGGAAATCGCCTTCCTGTTCCCCTGGGCCGTCGGGTTCAAGGACATCAGCGATGTCGGGTTCTGGTCCATGATGGTG
Organism: Alphaproteobacteria bacterium; assembly: GCA_030426685.1. Lineage (GTDB taxonomy): Bacteria > Pseudomonadota > Alphaproteobacteria > Rhodobacterales > Rhodobacteraceae > Ruegeria. The sequence continues at coordinate 55,058 of JAUHYC010000017.1, forward strand.
TTCCTGGCAGTGCTGACCATCGGCTTTGCCTATGAATGGAAGAAAGGGGCCCTGGAATGGGAGTGATGACGGGCGCAAACACCGCCGGTGTCGACAAAGAAGTCGCGACCCAGGCCCTGAATGCCGAACTGCAGGATAAGGGGTTTCTGCTGACCTCGACCGAGGACATCATCAACTGGGCCCGTACCGGCTCGCTGCACTGGATGACCTTTGGCTTGGCCTGCTGCGCGGTCGAGATGATGCATACCTCGATGCCGCGCTATGACGCGGAACGGTTTGGCATCGCCCCGCGCGCTTCCCCGCGTCAGTCCGATGTGATGATCGTGGCAGGCACGCTGACCAACAAGATGGCCCCTGCGCTGCGCAAAGTTTACGACCAGATGCCTGAGCCGCGCTATGTGATCTCGATGGGCTCCTGCGCCAATGGGGGTGGTTACTACCACTATTCCTATTCCGTGGTGCGCGGCTGTGACCGCATCGTGCCGGTCGATATCTACGTGCCCGGCTGCCCTCCGACAGCCGAGGCGCTGCTGTATGGTCTGATGCAGCTGCAACGCAAAATCCGCCGCACCGGCACCATTGTTCGCTGAGGGAGAGGGCAGATGAGCGAAGCACTCAAAGAACTCGGCGCACAGCTTGAGCTGAAACGGACCGATTGCGTACTTTCCTGGGATGTGACCCATGATGAGCTGAACGTCGATGTTGCGCCGTCGAATCTTGTGGAATTCATCGAATTCCTGAAGTCCGACCGCAGTTGCCAGTTCTCAACGCTGGTGGACATCACCGGTGTCGACTACCCCGAACGGGCCAAGCGGTTTGATGTGGTTTATCACTTCCTGTCGATGTACCAGAACCAGCGCATCCGCCTGCGGGTGTCGATCCGCGAGGATGACATGGTGCCTTCAATTGTCGACGTTCACCCCTCGGCCAATTGGTTCGAGCGTGAAGTGTTCGATATGTTCGGTATCCTGTTCTCGGGCCATCCGGATTTGCGGCGCATCCTGACCGATTATGGGTTCCGCGGCTATCCGCTGCGCAAGGATTTCCCGACCACCGGCTATACCGAAGTTCGTTATGACGAAGCGCAAAAGCGTGTGGTCTACGAGCCTGTGTCGCTGGTGCAGGAATATCGTCAGTTTGATTTCATGTCCCCGTGGGAAGGTGCGAACTACATTCTTCCGGGGGATGAAAAACAGGAGACTGAATAATGGGTGGCATCTGGTGGCTGATCCTGTCTGCACTGACCATCATTCCGATGGTGAAGATATTGCCGTTTTTCGGGATCAACAAATACTGGTGCCTGCTCTGTCTGGTTCCCTTTGGCACGATCGCGTTGCTGTGGTGGGTTGGGCTTAAACTGCAAGAGCTGGAGCGTCGCTGATGGGTCTGGGGGAACTGATCGCGTTGGGGGCGCTGGGGGTTCTGCTGGCCGGGGCTGCTGCCAAAGCGGCTGAGGCGGAAAAGGTTCGGGTTCGGGCCGAAGCGAAGAAAAAACGAGGGCGTTGATGGACGGCTCAAGATACGATGACGGCAGCACGGACGCGCTGAGCGGAGAACAGAAGATCCGCAACTTCAACATTAACTTCGGCCCGCAACACCCTGCGGCGCACGGGGTTCTGCGTTTGGTACTTGAACTGGACGGCGAGATTGTCGAGCGCTGTGACCCGCATATCGGCCTGTTGCACCGTGGTACCGAAAAGCTGATGGAAAGCCGGACGTATCTGCAAAACCTGCCGTATTTCGACCGTCTCGACTATGTGGCGCCGATGAACCAGGAACATGCCTGGTGTCTGGCGATTGAAAAACTGACCGGAGTCGAGGTGCCGCGTCGTGGCTCACTGATCCGGGTTCTGTATTCCGAGATCGGGCGCATCCTGAACCACTTGCTGAACGTGACCACGCAGGCGATGGACGTGGGCGCGCTGACGCCGCCGCTGTGGGGTTTTGAAGAGCGCGAAAAGCTGATGGTGTTCTATGAGCGTGCCTGCGGTGCCCGTCTGCACGCCGCCTATTTCCGCCCCGGTGGCGTCCATCAGGACCTTCCGCCGGAACTGCTGGACGATATCGAGGCCTGGAGCCACGAATTCCCCGCCGTTCTCGATGATATCGACGGTCTGCTGACCGAAAACCGCATCTTCAAACAGCGTAACGCCGATATCGGCGTCGTGACCGAAGATGACATCCAGAAATACGGCTTCTCGGGCGTGATGGTGCGTGGATCAGGTCTGGCCTGGGACCTGCGTCGCGCGCAGCCCTATGAATGCTATGACGAGTTCGAATTCCAAATCCCCGTCGGCAAGAACGGCGATTGCTATGACCGCTATCTGGTGCGCATGGAAGAGATGCGCCAGTCACTGCTGATCATCCGACAGGCCATCGCCAAAATCCGCGACTGCCCCGGTGACGTTCTGGCCCGCGGCAAGATCACCCCGCCGAAACGCTCGGACATGAAGACCTCGATGGAAAGCCTGATCCATCACTTCAAACTGTATACCGAAGGCTTCCACGTCCCCGCGGGCGAGGTTTACGCCGCTGTCGAGGCCCCCAAGGGTGAGTTCGGCGTCTATCTGGTCGCCGATGGGACCAACAAACCCTACCGCGCCAAACTGCGCGCGCCGGGTTTCCTGCACCTGCAAGCCATGGACCACGTTGCCGGAGGACACCAACTGGCCGACGTCGCCGCGATTATCGGCACCATGGATGTCGTATTTGGAGAGATTGACCGCTAATGCTCCGCCGTCTTCATCCCGAACAACCCGACAGTTTCGCCTTCACCGCTGCCAACCAGCAATGGGCCGAAGCTCAGATTACCAAGTACCCCGAGGGCCGTCAGGCCAGCGCGGTCATACCACTGCTGTGGCGCGCGCAGGAGCAGGAGGGCTGGCTGAGCCGTCCGGCTATTGAATCCGTCGCCGACATGCTGGGCATGGCCTATATCCGCGTGCTTGAGGTTGCGTCGTTCTACTTTATGTTCCAACTGCAGCCGGTTGGTTCGGTGGCGCATATTCAAGTCTGCGGCACGACCTCCTGCATGATTTGCGGGGCCGAGGATTTGATTGCGGTTTGTAAGGAAAAGATCGCTGCCAAGCCGCATGAACTGTCTGCCGATGGCAAGCTGAGCTGGGAAGAGGTCGAGTGCCTGGGATCCTGCACCAATGCGCCGATGGCGCAGATCGGCAAGGATTACTACGAAGACCTGACCGCCGAGAGCTTTGGCAAGATCGTCGATGATCTGGTGGCGGGCAAGGTGCCGGTCCCCGGTCCGCAGAACGGGCGCTATGCGGCGGAGCCTCTGAAAGGGCTGACCAGCCTGACGGAGTATGACAGTGGCAGAACGCAATACAACGCCAGTGTTCAGCTTGCGAGCGATCTGGGCGATACGGTCAAGCGCATCGACGGCACCGAGGTTCCGATCCTGACACCGTGGCTGGATAAGGATGGCAAGGCGGCGGCGTCCAAAGCCGCTCCACAACCGCCCAAAGTACCAGCGCCCGGCAAGACAGCAGCACAGCAGAGCGGAACCAAAAAATCTGGTCATAAAGAACCGGCATCGCCCGAGGGTGCTGCGGCAAAGTCGGATAGCCCGGAAGTTCAAGAACCTCAGCCCGAGACGTTGACGGCTGCGCGCGATGGCAAACCGGACGACCTGAAGATGTTGAAAGGTGTCGGTCCGAAGCTGGAAGAGACCCTGAACGAGCTGGGCTTCTACCACTTTGACCAGATCTCAAAATGGACGCCAGAGCATGTGGCCTGGGTCGACGCGCGCCTGAAGTTCAAAGGCCGGATCGAACGGGACGGATGGATCGAACAGGCTGCGAAACTGGCTGCAGGTGAGGAAACCGAGTTCGCTAAACGTGCCAAGGAAGATGGCACTTACGAAGACTAAGCAGGTGCCCGTTCGGGGCATCAGGACGAGATGGATAAGGACAAAGAACAGGCCATAGCCCGCAAGGGCCGACATATCGGGGTGGTCATTGCCGTGACCATGCTGTTGTGGCTTGCGATGTCTCTGTTCATCGGCCCCGCTTTGGGATTGCCGGGGCGCTATGCGCTGCTTTTTGATTTTGCCGCTCTGGCAGGGTTCATTTATGCGGGCGTCAACATTTTTCAACTCTGGCGCATGCGTCAGGACAGCTGAAGGTAACACACGATGCTGAAGGATCAGGACCGGATCTTTACCAACATCTACGGGATGCATGAGCGCACTCTGAAAGGCGCGCAGGCCCGGGGGCATTGGGACGGCACTGCTGGCCTGATCGAAAAGGGCCGCGACTGGATCATTCAGACGATGAAGGACTCTGGCCTGCGCGGTCGCGGCGGCGCGGGTTTCCCGACCGGTCTGAAATGGTCGTTCATGCCGAAGGAAAGTGACGGCCGCCCGGCTTATCTGGTTGTTAACGCAGATGAATCTGAGCCCGGTACCTGCAAAGACCGCGAAATCATGCGCCATGATCCGCACACGCTGATCGAAGGCTGTCTGATCGCGTCTTTCGCGATGAACGCGCATACCTGCTACATCTACCTGCGTGGCGAATATATCCGCGAGCGTGAGGCGCTGCAGGCGGCAATTGACGAAGCCTATGATGCCGGTCTGCTGGGCAAGAATGCCGCTGGATCGGGCTGGGATTTCGACCTGTTCCTGCATCATGGGGCCGGGGCCTATATCTGCGGTGAGGAAACCGCGCTGATCGAGAGCCTTGAGGGCAAGAAGGGCATGCCGCGGATGAAACCTCCGTTCCCGGCGGGGGCGGGGCTGTATGGCTGCCCGACCACGGTGAACAATGTGGAATCTATTGCCGTTGTACCGACCATCCTGCGCCGGGGCGCCGACTGGTTTGCAGGCTTTGGCCGTCAGAACAACGCGGGCACCAAGCTGTTTGCGATCTCGGGCCATGTGAACAACCCGTGCGTCGTCGAAGAGGCGATGTCGATTTCCTTCGAAGAACTGATCGAAACCCATTGCGGCGGTATTCGTGGCGGCTGGGACAATCTGCTGGCTGTGATCCCCGGTGGATCTTCGGTTCCGTGCGTGCGCGGAGAAAACATGCGCGATGCGATCATGGATTTCGATCACCTGCGGAACGAGTTGGGCTCGGGCCTGGGGACGGCTGCGGTGATCGTGATGGACAAGTCCACCGATATTATCAAGGCGATCTGGCGGCTGTCGAAGTTCTACAAGCACGAAAGCTGTGGCCAGTGTACGCCGTGCCGAGAAGGCACCGGCTGGATGATGCGCGTGATGGATCGTCTGGTCCGCGGTGAAGCCGAGCTGGAAGAGATCGACATGCTGTTTGATGTTACCAAGCAGGTCGAAGGCCACACGATCTGTGCCCTGGGTGACGCGGCAGCCTGGCCGATTCAAGGCCTGATCCGCAATTTCCGGGAAGAGATCGAAGACCGTATCAAGGCTCAAAAAACGGGTCGCATGGGTGCGATGGCAGCGGAGTGAATGAGATGGAAGTTTATGGCCAATATTCCCACGCAATTGCCTCTTTGGTGATCTTCACGTTGATCGTATTGTTTATGTCGCCTTTCTCAGCGCTTGCTAAGGCGGGCAAGGGGCTGGCTCCGGGTGCCACACCTGATCAGGACTATGCGGACAAAGCCTATCGTCTGAACCGGGCCTATCTGAACGGTGCGGAGACCCTGCCTGCGTTCCTGACGGTAACGATGGCCGCGATCCTGCTGGGGGTTAGTCCTTTCTGGGTCAATCTATTGGCTTCGCTGGCACTTGTGGCGCGCATTGCGATGCTGGTGGTTCACCTGAAAGGGATTGGTCGCCCACACAGCGGGTTGCGCTCGGTGCTTTATGTCGTTGGCTGGGCGTGCATGGCGGTGATGGGTGTCATGGCCCTTGTGGCTGCGTTCTGACGGGGGGTGTGATGAGAGCGAAACATTCTCTGACCGCCGTTCTGGCTGCAGTGCTGTTGGTGGCGGCCTGTGGTGAGGCCCCTTCAAGAAGCACTCGGGTTGCGTTTGACGGCCAGTACTTCCGCGCCAAGGTCAAACCGGTCAACAAAAAGACGGCACCGGCGGACTTCACGGTGACAGTAAATGATGTGTCCGCTTCGATTGATGGTGCGCGCGAAGCCGGTCGGTATGAGGCCACAAAGTTCTGCATCCAGAATTTCGGTTCGTCCCGCATCAAGTGGAAGCTGGGCCCGGACACTGAACCGCAGAATCTGCGGATTGAAAATGACAAGCTGACATTTGCGGGATCGTGTCAACGTCCATGACCCGCGCTATCGGATATCAGGGGCCGAGAGGCCGGTCGCTATTGCTTATCAGGGCAATTGGGAAGCGTCTTGGGGAACCCAAGACGAAAGGAGATCCCATGTCTGTTCTGAAAACGATCGCGCTGACCACTGCACTGATCATCCCTGTTGCCGCCGAGGCCAAACCGCCCTTGCGCGAAGTCAAAGAGATTGACAACGAACTCTACTACATCGCCATCGCAAATGAGATTTCCGAATACTGCCCGTCGATCAGCGGGCGCCGGATGAAAGCGATTGGTGTGATGTGGGGGCTGAAGTCAAAGGCGAACAAGCTGGGCTACTCGGACAAGGAAATCCGGGCCTATGTGGATTCGGATGCCGAAAAGGACCGGATGCGCGCCAAAGGCGAGGCGTATTTGGCCCAGAACGGTGTGTCCTACGACAATCCCAAATCCTTCTGCACGTTGGGGCGGAACGAGATCAAAAGAAACAGCGCCATCGGCGTGTATTTGAGGGCGAACTAGACCATGTCTGACCTCCGCAAAGTGAATATCGACGGGCAGGAAATCGAAGTCGATGGTGCGATGACCCTGATCCAGGCCTGTGAGCAGGCCGGGGTCGAGGTTCCGCGCTTTTGTTATCACGAGCGTCTGTCGATTGCCGGAAACTGCCGGATGTGCCTGGTCGAGGTCGTAGGCGGCCCGCCAAAACCTGCGGCCTCTTGCGCGATGCAGGTGCGCGATCTGCGTCCGGGGCCTGAGGGGCAGGCGCCAGAGGTCAAGACGAACTCGCCCATGGTCAAGAAGGCCCGCGAAGGCGTGATGGAGTTCCTGCTCATCAACCACCCGCTGGACTGCCCGATCTGCGATCAGGGCGGCGAGTGTGACCTGCAGGATCAGGCGATGGCCTATGGCCTGTCAGGCTCGCGCTTCAAGGAAGCCAAGCGCGCGGTGGATGATCTGGATCTGGGGCCACTGGTTGGAACGGCGATGACGCGCTGCATCAGTTGCACACGCTGCGTTCGCTTCACCACTGAGGTCGCCGGGATCACTCAGATGGGTCAGACCGGGCGTGGTGAGGATGCCGAGATCACCTCGTATCTGAATCAGACGCTGGATTCGAACCTACAGGGCAACATCATCGATCTGTGCCCGGTCGGTGCGCTGACCTCCAAGCCTTATGCCTTTACCGCGCGTCCATGGGAACTGACCAAGACCGAAAGCATCGATGTGATGGATGCTCTTGGTTCGAACATCCGTGTAGACACCAAGGGTCGCGAAGTGATGCGTTTCCTGCCGCGCAACCATGACGGCGTGAACGAAGAGTGGATCAGCGACAAGACTCGCTTCGTTTGGGATGGGTTGCGTCGCCAACGTCTGGACAAGCCTTATGTGCGTGAAAATGGCAAGTTACGCCCGGCCACATGGCCCGAGGCGCTGACCAAAGCCGCTGAGGCGCTGAAAGGTGCCGACAAACCAGCTGGTATCGTGGGTGACCTGGCCCCGGTCGAAGCGATCTTTGTGCTGAAACAGATGATCGAAGGGCAGGGCGGCGTTGTGGAATGCCGCACCGATGGGGCGAAGCTGCCAGCAGGTAACCGTGGGGCCTATGCCGGGACCGCCGCAATCGAAGACATTGACGCAGCCGAGCGCATTTTGCTGATCGGCACCAACCCACGTGATGAGGCACCTGTCCTGAATGCGCGCATTCGCAAAGCGTGGGCGCACGGAGCCGAAGTGGCTTTGGTCGGGCCAGCCGTAGATCTGACCTATGAATATCACCACATGGGTGACGACCGCGCCGCACTGCAAAAGGTTGTCGAAATGGGCGGCGATGACGAGATCAAAGGCAAGCGCTCGCTGGTCATTGTCGGGCAGGGCGCGCTGCAAGAGGCTGATGGCGCTGCTGTTCTGGCCGCCGCGCAAACCGTTGCAACAAATACCGAAAGTGGGCTGATCGTTCTGCACACCGCCGCTTCGCGCGTTGGTGCGATGGATGTTGGTGCCACTAACGAAGGTGGCATGGAAGCCATCGGCGCGGCGGATGTAATCTATAACCTCGGGGCGGACGAGGTCGAGATCGGCGAGGGCGCCTTTGTTATCTATCAGGGCAGCCATGGCGACCGGGGTGCACATCGCGCCGACGTGATCCTGCCGGGCGCCGCTTATACCGAGGAAAACGGCCTGTTCGTGAACACCGAAGGCCGTCCGCAACTGGCCATGCGTGCCGGGTTTGCACCCGGGGAGGCCAAAGAAAACTGGGCCATCCTGCGGGCGTTGTCGGCAGAGCTGGGCGCGACGCTGCCCTTCGATTCGCTGGCACAGTTACGCACAGCATTGATCGAGGCGGTTCCGCATCTGGCCCGCATCGATGAAGTGATCGAGAATGAAGTTCAGATGCTGGATGCAGGCCCCCTGGGCAAGGCTAGCTTCCGCTACTCGGTCAAGGATTTCTATCTGACCAACCCGATCGCGCGCGCCTCGCAGCTGATGGCAGAGCTTTCGGCGCAGGCGCAGGACCGAAAAGCCAAAAAGATCGCGGCAGAATGAACCTGACCTGTTTCATACCGCAGACAAGCTCGGGTGCCGGGTGGCACATGGCCGCGCCGGATTTGCATGTGAAATCGAAGATTAAGGGTGGCGTAATGGCGGCAGATGCTGTTTACACCAACGCGCCGACCCAGCCGCTGTTTGCGCAGGCATCTGGCCTTTGCATCGCTCGCGGAAAACGGAATACCCACGGTGTGAGGACCAATGGCTGATTTCTTTAACACCCCAGGCGGAATAGCCATCATCATTCTGGCGCAAGTGCTCGCAGTCGTTGCCTTTGTGATGATCTCGCTGTTGTTCCTAGTCTATGGCGACCGCAAGATCTGGGCTGCCGTGCAGATGCGCCGCGGCCCCAACGTGGTTGGCGTCTATGGCCTGCTGCAATCGGTGGCGGATGCTTTGAAATACGTGGTGAAAGAGGTCGTCATCCCTGCCGGGGCTGATCGCGCCGTGTTCATCCTGGCGCCGATGACCAGCTTTGTTCTGTCGCTGATCGCGTGGGCTGTCATCCCGTTCAACGATGGTTGGGTCTTGTCGGACCTCAACGTCGCTGTCCTGTATGTATTTGCCGTCTCTTCGCTTGAAGTTTACGGGGTAATCATGGGCGGATGGGCGTCGAATTCAAAATACCCATTCCTTGGCTCGCTGCGCTCTGCTGCTCAGATGATCTCATACGAGGTCTCGATCGGCCTGATCATCATTGGCGTGATCATCTCGACCGGGTCGATGAATTTCGG
>JAUHYC010000075.1 GCA_030426685.1 Alphaproteobacteria bacterium
CATCTCGCCCACCATCGCGGATGCGCGGTTTGCCAAACCGCTGGACCGCGACCTGATTCTGGATCTGGCCGAAAATCATGAGGCGCTGATCACCATTGAAGAAGGCGCCATTGGTGGGTTTGGCAGCCATGTGGCACAGTTGCTGGCGGATGAGGGCGTATTTGACCGGGGGCTGAAATACCGTTCGATGGTGCTGCCCGACAGCTTCATCGATCAGGCCAGCCCTGCGGATATGTATGCGGTGGCGGGCATGAATGCCGAACAGATCGAGGCCAAGGTGCTGACCGTTCTGGGTGTTGCGTCGATTGGTGAAAAACGCGCCTAGTCCACCTTCGTGACTGAGCCCGAAACACCTGTGCCGACGCGGGAAATCGCTGGCTTGCCGGGCGCTTAGGAAATTTCATGATTATTTCATGCCGCTTATAAGAATTACGGCCAAAAAAATGATATAGGTCAAATTACGTGGACCCGGAGTAAGCTAACACCTGAGTCTGGGCGGGACCAACCATCGCCCGTTTGTATGGGGTCGCCAGCGCATGAAACAGCTAAACAGCCGCCGCGCTTTCCTTCGGGGAAGGCCGTTGCGTGCCGAAAAGGCATATATTCGCCCCCCAGGGGCCGAGGGTGCCGACTTCCTCGAACTGTGTACGCAGTGCGACGAGTGTACGACGGCCTGCCCCGAAAACATTATCGCCTTCGATGACAACGGATGGCCCGTGGTGCGGCTGGAGACTGCACCCTGCACGTTTTGCGGGGCCTGCGCCCACGCCTGCCCGACCGGCGCGCTGGATCCGGACCGGATGGCCGACTGGCCGTGGCGGGCGGATGTGGCGGCGTCGTGCCTGTCGTTGAACGGTGTCAGTTGCCGGGTCTGTCAGGATACCTGCGACCACAGCGCCATCCGGTTCCGCCTGCAGCCGGGTGGACGCGCAGAACCGGCGCTGGACCGCGACATATGCACCGGTTGCGGGGCCTGCGCCAGTGCCTGCCCCGCAGGTTCGATCAGTTTCAGCCGCCACATACCGGAGGCCACCCTATGAATATCTGTGGCTGCCTTGTCCACGTAACCCCCGACACCGTACAAAGCGCGAAGGAGGCGATGGCCTGCGTGGATGGTGTCGAAATTCACGCCGCCGCCGAGGATGGCCGCATCGTCGTCGTGGTCGAGGACACCGCCGACAAGCGCGCCTCGGACACGATCATGGATCTGCACCAGATACCGGGCGTGATCTCGCTGTCACTGACCTATCACCATTTCGAAGACCTCGCCGAGACGCATCAGCAACGTGATGCCTCTCACCAGACCTAAAGCCGGAGACCCATCTCATGACCATCTCTGAATCCCGCCGAACCTTCCTGAAATCAACCGCGGCCGCCGCGACCGCCTCGGCGGCTGGCCTACCGCTTGCGACCGGACCGGCCGGCGCTCAGGTTGCCAATTCCGACATCCGCTGGGACAAGGCCGCGTGCCGGTTCTGCGGCACTGGCTGTTCGGTTCTGGTCGGCACCAAAGACGGGCGCGTCGTCGCCACGCAGGGTGACCCGGACGCACCGGTGAACCGGGGCCTGAACTGCATCAAGGGCTATTTCCTGTCGAAAATCATGTACGGAAAGGACCGCCTGACCACGCCGCTGCTGCGCAAATCCAACGGCCAGTATGACAAGAATGGCGAGTTTGAGCCCGTCAGCTGGGACGAAGCCTTTGACGTGATGGCCGCCAAGTGGAAAGAGGCGCTGGCCAAGAAAGGCCCGACCAGCGTGGGCATGTTCGGCTCGGGCCAGTGGACCGTCTGGGAAGGCTACGCCGCCGCCAAGATGATGAAGGCCGGGTTCCGCTCCAACAATATCGACCCCAACGCGCGGCACTGCATGGCCTCGGCGGTGGTCGGATTCATGCGCACCTTCGGCATCGATGAGCCGATGGGCTGCTACGATGATTTTGAGCACGCGGATACGTTCGTGCTGTGGGGCTCGAACATGGCCGAGATGCACCCGATCCTGTGGTCGCGCCTGACCGACACGCGCCTGACCAAGCCGGGATCCGAAGTGCACGTGCTGTCGACCTATGAGCACCGCTCGTTCGAGCTGGCTGACAATGGAATGGTCTTCGCGCCGCAGACCGACTTGGCGATCTTGAACTATATCGCCAACTACATCATCCAGAACGGTGCGGTGAACGAAGAGTTCGTCAAGAACCACGTTAACATCACCAAAACGGCCACCGATATTGGCTATGGTCTGCGCGAAAACAACCCGCTGCAACAAGAAGCCGAGAACCCGAACTCGGGCAAGCTGGAGGAGATGAGCTTCGAAGACTACGCCGAAGCTGTCTCGGAATACACGCTGGAATACACCTCCGAACTGTCCGGTGTTCCCGCCGAACAGCTTGAGCGTCTGGCCCAGCAATATGCCGACCCCAACCGCAAGGTGATGAGCCTGTGGACCATGGGCTTCAACCAGCACACCCGCGGATCGTGGGTTAACTCGCTAATGTACAACGTGCATCTGCTGGTCGGTAAGATTTCCGAACCCGGCAACTCGCCCTTCTCGCTGACCGGTCAACCCTCGGCCTGCGGAACCGCGCGCGAGGTTGGCACCTTTGCCCACCGTCTGCCCGCCGATATGGTGGTGATGAATGACAAGCATCGCCAGATCTGCGAAACCGCTTGGAACATCCCCGAAGGCACCATCCCGGCCAAACCCGGCTTCCACGCAGTGCTGCAGCACCGCAAGCTGAAAGACGGCGATCTGAACGCTTATTGGGTACAGTGCACCAACAACATGCAGGCTGCGCCGAACATCAACGAAGAAGGCTACCCCGGCTATCGCAACCCAGAGAACTTCATCGCCGTGTCGGACCCTTATCCGACCGTCACCGCGCTGTCGGCTGACCTGATCCTGCCCACCGCCATGTGGGTCGAGAAGGAAGGGGCCTATGGCAACGCCGAACGCCGCACCCAGTTCTGGCGCCAGCAAGTCAAAGCTCCGGGTGAGGCGAAATCGGATGTGTGGCAGGTGATGGAGTTCTCAAAGCGATTCACCGTCGAAGAGGTCTGGGGCGAAGAGCTGCTGGCCAAAATGCCCGAACATCGCGGCAAGACCATGTATGACGTATTGTTTGCCAATGGCAGCGTCGACAAGTTCCCGCTGTCGGAAACCGCCGAAGGCTTCGACAACGACGAATCCGAGCATTTCGGGTTCTACGTCCAGAAAGGTCTGTTTGAAGAATACGCCGAGTTCGGTCGCGGCCACGCGCACGATCTGGCTCCGTTCGAGACGTACCATCAGGCGCGCGGTTTGCGCTGGCCGGTGGTGGACGGCAAGGAAACGCTCTATCGCTTCCGCGAAGGCTATGATCCCTATGTGCCCGAAGGTGCGGATGTGAAGTTCTATGGCCATAAGGATGGCAAGGCCAAGATCATCTTCGCCCCCTATGAACCGGCTGCCGAGGAACCGGATGCGGAATTCGATCTGTGGCTTTGCACCGGTCGGGTGCTGGAACACTGGCACTCGGGATCAATGACCCGTCGCGTACCCGAGCTGCACCGCGCCTACCCTGCCGCTGTGGTTTACATGCACCCCGAAGACGCCAAGGAACGCGGTCTGCGCCGGGGTCAGGAAATCGTTCTCTCCACGCGCCGCGGCGAGGTTAACAGCCGGGTCGAAACCCGGGGGCGCAACAAGGTACCGCGCGGTCTGGTGTTCATGCCATGGTTCGACGAAGGCCAGCTGACCAACAAGCTGACGCTGGACGCGACATGCCCGCTGTCGAAAGAGACCGACTTCAAGAAATGCGCCTGCAAGGTCGAGCGCGCGTAACAGGCAAGCAAGGCAAAGGTAGTCCCCATGTCCCTTGTCGGCAAACCCCTTGCGCCAAACCGGCGCCGCTTCCTGCAGGATGCGGCGCGGGCGGCGGGCGGCTGTCTGGCAGCCGGATCATTGCTGGCCTATCTGGCCCGCGATGCAAGGGCGCTGCCGGCCGAGGCGCTGCGACCGCCCGGTGCCCTGCCTGAACAAGACTTCCTGTCCGCCTGTATCCGCTGTGGTCTGTGCGTGCGGGAATGCCCCTATGACACTCTGAAACTGGCGGAACTGGGCGTGGACGCCGTCGCCACCGGCACGCCCTATTTCACAGCGCGCGATATTCCCTGCGAGATGTGTGACGATATTCCCTGTGTCGCTGCCTGTCCCACGGGGGCGCTGGACCCCGGTTTGGACAACATTGACGACGCCAAGATGGGCGTGGCCGTGCTGGTCGATCAGGAGAACTGCCTGAATTTCCTCGGCCTGCGCTGTGACGTCTGCTATCGCGTCTGCCCCGTCATCGACGAGGCGATCACGCTGGAGACCCAGCATAACGCCCGCTCGGGCCATCATGCGGTGTTCATCCCGACGGTTCACGCCGACCGCTGCACCGGCTGCGGCATGTGCGAGAAAAGCTGCGTCTTGCCCGAGGCCGCGATCAAGGTCCTGCCTGCCCGATTGGCGCGTGGCAGCAGCGCCGATCATTACCGTAAGGGATGGGAAGAGAAAGAAGCCAAGGGCGCGCCGGTCGTGGAGGGGATTATCGACCTGCCCGATCGCTTGCCGGGTCCGGGTACCGACAATCTCGTGGCACCGGGTGGTTTTGAGCCCAGGTTCAATCTGCCGGAGGTCACGCAATGACCACCCGCACGACGCATCTCCCCCTCGGACAAGAGGCTATAGCCCGCAAGGGCTGGCTTGGCGCCCATAAGTACCTGCTACTGCGCCGGGCAAGTCAGCTGTTCTTTCTGGTGCTGTTCCTGCTGGGCCCATGGTTTGGGATCTGGATCGTGCAAGGTACTCTGGCCGGATCTCTGACGCTGGGTGTGCTGCCGCTGACTGATCCCTTCGTGTTCCTGCAAAGCCTGATTGCCGGGCATTGGCCCGAGCTGACTGCGGTCACAGGCGCAGCCATTGTTCTGGTCGCCTATGCGCTGATCGGAGGTCGTGTCTATTGCTCCTGGGTCTGCCCAATCAATCCGGTCACCGACGGGGCGCACTGGCTGCATCGTAAACTGGGCCTGCAAAAAGGCTGGCAACCCAAACGCGCCACCCGGTTGTGGATCATGGCCACGGTTCTGATCGTGTCTGGTCTGTCCGGCGTGATTGCGTGGGAACTGGTCAACCCGATCACGATGCTGCATCGCGGGCTGATCTTTGGAATGGGGTTTGTCTGGGCGATGGTCGCCGCGATCTTCCTGTTCGATCTGTTTGTCTCGCGCCAGGGCTGGTGCGGGCATATCTGTCCGGTTGGCGCTTTCTATGGCCTGGTCGGAACCAAAGCCCTGTTGCGCGTCAGCGCCGCCAACCGCACCGCCTGTGACGACTGTATGGATTGCTACGCCGTCTGCCCGGAAAACCAAGTGATCTCACCGGCGTTAAAAGGCAAGAGCGACGATACCCCGCTGATCCTGTCGCCCGACTGTACCAATTGCGGGCGCTGCATCGATGTCTGCGCCGAAGACGTTTTCAAATTCACCCATCGGTTCGACGACCTGACCGTCGCGCCACCGGAACCAACCGCCGCGCCTGAGCCGCGCGCCTCAAGACCTTTTTGAAGGAGTGAGAAGATGAAAAAGCCGATTCTTTTGGGCCTTGCCCTGATCCCGCCGTTGCTCCTCGGTGGCCTGGCCCTTGCGCAATCTGCCGGGGTCAGCACCCTGCGCGGCGCCGATGTAGATGAGCCGGTTATCGTGGATCAGGTGCATCGCAATGTCGAAGGACGCATGCAGCGCAACTATCGCCAGCAGCCGCCTCTGATCCCGCACTCGATCGAACAATACCAGATCGACCTGCGGACCAACCAATGCTTGTCCTGCCACGATTGGACCAAGGCAGGTGAACGCAACGCCCCCACCCTGTCGATGACACATTATCTGGATCGCGAGGGCCGCGAGCTGGATCAGATCGCGGGCACAAGGTACTTCTGCAACCAATGCCACGTTCCGCAGGCCGACGCGCTGCCACTGGTTGACAACGTCTTCCAGCCATCCAACTGACCCAAAGCTAGTCTGAAAGGAGCACCGATATGGCCGACTCCCCCGAAAAACGCGGCTGGCTTGGCCGCATCTGGAACGCGATCTGGACGCCAGCGGTAATGTTCAGCACCGGTTTCCTGCTGCTGGCGGGTTTTCTGGCGGGCATCCTGTTCTGGGGCGGTTTCCACTGGACTCTGGAACTGACCAATACCGAAGAATTCTGCACCTCGTGCCACACGATGGAAACCAATCTGGGCGAATATCGCGAGACGATCCACTACAACAACCACTCGGGCGTCCGGGCAATCTGTTCGGATTGTCACGTCCCGGATGAGTGGAGTCACAAGATCAAAGCCAAAATCATGGCCGTCAAGGACGTCTATCATGAGCTGGCGGGCACCATCAGCACGGAAGAGAAATACGAAGACCACCGCCTCGCGATGGCCTCGGCCGTGTGGAAAAAAATGAAGGAATCCGACAGCCGCGAATGCCGGAACTGCCACAATTTCGATTATATGGACTTTACGCTTCAGGAGACCCGCGCGGCCAGCGAACACCAACGGGCTATCGACACCGGCATGACCTGTATCGACTGCCATCAGGGCATCGCGCATAGCCTGCCGCCGGGATACCAGGAAGAGTATCAGAAGATCTCGGACTCACTGTCTGCACCGTCGAAAGAAATGTTGCAGAGACACGCAGCCGCTTCGGGGAATGACATCCGTACATTCCTAAAAAACAGCACGGATCAGGGTGGGCACTGAGATGTTAGAGATACTTGGAACCATCGGTGGCAACGTCCTGGGCCTGCCCGGAATCCTGGGTCTGGCACTGGGCATGATGACCCGAAAATTGTGGCTGGGGGCCGTGATGGGTGCTCTGGTCGGCCTGATCGAGACACTGCTGTTCGCGGGCTGGCAATTTGCCCATGTCGAAACGCTCGAACTGGTGATTGCGCTTGTCGTCGGTGTATGTGCCGGCAGCCTGGGCACGGCCATTCGCCGCAAAGGTGCAACCGTCTGACGCTGTTGTTGGCCCGGCAATGCTGCCGGGCTATCGCCCCCAGTTATCGGCCGGATCGCTTTCGGCGTAATCGCGCAGCTGCGAGATGTCCGAGATCTGGGCATGGTTGCGGTTGATCTTTACACCCACTGCCTTGAGCCGCGAAAACGCCCGGCTCAGGCTTTCGGGTTTCATACCCAGACGCCCGGCAATCAGCATCTTGTCATAGGGCAGCGCAACGTCGCACTCACCGTCTTCGACGTCACAAAGGTTCAGCAGGAACTCGGCGACCCGCTGTGCTCCGGTCTGCGCCTTGAGCTGTTCCAGTTGCGCCACCAGCGAGTGCAGATGTGTAAAGGTTGCGGCCAGAATCGATATACCAATCTCGGGGTCTTCCTTCATCAGCGAAATTAGGATCGGGCTGGGGATGTGCATCACATCACAGACTGACACCGCCTCGGCTGACACCGGATAGGGGACATTGCGCAGGGCCACCGCCTCGCCGAAACTGTCGCCGCGGGTGAAGACGCTGACCACCGCCTCGGATCCGGTTGGAGTCATGCGGAACAACTTGACCCATCCGTCCAGAACGACGTGAATGGCCTGCGCCTCTTCCTCTTGCAGAAAGATCGTCTCACCCCGGTCATACTGACGCCAGATCGCGTGGCTCAGCAGTGTTTCGACATGCTGCTCCGGCAGACTGCGCAGCAGCAGCGATTGCCGTGCGATTGTTTTTTGTGCCTCATGAGACATGAAAACATCCCCATTCATTCCTGCCGACGCTTACGCGCGGTGGGTCCACTTTGGCCCACGCTATGCCAGAGCCCGACGGCCTTCGCCATCCCAATATACCCCCGCAACTTGACTATTGTCATGTCATGGGGTGCGCGGCGGCCCTACTCTCTGCCCAAAGCCAGTATTCCGGGGAGCACGCAAGATGGACTACCAGCGATTTTTCACCCAGAGCCTCGACGATCTGAGGGCCGAAGGGAACTACCGTGTTTTCATCGACCTGCAGCGCCGCTGCGGTGCATTTCCCAATGCTCGCCAGACGGATGGGGCGGTCGAGCGTGATGTACGCATCTGGTGCTCGAACGACTATCTGGGCATGGGCCAGCATCCGGCGGTGATCGGCGCCATGCACGATGCGTTGGATCGCTGCGGCGCGGGTGCAGGTGGAACGCGCAATATCTCGGGCACCACCCATGACCACGTCCTGCTGGAACGCGAACTGGCCGACCTGCACGGCAAAGAGGATGCATTGCTGTTCACGTCGGGCTATGTGTCGAACTGGGCGGCTCTGGGGACACTGGCGGCCAAAGTCCCAGGTCTGATCGTTTTCTCCGATGCGCTGAACCATGCCTCGATGATTGAAGGCATCCGCCACTCACGAGCGCAAAAAGTGATCTGGAAGCACAACGATCTGCAGGACCTTGAGGTGAAACTGGCCGCTGCCGACCCTGATGCGCCCAAAATGATCGCCTTTGAATCGGTCTATTCGATGGACGGCGATATCGCACCGATCAAAGAGATCTGCGATCTGGCCGACAAATACGGTGCGATGACCTATCTGGATGAGGTTCACGCCGTTGGCCTCTACGGTCCGCGCGGCGGCGGCATTGCTGAACGCGAAGGTCTGATGGATCGGCTGACTGTGATTGAGGGGACTCTGGGCAAAGCATTCGGCGTGGTGGGCGGCTATATCGCTGCCTCGGCCGCGCTGTGCGACTTCGTGCGCAGCTTTGCCAGCGGGTTTATTTTCACAACGGCTCTACCGCCTTCGATTGCTGCCGGTGCTGCGGCCTCGATCCGGCATCTGAAACAGTCAAGCACTGAACGCGATCTGCAAAAGGCCCGCGTGGCGCAGGTGCGTGCGCGCCTGGATGCCGAGGGGATTCCGCATCTGCCTAATCCCAGCCACATCATCCCGGTGATGGTGGGCGATCCGGTGAAATGCAAGTTTATTTCGGACACGCTGCTGGAAGAGTTTGGCATCTACATTCAGCCAATCAACTATCCCACCGTACCGAAAGGGACTGAGCGCCTGCGGATCACACCTTCTCCGGTGCATTCGGATGCGGATATCGACCATCTGGTCGGCGCGCTGTCGGCCCTGTGGCAACGCTGTCAAATTGCACGGATGCCAATGGCAGCCCAGTAATCAGAAACGCCCCCTAGCGTAAGACCTCGCCGCCTCTCCGGAGGCGGCGTTTTTTTTGTGTTAGATCAGGTAGAGGGCAAAAATGATTAGGGCAAAGCCGGTCATCACCATCGTGAAACCCCGCAGCCAGCCGGGGCTGGCGGCAAGATCCAGATAGCGGGCGAGAATGATCCGGCATTTTGCCAAGGCGAGGATCAGGATACCGCCACCCAATAGCGTCGAAGGGATGGGCAGCACGGTCAACAGCGCGGATGCGACGCTGAGCGCCAGAAGGGTGACCCAGGCGCGGGTGAGCGCGTTCGGGAGCCTCCGGCGGGAGTATTTGGGAAAAGATGAAGTTGCGGGCATCGTGTTCATCCCAGCAGGTAGATCACGGGGAACAGCATGATCCAGACCAGATCAACCATGTGCCAAAACTGTGCGCCCGCTTCGATATTGCGGGGATCATCGCGCCAGGCGACCAGCAGCAGGATGCCGACGCCTGCCAACACATGCGCGGCGTGGAACCCGGTGAGCAGGTAGTAGAAGAGGAAAAACGGGTGGGTCTCGTAGGTGATCCCCTGCGCGGCTTTGCCTGCGTATTCCGCGCCTTTGATGATCAGGAAGACGACCCCCAGCGCGGCGGCTGCGATCAATGCCAGACGGGCCGCGCCCCGGCGCGCGATCCGCCGCCATCGCAGCGCCTGCGCCGCCAAATAACCCGAGGTGACCAGCACCGCCGTATTGAGCGCCGCTCCGGTGCGATAGAGATGCGATTGGGCTTCGGCAAAACCGGCGGGATCGGTCAAGCGCACGCCCATGAAGGCGATGAGTCCCGCGCCGAACACCAGCAGTTCCGAGATGATCAGGACCCACATCAGCAACTCACCCGGAAGCTCGTCGATCAGAGAGGCTTCAGTCATGCGCCAACCAGTTGGCGGTAGATCTGTGGCAGGGCCATAGTCAGGAGGTGCGGGTCGGGGATGACGGCAAAACCGCCCTGCCCGAACATACGCGGGAACCAGCTTTTGCCGGTTTTGTCGATGGTGACGCCAAACACGGATTGCCCTGCGCGGCGTGCCTCGCGCACGGCTTGCCGCGTGTCCTCGATACCATGTCTGCCTTCGTAATGGTCCAGATCGTTGGGCTTGCCGTCGGTGATGACCAGTAACAACCGGCGTTTGCGGGACTGATCTGCAAGGTCGGCAGAGCAATGGCGGATAGCCGCACCCAGCCGCGTGTAGTGGCCGGGTCGTAGAGAGGCGATGCGTTGTTCGACCAACCCGCCCATCGGTTCATCGAACCGCTTGCAGCGCTGCACGTAGACTCGCTGACGTTTCAGAGAGCTGAAGGCGTGGATGGCGAAATCGTCCCCGCAAGCGTTTAATCCCCACGCCAACGCGGCCAGTGCTTCGCGTTCAATGTCGATCAC
>JAUHYC010000018.1 GCA_030426685.1 Alphaproteobacteria bacterium
TTAATAGTCGTTTAACCACCGTACGGTGGTCTCACGGTTAATTAACCACGTGTGCGTACTCCCTTTGTTCCAACTGTGGACGACAAGGGGAACACGTCATGTTGCGTTATCTGTATGCGGACGAGCTGCGCAAATTTCCGGATCTGGCCAAGGGAATGTTTCGGGACCGTGCCGATCAGTTCAAAACTCGATTGGGCTGGGACGTTAAGGTCAATGAAAACGGAGAAGAACGGGATCAGTATGACGATCTGAACCCGCTTTATGTCATCTGGGAAGAGGCGGATGGCAGCCATGGCGGTTCGATGCGGATCTTGCCCACAACCGGCCCGGTGATGGTCAACGACGTGTTCGGGCACCTGACCGGTGGCAGCCCGATCTGCAGCCCGCTGATCTGGGAGGTGACGCGCTTCTGCCTGTCGCGCGCCGCCAGCGCCCATACGGCCGGTGCCATCATGCTCAGCGGTGGTGAGGTGATGGAAGGATTCGGCCTGACCCATATCGCCGGCGTGTTCGATGCGCGCATGATCCGCATCTATCGCATGATCGGATCGTCGCCTGAGGTGCTGGGCTCGCAAGGGACAGGGCGGGATCAGATTTCGGTTGGCCTGTGGCCCTATTCCGCAGAGGATTGCAACAGGGTTGCCAGCCGCGCCGGTATCCCGCGCGAGCTGTCACGCCTGTGGTTCAAGACCGCGTTTGGCAATGGGGCGCAGCATCGGTTTGCCCTGTCCGCATGACTGAACGGAAATCGCAATCCGCGTCTGGTGGCGGGCGGCGCGTCCCTGTAGGGTCGCGCCATGTCTTTGCCTCAAGTCACCTTTTCCGAAGATCAGGCCGCCGCCTATGACAACATCTCTGAGATGTTGCGCGCGGCCGGCATTGACCTTGAAGACGATGCGCTGCTGAAGCTGCCCGGCAACGGGAAATCAGGTGTGATGGCCGTGATCGGCAAAGCGGGATCGGGCAAGACCCTTTTGCTCGCCGAGCTTTACAAGGCGATGGCCGAGGCAGGCGTCAACCTGATTTCGGGCGATTTCGAAAGCCGTAAATCCCGCGACAAGCGTAGCCTTGCGATCCTTGCGCCGACAAATAAAGCTGCCAGCGTGCTGCGGCTACGCGGCGTGCCGGCAACGACCATTCACCGCATTCTCTATACCCCGGTCTATGACCCGGAATATGAGCGGATCGCGGAATGGCTGGCGGGCAATGACGAGCGGCCCGAGATCGAAGGGCTGACAGACGAGGCGCTGGATCGCGCCGCGGCGTTTTATGCCAACAACAAATCCATCCCCGGCGCGCTGGCTGCTGCCGGGCTGCGGGGGTCCGATTTCATCACCGGCTGGAAACGTCGGGAAGAGCCACTGGATATCGGGTTCGTGGATGAAGCCTCGATGCTGGACGATCGGCAGTTCGAGGATCTGCAGGAGATTTTTCCAACCCTGTTGCTGTTCGGCGATCCCGCGCAGTTGGCACCGGTAAATCAGTCCGGCTCGATGGTGTTTGACAGTCTGCCCGAGCCGCGCAAACAGGTCTTGCACCGGGTGCATCGACAAACGGCAGACAACCCCATTCTGGATCTGGCCCACGCGCTGTCCGATCCGGTGATGGGGTTTGAGGAATTTGAGCGTCTTGTTGAAGACACCGCCCGCAAGGACGACCGTGTTGTCTGGGGGCAGCGGGTTGAGGTTGACCTGATGGCGCGCAGCCCGGTTCTGGTCTGGCGGAACGCCACCCGCATCCGTCTGATCCAGGCGTTCCGCAATGTGCATGGGGCACCCGAGACCGAGCTGCTGGAAGGTGAGCCGCTGATTTGCGATGGCATCGAACTGCCCCTGAAACACCGCAAGAAACGGCTGGATCTTGAGGCGCGCGGCCTGATCAAGGGTGCGCAGGTCATCTATCTGGGACCGGGTCGCAAGCCCGGTTTCTCGCGGTTGCATGTGATGGGGGCCGAAGACCCGCAGGTCAGCGCGGCCTCGATCGTGAAGATCGAAAAACCGGACGAGGAAGAGCCGTTCATCCCCTATGCCGCCCGCATGGGGGCCACGTTCCTGCACGGTGCGGCTGTGACGATCCACAAGGCGCAGGGATCGCAATGGGATACGGTTCAGGTCTTTGCGCCCGATATCTATGCGGCCGCCCGCATGGGCCGGACCGAGGCGGGTCAACCGTTGTGGAAGCGTCTGGCCTATGTGGCGATTACCCGCGCGCAGCAGCGCCTGATTTGGGTGGTGCGGAACCGATTGTCGAAACCAACCTATCCGTTGCGCGTCGATGATCTAAGGGCCGAGGCCGCACCATCGCTGACCCTGGAGGCGGAAGAGACATGAAAACGATCATCGTTACCGGCGCAAGTTCGGGCATTGGCCGGGCAACAGCCGAGCTGTTCCTGGCACAAGGCTGGACCGTCGGGATTTTGGCTCGTAGCGCGGATAAATTGCAGGAAATTGCCGCAACCCGAGCAAACGCCATCCCACTAGTCGCGGATGTCACGGTTCCCGAAGCGGTGGCGCGCGGCTTTTCTGAGTTCATTGCACAGACTGGCAGGCTGGATGTGCTGTTCAACAATGCCGGTATCTTTGCCCCCGGCGGCACGATCGACGAGATCGCTTTGGAGGACTGGTACAATTCGGTCAATGTGAACCTGAACGGCATGTTCCTGTGTGCCCGCGCGGCGTTTGCAGCGATGCGGGCGCAGACCCCGCAGGGTGGGCGCATCATCAACAACGGCTCGATCGCGGCCCATGTACCCCGCCCGAATTCAGTGCATTATTCGGCAACGAAACACGCCATCACGGGCCTGACGCGCAGCTTGTCGCTGGATGGGCGCGGCTTTGGGATTGCCTGTGGTCAAATCGACATCGGGAATGCGCGAACACCGATGGTGCAGGGTTTGGTGGATGATGCCTTGGCCGCAGGTCGCACGCCCGATCCAACCATGGATGTCGATGATGCGGCGCGTTCGGTGTTGCATATGGCCGAATTGCCGCCTGAGGCGAATGTTCAGTTCATGACCGTCATGGCAACGACTATGCCTTATATAGGCCGCGGATAGCGGTCAGTTTTCGCGCAGCAGGCGGAAGGCTGTCGATGCGCCCCAACCTGCGGCGATGGCAATGGCCAGCGACATCAGCCCATACCAGATTGGCTGTTCGCGGGACATATTGTAGAGAAACCGCTCAAGCCCGACCTTGCGCACATTGATCGCGGTTTCGAAACTCGACACGACATTACCGCCACGGGTCAGAAAGATACGGGCGGAGTAATTGCCTTCGGTCAGGTCCGATGGCATCTTGATCGAGGTGCGGAACAAGGTCTGCTCATCAACGGCGACGGTGTTTTCGCGGATCGAATACAGCCCTTCGTGTTCGCGGATGCGGATGACTGCAGCCGTGAAATCCTGAGCGCCCTGAATACTCATATCGGCCCCGACCGAGCGGATGGCTCGTTCGATCGACACCTTATGGCGCAGGTCTTCGACATTGGTCAGAACCTCATGGAATGGTGCACTGGTGGCCACTGCGTAAAAGCTTGGTGCCAGATCAACCACAAGGCTGTCGGTATTGACCCAGATGCCGAATTTCTTTTCCTTCCGCCGGACCGTAACCGGCTCCGAAGGTCCGGCGACCGCGACGATCACTTCAAGCGGTGGACCCTGGGGGATCGGAGCTTCGCGCTTGACCGCGCCGAACACCAGAATATCGGACCCGTCGAAATTGGCGGTGATCGAGACACGATCCTGGCTGAGCCCCAGGACGACCTGCTCTTCAGCGGCCTGAACCGGCAGGCATAACAGACAGAGGGCGATGATCAGTCGCAACATCTCAGTGCCCTCCCGGCGCGCCCAGCGAAAAGAGCTCGGCCGGTTGCAGCAGCAGATCAAGCGCCAGCTTGCCGCAGACCACAAGCACCAGAGCCGCCAGCAGAACCCGCAGCTGTTCCGCAGGCATCCGTGCGCCGATCACGGTTCCGATCTGCGCGCCAACCACGCCCCCGACCAGCAGAAGAACCGCCAGCATCACGTCGACGGTGTAGTTCGTCGTGGCATGCAGCATGGTGGTGAATGCGGTGACGAAGATGATCTGAAACAGGGAGGTTCCGACAACCACCTTGGTGGGCATTCCCAGCAGATAGATCATCGCGGGCACCATGATGAACCCACCGCCGACGCCCATGATGGCCGACAGGATGCCGACAAAAAGCCCTACCATCACCGGCGGAATGACCGAGATATAGAGGCCCGACGTCCGAAATCGCATCTTGAACGGCATCGCGTGAATCCATCCCCGCTGACGTCGTTTGGGCGCAGAGGCCCCGCCCTTGCGGGTTTTGCGCAGCGCGTTCAGGCTTTCGATGAACATCAGGCTGCCGATGACGCCCAGAAAGACGACATAGCAAAGCTTGACCAGCAGATCGACCTGCCCAAGGCTTTTGAGATAGTTGAACAGGACCACGCCCAACGCCGCCCCGATTAGGCCTCCGACGAGCAGCACCGTTCCCATTTTCAGATCAACCGTGCGCCGCCTGAAATGCGCCAGCACGCCCGAGAAGGAAGAGGCGACGATCTGGTTGGCTTCGGTGGCGACCGCAACCGCCGGGGGGATACCGATGAAGAACAGCAGCGGTGTCATCAGGAACCCGCCGCCAACACCAAACATGCCAGATAGGATTCCGACCATGCCCCCCAGACCAAACAGCAAAAAGGCGTTCACAGAGACTTCGGCAATCGGGAGGTAAATCTGCATGGCTTCTTCTAATCGGAACAGGCTGTGCCGTACAATGTGGCATCACCCGGTATAACGAAAAACTCAGTAGACGAGGCGCACGCGACAGCTTGGCGGATGTTCCCGTTCCTCAACCCGAAAGAGGCAGAAGCCAGGGTTGCGGAACTGAGGCGGGGCATGTCCATACCCCTTTAGAGCGCTTGCGGCATACAAAATCAACTCTGTATGCCGCTTTGCAGCAAACAGGACTGGCAACCAGCCCCGAACTGGCCTTATCAGCGCTCTTTCACGTAAGGTTCACCCCCGGCGCGTGGCGGGATGGCTTTGCCTACGAACCCGGCCAGGATCACCACGGTCAGGATATAAGGCAGGGCGTCCATGACCTGAACCGGAATGACAACGCCACCAAGATCAATGTTCTGGAAACGCAGAGCAATGGCCTGAAGCAGGCCGAACAGCAAACAAGCCCCCATAGCGTGCCAGGGGCGCCATTTCGCAAAGATCAGCGCGGCCAACGCGATAAAGCCGCGACCGGCAGTCATTTCCTTGACGAAGCCAGCTTGCAAAGCAGTCGCCAGATAGGCCCCGGCGATGCCGCAGAGAACACCACAGATTGCCACCGCGGCAAAACGCAGGCCAACCACCGATACACCAGCGGTATCGACCGCCGCCGGGTTTTCACCCACGGCGCGCAGGCGCAGACCGAACCGGGTGCGATAGAGAACCCACCAGGTTGCGGGTACCATCAAAAAGGCCACGTAAACCAGAATCGAGTGGCCGGACAGGAGCTCGGAGTACACCATGTGAAATGAATTGGCATCGGACATCAATTCAGAGACCGGCTGCCCTGTCAGTTCAGCATCTTCAGGGCCGATCGCATAAGGGAACTCTGCAGATTCGAACCGGCCTCCGCCAAAGAGAGAAGGCGTGCGCCCACCTTGTTTGAACCAGCTTTGGGCGATCAGTACGGTAAGACCAGAAGCAAGGAAGTTGATTGCAACACCCGAAATCAGTTGATTGCCTCTAAAGGTGATCGAGGCCAGCCCGTGCAATCCGGACAAAACCAGTGAGGACGCGATACCGGCCAGCAATCCCAACCAGACCGAGCCGGTCACGGCGGCAATTGCAGCTGAGAAAAATGCAGCCATCAGCATCTTGCCTTCAAGGCCGATGTCAAAGATACCCGCGCGCTCGGAATAGAGCCCGGCGAGACAGGCCAGCAGCAGTGGTGTTGCCAGGCGAACGGTGGAATCCAGAACCTGGATGAGTGTTAGGAACATATCCATCAGGCCGATCCCCTCCGCAGCATCAGGAACAGCTTTTCAAGCGGCATCCGTACCATGTTGTCCAGCGCCCCGGTAAACAGGATCACCAACGCCTGGATGACCACGATCAGTTCTCGTGGGATTGACGTCCACAGCGCAAGTTCGGCACCGCCCTGATAGAGGAACCCGAACAGGATAGCGGCAAGGAACACGCCAAACGGATGCGACCGGCCCATCAGCGCAACAGCGATCCCGATGAACCCGGCACCCTCGGTCGAGTTCAGAACCAGCCGCTCCGCCTCGCCCATGACGTTGTTGATGGCCATCATGCCCGCCAGGGCACCTGAAATCAGCATGGTGACAATTGTAATCCGCACCGGCGAGATGCCGGCATAGACGGCTCCGGTCTCGGAATGGCCATAGGCGCGGATCTCATAGCCCAACCGCGTACGCCAGATCAGTGCCCAGACTACGAGGCAGGCGAGAATGGCGACGAAGAATGAGATGTTGGCGGGGGCGCCGCGGAACATCACGTTTTCGGCGGTCGAGAACATCGACTGGAAGGTCGGCAAATGCACTGCCTCAGGGAAACGCGCCGTTGCTGGGTCTTGCGAGCCTTGTGGGCGCATAACGTTGACCAGCATGTAGTTCAGGAAGGCCGCCGCGATAAAGTTGAACATGATCGTGGTGATCACGATGTGGCTGCCGCGTTTGGCTTGCAGATATGCCGGAATGGCAGCCCAGGCCGCGCCAAACAGCATCGCGCCAGCACTGGCGGCCAGCAGGGCGATGCTCCAATGCGGCCAGGGGACATAAAGACATACCATGGCGACGCCGAGCCCGCCCAGCATGGCCTGCCCTTCACCCCCGATGTTGAACAGGCGGGCATGGAAGGCGACCGAAACCGCGAGCCCCGTAAAGATGAAGTTGGTGGCGTAGTAGAGTGTGTAACCCCAGCCATAGGTCGATCCCAACGCGCCAGTGACCATCAGGTTCACCGCCGCGACCGGGTCTTCACCTATGGCGAGAATGACCAGCGCCGAGAGGATTGTGGCCAGTAACAGGCTGATCAGCGGGATCAGCACCACATCGGCCCATTTAGGCATTTTTTCCATGGCTTACGCGGCCTCTCCCGCAACACCGGCCATTAGCAGGCCAAGTTCTTTTTCATCTGTTTCATGGGGCAGACGCTCGCCCATGATGTGTCCGTCAAACATCACCGCAATCCGGTCGGACAGCGAGAATATCTCTTCCAGTTCCACGGAAACCAGCAGGATCGCCTTGCCCTGATCCCGCAGGGCGACGATCTGTTCGTGAATGAACTCAATCGCGCCGATATCCACGCCGCGCGTCGGTTGACCCACCAGCAACAGATCCGGGTTCCGCTCAATCTCGCGCGCGACGACGATCTTTTGCTGATTGCCGCCCGAAAAGCTTTTGGCCGTCAGCCAGCCATTGGGCGGGCGGACGTCGAATTTCTTGATCTTGGCTTCGGTGTCGGCACGCAGGGCGGCATTGTCCATGAAAATACCGCGCTTGTAGGCAGGATCTCGGTGATAGCCGAAGGCCACGTTTTCCCAGGCGTGGAAATCCATGATGAGCCCCTCGCGCTGGCGATCCTCGGGCACATGCGCAATATGCTTCGCGCGCCGGGTCTGACCGTCCGAACCGGCACCCTGCAATGCCAGTGGTTCACCGTTCAGTCTTACGGTGCCTTCGCCGGGCCGCATTCCACCCAGAACCTCAAGCAGCTCGGACTGCCCGTTTCCCGCGACGCCGGCTATGCCGACGATCTCTCCCGCGCGGACGGTCAGGTCGATGCCTTTGACACGCTCGACCCCGGCCGAGTCCGTGACGCGCAGGTTCTCGATCTCCAGCACTGGCTTGCCGGGCTGTGCAGGCACCTTGTCGACCTGCAAAAGAACCTTCCGGCCCACCATCAGCTCGGCCAGATTCTGAGGGTTGGTTTCGGCGGTCTTTACGGTTGCCGTCATCTCACCGCGGCGCATCACCGATACTGTGTCGGTGTTTTCCATGATCTCACGCAGCTTGTGCGTGATCACGATGATCGTTTTGCCCTCGGACCGTAGCCTGTCGAGGATGCGGAACAATTGGTCGGCCTCGGCGGGGGTTAGCACCCCGGTCGGCTCGTCCAAAATCAGGATCTCGGCCTTGCGGTACAGCGCCTTTAGGATCTCGACCCGCTGCTGCATACCGACGCCAATCTCGTCGATGCGTTTGTCGGGATCGACAAACAGCTCATATTCTTCTTCCAGCTCTTTCAATTCCTTGCGGGCTTTGGCCAGAGACGGGGCCAGCAGCCCGCCATCTTCGGCACCCAGAACGATGTTTTCCAGAACGGTGAAATTTTCGACCAGTTTGAAATGCTGGAATACCATGCCGATACCGGCGGCGATTGCGGCCTGGCTGTCGGGGATGTCGGTTTTGGTACCGTTGATCCAGATCTCACCTTTGTCGGCCTTGTAAAAGCCGTAGAGAATGCTCATCAGCGTGGATTTGCCCGCACCGTTTTCGCCGATGATCCCGTGGATCGTTCCGGGGGCGACGCTGATGGAGATATCCTTGTTGGCCTGAACCGGCCCAAAGGCTTTCGAAATCCCTTTGAGCTCAATGGCGGGGACGGTCATGTCTTGTCCTCAATTGCCGAAGGGGATGCCGCCTGCTTTTGGCAAGCTGACAGAGTGGATGCAGGACGGAGGCCGGGCCCCCGCCCCGCGTGATATCAGAACTGCAGTGCCGGGCAGCTGTCGTTCTCGTAGTAGCTGACAACCGAGATATTGCCGTCAATGATGTCCTGACGGGCCTTGTCCACGGCGGCCTTCATGTCATCCGAGACAAGCGCGGCATTGTTGTCATCCAGGGAATAGCCTACGCCCTCTTCGGCGAGCCCCATGACAAAGACACCGGTTTCAACGTTTTCGCCTGCGCTCAGCGCATCGTAAACGGCAACGTCAACGCGCTTCAGCATCGAGGTCAGAACCTTGCCCGGATGCAGGTGGTTCTGGTTGCTGTCCACACCGATCGACAGGATGCCCTCGTCCGCGGCGGTCTGCAGAACGCCAACACCGGTGCCGCCAGCAGCCGCATAAATCACGTCAGCACCCTGGCTGATCTGTGCTTTGGTCAGTTCCGAGCCCTTAACCGGGTCATTCCAGGCCGCAGGTGTCGTGCCGGTCATGTTGGCGACAACGTTGATGTCGGGTTTCACCGCCTTGGCACCTTGCGCATAGCCGCAGCCAAAGTGGCGGATCAGCGGAACGTCCATGCCACCGATAAAGCCGACCGTACCCGATTCCGAGGCCATCGCGGCCATCATGCCAACCAGATACGAGCCTTCATGTTCGGCAAAGCCCACCTGACGCACGTTCGGTGCGTCCAGCCAGGTCACGTCGACAACAACAAATGTCGTGTCCGGATAATCCGGTGCAACAGCACTGAGCGGATCAGCCATGCCGAAACCCATGGTGATGATCGGGTTGGAGCCCGCCTCGGCAAAACGGCGCAGGGCCTGTTCGCGCTGCGCTTCGGATTGCATCTCAATCTCGCGGTAGGTGCCGCCGGTCTCTTCGGCCCAACGCGACGCGCCATTATGGGCCGCCTCGTTGAACGACTTGTCGAACTTGCCGCCCAGGTCAAAGATCAGGGCCGGCTCGGCGAGTGCGGCACCTGCTGTCAGCGCTACCGCGGCTGCGGCGCCCATAAAGGATTTCATAAGGGTCATGTGTTACTCCCGTTGGCTATTATCGGTCCGGGGCTTGGTACCCCTTCACCCACTCAGAGCGAGCATACCTGTTGTGATGGCGGGAATTAAGGACGTTTGCAACAGCTTCGGTCAACAGATTTTTTGATCACATGGTCAAAAAAGTGAATTATTCACCATTCAGCAGGCATTCCATTACGATGGCATCCACGTCAGCGCCGCTCTTGCGCTGATAGTATGCACGGCGCGTTCCGCGAGGGTTGTATCCGGTAGCCCTATAAAGCTCGATTGCCGGATCATTGTCGGAGGCGACCTCGAGAAACGCGCAGGAGGCCCCCAAGCGCCGCGCCTCTGTGTGCCAGTCGGTCATGACCTGTCGGGCAAGGCCCTGCCTTTGGTAGGCGGGATGCGTTGCGATGGTCAGCAACTCAGCCTCATCCGCGACCACCTGAAACAGGGCAAAAGACCGCGTATCCCCAATGACATGAACGAACCGGCCTGCCAGAAGCCCGGCAAACTCTTCGGCGGACCAGGGGCGGGATTGTGTAAACGCCGCCGCATGGATATGGGCCAGCTCCTGCGGTGTCATTCGTCCAGCAGCACCGGCGGCACATCGCGCGACGGAGCGGCATCCGCAGGCCGGACATAGAGCGGGGCAGGTAGGGTTCGGGTCGTTGTCCAGCGTCGGGCGGTCAGGCGGGCAATCGCACTGACTTGCATGTCGGGTTGGTCACACAGGTAAAGCGGCCCAAGCGAATCGGCCTCGTTGCGGGCAACGAGGCGCGGCGGCGCGTTCTTGGTCTGAATGTACACCTGCTCGCGGGGGGCAGGTATTGCGGGGATCTGATCCGGCTGTGCGAGTTCTGACAACGCTTCAAAACCCGAAACACCGACCGCAGGGACACCAAGCCCCAGTGCAAGCCCGCGCGCGGCAGAGACTGAAATACGAATGCCGGTGAAGTTGCCGGGACCGATACCCACACCGATGGCGTCGAGGCTCTGCCATGTTTCGCTGGCCTGTGTCAGCAGCTCTTCCAGCAGCGGCATCAGCCGCTCGGCCTGCCCCCGGGTCATGGGTTCGGACCGAGTGGCGACGATCTGATCCCCACGTAACAAAGCGGCCGCGCAATGCGCGGCCGACGTATCGAATGCCAGAATCGTAGGATCAGACGGCAACGGGGCGTACCTCGGTCACTTCGGGGATATAATGGCGCAAAAGGTTCTCGATGCCCATTTTCAGGGTCAGGGTCGAAGACGGGCAGCCCGCGCAGGCCCCTTGCATATGAAGATAGACAACGCCGCGATCAAACCCGTGGAAGGTGATGTCACCACCATCCTGTGCCACCGCCGGGCGCACGCGGCTGTCCAGCAGATCCTTGATCTGATTGACGATTTCGGCATCTTCACCGGTATGTTCGGCATGGCCTGAAGCGGTCTGTGCGTCCGCGCCCATGACAGGCTGACCGGATTGGTAATGCTCCATGATGGCGCCAAGGATTGCCGGTTTGATGTGATCCCACTGAATCTCATCCGATTTGGTGACGGTCACGAAATCATTGCCAAAGAACACGCCTGTTACGCCGTTCACGCCAAAAATTCGCTGCGCCAACGGTGATTTTCCTGCCGCCTCCGCTGTTGGGAAATCAGCAGTGCCTGCTTCCAAAACCGTCTGACCGGGCAGGAATTTCAGCGTGGCCGGGTTGGGTGTGGATTCGGTTTGGATAAACATGGCGCGGCTCCGTTTGAGGTGTCTTTGATATGCGCGCGCGGGAGAGGGAAGTCAAGATTTGGAATCGTTCTAAAGTGTTGCCGCGTGAGAAATCGCATCCCCTAGACGATCATCGCCCCAAAACAGCTCGTCCCCGGCAACAAAGCTGGGGGCGCCAAAGATACCCAGCGCCTTGGCGCGGTCCACCTGCTGGAACAGGGCGGACTTTATCCGGGGATCAGTCGCGTGCTCCAGCATCTCCCGTGACGCGCCAGAGGATTCCAGACATTCCGCCAGAACCTGCGGTTCGGAAATATCGCGTGCTGACCCGAACTGCGCCGAAAAGACGGCGCCGGAAAAGGCGGCCCGCTGTTCCGGTACATCGATCGCCAGCGCCAGACGCGCCGCTTGCAGACTGTTCTGGGGGAAGTTCTTGGGTCGTTCAAAGGGCAGGCCACGGGCAGCTGTCAGTCGCTCCATGTCGCGCCACATATAGCGTCCCTTCGCCGGGTAGAGATTGAACGGAGAATTGTTCCAGCCCTGTGCGGCAAAGATGGGACCCAGCAGAAAGGGCTGCCAATCGACATCAACCCCACGATCTGAGGCCATCCGCTCAATGCGCGTGGCGCTGAGGTAAGAGTAGGTCGAGGCGAAATCGAACCAGAATTCCAGCTTTACGCTCATGAGGCAGCCTCAGGTAATGTCCTCAAGCTTTTCCTTGCTCAGATCGCCGGGCACGATGGTGATCGGGATCGGCAGGCTGCCGGAATTGCGGGTCAGTTGCGTCACCAGCGGACCCGGACCTTTTTTATCGGTTCCGGCCCCCAGGACCAGGACGCCGATTTCCGGGTCGGACTGAACATGCTCTATGATTTCGGCCACCGGATCACCCTCGCGGATGGCCAGCTCGGGTTCGATGCCCTGCTTGTCGCGCATCCATTTTGCGAAGACTTCGAAATGGGCGTGAATCCGTTCGCGCGCCTCTTCCCGCATCACTTCGGCTACACCGATCCAATGGTTGAACTCATCGGGGGGGATCACCGACAGGATGGTAACACCGCCACCCGTATGCGACGCGCGCATGGCGGCAAAGCGCATGGCGTTCAGGCATTCGCGGCTGTCATCCAGAACGACTAGGAACTTGCGCATATTTGTCCTCGGCTTGTTTCGCTGATCATGCCCGAGCGGCGAAGCGCTGGCAACTAGCGGCCACTTGCGGCCCAATCCCAGTACATCTCGCGGACGCGCCGGGCAATGGGACCCACCTGATACTGCGTTTCGTCGAACGCGGTGACCGGGGTGACCTTACTCATGTTGCCGGACATGAACACTTCATCCGCGTCGTGGAAATCGTCGAAACCGAGGATGGTTTCATGTACGGTCACACCATCGGCGCGCAGGTTCTTGATGTGGCGCGCGCGCGTGATCCCGGCCAGGAAAGTGCCGTTGGGGATCGGGGTAAAGACCTCACCATCGCGAACCATAAAGATATTGGCAGTTGCGGTTTCGGCCACATGGCCCATCGCATCCGCCACCAGTGCGTTTGAAAACCCTTTGGCGCGCGCTTCCTGCAGCATCCGCGCGTTGTTCGGATACAGGCATCCGGCCTTGGCATTGACCACGGCGGATTCCAGTACAGGGCGGCGGAACCGGGTGGTGGTCAGCGTGGCCGATGCGGTCTCGGGCGCCATTGGAATTTCCTCTAGGCAAATGGCGAAGCCGGTGCTGTTTTCCTGCGGCACAATCGCGGTGGCATCACCATCAAGGCCCCAATACATCGGGCGGATGTAAACGGCAGCGCCAGGCGTATAGCTTTCCAGCCCTTCTTGGACCAGGTCGACCATCTTTTCAGTGCTGACAGTGGGCGTCAGCATAAGCGCCTTGGCCGAGCGGTTCACGCGGTCGCAGTGGGCGTCGAGGTCGGGCGTCAGCCCGTCAAAGAAACGGGCGCCGTCGAACACCGATGATCCCAGCCATGCGCCGTGATCTGCGGCGCGCATGATCGGGGCATCGCCATCATGCCACTGACCATCGAAATAGGTGCGAATGTTCTTGCCGACGGCCATCTTGCCCTCCCTCAGTTCGGTGGAAACCTAGGTTGGGGTTGGCGCAAGGTCCAGCAGATTATCCGCGGAGCAGGGGCAATGCTCCGCGCTTGACCATCGTGCGCAGCGCAAAGTTTGATCTGAGGTTCCGGATGCCCGGAATCTGCATCAGCCGGTTCTCCAGAAATGCATCGAAGGCATTGAGGTCTTTCGCCACCACGCGCAGCAAAATATCGCGCGATCCGGTCATCAGGTAACACTCCATCACCTCGTCACAGCGCCGGATTGCTTTCTCGAAGGCGTCGATTGCGTTGCGGTCCTGTTTCTCCAACTCGACCGAGACAAAGATCGTCACCCCAAACCCCATCTGCTCGGGATCGACCTGGGCGGAATAGCCGGTAATGATCCCGTCCCGCTGCAGCCGGTCCAAACGGCGTGCGCAGGGGGTTGGGGACAACCCAATATGTTCAGCCAGATCGATGATGGTCATGCGACCATCAGACTGGAGCGCGCGGATGATCTTCGCGTCGATACCGTCCATGAGAGAAATCCACCAATAACTTTCCTTCTGGATAAGAGTATCACCAAAATAATGTCTCTTACAGTGGCACAATGGCGAAAATCTCTCGGCGATCAGTGGCATTATCCCTGACAGATTCCGGAGGAGCAGAATGGACATCACCATTGTGGACGCGCCAGAGCACGAGCGCGTAGTCGAATTCAAAGACGAGTCACTTGGACTACTGGGCTATGTTGCAATTCATTCCACACAGCGCGGCCCTGCTGCCGGAGGTGTGCGGATGAGGCCCTATAGCCATCCAGCCGAAGCGCTAAAGGATGCCCTGCGGCTGGCGCGAGGGATGACTTACAAGAACGCTGCGGCCGACCTGCCGCTGGGCGGTGGCAAGGCGGTTATCATCGGTGATCCACAATTGGATAAGACACCCGAGTTGATGCAAGCCTTTGGCCGCGTGGTTCAGAGCCTGAATGGACAGTACTGGACGGCAGAGGATATGGGCATGACACCCACGGATATGGCGTATATCGGTTCAACAACCGAGTTCGTGGCCGGATTGGCAGATGGTGAATTCGCCAGCGGTGACCCCTCGCCGATCACAGCACGCGGGATTTTCAATGCGATCCGGGTGACGGCAAAGCATCGGTTCGGGCGGGCAGGGCTGGACGGTCTGACTGTCTCGGTCCAGGGGCTTGGTCATGTAGGCGAGCACCTGTGCCAGCTGCTTCATGATGCCGGGGCCAAGCTGATCGTGACCGATATCGACGCGCAGCAAACGGCGCGTATCGCGCGGCGATTTTCGGCACAGGCGGTGGCCCCTGATGCGATCTATGGTGTCAAAGCGGATATCTTCGCGCCCTGTGCGATTGGTGGCATTCTGAATGAAACCAGCATCCCCCTGCTCCAGGTCGGTGCCGTTGCGGGCGGCGCGAACAACCAGTTGGCCAGCGATCAGGATGCACAATTGTTGCACGAACGTGGCATCCTGTACGCCCCGGATTTTGTGGCCAATGGTGGCGGCATTGTGAAC
Organism: Alphaproteobacteria bacterium; assembly: GCA_030426685.1. Classification (GTDB taxonomy): domain Bacteria; phylum Pseudomonadota; class Alphaproteobacteria; order Rhodobacterales; family Rhodobacteraceae; genus Ruegeria. Next base: position 15,011 of record JAUHYC010000018.1, read on the forward strand.
GTGGCGACCGAAATTCTGCAAGTCGCGGAACGTGAAGCGTTTGTGGGCCGCAGGTTGCAGGCGCTGGAGCAGACAATGGACCGTATTCTGACCCGCGCCCGGGCCGAGGATGTCAGCCCGCATAACGTGGCAGAAGCCATCGTACACGAGACGTTGCGCGCTCAGGCGGCATAAGTCATCTGAAACCAAAGAACGCCGCCCGGATCGGGGCGGCGTTCTTTTTGCGCGTGGTCAGATCAGGATTTCCCCGCGCCAACCATCCCGACAATCTCATAGGTCTGTTGCAGGATCGGGGCCGCGATCGCGCGGGCTTTTTCTGCACCGCGGGCGAGAATCTGGTCGATCTCGGCCTCTTCGCCCATCAGGCGTGCCATTTCTGATGAAATTGGCGACAGTTTCGAAACCGCGAGGTCCGCCAGCATCGGCTTGAACTCACCGAACTGCTTGCCTCCCATTTCCGCAAGAACCTGTTCGGCGGTCTGATCGCTGAGCGCGGCATAAATGTTCACCAGATTACGCGCCTCGGGGCGATCCTCAAGCCCGTCTACCTCAGACGGCAACGCGTCCGGGTCGGTCTTGGCCTTGCGAATCTTTTTGGCAATGGTGTCAGAGTCATCGATCATGTTGATCCGCGTCATATCCGACGCGTCAGAAGATGACATTTTGCGCGTGCCGTCTCGCAAATTCATGACGCGCGGAGCTGGCCCATCGATAACGGGCTCTGTCTGCGGGAAGAAATCCACGCCATAGTCATGATTGAACTTTGCTGCGATGTCGCGGGTCAGTTCGAGATGTTGCTTCTGGTCTTCCCCCACAGGGACATGCGTCGCGTGATAGATCAGAATGTCCGCCGCCATGAGCGAGGGGTACGCGAAAAGACCCAGTGACGCGTTCTGCGAATTCTTGCCCGCCTTGTCTTTCCACTGCGTCATGCGCTGCATCCAGCCCATGCGAGCTACGCAGTTGAAAATCCAGGCCAACTGCGTATGCTCAGCGACCTGGCTCTGGTTGAAAAGGATAGATTTTTCTGCATCCAGACCGGCGGCGATGAAGCCAGCGCAGACTTCACGCGTCTTTTCGCGCAATTTTTCCGGGTCTTGCCAGACAGTAATCGCATGAAGGTCGACCATGCAATAAATGGTTTCAAACTCAGGACCCTGCATATCCACAAAGCGCTTGAGCGCGCCCAGATAATTGCCGAGATGTAGGTTTCCTGAAGGCTTGATGCCGGAAAACACGCGCGGCGTGAATTGGCTCTCGGTCATCGAAGGGAACTCCTGTCTGGAAAAATCAGCCCCCGTCGCTTACCCATGAGGCCAAGGGACGTCAACAGCCGCGAAAGGCCAGCCCAATGAGCAGTGAGCATTATACCCCACCCGTGAACCCTCTGCCGCCGGTAGTTGTGGCGCTGGTTCTGTTCATCATGGGGATCGAACTGGCCTTCATGCTGGGTAGTCGGGGGTTGGTTGGCGGACCCGCAGCAGTGGGTTGGCGGCTGGATGCGCTGCAACAATATACGTTTTCGCCCGACATATTCGACTGGATGGTACAAAACGGGCGCTGGCCGTTTGAGCATGTAATCCGGTTTGTGACCTATCCTTTTGTTCAGGCCAATTTCACGCAAGCCATCTTCGTTTGCGTGTTTGTGCTGGCGATGGGGAAAATGGTCGCCGAAGTGTTCGGCAGTCTCGCGATGCTGATCATCTTTGTGCTGTCCGGCGTGGGTGGCGCGCTGGCTTATGCTGTATTGCTTGACCCGGCCTATCCGCTGGTCGGAGGTTTCCCCCCCGTCTACGGCCTGATCGGGGCGTTTACATGGTTGCTGTGGCGCAAACTGTCGCTTGTCGGAGAGAACCAATCGCGTGCGTTCAGTCTGATCGCGGTTCTGATGGGGATACAGCTGTTGTTCGGGCTGATATTTGGAGGAACCTCGGATTGGGTCGCTGATCTGGGTGGGTTTGCAACAGGATTCGGCTTGTCTTTCTTTCTGGCGCCGGGCGGATGGGCGCGTATCCTCAGCAAAACGCGGCGTGATTGATAAGTTGCTAGCTGCGTCGCAGCGCCTTGCGGAAGTCGGACAGCCTGAACGCTCCCAGAAGATGCCCCATGAAGAAATAGGCTGCTGCTGCTATCGAGATCAGCAAGAGCAATGCCAGATAGCGCCAGCCCGGAATCGCGAATGCCCAACCAAACTGATAAATGGCCGCGTATAATACGGCCCCCATCCCGGCCGAGGCTGCTACGATCCGCCATGCCCTGTGTTTGAACCTCTGGTCGAACCGCGCTTCGTCACCCATGCGCCGTGCTCCGATCACCAACAGCACGACCATCGCCCACCCGGCGGCAGAGGCTGCGATGGCTGGTGCGATCCATCCGACGATCGGATAAAGACCAAATGCCAGAACTGCATTCACCACCATTGCAACCACAGCGTAGCGAAAGGGTGAAGTCGTGTCTTCGCGGGCAAAGAACAGGGGTTGCAGCAGCTTTTGCAGCATGAACGCCGGAAGCCCGATGCCGTAGATGGCGACGGCCAATGCGGTTGCCGCCGTATCCTCGGCGGTGAACTGGCCGCGTTGAAAAAGGACCGAGATCAGCGGGCCTGGAATGATCACAAAGGCAACTGTCGAGGGGATGGTCAGCAGCAGAGTGAACTCTCCGGCCCGCGAAAAGGCGTTGCGGGCGCCCTCTTTGTCATCAGCCCTCAATCGACGCGACAGATCGGGCAGCAACACGATGCCAACGGCGATACCAACCACGCCCAGCGGCAGTTGATACAAACGATCCGCCGCAAACAGCCAGCTGACTGCCTTTTCGGTTTTCGAGGCCACAAGCTGGCCAACCACCAGATTGACCTGGGTCACGCCCATGGCAAGCGCCGCTGGGACTGCGATCCGCACCATACGGCGCATTTCCGGGCTGAGTTGAGGCCGACCCGGGCGGATACGAATGCCCGCGCGTTCGGTGGCAAACCAGACCAGCGCCAGTTGAGCGACGCCTGCGATCGGGATGACCGAGATCAGCCAGCGAATGATCTCTCCACCCGACATGGCGCCAAAGATCAGGGCCGAACAGGCGAAGATATTCAGCAACACCGGCGCGGCGGCGGCAGCGGCAAACCGTCCGGTGGCATTCAGCACGCCGGAAAACAGCGCCGCCAACGACATGAACAGGATGTAGGGAAAGACCACATAACCGTAGTCCACCGCCAGATCAAAGCGTTCATCTCCATAGAACCCTTCGGCGGTGAGCCAGACCAGCGCGGGCATGAACACCATCGCCAGACCGACCAGCGCCAGCACGGCCACGGCCAGCAGGTTGAATGCGTCCTGAGCAAACCCTTCGGCGTTCTCTCCGCCCTCCAACCGTTTGGAGAACATCGGCACAAAGGCCGCGTTGAATGCGCCTTCGGCGAAAAAACGGCGGAACATGTTGGGCAGGCGGAAGGCGGCGACAAAAGCGTCCATGACCGGCCCCGGCCCGATATAGGCGGTCAGAAGGATCTCGCGCAGAAACCCCAATATGCGGCTTGCCAGGGTCCAGAACCCGACGGTGAACAGGCCCGAAAACAGGCGGATCGGTTTCATGACGCGGCGCGCTCCGCGCCTTCGGCGATGGCTTTGCGCAGCTTGGCCTCAAGGCTACGCTGCTTGGCTTCGGAATGGTATTTCAGACCGAACATATCCTTGACGTAGAACGCATCGACCACCTGCTCGCCATATGTCGCAATGACCGCGTTGGCGATGTATACGTTGGCCCCTGCCAGCGTGCGTGTCAGATCATAGAGCAGGCCGGGACGGTCGCGCGTGTCGACCTCGATGATCGTGTAGATTTCCGAGCCTTCGTTGTCGAAGGTGATATGGGTCGGGACGTTGAAGGCGCGTTCGCGTTTCTTGATCTTGTCCCGTGATTTCAGCGCATCCCGCGCTACGACCTCACCCTTGAGCGTTTTGTGGATTATCTGGTTCAGGCGCGGCAGGCGTGAGGCTTCATAGGGATGGCCTTCGGCATCCTGAATCCAGAACGCATCGGTCACGAAGCCGTCCTTGGTTGTGTAGCTGCGCGCGTCCACGACATTGGCCCCGACCAAGGCCAACGCCCCGGCAATGCGAGCGAAGATACCGGGATGGTCGCCCATCGTGAAACAAACGCGCGTCGCGTCGCGGTCCTCGTCCGGTTGCAGACGGATTTCCACCGTCCCCGGATCGTCGCTGGCATCCAGGGTTTTCAGCATCTCGGCAAACTCGACATGCGTCGAAAGATCCAGACCTTGCCAATAGGGATCATAGTGCCGTGTGGTTTCGGTTTTCAGATCGGATTTTGACCAGTTCTTCAGCTTGGCCCGCAGCAGTTTCTTGGCTTCGGCCCCGCGATTGGCACGGTTGAGCACCTCCATCCCGGTTTCCAACGCGCGTTTGGTCTCGGCGTGCAGCGCGCGCAGCAGGGTGGCCTTCCAGTTGTTCCAGGTGTTCGGACCGACGCCACGAATATCGCAGACCGTCAGGACCGTCAGCAGGTCCAACCGCTTGACGGTGGCAACCGCCTTGGCGAAATCGCGGATCGTACGCGGGTCACCGATGTCGCGTTTCTGTGCCATATCCGACATCAGCAGGTGATACCGGACCAGCCATTCCACGGTTTCCGAATCCGTCTTGTTCAACCCCAGACGAGGAGCCACTTTGCGTGCGATCTGAGCGCCGAGGATCGAATGATCCTCGGGTCGGCCTTTGGCGATGTCATGCAACAACAGCGCCACATACAGAACCTTGCGGTTGACGCCCCCCTCGAGAATGGAAGACGCGAGCGGCAGTTCCTCGATCAGCTCTCCGCGTTCGATCTGGGCCAGATTGACGATGCACTGGATCGTGTGTTCGTCCACCGTATAGCTGTGATACATGTTGAACTGCATCATCGCCACGATGTGTTCGAACTCGGGCAGGAATGCCGACAGAACCCCCAGTTCGTTCATCCGCCGCAGGGCGCGCTCGGGGTTGCCGTGTTTCAGCATCAGATCCAGGAAGATGCGCCGCGCCTCTTTGTCATTGCGCATCTCATCATCGATGAGGTTCAGGTTCGCTGTAACCAGCCGCATCGCGTCAGGGTGGATCAGCATCCCCGTGCGCAGACCTTCCTCGAACAGCCGCAGTAGGTTCAGCTTGTCCGACAGGAAGGTGTCAGGGTCCGCAACGTCCAGGCGGCCATGCACGACCCGGTACCCCGCCTTGACCCGCGGACGGCGGCGGAAGATACGCTCCAGCAACGGTGCGCCTTTCATGTGGGTCGCTTCCAGCTTGGTCAGGAAGATGCGGGTCAGATCACCGACATGCGTGGCCTCACGGAAATAGCGTTGCATGAACACTTCGACAGCGCGCCGACCGGCGCGGTCTTCATAGCCCATGCGGTCCGCAACCTCGACCTGCAGATCGAAGGTCAGTTGTTCAGTTGCGCGACCGGTCACCAGATGTAGATGAGACCGCACGGCCCAGAGGAATTCTTCGGCCTGAACGAACTCTCCGAACTCTTCCGGAGTGAACAGGCCCATCGGAACCAGCTCTGCCACGTCCTGAACGCCGTAAATGTATTTCGCGATCCAGTAGAGCGATTGCAGGTCGCGCAGCCCCCCCTTGCCTTCTTTGACATTGGGTTCGACCATATAGCGTTCACCCTGTTTCAGGTGCCGCTCGTCCCGTTCCTTGAGCTTGGCTTCGATAAAGTCCTGTTCGGTGCCCTTGAACAGATCGGCCTTCAGCCGCGTTTCCAATTCATGCGCAAGGGGTTCATCGCCAGCCAGATAGCGCTGTTCCAGCATCGCGGTGCGAATTGTGAAATCCTCGGCCCCCAGGCGCAGACAGTCCTTGATGGTGCGCGACGAATGCCCGACCTTCAGCCGCAGATCCCACAGGATGTAGAGCATGGATTCGATCACGCTCTCGGCCCAGGCGGTGATTTTGTAGGGGGTCAGAAACAGCAGATCCACGTCCGAAAAGGGTGCCATCTCCCCCCTTCCATAGCCACCGACTGCCAGCACGGCAATCTTTTCGCCCTGCGTTGGTGTGGCCAGCGGATGCAGATGTTCGCTGGCGATGCGCATTGCAGTACCGACCAGTTGATCCGTCAGGTAGGTATAGGAATGGGTCAGCGGACGCGCGTCAAACGGGCGCTGGGCAAAGGCTTCGGCGATGGCCTTGCGGCCCGCCTTTTGGGCGTCGCGCAGGATGCGGACGGTTTCGCCGCGCAGGGCAGAATTATCCGGGCTGCCCGCCAGAACGGCGGACAGATTGGCATCGATTTCTGCGCTGTTAAAAATCTCGTCAGCGGGGCAGATCAGATTGTCTTCAGGCAATATGGCCTGCGCAGGCCGTTCAGAATCCGGCACCGGAGAAACTTTGTGGGGCAGGGTCAATGACAACCACCTGTTTGTTCTGGATCGTGGCAACAGCCAGACCGCGTTCATTCGTGCCGTTCGACCGCAGGCGGAAAATGCCACCGACGCCCTGATATCCGGCGTTCTGTGTCAAGGCCGCCCCGGTCAGCGCGTTGGATTTGCCCTGGCTCACCAATGCGCCGATTGCGGCGATACCATCATAGGCCAGCCCGCTGATCGGATGCGGGGCCTCTCCGTAGGTGTTGTTGTACCGCTGACGATAGGCTTGCGCCTTGGCCGGATCAGGTAGCGCAAACCATCCCCCCTGAACCCCCGGCAGTTCCAGCGTTTGCGGCGGAATATCCCAGCGGGTCAGACCCATGAACTGCACGGTGGCCGGAGAAACACCCGCCTCGGGCAGCAATTGGCTGTACAAAGGCAGGGCTCCCGCGGTTGTTGCGGTCAGGAAAATCGAATCCGCGCCGGTCGAATCTACCGTGGCTTTGATGGTGGGCACCGAGTTGATGACCCCCTGCTGCGACCGATCATAGGCGACCGTGCCAGCATTGTTGACGCGGCTGCTGCTCAGCGCGGTTGCAATAGCGGACTGGCCAAGCTGACCAGCGGAATCGTTGCTGTGTACGATAACCGTGCCTGTTTTGCCCTGGCGGCCCGCGAAGTTGACCAGCCGGTTTGCCGTGTTCTGGAAAGTCGGGCCCAGAACAAAGACATTCCCACCGGCGATGCTGGTGTTGTTTGAAAATGACAACACGTTGACATTGTTATTCAGTACCGCAAGGCCCGCGGCGTTTGCCGCCTGCGCGTAAACCGGACCCAGGATGATCTTTGCCCCGTCCGCCACCGCTTGCTGAGCGACGGTCGACGCCGTACCCGCATTGCCCGCCGTGTCATAGACGCGCAGATCGATCTTGACGTTCTGCAGATCGGCCATCGCCAGACGCGCCGCATTCTCAAGGCTGCGCGCAAGGGCTGCATCACCCGATTGCGATGATCCGCTGGGGACCAACAGGGCGACAGGAACCGGATCAGAGGTGTCGATCGAAGGCCCTCCGCTGATGCCGCCCACTTCGCAGGCGGCCAGAAAAGCGGCCGTGGCCAGAACAATGGCGGATTTCGCCAATTTGCGTGCGGGCTTGCAAACGGTAAACATCTAAATGAAAACTCCCTGATCCGGCGTCTGAGGGCACCTTGGTCTATCGACACGCGATAATAAACGTCATGCTGTGAGGGTCCAGCTTTGAATTTCCAAAAGATCAGATTGGCCCCGGGCCTGTATTTTGTTGCCACTCCGATTGGCACGGCGCGCGACATTACGCTCAGGGCGCTGGACGTGCTGGCCTCCGCCGACATGATCGCAGCAGAGGACACCCGCAGCCTGCGCCGGTTGATGGAAATCCATGGCGTGCCGCTCGAAGGGCGTCGTATTCTGGCCTACCACGATCACAGCGGAGAAGGCGCGCGCGGCAAGATCCTGGATGCGCTGGCGCAGGGCCAATCGGTTGCCTACGCCTCCGAGGCCGGAATGCCGCTGATCGCCGATCCCGGGTATGATCTGGGGCGTCAGGCAGCCGAGGCCGGGCATAACGTGACCTGTGCACCGGGCCCGTCGGCTGTATTGGCGGCGTTGACTTTGGCCGGGCTTCCAACGGATGCGTTTTTCTTTGCCGGGTTTTCACCGAATGCCTCCGGCGCGCGACGGTCGCGGATCGAGGCGCTGCGCGATATTCCCGGAACGCTTGCGTTCTATGAATCGCCAAAGCGTGTGGCCAACTGCCTAAATGATCTGGCAGAAGTTCTCGGCGGCGACCGGCAGGCAGCACTGTGCCGAGAGCTGACGAAGAAATTCGAAGAAATTCGCCGGGGATCTCTCGCAGAACTGGCGCGTGAGTATCAAGGAGCTTCGGTCAAAGGAGAAGTTGTGGTGCTGGTGGACCGGGCGCGTTCGCAATCCGTTAAGGAATCGGATGTAGAAGAGGCTTTGATACGAGCCTTGGAAACGCATTCGGTGCGTGATGCGGCTGACCTGGTGTCAGAGATGTTCAGTCTGCCGCGCCGTCCGATCTATCAAAAGGCGCTGAAACTGGGAAAGGGATGACATATGGGTCGATCTGTTCAGGGATCGGTTTCATATCATGCGGGAGAGGCGGCAGAGCTTCGCGTTGCCACCGATTATGAACGCCGCGGCTATACAATCGCGCAGCGCAGGTGGCGTGGCGCCGGGGGTGAGATTGACCTGATCGCCCGGAATGCGGACGGTATCGTGTTCATCGAGGTCAAGAAAAGCGCCAGCTTCGCAGCAGCAGCGGCCCGGATCAGCCACCGGCAAATTGAACGCATCTATGCCTCAGCTGCACAGTTTCTTGAGCATGAGCCAAACGGGCAATTGACGAATGTGCGCTTTGATGCGGCGTTGGTTGATGGCAGCGGAGCGGTCGAAATCATCGAAAACGCCTTTGGTCAGGGTTGATCGCCATTGAACCCGTCATGTCTCTGCGCCATGTATCGGGCGTGGAATTGAGGGAAAAGCCATGAAGATCGCCTTTCAGATGGACCCGATCGGGGCCGTGGATATCAACGCCGACAGTTCGTTCCGTCTGGCAGAAGAAGCTCAGGCGCGTGGCCACCAGCTCTTTTTCTACGGCCCGGACCATCTCGCCTATCAGGAAGGCCGGGTCACCGCGCGCGGCCACGATATGACCGTGCAGAGGGTTCCGGGCGGTCCGGCGGTGTTGGGGCCCGAGCATGAGGTGGACTTGGCTGATTTCGATGTGATCTGGCTGCGGCAGGACCCGCCGTTTGATATGCATTACATCACCTCGACCCATCTGCTCGACCGTCTGAAAGGGCAGACACTGGTGGTGAATGACCCGTTCTGGGTACGGAACTATCCGGAAAAACTGCTGGTTCTGGACTTCCCCGATCTGACCCCACCCACAACGATTGCGCGGGATCTGCAAACCATCAAGGCCTTCAAGGAAAAGCACGGCGACATCATTCTGAAGCCGCTTTATGGAAATGGCGGCGCTGGTGTGTTCCGGCTGGATACCAATGATCGCAACCTGACCTCGTTGCATGAGCTGTTCACCGGGTTTTCGCGTGAGCCGCTGATCGCGCAGAAGTTCCTTCCCGATGTACGCAATGGCGATAAGCGCGTGATCCTCGTTGATGGTGAACCCGTGGGGGCAATCAACCGCGTCCCCGCCGAAGGTGAGACGCGCTCGAACATGCATGTGGGCGGGCGGCCGGAAAAGATCGGCCTGACCGCGCGCGATCGAGAGATCTGTGCCGCCATCGGACCGCTGTTGAAAGAGCGGGGGCAGGTGTTTGTTGGCATCGACGTGATTGGCGACTACTTGACCGAGATTAACGTAACGTCTCCCACCGGCATTCAGGAGCTTGAGCGCTTCAATGGCGAAAACATCGCTGAAAAGATCTGGCAGGCGATTGAGGCCAAGCTTTAGGTGCCTGCTTTGGCGCTGATGCGAAAGCTCAGCGCTTCGGCCATGTGCGGGCGGCGGATGTCCGGTGCACCTTCGAGATCGGCAATTGTCCGGGCGACCCGCAGGATGCGATGAAACGCGCGGGCAGACAAGCCAAAGCGCTCGGCCGCTTTCAGCAGCAGCGCTTTGCCTTCAGCGTCGGGGGCGGCGATCTCTTCCAGCACCTTACCCTCGACATCCGCGTTCTGGCGTGTATCGGGCGTTTCGCGGAAACGGTCGGCCTGAATGGCGCGGGCGGCCTCGACCCGCGCCGCCACCGTGGCCGAGCTGTCACCTGACGGGGGCAGGTCGAGGTCGGTGAACCCCACCGGAGGCACCTCAATCCGCAGATCGAACCGATCCATCAACGGACCCGAGATGCGGCCAAGGTAGTCCTCGCCACAAACCGGCGCGCGCGAGCAGGCACGGGCCGGGTCAGTCAGATAACCGCATTTGCAGGGATTGGCGGCGGCCACAAGCATGAACCGACAGGGGTATTTCACGTGTGCATTGGCACGGGCGACCATGACCTCACCGGTTTCGATAGGCTGACGCAGGGTTTCCAACACAGTGCGCGGAAATTCGGGGAACTCATCCATGAACAGCACGCCGTTATGGGCCAGCGAAATCTCGCCCGGTTTCGCACCTTTGCCACCACCGACGATGGCAGCCATCGAGGCAGTATGATGAGGCTCGCGATATGGGCGGGCACGGCTTATGCCGCCCTCATCCAACAAGCCACAAAGCGACTGGATCATCGATGTTTCCAGCGCCTCAATCGGGGTCAGCGGCGGTAGGATGCCGGGCAGCCGCGCGGCCAGCATGGATTTGCCGGACCCCGGCGTGCCGATCATGATCAGGTGGTGCCGACCGGCGGCGGCAATTTCCAGCGCCCGCTTGGCGCGCTCCTGTCCTTTGACATCGCGCAGATCGCGTGTACCGGGGGCAAGACTGACCTCGCCCGGCGTTGCGGTGGGCAACACGGACTGGCCGGTAAAGTGACGCACAACATCACCCAATGAGCTGGCGCCAATCACCTGAGTCGCGTCCACCCAGGCGGCCTCGGCGCTGGAGGCGCTGGGGCAGAGCAGACTACGATCTTCGGCTGCAGCTGTCATTGCCGCGGGCAGGGCGCCAACGACCGGTACCAACGAGCCGTCCAGTGACAACTCACCCAAAGCGACGGCACCGTCTGCGGCGTCAGTCGGGATGATCTCGAGCGCCGACAGCAGGGCGACCGCGATGGGCAGATCGAAATGGCTGCCCTCTTTGGGCAGGTCAGCCGGGGACAAGTTGATGGTGATCCGTTTCGAGGGCAAGGCAATGGCCATTGAACTCAAGGCGCTGCGTATCCGGTCGCGGGCCTCGGACACGGCTTTGTCGGGCAGGCCCACGATGGAGAAGGCCGGAAGGCCCGGAGAGACGGCGCATTGCACCTCAACCGGGCGGGCATCGACACCCTGAAAGGCAACAGTGTGGGCGCGAGCGACCATGGCAATCCTGTTCGTGGTTAACAAGGCGTTGCTGCCATGGCTGTGGTTTAGGATTCGTTAACGCCAGCCCTCATTGCGGTGAATTTCGGCCACGCGCCGGGGTCTGCGACGGTTTTGTCCCGACAGAACGGATTGCAGAAGCCCCAGATTTGTCCGTTTAGCTCCAGATAGTCTGCAACCGGGTCGCCGGAATAAGGGCATTTGGCGTTGATTGACGGACCTGTATCGACGGCTCGGGCGCCCGACACTCCCCCGACCGGCCAGTTCTGCGAGGGTACGTCTTGCGGGTAAGGGAAAGGGTCATAGCGGACCGTCATCCCCATCGCCCGCCATTGCCGGACGGTGGGATCAGACAGCAGTTCGAGGCAATAGGCGCGATTGGCCTCGGACACGGGCAGGCCATAACCAATGATCCTTGCTGCAACGGGTGTGTAGAACACATCCGCCAGAGAATAAGCGCCGAACAGCGGCCCTGGTTCTGCCCCGGAAACTTTCCGCGCATGTGCCCAAAGGGTCTCAATCCGCTTCAGGTCGAACAGCGTTTCGGGTGAGGGCTCAAACCCTTCCCAGCAGTGTAACAGTTGCATCGGGCAGTCGCCACGCAAGGCCGAGAACCCAGCGACCATCTCGGCACATAGCCACCTTGCAGTCGCGCGTGCCGCGGCGTGCGTGGGCCAAAGCCCGGCGTCAGGGTGCCGCTCGGCCAACGTCTCCGCCATGGCGAGGCTTTCGCCAACCACGGTCCCGTCCGGCAGCCGCAGAGCAGGCACAAGGCGGGCAGGGGTCAAAGGCTTCATATCGGCAGTCATGGTGCCGGAATAGAGGCCGATCATATGATTTCGGTAAGGCAGGCCGAATTTCTCGAGCATCAACCATCCGCGCAGGGACCAACTGGAAAACAGGCGGTCGCCGATATAAAGGTCGTAGGTCATGCCTCGACGATGTCGGATCTCCCTGCGCCCGTAAATCAGAGATTTGTGCGGGGTCTCATCACGGACGGTGATTGATCCGGCCTACCGTCCATCGGTTGCGGCGTCGCGTAATGTCGGTGACCGAAAGATTGTCTATCCTGTGGCTGAAGGCCTGCTGCGCGTCTACATCCAGCGCGCGCTGCAGCTGAGTCAGGATCACCCCGAAATGTGCAACTACGATCAGGTCGCTGCCGGTATGGCCAGCAATCAACGCATCGATCACGGCATCGACACGCGCACGGACCTGGTTCCAGCTTTCACCGCTCGGGGGCCTGACTTCACCCGGATTGTCCCAATAGGCAAAGCAGAGCTCTGGATCCTCGGCTTCGATCTCGGCAAAGGCGCGCATCTCCCATGTGCCGAAGTTGATCTCGCGCAGGTCCATATGATGCGGCAGGCGCTGTCGGTTGCCCTGAATGGCGGTGGCAGTGTCTGCCGCCCGCTTTAGGTCTGACGAGATGACCACGGCGTCCGCAGGCAGATGCGCCGAGAGCCGGGCAATCGCTTTGGTATCGCTGAGATCGGCGGGAAGATCAGACCAGCCCACCATCGTTTTGGCATGGGTCGGGCCGTGTCGCACCAGATGCAGGCGGGTCAAAGGGGGGCCCCCTTCAAGACGCGGGGCAGTCCGGCGGTCACCTGCACGACCCGATCTGCCTGTGCGGCAAGCGCGATGTTCAACCGCCCCTGCGCCTCACGAAAGCGGCGCGACAGCGCGTTGTCGGGCACGATGCCATGGCCGACCTCGTTCGAGACGATCACGACCGGTGCCACGCAGGTATTCAGTGCCGCAAGCAAATCGGTTTGCGCCTGATCCAGATTGTTTTCGGCCAGCAGGTGGTTGGTCAGCCACATGGTTGCGCAATCAACCAGACAGGCCTGATCCGAAGCCAGCGCCGACAGGGTAGGCCCAAGTTCGAACGGAGCCTCGATTGTGGTCCAGTCAGCGCCTCTTTGTGCAATATGTTGCCTGATTTTCAGGCGCATCTCATCATCAAATACTTGTGATGTAGCGAGATAAACGCGGTTTTTGTCATATGATACAACAAGTTGTTCCGCAAAAAGCGATTTTCCGGATGCTGCGCCGCCCAAGACTAAGGTTAAATCGGGGTGCACTTTTATTACCTTTCTAGTGATCCATCCGGTTTTGCTCTGCGTATCGACCTCAGGACGACAAGACAAGTCCGGCTCATCGCCAGTTGCAAAGGGAGAAAAGGGAGAGTTGCATGGCACTGGACAATGCAAATGATTTTTCGATGTCCCGACAGGCAATGAAGGCAGAATTGCTGGATGCGGAGACCGAGTTGCGGCTGGCCTATGCATGGCGTGACGAACGGGATGAACAGGCGCTGCACCGTCTGATCACCGCATATATGCGGCTGGCGATTTCAATGGCGGCCAAGTTCAAGCGCTACGGTGCGCCGATGAATGACCTGATCCAGGAGGCAGGGCTGGGCCTGATGAAGGCCGCAGACAAGTTTGATCCGGATCGCGGCGTGCGCTTTTCGACCTATGCGGTCTGGTGGATCAAGGCCAGCATTCAGGATTATGTCATGCGCAATTGGTCGATGGTGCGCACCGGTTCGACCTCGTCCCAAAAATCCCTGTTCTTCAACATGCGCCGGGTTCAGGCGCGGCTGGAGCGTGAGGCCGCAACCGAAGGGCTGGAACTGGATCGTCATCAGCTCCATCAGATGATCGCGGCAGAGATCGGTGTGCCTCTGCGTGATGTCGAGATGATGGAAGGGCGGCTTGCGGGGTCGGATTTCTCGTTGAATGCCGTGCAGTCGGCGGATGAGGACGGGCGCGAATGGATCGACGCGCTGGAGGATGAACGTGAACAGGCCGCCGAAGCCGTCGAGCACAGCCACGACACGCAGCAATTGCGCGAATGGCTGATTGTTGCCATGCGGTCGCTGAATGATCGCGAACGGTTCATCGTGCGCGAACGCAAGCTGCGTGAGCCGGTGCGGACACTGGAAAGCCTGGGTCAGGAGCTGGGCCTTTCGAAAGAGCGTGTGCGCCAGCTCGAAGCAGCGGCCTTTGTGAAGATGCGCAAGAACCTTGAAGCGCAGTCACGCGAGGTGCAACACTTCTTCGCATGAAACCCATTGCGATTCTTACAGCTTTTCTGTTGCTGGCCGCTATGCCCCAGATGGGTCGCGCGGCTGATCTGATCCCTGATGACGTATTGGCCGAGATGCAGTCGGCCGATGTCGTCATCCTGGGTGAAATCCACGACAACCCGCAGCACCATCTGGTCCAGACCGAAGCACTAGAGGCGATCTCGCCTTCGGCCGTTGTCTGGGAAATGGTGACCGAAGAGGGGGCGCAGCGGCTGGCACAGAAGGCGGCGAACAATCCCGAGGAATTGTCAAGAATTCTGCGCTGGGCCGAATCCGGCTGGCCTCCGCTCAGTTTGTATTACCCGGTCTTTCAGGCGTCGAATGCACCGGTCTACGGGGCCATGGTTCCACGCGCCGCCGCGCGCGCCGCGATGGAGCGGGGGGCGGCCACGGCACTGGGGGCGGATGCGGCCAGATATGGCCTGACCGTTCCTTTGCCACCTGAAGACCAAGCCGCGCGCGAGGCACATCAGCTTGCGGTCCATTGCAACGCGTTACCCGCTGAGGCGTTGCCTCAGATGGTGGCGATTCAGCGATTGCGGGATGCGGTTTTGACCCGGGCCATATTGCGCGCCACAGATGAAACCGGCGGCCCCGTTGCCGTGATAACCGGTAATGGGCACGCCCGTAAGGATCAGGGCATTCCCACCTTTTTGTCGCGCCTGAGTCCGGGGCTGAAGGTGTTTGTATTGGGTCAATCCGAAGACGGGCTTATCGATGGTGACTTTGACGCCGTGATCGACAGCCCGATGGCCGAGCGTGAGGACCCCTGCAAAGCCTTTGAGACACAGAATTAACTGCTGGAACTGCCCGGCGGCGTTGCATACTGTCAGGGCAGACCGGTACGGGAAGGGCAAGACATGCTGGCATCCAAACGCATTCTGCTGATAATTGGTGGCGGGATCGCTGCGTATAAATCGCTGGATCTTATCCGCCGCCTGCGGGAACGCGGTGCAGCGGTCACCCCGGTTCTGACCCGCGCTGCCGAGGAATTCGTAACGCCGCTCTCCGTGTCGGCGCTGGCGGGTGAAAAGGTCTACCGGGATCTGTTTGACCTGACCGACGAAGCTGAGATGGGGCATATCCAACTGTCGCGCTCGGCCGATCTGATCGTGGTAGCACCGGCAACCGCTGACCTGATGGGCAAGATGGCGGGGGGGCTGGCGAATGATCTGGCCTCGACCCTGCTGATGGCGACTGATACGCCGGTTCTGTGCGCCCCCGCGATGAATGTGCGGATGTGGGATCATCCAGCCACCCGGCGCAACCATGCGCAGCTTGCAGCCGATGGCGTGCGCTTCGTCGGCCCTAACGAGGGTGACATGGCCTGTGGTGAATACGGCCCGGGCCGAATGTCCGAACCGCTTGAGATCGTGGCCGCCATTGAGGCGCAGTTCGGATACGGGCCGCTGAATGGCAGGCGCGTTCTGGTCACTTCTGGGCCAACGCACGAACCGATCGATCCGGTGCGCTATATCGCCAACCGGTCCTCGGGCGCGCAGGGAACGGCGGTGGCGCGGGCGTTGGCTGCGCTGGGGGCAGAAGTGATTTTTGTCACCGGGCCCGCTGAGGTTGCACCACCTGAGGGGGTCAAGGTTGTGCAGATCGAAACCGCGCAACAGATGTCAGATGCAGTCGAGGCCGCGCTGCCGGTCGATGCGGGCGTGTTTGCAGCAGCAGTGGCCGATTGGCGCGTCGCTGCAGCCTCGGATAAGAAACTGAAGAAAAGCCGCGATGGGCTTCCCGCGTTGGAATTTGCGGAAAACCCGGACATCCTGAAACGTGTCGCACGGATGGGGACGGGCCGTCCGGCTCTGGTCGTGGGCTTTGCGGCCGAAACGGATAACGTCATCGAACATGCGACTGCAAAACGTGCGCGAAAAGGGTGCGACTGGATTGTCGCCAATGACGTTAGCCCTGCAACGGGCATCATGGGCGGGTCTGAAAATGCCGTGACTCTGATCTCGGACGAAGGAGCCGAAGAATGGCCGCGCATGGGCAAGGATGCGGTGGCTGAACGGCTGGCGCTGAAGATTGCTGAGGCTCTGGCAGTGTAATCGCCATAAAAATAAGAGGTACTGGGATGGTTGCAATTCGTGTGATCCGCGAGGATGGGGCTGATCCTTCGGTCCCGCTGCCCTCATATGAAAGCGCGGGCGCGGCGGGGGCCGATGTGCGGGCCAATTTACCAGAAGGTGGGGCGATCACGCTGCAGCCGGGGGAGCGCGCATTGGTGCCTACCGGTTTGCGAATTGAAATCCCGCAAGGATTTGAGGTTCAGGTCCGCCCGCGCTCGGGCCTGGCACTGAAACACGGGATTACGTTGCTGAACACACCCGGTACGATCGACAGCGACTATCGCGGCCCGTTGGGTGTGATCGTGATAAATGCCGGGCAGGACCCCTTTGAGATCACGCACGGAGAACGTATCGCGCAGCTTGTGGTCGCTCCGGTGGTACAGGCGACGTTCGACTTCGCTGAGGTCTTGACTGAAACCGACCGCGGCGCGGACGGGTTCGGCTCAACCGGGCGCGGCTGATGCTGCTTGTTCTGGTCCTCGCCGCAGGATTGTGGGGTATCAGCTTATTTGCCGGTGTGTCGCGGACGGCGCGGATGGCTTCGATCGGGGTGCTGCTGGCCGGGGTGATCATCGCCCAGCTTGCGCTGCCCGATGGGCATCCATTGCGTCAGATGACTGGCGGCTCTGCAGCGATGTGGCTGATCCTTGCTGGCTCTGCTGTGCTGGTTCTGCTCTATGGTCGGGGTGTGCAAGCGCTGCGGAACCGCGCTGAAACCACCCGGAACAAGGAGTCCGCAATGCCGCCCGATCAGTTCAGTGACACCGAGCTTGAACGCTATGCTCGCCACATCGTCCTACGCGAGCTTGGCGGGCCGGGGCAGAAACGCATGAAGCAGGCGCGGGTGCTGGTGATCGGGGCGGGTGGTCTGGGTGCGCCGGCGTTGCAATATCTGGCTGCCGCGGGCATCGGCACGATCGGTGTGATTGACGATGATGTTGTCGAGAATGCCAACCTGCAGCGGCAGGTGATCCACCGCGACACGGATATCGGGATGCCCAAGGTGTTTTCGGCACAAGTCGCGATGCAGGCGCAGAACCCCAATGTGGTCGTTTTGCCCTATCACCGTCGCCTAACCGAAGAAATTGCCGCAGATCTGTTTGCCGATTTCGATTTGATTCTGGATGGCACCGATAATTTTGATACCCGCTATCTGGCCAATCGCACAGCTGTCACGCTGGGAAAACCGCTGATTTCAGGTGCGTTGTCGCAATGGGAAGGGCAGCTGAGCGTGTTTGATCCCGCTTCGGGCGGCCCCTGCTATCAGTGCATTTTCCCCCAGGCCCCGGCCCCCGGGCTTGCCCCGTCCTGCGCCGAGGCCGGTGTGATCGGTCCATTGCCGGGCGTAGTGGGATCGATGATGGCGATTGAGGCGATCAAGGTGATCACCGGCGCGGGTCAGACCTTGCGCGGTGAGATGCTGATCTATGACGCGCTCTATGGGGAAAGTCGCAAGATCACCCTGTCACAGCGCGCGGATTGCCCAGTCTGCGGGGCGTCTGCCTGACAGGTCGTGAAATTTCCGGATAGCTCTGGATCATTCTCACATGCGGGCATAGCAATGGGGCAAAGGAGATGCCCATGACCAACCCGATCCTGTCCGACTGGAATACGCCGTTCGAACTTGCCCCTTTTGCCCGCATATCTGATGACGATTTCGCCCCCGCTCTGGAACAGGCGTTGAAAGCCCACAACGCGCAGATCGACGCGATTGCCACCAATCCCGAGGCACCGAGTTTCGCCAACACAATCGAGGCACTTGAGGCTGCCGGCGGGCAATTGGACAAGGTCCTGTCGGTCTTTTTCACGGTTGCGGGTGCGGATAGCAATCCCAAGCGTGAGGAGTTGCAGCGAGAATTCTCTCCGAAACTGGCTGCGCATTTCTCGGGCATTTCATCGAACAAGTCGCTGTTTCAGCGCGTTGCGGACCTGTGGGATCGGCGTGATGATCTGGACCTGAGCGATGAACAGGCCCGTGTGCTGATGCTGTCCCATCGTGGTTTTGTCCGCGCGGGTGCCGCGCTGGAAGGCGAAGAAGATGCGCGGATGCAGGAAATCAAGGCGCGGCTGGCCTCGCTGGGCACCTCCTTCACTCAGAATCTTCTGGCGGATGAGCGGGACTGGTATATGGACCTGTCCGAAGCTGACCTGCAGGGCCTGCCGGATTTTGTCGTGGACGCCGCGGGCGCTGCAGGGCAGGAGAAGGGTGCAGACGGCCCGGTTGTAACCTTGTCGCGGTCGATCATTGTGCCATTCCTGCAATTCTCACCCCGGCGAGATCTGCGCGAACAGGCCTATCGCGCCTGGACCGCACGCGGGGCAAATGGTGGTGACACCGATAACCGTGAAATCGCCGCCGAGATTCTGAGCCTGCGTGAAGAACGCGCCAAGCTGTTGGGCTATGACAGCTTTGCTGACTACAAGCTGGAAACCGAGATGGCCCGCACGCCGGACCGTGTGCGTGAACTTCTGATGCAGGTGTGGGCACCTGCCAAGGCGCGCGCCGAGGCAGATGCCGAAACTCTGACACGGATGATGCAGGACGATGGCGTCAACGGCCCGCTCGAGGCGTGGGACTGGCGCTACTATGCCGAGAAGCGCCGCAAGACCGAACATGATCTGGACGAGGCCGCGCTGAAACCCTACCTGCAGCTCGACCGCATGATTGAGGCGGCGTTTGCCTGTGCCGGGCGCCTGTTCGGACTGAAATTCGCGCCGCTGGACGTGCCTCTCTATCACCCCGACTGCCGTGCATGGGAGGTGACACGCAACGGCAAGCATATAGCGGTGTTCATCGGTGACTATTTCGCGCGCGGATCAAAACGCTCCGGCGCATGGTGCAGCGCGATGCGCGGGCAGGCCAAGTATCCGAAGACGCAGGCCCCCGTCGTGATCAATGTCTGCAACTTCGCCAAGGGCGATCCGGCGTTGCTGTCCTATGACGACGCCCGCACGCTGTTTCACGAATTCGGCCATGCGCTGCATCAGATGCTGTCTGACGTAACCTATGAGAGCATCTCGGGCACCTCCGTCGCGCGGGATTTCGTCGAACTGCCCAGCCAGCTATTCGAGCACTGGCTGGAAGTGCCCGAGGTGTTGGCAGAATTCGCAACCCATGCCGAGACCGGCGCGCCGATGCCGCAGGAGATGCTGGAGAAGGTGTTGCAGGCCGCCAATTTCGATCAGGGCTTCCAGACGGTGGAATATGTCGCCTCGGCGCTGGTCGATCTGGCCTTCCACGAGGGCAATGCCCCTGCCGACCCGATGGTGAAACAGGCTGAGGTTTTGGCCGGGATCGGAATGCCGTCGGCCATCGGTATGCGCCACGTCACGCCCCATTTCGCCCATGTATTTGCGGGTGATGGCTATAGCTCGGGCTATTACAGCTATATGTGGTCCGAGGTCATGGATGCCGACGCCTTCGCTGCCTTTGAAGAGGCCGGAGGTGCCTTTGATCCCGAGCGCGCCAAGGCGCTGGAGGACAACATCCTGTCCACCGGAGGTTCACGCGAGGCCGAAGACCTCTATCTGGCATTCCGCGGGCGATTGCCGGGGGTCGAGGCACTGCTGAAAGGCCGGGGTCTGATCGCCGCCTAATATCCCAGCCCGCGATCCACGAGGTGCAGGAAGGGCTCACCTGCCTCGCCGCGGCGGATGTTCTCGCAGATCACCTGCGCTGCAGTCACGGGCCGGGTTTCCGAGGCGATATGGGGTGTCACCGTCACATTGGGATGCGCCCAATAGGGGTGTTCAGGCGGCAGCGGTTCGGTTCGGAACACGTCCAGCGTCGCGTGTTCGATCTGGCCCGAATTCAGCGCCGCCAGCAACGCCTCATCGTCGATCAGAGGCCCCCGACCCGGATTGAGGATCTTGGCCTCTTCCGGCAACAGGGCCATCGTATCCGCGTTCAGGATGTTCGTCGTTGCCGGTGTGTCCGGCAGAAGCAGTACAACGATCTCGGTCTGTGACAGTGCTTCGCGCAACCCATCCGCCCCGTGCTGACAGGTCACACCCGGAATGTCCTTTGCGGTGCGGCTCCAACCGAGAACATGGAAGTCCAGTGCCGCCAATGCGCGTGCAGCGGCCTCCCCCAACGCACCAAGCCCTAGAACACAAACCGTGCGCTGGGAGGCCAGCGGGGGTGCGTCCGGTGTCCAGCTCCCGTCCTGTTGCGTGATATGACGATCCATTCCGAGGTGATAACGCAGCACGTGACCCACCACCCATTCCGTCATTCCCTGCGTCAGCCCACCATCGACCATGCGTGCCAGCGGCACAGTCAGGGTCTCATTATCTGATATGCTTTCGACCCCCGCCCAGAGGCTGAGCACGGCTTTGAGGCGCGTGAACGGGGTAAAGTCACATTGCCCGCCATTGGGGGCATAGACCACGTAGTCGACCTGATCGGCGGGAATGTCGGTGGCCAGATGAAAATCCAGCCCCGCCTCGGTCAGCCCCTGTCGCAGCAAGGGTTCATATTCCGGCCAAAGCTCAGGGCGCGCGGAAAACAGGACATTCACTGCCATGGAAGACCTCTTAGCGGGGGCGGTGGATATGGGCGCTTTGCACGATACCGAAGGCGGCCATCAGTACCAGCATGGCCGAGCCGCCATAGCTGACCATCGGCAGCGGTACACCGACCACCGGGGCGAGCCCCATCACCATCGACATATTGACAGCAAAGAACAGGAAGAAGTTCAGCGCAATGCCCAGTGTGACAAGGGACGAGAACCGGTCCTTGGTCGACAGCGCGGTGACCATGCAGAAGATCAGGATCAGGGCATAAAGAACAAGCAGAGTGATGCCGCCGACGAACCCGAACTCCTCAGCCAGTGTCGTGAAGATGAAATCGGTGTGCTTCTCGGGCAGGAAGTTTAGACGCGACTGGGTGCCTTGCATGAATCCACGCCCGTTCCAGCCCCCCGAGCCAAGGGCGATCTTGGATTGGGTAATGTGATAACCCGCGCCGAGCGGATCGGTCGAAGGGTCAAGAAATGTATCGATGCGGCGGAACTGGTAGTCCTTGAGCAATTGCCAGTCCGTTCCCCGGCTGTTGAACACGGTCGCGATCAGCCCGACGCCCGCCGCAATGACAGCGGCGAAATAGGCCCAATGGACACCGGCCAGGAACATCAGACCGCCGCCTGCGGCCAGCAGCAGGATCGAGGTGCCAAGGTCGGGTTGTCGCAAAACCATGAATGTGGGGATCAGGATCAGTATGACCGGGAAAATCACCCAAAGCGGGCGCGATGTTTTGTGCGAGGGCAACCAGTCGTAATAGGCGGCCAGCACCATCACCAGCGCCACTTTCATCACCTCGGACGGTTGCAGGCGCATGAACCCAAGATCGATCCAGCGTTGGGCTCCCATCCCGACCGTGCCGAAAAACTCCACAAAGATCAGCAGCGCGATCGAGCCGAGATAGGCCAAAACCGACATGTTGCGCCAGAACCAGATCGGAACCAGTGCGATGATGAACATTGCCGTCAGGCCCAACCCGAACCGCTCGATCTGGGGTTCGGCCCACGGGGTCCAGGATCCGCCCGCCACCGAATAGAGCATCAGGAAGCCCGCACAGGCGACGCTGATCAGCAACAGCGTCAGCGGCCAGTTCATATACAGGAACTTGCGGAAACCTGAGGGTGTGGATTTGACGGCGTATTCTAGATAGCTCATGCGCGGTCCTTTGCATCAGGACGCGCTTTGGGGCGGCGATCACCCTCCAGCCGTTTTTGTTGTTCCTTGATCCGCTCGCGATCCCCTGTCGGATACGCCTCGAGCGGAGGCGTGCCATTGTAGAGCGCTTGCAGCATGATATCGCGTGCCACCGGCGCAGCGGCCTTGGAGCCACCCCCGCCATGTTCGACGACCACCGCGACCGCGTATTTTGGATTGTCGTAGGGTGCGAAACTGACGAACAGCGCGTGGTCTCGGCGTTCCCACGGCAGGTCCTCGTTGCGGATCACACCGGCAGCGCGTTCGGCCTTGGTGATATTGCGCACCTGGCTGGTGCCGGTCTTGCCAGCCATGCGGAATTCATCGGCGATAATGCGGCTGCGATAAGCCGTACCGCGCCGGTTGTTTGAGACCGAGAACATCGCCTTGCGGACCTGTTCCAGATTGTTGCGATTGACCGTCAGCGGCTCACCCGCGCCCGAGGGCTGTTCGATCCCGTTGACCGAGCGGACCAGACGCGGTTTGACCGCACGCCCGGTTGCAAGCCGTGCTGTCATCACCGCCAGCTGTAGCGGCGAGGCCAGCATGAACCCCTGACCGATCGAGGCATTGGCGGTGTCACCAACCAGCCAGTCCTGTCCGTGAACGCGCTGCTTCCATTCCTGATTGGGGGCCAGCCCTTCTGCAACGGCGGACATCGGGATGTCGTGCTTGACACCCAGCCCGAAGATGCGCGCCATCTCGGAAATCTTGTTGATCCCTGTGCGCAGGGCCACGTCGTAATAGTAAACGTCGCAGCTGCGCTTCAGCGAAGTTTCCAGATCGACCGTGCCATGACCGCCACGTTTCCAGCAGTGGAAGCGCCGGCTGCCGACCTTGAGGTGCCCCGGGCAATAGACGGTGTTGGACGGGCCGATGACACCCGCCTCAAGCGCTGCCATGGCGGTGATCATCTTGAAGGTTGACCCGGGCGGGTAGGTGCCCTGCACCGTCTTGTTGGCCAATGGGCGATACTTGTCATTCGTCAGCGCCCGGTAGTCCGCTACCGAAATACCGCGCACAAACAGGTTCGGGTCAAAGCTTGGGGCCGAGCTGATGGCGCGGATATCACCGGTTTCGCAATCGATCACAACGGCAGCAGCGCTTTCACCGGCCAGCCGCGCCTGCGCATATTGCTGTAGATCCGCGTCAACCGACAATTGCAGATCCGCCCCGGCGGTTCCTTCCTGCCGGTCCAGTTCTCGCATCACACGGCCGGTGGCATTGACCTCGACCCGTTTGGCCCCGGCCTTGCCGCGCAATGAGATTTCTTGCTTGGCTTCCAATCCAACCTTGCCGATCTGGAACCGTGGAATGCGCAGCACCGGTTCGGGGTCCTCGATCTGGCTGAGGTCATAATCGCTGACCGGCCCGACATAGCCGACCACATGGGCGAAATCCTCGTAGCGCGGATACTGTCGGGTCATGCCGACCTCGGGGATGACCCCGGGCAGGGCGGGTGCGTTTACGGCAACCTTCGAGATATCTTCCCACGTCACCTGATCGGCCAGCGTGACCGGCAGGAAAGGGGCCGAGCGGCGCATTTCAGTCTTGGCGCGCTCGATCTCATCTTGGGTCAGCGGGATCAATTCCGACAGTTTGGCAATGACCTTGTCGATATCGCCCGCATCCTCGCGCACGATGACGATGCGATATGAGGGCGAGTTCTGTCCGATGATCTGCCCATTGCGGTCATAGATCCGTCCTCGTGTCGGCGGGATCAGGCGGATATTGATCCGGTTCTCCTCGGCCAGCAGGCGGTATTCGTCAGCCTGATCCACCTGCATGAACCGCATTCGGGCGCCCAGCCCGCCGATGAAGGCGGCCTGTATCCCGCCCAGGATCAACGCGCGACGGGGCAGGCGCTTATAGGCGAGGCCAAGCGATTTTGGCTTGCGCTGCTTCATGTCCGCACCCCAGCCGTGCCACTATCGGCCGCCGATTTGCGCCGTACGCCAAAGGCGCTCTGGCTGAGCAGAGCGATCACGGGATAGATCGCTGTTGTCAGAACCACTTGTATCACCACGGGCCCCAGCGTTGCCTGTTGCACCGACAGGAAAGCAAGAATGATGTGGTTGAGCATAAAAACCGCCGCGATCACGGCGGCAATGGTTGTCCACTCGCCCATGAAACCCGTATCTCGCATTCCGGGTGCAGCGGACCGCAAGTAGGCCGCGCCCAGAACCACCAGCGCCGCCAGCAGACCCGGCGGACGCTGCAACAGCAGATCGGCCATCAGCATGACGATGGCAACTGTCAGGATCGGCACATATTCGGGTCGTCGCAAAACCCAGGCATAGGTCAGGGCGATCAATATCTCAGGAAACGGCCAGCGACCCGGTTTCGTGTCGAGTGGCAGAAGGTGCAGAAACACCACAAGCACAGCGAGCGCAACATACAGACCACGCTTGGCCCAGAGGTGTGAGACGGGCTTATCCATCATTCACCTCCGCCGGGGTCAGCGCGGCCTCGGGTTGCCGTGGGCCGACGATATCGCCCGAGTCCCGAATGGGTACTGCGGACTGGTACCGTAGCACACGCAAGAATTCCAAGCGTTCGAAATCGGCGGAAAGCCGGACGCGCAACCGGCCACCGGGATCGATTGCGACCTGCCCGATCAACAGACCCCCGGGGAACACGCCGCCATCTCCCGAGGTGACAACCCGGTCGCCCGGGCGCACAAGTTCGCGGTTTTCCAGAAACTCGATCGCCGGGGTCGGCGTGTTGTCACCCTTGATCAGAGCCGTCTGGCCCGAGGGCTGGATGGTCGCGGGGATCGCGCTTGAGGCGTCGGTCATCAGGATGACACGCGCGGTATCGGGCCCGACCCCCGAAATGCGCCCGACCACGCCGATGCCGTCCATCGTGGCCCAACCATCGACGATGCCGTCCCGTTCACCCACATTCAGCAACACGGATTGTCGGAAGGGTGAGCCGCTGTCAGCCATCACCACGCCCGTGATATAGGTCAGCCTCGGATCAAGGCGGACATTGTTCAGATCAAGCAGTCGCGCATTTTCCTGTTCCAGCTGCAGCGCGGCCTCTTTCCAGGCGCGCATCAGACGCAGTTCGCTGCGCAGCTCCTGATTCTGTTCGCTCAGGCGCTGATAACTTTGGAAATCCCGAACGAGATTGACGGCAGCAGTGACCGGCACCATGGCCCATTCCATTGACGGCACAACCTTGTCCACCACTTGTGCACGGAACCGTTCCACGCGCGGGCTGTCGATGCGCCAGACCAGAAAGATACCCAAAAGGCACAATACGACGATCCCCAGCAGCAACCGGCGCAGAGGTGTCGTGTATTCATCGCGCTGTGATCGGTCCTTTGCCACAGGTTACCTTCCCGTGCTGCTCGTGCCCGAGTTTTCACCCCATCAGGGTGCGCGCCTTAGCTTTCGTAGTCAATCGCGTGGCGCAGTTGTTTTTCGTATTCCAGGGCCTTGCCGGTGCCCAAAGCCACACAATTCAGGCTTTCATCGGCAATCGACACGGCCAGACCTGTCTGTTCGCGCAGGGCAAGATCCAGATCACCCAGCAGCGCGCCGCCACCGGTCAGCATGACGCCGCGGTCCACGATGTCCGCCGCCAGATCGGGCGGCGTGGTTTCCAGCGCGGTCATCACCGCCTCGCAAATCTGTTGGACGGGTTCCGACAGCGCCTCGGCCACCTGAGCCTGGCTGATCTCGATTTCCTTCGGGACACCGTTCAGCAGGTCGCGGCCGCGGATATGCATCGACTGGCCCCGGCCATCATCGGGCATCCGCGCGGTGCCGATGGTGGTCTTGATGCGTTCAGCGGTGGATTCACCTACCAGCAGGTTCTGCTGACGCCGCAGGTACGAGATGATGGCCTCGTCCATCCGGTCGCCACCCACGCGGACCGAGCGGGCATAGACGATATCACCCAGCGACAGAACCGCCACTTCGGTTGTACCGCCACCGATATCGACAACCATGTTGCCGGTTGGGTCTGTGATAGGCATGCCCGCGCCAATTGCAGCCGCAATCGGTTCGGCAATCAGGCCCGCGCGGCGCGCGCCTGCGGACAGAACCGACTGGCGGATCGCGCGCTTTTCAACCGGGGTTGCGCCATGAGGGACGCAGACGATGATCTTGGGCTTCGAGAAGGTCGAGCGTTTGTGCACCTTGCGGATAAAGTGCTTGATCATCTCTTCGGCGGTATCGAAGTCCGCGATGACACCCTCGCGCATCGGGCGGATGGCTTCAATGGAGCCGGGCGTCCGGCCCAGCATCAGTTTGGCGTCTTCACCAACGGCCAGAACTTTCTTTACACCGTCCTTGACGTGATAGGCCACAACCGAGGGTTCCGACAGGATCACGCCGCGCCCCTTGACATAAACCAGCGTGTTCGCCGTACCGAGGTCGATTGCCATGTCCGCTGTGAACAGGCCGCCCAGATTGCCAAAGATGCCCATATCTTACTGATCCCGTTTGTCAGAATTTCCACTGCCCGCGACTCGACGGTTCCGGGACGGATGCCTTATAGGGTGCCAACTCGCCCGGTAAAAGGGCTGATTCCGCGTCAGTCAGCACCTTTCCGCCTTATTGATGGGGACTTTAGAAGGCAAAATGCTCTCATATCAACACATTTACCACGCCGGAAATCTGGCTGATGTACAAAAGCACGCATTGCTGGCCTGGGTGCTGGGTTATCTGACGCAAAAGGAAAAGCCGATCACCTACATCGAAACGCATTCCGGGCGGGGACTTTACAAGCTGGATGCGGCTGAGGCTGTGCGCACCGGAGAGGCTGCGGCAGGCATTCGGCGGGCGCAGCGCGAAGGGTGGTTCAGGCCCGAACACCCGATGGCGCGCGTGTTGGAGGCGGTGCAGGCGCGCCATGGAGCGATGGCCTATCCCGGCTCACCGCTGATTGCGGCAAATCTGCTGAGAGATCAGGACAGCCTGTATTTCGCCGAATTGCATCCGCAGGAACACGCGGCACTCTCACTGGCGCTCTCGTCCTATGGGGCGAAAGTTTACCGGCAGGACGGGTTTGATTTGGCGCAGTCTTTGCTGCCGCCCAATCCCCGGCGCGGGATGCTGCTGATCGATCCCAGTTATGAGGTAAAGGCTGACTACGATCGCCTGCCTGCGGTGATTGCCAAGCTGCATCGCAAGTGGAATGTCGGGGTGATCGCGCTCTGGTATCCGATTCTGACCGACAACCGCCACGCTTCGATGACAACGGCTCTGAAATCGGCGAACTATCCAAAGGCGGTCTGCCATGAGGTCAGATTTCCCCCAGCGCGCGAAGGCCATCGGATGGTGGGGTCGGGGATGTTCGTGCTCAATACGCCATTTGGCATCGAAGATGAGATGGACCGTCTGTCAAAATTGTTCGCGCAACTCTGACGGTAAAGAGCTGGAGGCAACAAAAGGCTCCCGCTTCGTTTGCCAGCATCAGAGATGCCGTCGAACGAATTGGGCCCGGCAGCGCGCCTGCGGCGCGCTGCCGGGCCCAAAGCCGCAAGGGAGTTCGGCAAAGCCGGACACCCGCGGGTGCGGGAGATTTCCCCGCCAGCTCTGGATCAAGTCAGGTCTTTGTAACTGATCTCGCGCGTGTCAGCGCCGGGACCGGCCTTTTCGCGACGCATGACCAGACGGTTCAGGGCGTGGATATAGGCCTTTGCCGACGCAACAACCGTATCCGTATTCGCCGATTGGCCGGTTGCGATCATGCCGTCCTCTTCCAGGCGGACCGAAACCGTGGCCTGAGCATCGGTACCTTCGGTGACCGCGTGAACCTGATAGAGCTGAAGATGGGCCTTGTTAGGATAAATCGCCCGGATCGCGCGGAATGTTGCATCCACGGGGCCATCTCCATTTTCGGTGGCGATGACGTCCTTGCCATCCACTTCCAGCTCAACCGTCGATTCCGCCTGACCACCTGTACCGCAGGTCACTTTCATCGATACCAGTTGCAGATGGTCGTTGGCCTCATCATCGTCCAGCGTCATCAATGCGATCAGATCGTCGTCAAACACCTCTTTCTTGCGGTCGGCCAAATCCTTGAACCGCACGAAGATGTCCTTGAGCTGATTGTCGCCAACCTCGTAGCCCAGCGTTTCCAGCTTGTCGCGCAAGGCCGCGCGACCGGAATGCTTGCCCAAGGGCAGGGATGTCCCGGACAGGCCGATATCCTCAGGGCGCATGATCTCGAAATTCTCGCGGTTCTTCAGCATGCCGTCCTGATGGATGCCGCTTTCATGGGCAAAGGCGTTCTTGCCGACGATGGCCTTGTTGAACTGCACGTTGAAGCCCGACACGGTCGCCACCCGGCGCGAGATATGCATGATCTTTGTGGTGTCGATACCCGTGCGCCATGGCATGATGTCGTTGCGGGTTCGCAGCGCCATGACCACTTCTTCCAGCGCGGTGTTGCCCGCACGTTCACCAAGACCGTTGATGGTGCATTCGATCTGACGTGCACCACCAGCCACAGCGGCCAGAGAGTTCGCGGTCGCCATGCCGAGGTCGTTATGGCAGTGGGTGGCAAAGACCACCTCGTCCGCACCGGGCACGGTCTCGATCAGGCGCTTGATCAGATCGGCGCTTTCCACCGGAGCGGTATAACCCACCGTGTCGGGAATGTTGATCGTGGTGGCACCGGCCTTGATCGCAATCTCGATGACGCGGCACAGATAGTCCCATTCGGTCCGGGTCGCATCCATCGGCGACCACTGCACGTTTTCGCAAAGGTTGCGCGCATGGCTGACGGTTTCGTGGATCTTGTCGGCCATCTCGTCCATCGTCAGATTCGGGATGGCACGATGCAGCGGAGAGGTGCCGATAAAGGTGTGAATCCGGTTCTTCTCGGCGTGTTTCACCGCCTCCCAGCAGCGGTCGATATCGGCGAAGTTGGCGCGGGCCAGACCGCAGATGCGGCTGTTCTTCGAACGCTCGGCGATCTCGGACACCGCCTTGAAGTCACCTTCGGATGCGATCGGGAACCCGGCCTCGATGATGTCCACGCCCATTTCGTCCAGCAGCTCGGCAATTTCGAGCTTTTCGTCATGGGTCATGGTGGCGCCTGGGCTCTGCTCGCCGTCGCGCAAAGTGGTATCGAAGATCAAGACGCGGTCTTGGTCGGTCACGTTGGTCATGGGAATCTCTTTCTTGTCTGTCCTAAAGCCTATGGCGCGCGGGCGTCCTCCTCTGAGCGGGCGCGCCGGATGGCACGCTCAGAGGCGGATTAGGATCAGTAGGCCACGCAGAGACGCACCGCGAAGGGCGGCGTCGGCAAAAAGGATATCTGCGCGGTTGATCATGGGTTTGAGCTTATACAACGCGTGCGGCGAATGAAAAGAACGAAATTCGGCTGTGATGAATTTTGGATAGGTGGTTGCTGAGGCCGAGTTTTCACCTAGCTCCTCCGGCATGGTGAATGCATTGATCATCGGTGCCTCGGGCGGGATTGGCCGCGCTCTTGCCAAACGGCTTCACGCTGAGACCTTCCAGGTGACGGGCCTGTCGCGTTCGGGGAACGGGTTTGATCTGACCCGGCCCGACCTGGCTGACGGCTTGCTGTCCGCGCTCTCCGGGCCGTTCGATCTGATTGTCGTTGCGTCGGGCGCGCTGGAGATCGATGGGGCAGTACCCGAGAAATCAATGCGCACGGTTTCGGCGCAGGCAATGATGGATCAGTTTGCGCTGAACGCGGTCGGTCCCGCTTTGGTTCTGAAGCACGCGCAGCGTCTGCTGCCCCGAAATCGCCCAGCGGTGATTGCCATATTGTCCGCGCGGGTCGGATCGATCGGTGACAACAGGTTGGGCGGCTGGGTCAGTTACCGGGCGGCCAAGGCTGCGGTGAACCAGATCGTCCATACAGCAGCGATCGAGCTGGCACGGACCCACAAACAGGCAGTATGCGTTGCTCTGCATCCCGGAACGGTTAAAACGGCCTTTACCGAGAAATACCTCAACCGCCATCCGGCCGTCTCACCGGATGAAGCTGCCGACAACTTGCTGTCGGTCATACGCGGGCTGACACCAGAAGATACCGGAGGTTTCTATGATTGGGCCGGGCGGTCCATACCGTGGTAGGCCTGCTCAGCCGTCGTTTGCGTCCGGGTCGGTTGTGTTGGGGTCGGGTTCGGTCGCTTCGGTATCCGTGTCCGGTGCGGCTGTGGTCTCAGTTTCGCGCGCCAAAGTGTCATTGTCCCAGACGCCTGATTCAATCTCGCCGCCCGCGTAGCGCATCGTGCCATCGCCGTGGCGTTTGTTGTCGAGGAAATTGCCTTCGTAGACATCACCGGTCTCGTAGGTCGCCGTGCCGAAACCGCTGATCTTTCCATCGATCCAATCGCCGGTGTAGCTGTATCCGCCGGGGCGGGTGAACGTGCCTTTGCCCTGACGTTTGCCATCTTTGAAATCGCCCTCGTAGGTGGTGCCATCGGGAAAGGTCGCCTTGCCCTTGCCATGCCGGACCCCATCGACCCAATCGCCGTCATATCGATAGCCGTTTGCAAAGGTCAGCACGCCTTTGCCATGGCTGCGTGCGTTCTTGAACTGGCCTGTATACACGGTGCCATTGGGGTATGTGGCGACACCTGACCCCTCAAATACTCCGGCGACCCAGTCACCGTCGTAGACCGTGCCGTTGGGATAGGTCGTCCGGCCCTTTCCGTGCTGCAGGTCATCCAGAAAATCACCGACATAGACCGAGCCATCGGCATAGGTAACCTCGCCCAGACCACTGATTTGGCCATTGGCCCATTCTCCGGAATAGCGAAAGCCATCCGTGCCGGTGAAGATACCCTGCCCGTGGCGCATATCATCTACAAAGTCGCCTTCATAAACGGTGCCGTTGGCATATGTGACCTTGCCTTTGCCCTGACGGCGACCCCCGGTCAGGTCACCTTCGAACACATCGCCATTGGGATAAACCAGTCGCCCGGACCCCGTCATCTCGTCATCGACCCAGTCACCGGTATACGTCATCCCACCCGCAAGACTCAGGGTGCCCTGACCATGACGCTGCCCGGCCCTGATGCCGCCCTCATAGGTGCTTCCATCGGCGTAGGTGACCTTGGCACTGCCTTCTTTTTGGCCGTCCACCCAGTCGCCGTCATAGGCATAGCCGTCAGGGCCCGTCAGCTTGCCTTTGCCATGGCGTTTCGCATCTTTGAAGCCGCCTTCATAACGCATCCCATTGGTGTATTCTGCCACGCCGGTGCCGTTGATGGCCCCATCGGCCCATTCGCCTTCATAGGTATGGCCGTCGGTGTAAATGATCTTGCCACGGCCTTCGGGGCGGCCTTTGGCAAATGTCCCTTCATAGACCGATCCATTGGCATAGCGCGCAGTGCCTTGCCCCTGGATCTCACCCTCGACCCATTCACCAGAATACTCGAACCCGCTGGGCAACCGGTAGGTACCGGTACCGTGCCGCAGACCGTTTTCGAACGTCCCTTCATACACGCCTCCGACATCGTCATCGGCGATGATGACCTGACCGTCTTGCTGTGCGGAAGTGGCCTGTGCCATCAGGGCAAGCGTTACAGCGGCAATGGATGTGCGGATCGCGTTCATGGTCGTTCCTGCCTGCAGAGTATCTTGAGCTGTTGGTCCGTAGGCAAAACTAGGATACCGCCGGGGGCAGAGCAACGGCTTTTGCCGCATTTGTCTTTAACTCGCGCTGTGATCTGCTAAATCCCTGAAAGACTGACGAGGGCAAGAGGGCAACATGGCCGATCGTTTCCGCATTATGCTGGCACAGCTGAACCCGACAGTAGGTGATATCGAGGGTAACGCCGCCAAGGCCGCTGCCGCTTGGGCTCAGGGGCGCGATGCGCAGGCCGATCTGGTGGCGCTGCCCGAGATGTTCATCACCGGGTACAACACGCAGGATCTGGTATTGAAACCGGCGTTTCATAACGCTGCGATCGAGGCCGCTCAGGCGCTGGCCAAGCAATGTGCCGACGGCCCCGCGCTGGCGATCGGCGGGCCATGGGTCGAGGCGGGAAGGCTTTACAACGCCTATCTGATCCTCAAGGGGGGACGGATCGTCAGCAAGGTCCTCAAGCATCATTTGCCCAACGAAACGGTTTTTGACGAAGTGCGTTTGTACGATGCCGGCCCGTTGGGCGGGCCTTATGCGGTGGGCAACACCCGGATCGGTAGCCCGATCTGCGAAGATGGCTGGCACGAGGATGTGGCCGAAACGCTTGAGGAAACCGGCGCCGAGTTTCTGCTGATCCCCAATGGATCGCCCTATTACCGTGACAAGTACGATGTTCGTCTGAACCACATGGTTGCGCGGGTGGTCGAGACGGGGCTGCCGGTGATCTATCTGAACATGGTCGGCGGTCAGGACGATCAGGTGTTCGATGGGGCCACATTCGGGTTGAATCCGGGCGGAGAACTGGCCTTTCGGATGCCGGTTTTCGACGAAGCGGTGCAGCATGTCGACCTGCAGCGCGGTGAGGATGGCTGGCGGATTACGCCCGGTGAGGTGGTGCCACAACCCGACGCGTGGGAGCAGGACTATCGCGCGATGGTGCAGTCCTTACGCGATTACATGGGTAAAACCGGGTTTAAGAAAGCGGTTCTGGGCCTCTCGGGCGGTGTCGATTCCGCACTCGTCGCCGCCATTGCCGTGGATGCAATCGGGGCCGAGAATGTGCGCTGCGTGATGCTGCCGTCGGAATACACCAGTCAGGGTTCGCTCGACGATGCCGAGGCGGTCGCCAACGCCTTGGGCGTACACTATGACTTTGTGCCGATTTCCAAGGGTCGGGCAGCGGTGACCGAAACGCTGGCACCGCTGTTTGCAGGGCATGATGAGGACCTGACCGAAGAAAACATCCAGTCCCGCCTGCGCGGGCTGCTGCTGATGGCGATCTCCAACAAGTTTGGTGAGATGCTGTTAACCACCGGCAACAAATCCGAGGTCGCGGTGGGCTATGCCACGATCTACGGCGACATGAATGGCGGCTATAACCCGATCAAGGACCTGTACAAGACCCGCGTGTTCGAGACCTGCCGCTGGCGCAACGCCAATCATCGCATCTGGATGAACGGCCCCGAGGGCGAGGTCATTCGGCCTTCGATCATTGATAAGCCGCCAAGCGCAGAACTGCGCGAAGATCAGAAAGACAGCGATAGCCTGCCGGACTACCCGGTTCTGGACGCCATTCTGGATATTTTGGTGGATCAGGACGGCTCAGTCGCGGATTGTGTTGCCGCCGGTTTCGATGAGGTCGAGGCGCGACGGGTCGAACACCTGATCTACATCAGCGAATACAAGCGCTTTCAATCTGCGCCGGGTACAAGGCTGACACCGCGCGCCTTCTGGCTGGACCGCCGCTATCCGATTGTGAATCGCTGGCGGAACCGAAGCTGACGGCTGACCATCCTGCCCTGAACTCAATTGTTGAGCAATTCTGAGCAATGCCGCCTGTATTCCGGTATTGTTCAGTACCGGCAGGTACTTACAGGCGCACCACTTGCGCTTTGGCCCATTTTTTGCCACATTTGTGACCGGGGTTTGCCTCATATGGGGCAAGCGTGACGCAATCCGGTGGTTCACCTTCATTTCAGGGTTCACAAACCGGTTTGTTGAACTGGGTAACGGCATCCGTGTTTGGGATGCCAGTAAAGGTATTGGTGGTCAAATGACGAATGGATATGACAAACCGCTTCATTCTCCGGCGCCATGGAGAACCATGGAATCGCCGGCACGCGAACTTGATGAAGAGGCTCTGGATGCAACCATTGCGGACATCCTGAACCAAGAGGCACCGGCGCCCGAGACGAGCAGTCAACCGGTTCGAACCGAGTTCCCGGTGTTACAGCCGCAGGAGAATTTTGCTGCGCATACCGCCTCCGGTCTTGGTGGTGTTCTGCGCGAGAAATGGGCGCAACTGTCCGGCGCGGCCTGAGAAGTTGAAGAGATGGCGCCGCGGACAGTTCCGCCCGCTTTGGCCATTCGGCCACAGGTTCGGGGAAATGCCTGACTACCTACCTGTTCCGCATTGTCAGCGCGATCCTGATCAGGCTGGATTCTGCTTGGAAGACATAACTCCGAGCGGTTGATGCCAGGCCCAAATCCGACACCAGTCGAATCTGATCTCTCACTCCCCAAGCGTGTAAATGTCGTCGTCATTGGCGGCGGGATTATCGGTGCCTCGACGGCCCTGGAACTGGCCGAGCGGGGCGTTTCTGTCCTGCTGTGTGAAAAGGGCCGGATCGCGGGCGAACAAAGCTCTCGCAACTGG
Organism: Alphaproteobacteria bacterium; assembly: GCA_030426685.1. Lineage (GTDB taxonomy): Bacteria > Pseudomonadota > Alphaproteobacteria > Rhodobacterales > Rhodobacteraceae > Ruegeria. Next base: position 49,502 of record JAUHYC010000018.1, read on the forward strand.
GGTTGGGTGCGGCTCGGACTGCGCGACCCCCGCGAGGTTCCGTTGATGTCCGAATCCCTGCGCATCTGGCAGGGACTGGATGCGCGGATCGGGCGCAAAACCGGATATGAGAAATCCGGGATATTGTTCGGTGCCTCCGGTGCGCGGAGCGACGTCAATCTGACGCGTTGGTTAGGACACGTCGAAGGATTGCAGACCGGGGCGCGGATGGTGTCGGGCGCCGAGTTGCAGGGTTTGCTGCCCGAGCACAGAATGGCTCTGCGGTCTGCACTGTACATGCCGCAGGACGGACGGGCGGAACCGCAATGGGCCACCCCTGCAGTTGCTGAGGCCGCGCGTGACCGCGGGGCGGTGATCATGACCAATTGCGCGGTGCGCAGCTTGGATATTCAGGCTGGTCGGATCTCTGGCGTCTTTACCGAGCGGGGCCGGATTCAATGTCACCAAGTCGTGTTGGCGGGTGGGGCGTGGTCGCGTTTGTTTGCTGGCAATGCCGGGATCGATCTGCCGCAGCTTAAGGTGTTGAACACGGTGATGCGCTCCTCTCCGGTCAAGCCCGGTCCGGTGACGTCGATCTGGACGGATGGATACGCCATCCGCAAACGCGCAGATGGCGGGTACACGATCGCGTCGGGGCACGAAAACACCGTCGACATCGTTCCCGACAGTTTCCGGCTGGCGCGGCAGTTTCTGCCCGCGTTCCGTCAGGAATGGCGATCGTTGCGCTTTCGCCTGTCGCGGCGCTGGATGACCGAAGCGCAGCAGGATCGGAATTGGCTGCCCACTGATGTGACCCCGTTTGAACAGTGCCGGGTGCTGGACCCCGAGCCTTCGCAAAAGGTTCTGCGGCGAACGTGGGCAAGCGCCCGCAAGGCGATCCCTGCGCTGGAAGGTGCAGAGATCGTACAAAGCTGGGCCGGACTGATTGATGTGACCCCGGACGCGATTCCGATCATCTCGAAGGTGGAGCATCTGCCGGGCTTGCACATAGCAACCGGATTTTCGGGTCATGGGTTTGGTATCGGCCCCGCAGCGGGCCGATTAGTGGCTGATCTTGTGACCCAAAGTACGCCTTGCGTCGATCCGACCGCCTTTCGCCTGTCCCGTTTCACGGATGGCGCAAAGATACGGCCGGATCCGGGGTACTAGGCCTCTATTCCATCATCTGATAGCTGACCGGGACAAAGCGGAACCCGTCGCCTCGGGTTTCGACATAACCGGCAGCGGGAAACGGCATGTGGTAGCCGATCATCGGCACCATGTCAGCGGCGAGCAACCCCAGCACATCGCGGCGTGCTTGCGTGGCGGCGGCCTTGTCCATGTCAAAGCGCACCTCCCATTCGGGATGGGCGAAGGACCACACATAGTGGTTGGCAAGGTCTGCCGTCAGGATGAGGCGCTGGCCGTTGCTTTCCAGATGATAGACCATATGGCCCGGGGTGTGCCCGAAGGCTGCCATTGCGGTAACGCCCGACACCACATCCCCGCCGTCTTCGATAAAGGTGATCTTCTCGGCCATCGGCGTGACCTTGGCCGCAACCAGATCACCCACCCGGTTGCCTGCGTCCTGCGCTGCCCAGAAGTCATACTCTGGGGCTGCCGTGACGTAGCGCGCGTTTGTGAATGTTGCTGCATCTTCGGTGGTCATGCCGCCGATATGGTCGGGATGCATATGGGTCAGAACCACAACGTCGATCTGATCCGGTGTTACGCCTGCATCGGCCAGCGCTGTCTGGATGCCGCCTTGTCCAAGCCCGGTGTCGAACAGAACGCGCTCGGATCCGGTATCAACCAGCGTTGGTGTAAAGAAGAATTGGGCTTTGTCTGCGGGAATGAAGTTTTCGGCTGAGACCTTTGCGAATTCTTCATCTGACGCGCCGCCGCCGAAAATCTCTTTTGCCCCGTCACGCGGCAGGCTACCGTCCAGCAGAGTGGTTACGGTGAAATCGCCCAACTGGAATGATTTTGCGATTGTGGAGTTGGCCTTGGTCTCGGCCCCTGCGGCCAGAACCGGGGTTGCCGCCGCCGCAAATGGCAACGCTGCAGCCGTGCCAAGCGCAGCCCGGCGGGTCATCTTGATGGTCATCGTCGTCCTCCCTGTCAGACTATAATTGATTGAATTAGGTCGGTCCGGGTCCGGTACCAGTTAGTACACCGCTAATTAGGCTGCGAGGTTGAACTTTACGTGATAGTTTTCTGTTCATGTCGCGCTCTCCGAACAAAACCGTGCCTACCAGCCAAAGAACCGCCGATTTTCTGGCGGCGGTGCAGCCGGCGCGGAAAGCGGAAGAGGCGCAGGTGCTGGATCGGCTGTTTCGTGGCGTAACCGGGTTTGCTCCGGTGATGTGGGGCGCATCCATCATCGGGTACGGCAGGTATCACTATCGCTATGAAACCGGTCGTGAGGGGGATTTTCTGGCTACCGGGTTTTCGCCCCGCAAGTCTGCGCATTCGATCTACATCATGCCGGGTTATGCGGATTTTGACGTTATTCTGGCAAGGCTGGGCAAGCACAAACTGGGCAAGTCCTGTCTTTATGTAAACAAGCTTGCGGATATCGATCTTGAGGTGTTGGCCGAGCTTGTCCGCGCCGGTTTGGACGATTTGGCGCAGAAATGGCCGGTTGAGCCGACCTGAGGGCTTCGGCTGGACAAAACCACGTTCCTGTGACATGAGCCGCGCCAACAGGAGACACCCATGACCACCACCCGTTTCGCCCCGTCGCCCACCGGTTACATCCATGTGGGCAACCTGCGCACCGCCCTTATGAACTATCTGATCGCCCGCAAGGCTGGCGGCACCTTCATCCTGCGCATCGACGACACCGACCCCGAGCGCTCGAAGGAAGAATATGTCGATGCGATCAAGCAGGATCTGGACTGGCTAGGCCTGCATTGGGACCGGGTTGAGCGTCAGTCGGACCGGCTCGATCGCTATGCCGAAGCCGCAGACAAGCTTCGCGAGATGGGCCGGTTCTATGAGGCGTTCGAAACGCCCACCGAACTGGACCTGAAGCGCAAGAAGCAACTGAACATGGGCAAGCCGCCGGTCTATGACCGCGCCGCGCTGAACCTGTCGGATGCCGAGAAAGAGGCGCTGCGCGCCGAGCGTGGCAATGGTGTCTGGCGCTTCAAGCTCGATCATGAGCGGATCGAGTGGACCGACGGTATTCTGGGCGACATCTCGATCGATGCGGCCTCGGTCTCTGATCCGGTGCTGATCCGGGGGGACGGTCAGGTGCTTTATACCATCGCGTCGGTGGTAGACGATACCGAGATGGGCGTGACGGACGTCGTGCGCGGCTCGGATCATGTGACCAACACCGCGACGCAGATTCAGATCATCGAAGCGCTGGGCGGTACTTGTCCGCGTTTCGCGCACCATTCGTTGCTGACCGGCCCGCAGGGCGAGGCGCTGTCCAAACGTCTGGGCACGCTGGCCCTGCGCGATCTGCGCGAGCAGGGTGTGCGGCCGATGGCGCTGTTGAGCCTGATGGCGCGTCTGGGCTCGTCCGATCCGGTTGAACTGCGGTCCGACATGGCCGATCTGATCGACGGTTTTGACGTCACGCGCTTTGGTGCGGCACCCACCAAGTTTGACGTGCAGGACCTGTTCCCATTGACGGCCAAGCACTTGCAATCGCTGCCGCTGGCTGATGTGGCCGACGCTGTTGCGGATGCGGGCGTTCCCACTGATCTCGCCGAGCCGTTCTGGGCCATGGCACGCGAGAACATCACCACTCTGGCAGACCTCAAAGGCTGGTGGGAGCTGTGCCGTGACGGTGCAGAGCCACTGATCGCGGATGAGGATCGTGAGTTCATTGCGCAGGCCATCGCATTGCTGCCCGAAGGCCCGTTCGATGGTGAAACCTGGGGCACCTGGACCAAAGCCGTGAAAGAGGCCACGGGCCGCAAGGGCAAAGGCCTGTTCATGCCGCTGCGCAAGGCGCTGACCGGGATGGAGCGGGGGCCGGAGATGGCCGCATTGCTGCCCTTGCTGCAGGTCATCCGCGCACGCGGCTGAGGAAACGCGCCTGTCGGCGCGTGCCTTCGGCGAGAGTATTTGGCAAAAAGTGAAGTCGTGTGCCACGCTATGCGGGGTGCACGATCCTTGCGCCCGTCTTTGCAAGGCGATCATCTACAAATGAAGTTTCATCCGCATTCAACTGTTGATGACGCGGATATCGCGGTTCGGCGCGGTCATTCAGCACCGGTGTTTCCCAGCCGTCGGTGGTGGCAAAGAAACGGTCCGCCCCGTCCGGGCCGAAGGCGCGAAGATAACCTTGGACGACCACGTCAAGGTAGCTGAGCAGGAGTGGATGTTTGTCTGCCGGTTCACTATGCCTTTCCTTCGGAACGGCATAGACGGCTATTTCGACCTCGTCAGTCAGAGGGTGCGTAATCGAATGGGTCGCTGAAATGCGATCATAGGCCCATTCCCTTTCATCCAATGCCACCCAGTCATTTTCGGGGACATGGGCGATCATGCCGTCGATCTCGGACCCGGGATGGGGGATTGCGGTCAGGAAGGCAACCGGGCGCAGATCGGTATGCCTCCATGCGCGCCGCCAGCCTTTCAGCCGCGCCGGGCGCGGGTCCGGAAAGTCGTGCGTGGAGAGGTTAACCAAGCTGCCATAGCCAAAGAAATAGGGTTCTGCCATTCGGGCCGCGTACTGTTTTGACGATTGATGTATGTCAAACAGTCTTTTTTCGAAACATGCAATAAGGTTGTATCTTGAAATTTGGGAGGTCCTGATGCGGATTACCAAACGAACGAACATCGCGATGCGCCTGCTGATGTATTGCGCAGCGCATGAGGATCGGCTGGTCACAAAGTCCGAGATCGCCGATGTGTGCAACATCTCTGAGAACCATCTGGCACAGGTGATCAACCAGCTGAGTCAGCTAGACTATCTGAGCACCCAGCGTGGCCGCAATGGCGGTATGACACTGGCCCGGCCCGCCGACCAGATACGCATTGGATCGGTCTTTCGCCATGTCGAAGGCGGCTTGCCGATCGCCGAGTGCTTTGCTGATGCCGATAATACCTGCCCGCTGACCGATGCCTGCCGGTTGCGGCTGGCGCTGCAGGATGCGGCCGAAGTGTTCTATGCATCGCTGGATGAGATCACGCTGGATGCTTTGATTTGCGACAATGATCAGTTGATGAGAATTCTGCAGCCCGTCGCCTGCATGCGCTGAGATCAGTCAGTGGCGCGCAATATGCGCGCTGGCCTGACCGAAAGCGGGCGCATGGCAAAGGCCAGACCTGCGCCCAGCGTCACGGCGACCCCGGCAATGACAATGCCGAGGGCTGAGGGCCAGATGATCGTAAACCCGGTGTCGAAGATATATGTGGCCACCGCCCAGCCGCCCAGAATACCGGCCAGCAGAGCGACGCATCCGGCTGCCGCACCCAGAAGCACTGCGCGCAGGGCAAAGCTCAGCAGGATGCGCCCCCGGTTGGCGCCCAGTGTTTTCAGGATCGCCGCTTCGTAGCGGCGGGCCGGTTCCCCTGCGGCTGCCGCACCGATCAGCACCAGAAAACCGGTCAGCAGCGATACTCCCGCCCCATAGGAGGTGGCAGAAGCCAGCCCCGCCAGCAGGTTTGAGACCCGGTTGATCGCATCGCGCACGCGCACGGCGGTGATGTTGGGATACTGTCCGGCCAGATCACGCAGAATGGCAGCCTCGGCCTGTTCCTCGGCATAAACCGTGGCAATGAAGCTGTGCGGCGCTCCTGCAAGTGCCGAAGGGTTCATCGACATGACAAAGCCCATTCCTGCCGTCGAGAAATCGACCTCGCGCAGCGATGTCAGAGTGGCTGTGATGTCGCGGCCCAGGATGTTCACTGTCAGTTCATCGCCCAGGCTCAGCCCCATCTCGGTTGCTTCCTCTGCGGCAAAGCTGACCTGCGGTGGGCCTGCATATCCTTCGGGCCACCATTCACCACTGGTGATCCGCGCGTTCCGGGGCGGCTGATCCGAATAGGTCACGCCGCGGTCGCCTTCGAGAACCCAGTGATCCCCCGCAACCTCGTGCGCCGGCAGTCCATTGATCCGGGTGATGATGCCGCGCAGCATCGGCGCGCTTTCAATCCGGCTGACAGCGGGATCAGTCTCAAGTCTGTTGGTGAAGCCCGGCATCTGGTCCTTCTGGATGTCCACGAAAAAATACGAGGGGGCCACATCGGGCAGATTGCCCGAGATCGCATTGCGCAATGTCCCATCAATCTGCCCAACCGCGGCCAGAACCGACAGGCCCAGCCCCAGCGACAGGACAACCGACGCTGCCCCCTCGCGCGGGTCCGAGATGGCCGACAGGGCCCAACGCAGGGCCGGGCGGCCCCTGACCCGGGGTACCCCCAAACGCGCCAGTTTGCGGATACAGAAGGCCGACAGCGCCAGAAGGGCCAGCGCCCCGGCCAGTCCGCCGCTTGTCCAGAGCGTCAGCCATGTCGAGCCGCTGAACCAGGCGGCTGCACCGATCAGCATTGCCAAACCTGTCCCGGTTGCAGCCACGTAGACCGGGCGTGGCAGCACCCGCGCCGAGGTCAGTGCATCGCGAAACAAGGTTGCAGCGCGCACCTCTTCGGTTCTGGCCAGCGGCCACAGCGTGAACAGAAAGGCTGTCAGAATCCCGTAAAGCGCAGCCTCGGCAAGGGCGCGCGGATAGAGGGAGAAAACAGCCGGAACAGGCAGGCGGGTTTCGATGAGCGGGGCGAGCAACAGCGGGATCACTCCGCCAAGAAAAAGGCCCAGGGCGATGCCGATACCGGACAATATCGCGATCTGGATCATATAGGTCTGAAAAATCGTCGCCCGGTCCGCTCCCAATGTGCGCAGCGTCGCAATCGTCTCGGTTTTCTGGGTCAGATAGGCGCGGACGGCCGAGGATACGCCGATGCCACCCACCGCAAGACCGGACAGGCCGACCAGAACCAGAAAGGCGCTGAGGCGGCCAACAAACTCGGATATCCCCGGCGCACCGTTGCGGGCATCGGTCCAGCGCATACCGGTGCTTTCAAACGCCTGATTCGCCTCTGCTGACAGTGCAGCCAGATCTGTATTTTGAGGCAGGTCCAGCCGGTATTTGGTCGAAAATAAAGTCCCCGGCGCCAATAGGCCCGAATTCTTCAGGTCTTGGGTCCGCACCAGCGTGCGCGGGCCGAGGGTGAATCCATCCGCCGCACCATCGGGTTCGTGCTCCAGCGCGGCCATGAGCACGAAGCTTTGCGTTCCCAGATCAAAGCGGTCGCCGGGTGAGAGGTTCAGGCGGTCTATCAGGGCCGGGTCCATCACCGCGCCGGGCAGGCCGTCGGTGCCCGCCAGTGCCTCTCTGAGGTTCAATTCCGGGAGTAAGCGCACTGTGCCCAGCAGCGGATAAGCATCATCCACCGCTTTGACCTGCGTTAGCCCGCGTTCGGCATCAGCCCCGTCTCCGGTAACTGCCATGGAGCGAAAATCAACGATCTCTGACACCGCCAGCGCGGCCTGGTCCATCCATGCGCGCTCCTGATCATCGGCAAAGCGATAGGTGAACTCCAACTGCGCATCGCCACCCAAAAGTGCGGCTCCCTCCTGGGTCAGGCCGGTCTGGATCGCCTGACGGACCGAACCCACGGCAGCAATTGCCGCAACACCGAGGGCAAGACAGGCGAGAAACACTCGAAAACCACGCAACCCGCCACGCAGCTCGCGCCGTGCCATGCGCCCAGCCAGACGCAGGCTCATTCGGCGGCCTCGCGCCGGGTGTCTTCTGCGATCCGGCCATCCCGCAGACGCACGACGCGGTCGCATTTCTGGGCCAGCCTGTGGCTATGCGTGACCAGCACCAGGGTCGCGCCGTGTCGGTCGCGCAGCCTGAACAGCAGATCAATGATCGCGGCCCCATTGGTCTCATCCAGATTTCCGGTGGGCTCGTCGGCCAGAAGAATCTGCGGGCGCGGTGCCGCCGCACGGGCCAGCGCGACACGCTGCTGTTCGCCTCCGGACAATTGCGCCGGATAATGGTCGTGCCGATGCGACAGGCCGACGGCCTGCAATTCAGCCGCAGCGCGTTTGAACGCGTCCTTGTGGCCTGCCAATTCCAGCGGTGTGGCCACATTCTCCAACGCCGTCATGGTCGGGATCAGATGGAAGTTCTGAAACACCACGCCCATGGCATCACGGCGGAATCGGGCCAGTGCGTCCTCATCCATTCCGCTCAGATCATGCCCCAGCGCGCTCACGCTTCCGCCGGTGACCTGTTCGAGCCCGCCCATCAGCATCAGCAATGAGGATTTGCCCGACCCCGAAGGCCCGACCAGCCCCAACGTCTCACCTTTGTTCACGGTGAGCGAAATGTCATGCAGAATATCCACCCGCCCGGCATTGCTATCCAGCGATAAAGCGGCATCTTTGAGGGTAAGAACTGGTGTTGTCATCAATCAGCCCATATGGGGAGTGGTCTATTGGGATATGGCGCGAAACGGAACCTGCGCAAGGCCTTGATGTCAGGCGTGTTCATCTGTTGCGGTTTTGCAGCGACCGCTGAGCCGATTGTCATAGCGGCGCTGGGGGATTCTCTGACCCAGGGCTATGGCCTGCCGGAACAGGACGGGTTTGTTCCGCAATTGCAGCGCTGGTTGCTGGATCAGGGGGCCGATATCCGCCTCATCAACGCGGGGGTTTCGGGTGATACCACAGCAGGTGGAGCCGCGCGTGTGGATTGGACTCTGACGCCCGAGGTGGACGGGATGATCATTGCCCTTGGTGGCAATGACCTGCTGCGGGGGATTGATCCGGACGTTTCGCGCACCAATCTGGACGCGATCCTGAGCGCAGCGAACGGCGCCGGGGTAGAGGTCCTTTTGATCGGGATGCAGGCCCCGGGCAATTACGGTGCGGACTACAAACAGCGTTTCGACGCCATTTATCCGGAACTGGCGCAGCAATTCGGCGCGCTTTATGCCGAGAGCTTTTTTGCGGGTCTCGCTGCCGAGGGCGACCCGACCGTCGCGCGCCAATATATGCAACCGGACGGTATCCACCCCAACGCGCAGGGGGTATCCTTGATCGTCGACGCGCTGGGACCAGCGGTTCTAGAGCTTGCCGAAAACGCGGTGGATTAGGGGGATCTCATGCCGGGGCGGTTTTTTCTGACCAGACCGATATCTGAGATGGCGCAGTATCTGGGTGTTCCGGCCACCCTGCCCCCACAACCTTCGCGCCGGAACATTCAGCCGGGGCAGGAGGTAGTCGTGCTGAAAGCCAAAGGGCTGGCATCGATGCGCTGGGGGATGATCCCGGTTGGCCGGGTCAATGCGCGCGGGCGCCCGGTGATGGAGACGATCATCAATGCCCGATCCGAAACCGTCTTTGACAAAAGCGCATTCGCAGGCGTCGGACGTGCGGTTATCCCCGTCGATGGCTGGTATGAATGGACCGGAGAGAAACGGCGCAAAACCCCGTGGCGCATCACGTCCAAGGATGGATCGCCTCTGCTGTTTGCCGCGATCACCGACATGTGGGAGGCCCCCGGGGGCCAGCGCGTGGATCAGGTTGCCGCCGTAACCTGCGAGCCAAATGCGGATGTAAAGCCCATCCATCACCGGATGGGTGTGTTGCTGGATCAGGATGGCGCGCAGGTCTGGCTGAATGGTACGGAACAGCAGGCGCAAGGTCTTGCACGCCCCTGGCCCGAAGGCCGCCTCAGGATCGAACAGGCGGATGACGTGGACTGGTCGGCGCCCTAGACCACTGTCACCACGGTTCCAATGGGGACCCTGTTATAGAGGTCGATCACATGCGCGTTCAGCATTCTGATGCAGCCGTTTGAGGCCGCCCGGCCGATCGTCTGCGGCTGCGTCGTGCCGTGGATACGAAAATACGTATCGATCCCGTTCTGGAACAGATACAAAGCGCGCGCGCCCAGAGGGTTGTCGCTCCCTCCCGGCTGCACATAGTCATTGTCCTTGAAGCGGGCATAAGCCACTGGATCCCGCTCGATCATCTCATCGGTGGGTCGCCATGTGGGCCACTCTTTCTTGACGTCTATGGTTGCCGTCCCGGTGAACTCAAGCCCCGCCTTACCGACGCCGCAGCCATAGCGGATCGCTTTGCGTGGCTCGGTGATATAATAGAGGTAGAAGGAGCGGGGAACGACCAGCAACTGACCGGGCATGAACTGCTTTTTGACACGCACGAATTGTGGTGTCGGATCATATTCGACCGCTTTCTTAGCCCTGGCGATGCCTGGCAGCAGGCTGGCAGCTGTACCGGCCAGAAATACACGGCGTGTGAACATGGGTTGGTTCCCTAAATGACCAAAGAATTCATGACGCCAGTTTCGAAATGATAACCGATTTGGTCAATCGTCGGGGAAAGATAACCCAAACGTGATGTATTCCCAAAGTCACACAGTCATGTCGGGTCAGAGATAGGGCGGAGAAAAAGCTCCGCCCTTTGAACGGCTTAGGCCAGTTCGATGTTGTCGGCGCTTTCGCGACCGTCACGTCCGGCGCGCAGCTCGTAGGTGACTTTCTGGTTGTCGGCCAGACCGGTGAGGCCCGAACGCTCGACAGCCGAGATGTGTACGAACACGTCTTTGCCGCCTTCTTCCGGTGCGATAAAGCCGAAGCCTTTGGTGGTGTTGAACCATTTTACGGTGCCTGCTGGCATATCCGTTACTCCTGTTTAAGTGCTGCCCACGGAGTTGCGGCAGCCCGGCGTCGTCGTCTGTATCGATAGACTGAGCGCCGATGAAGGAGACAGCAGGTCGAAATAGAAAAACGTAAGCATCTTGCATATGGCATCGCTCAGGCGGTGTGACAAGTGGGGATTGTATGTCTTGTACAAGGGTTTGAGGGGCAATCGTCCGACTTGTACAAGAATCCGCCGATGGTTTTGGTTATCATTTTACCGGGTTTTGATAGGGTGGGGTTATTCATTTGGCGCGTCGAACGGATATTCAGAATCCGTTAACCAAGCCCGTGATCAGGTTGCGGCATGAGCAGCTACCGACGTGTCCGCATTCCCGGAGCCAAGTATTTCTTCACCGTGTCTCTGGCCGGCCGCGCGTCGGACCTGTTGGTGCGAGAGGTGGCGCATTTGAGGGCGGCCTTTGCGGTGACGCAGAGGGAACGGCCGTTCTGGTGTGATGCGTTTGTTGTGTTGCCGGACCATATCCACGCGGTATGGACCTTGCCGCCGGGGGATGCGGATTATTCGACGCGGTGGGGCGCGATCAAGGCGCGGTTTACCAGACGCGTGAATGAGGCAAGCCGTAGGCCGGGCTTCAGCCCGGCAACCGAACTCACGCATCTACCTGTTGTGACCTCTGGCAGATATGCCGGGCTGAAGCCCGGCCTACGGGCTGACAAGCGCGAAGCGCCTATCTGGCAACGCCGGTTTTGGGAACACACCATTCGGGACGAACGGGATTATCGTAATCATATGGCGTATTGTTGGGGGAACCCGGTCAAGCACGGGTTGGTGGCGCGCCCGACCGATTGGCCGTATTCGTCGATCCATCGCGATATCCGTGCGGGTCGGGTTGATCCGGAGTGGAGTGGTGTTGTGGCGGAGGGCACGTTCGGAGAACCGTGATACAAAGAACACCCCCCGTAGGCCGGGCTTCAGCCCGGCATCCACCATTCCCCTCAGAGCGATTGATGGGTTTTGAGGCAATTCATCGGCGGATGTTAGTAAAGGTGTGGGTGTTTCGAGGGGTGCCGGGCTGAAGCCCGGCCTACCAGTTGGAGCGAGGAGTGCGAGCGCTCATCCTATGCTTGCCACCTTCTGCAGATCACATAATAAAAAAATCCCCCACCCCAGAGCAGTATGATCGCCAAGGAATCGTAGATCAGGTGATAATCTCGCGCGAAAAACATGTAGAGCGACAGAAAAAATACAAGCAAGCTGTAAAGACCGAACTTCGTCCATCTGCCCAACTGCATTTATACCTCAACCGGTGGTTATAGGTTGTAGGCCGGGCTTCAGCCCGGCATTCACCAAACCCTACAGGTTGATTGCAGGGTTTTGATGTAATTCATTGGCCGATATTGGCGAAGTCGTCAGTGTTGCGCGGGGTGCCGGGCTGAAGCCCGGCCTACTTGCCACACGAATGGGAGTGATAGGACGGATAGCCGTCCTAATGGGCTTCAGAGAGTGCCTCTGAAACACAATCATCATGGACAGGATTTTGCCCAGCAGCGAGCATCGCGATCTCTGCACCTTTTTTCGAATCTGCTAGCAACAAAATCTTCTTACCCATAGTCGTGAGTCTGTCGACCATGCATTTGGCGAGAATCTGGTTTTGGGCTGGCGTCATGTCATCCCTGGACAAGTAAAGCCGGTACTTCTCTTGCGCTGCCGTTTCAATATCATCAGCCGCGACAGAAACTGATGACAAAAATAGGATGTATGGCGATGCCAAAGAGCTCAAAACATACCCAACTTTGGGGCTTGCCCCGGAGCGGCCCCTCACCGCGCAAACTTCTTATGCTTCAACCGCTTGGGCTCCAGCGC
>JAUHYC010000019.1 GCA_030426685.1 Alphaproteobacteria bacterium
TTACAACTGTGATTTCTTTGCTGGCTACAGTCCGGAACGGATCAACCCCGGCGACAAGAGCCACCGGATCGCCGATATCTGTAAAGTCACCTCAGGCTCTACCCCTGACGTGGCTAGACTTGTCGATGCACTTTACGCGCGGATCATCACCGCGGGCACCCACATGGCCGAGAGCATTCGAGTGGCTGAAGCCGCTAAGGTTATCGAAAACACGCAACGCGATCTGAACATTGCTCTGGTCAACGAGTTGGCGATGATTTTTGGTCGCCTTGGTATCGACACGGATGCAGTTCTTCGCGCGGCCGGGACAAAATGGAACTTTCTACCCTTCCGTCCCGGTCTGGTAGGTGGGCATTGTATTGGTGTTGACCCCTACTACTTGACCCACAAGGCCGAGGAAGTGGGCCATCATCCACAGATCATTCTGGCCGGGCGGCGATTGAATGACGGAATGGGCAGCTTTGTGGTTTCGCAACTGGTCAAACGGATGACTCGCAGCGGGATCGACGTCGGGGGGGCCCGGGTGCTGGTGATGGGGCTGACCTTCAAGGAAAACTGCCCTGATCTGCGTAATACTCGAGTTGTCGATATCGTTCGGGAATTGGGCGATTACGGTGTTGCTGTAGACGTTCATGATCCTCATGCCGATGCACAGGCTGCACAAGACGTATATGGGATTACCTTGACCGAAAAGCCGACGAGCGACACCTACGACGGCATCGTGTTGGCTGTCGCACATCGGGAGTTCTTGTCCCTCAATCCCTCAGACATCCGGTCTTATGGCAAGGCACGGCACATCTTGTTTGATGTCAAATCCTGCTTGCCGATCGACGCCAGCGACCTGAGGCTATGACCCCAAAAGAAACCGGCGCCCCTGGGCGCCGGTTTTGGTCTTATCCACCGAAATCGTCGAGCATGATGTCTTCGCGGTCCACGCCCAGATCCAGCAGCATGTTGATGACCGACTGGTTCATGATCGGCGGGCCGCACATGTAGTATTCGCAATCCTCGGGCGCGGGGTGGTTCTTGAGGTACTCCTCGAACAGCACGTTGTGGATGAAGCCGGTATAGCCTTTCCAGTCATCCTCGGGTTGCGCATCCGACAGGGCCACGTGCCATTCGAAATTGTCGAACTCTTCCGCCAATTGGTCGAAATCCTCGACAAAGAACATTTCTTTCTTCGACCGTGCACCGTACCAGAAGCTGATTTTGCGGTTGCGGTTCTCAAGGCGCTTGAGCTGGTCGAAGATGTGGCTGCGCATCGGCGCCATACCGGCACCACCACCGATAAAGACCATCTCTTTTTCCGTCTCGCGGGCAAAGAATTCGCCGAACGGGCCCGAGATTGTCACCTTGTCACCTGGCTTCAGGTTGAAGATGTAGGACGACATCTGACCCGGAGGAATGCCCTCGGATCCGGGAGGCGGAGAGGCAACGCGGACGTTCAGCATGATCATGCCTTTTTCGTCCGGGTAGTTGGCCATCGAATAGGCGCGTTCGATCGGTTCGCTCACGACGGATTTGTACTGCCAAAGATTGAAACGGTCCCAATCCTCGCGGTACTCCTCTTCCACATCGAAGTCCGTGTAGGCAAGCTGGTGCGCAGGAGCTTCGATCTGGATATATCCACCAGCTCGGAAGTTCACATCCTCGCCTTCTGGCAGATCCAATGTCAGAGCCTTGATAAAGGTCGCCACATTTTCGTTCGAGCGAACCGTGCATTCCCATTTCTTGACACCAAAGACCTCCTCGGGAACCTCGATATCCATATCCTGCTTGACCGAGACCTGACAGGACAGCCGGTCACCGCAGGAGGCTTCGCGCTTGGTGATGTGGCTTTCCTCGGTAGGCAATATCGATCCACCGCCCGAATGGACCCGAACCCGGCACTGCGCACAGGTGCCACCACCGCCGCAGGCGGAAGGCACGAACAATTTCTCTGCCGCCAGTGTCTGCAACAGCTTTCCACCGGCGGGAACCGAGATGGTTTTTTCGCCGTTGATGGTAATGTTGACGTTTCCCGTCGATACCAGTTTAGACCGCGCGGCCATGATGATGGCGACCAGCGCCAAAACGATGAGGGTAAAAAGGACGACGCCCAGGCTAAAAGTTTCCATCGGCCCCTCCTTACAGTTTCACGCCTGAGAAGGACATGAAGGCCATTGCCATCAGTCCCGCAGTGATGAAAGTGATACCAAGCCCCTGCAGGCCATCCGGGATGTCCGAATACTTCAGTTTTTCCCGGACCCCCGCCATCGCGGTGATCGCCAGCGCCCAGCCAAAGCCCGATGACAGACCATAAGTGGCAGCCTCAGCGAAGTTATAGTCACGCTCTACCATGAACAATGACCCGCCAAGAATGGCGCAGTTCACCGTGATCAGTGGAAGGAAGATCCCCAGTGCGTTGTAGAGTGGCGGGAAGTACTTATCGAGGATCATCTCGAGAATCTGCACCATCGCGGCGATCACGCCGATATATGAGATCAGGCCGAGGAACGTCAGATCCACGTCCGGAAACCCTGCCCAGGCCAGCGCGCCCGGTTTCAGCAGATAGGTCAGAAGCAGGTTGTTTGTCGGTACGGTGATAGCCTGTACAACCATGACCGAGATGCCCAGACCCAATGCGGTCGAAATCTTCTTTGATACGGCGATGAAAGTACACATCCCCAGAAAGAAGCTGAGCGCGAGGTTTTCAACAAAGATGGCCTTTACGGCCAGTGAGATTAGCCCTTCCATCAGTGCGCCTCTGCCTGTTGGATTTCATATTCACGTTCTTCGACCTGGTTGGGTTTCCATGTGCGGAACGCCCAGATCAACAGACCAATCACGAAGAAGGCCGAGGGCGGTAGCAACAGCAGGCCATTGGGTACATACCAGCCACCGTTGTTCACCGTTTGCAGGATGGTCACGCCGAACAGGCTGCCCGAGCCAAACAGTTCGCGGATAAATCCGACCAGCATCAGGATCAGACCATAGCCCAAACCGTTGCCAACACCGTCAATGAACGAGGCCATGGGCGGGTTTTTCATCGCAAATGCCTCGGCACGCCCCATAACGATGCAGTTGGTGATGATCAGGCCCACAAAAACCGACAGCGTCTTCGAGATCTGGAACGCATAGGCCTTGAGTATCTGATCCACCAGGATCACCAGCGAGGCGATGATGACCATCTGAACGATGATCCGGATTGATCCCGGGATCTGATTGCGCAACATCGAGATGAACATCGACGCAAAGCCGGTCACGAAAGTCACCGCCAACGCCATGACAAATGCCACCTGCAGCGACGAGGTTACCGCCAGCGCAGAGCAGATGCCCAGCACTTGCAGGGTGATCGGGTTGTTGTCGACCAGCGGGTCGATCAGCAGCTCTTTCCTTGTCTGGGACATCAGAGATCTCCTGCTTGCAGTTTGGCCAGGAAGGGGCCGTAGCCCGCATCACCCATCCAGAATTTCACCAGGTTATCGACACCGACCGAGGTCAGCGTGGCCCCCGCCAGCGCGTCGACGTAGAAGTCGGCCCCGGCGGCAGGCAGCGATTTGGCAACGGTGATCTGCAGATCACCGGCGTCGTCGCGCAGCTTCTTGCTGCTCCACAGCGCCTTCCAACGAGGGTTGTCCACTTCGGCACCAAGACCGGGTGTTTCACCATGCTGATAGAATTGCAGGCCGAATATGTCGTTGCCGTTGTTCTCCAACGCGATAAATCCATAGAGCGTTGACCACAGGCCATAGCCGTGCAGGGGCAGGATCACCTTGTCCAGGGCGCCCGCCTCATCGCGCAGCAGATAGATCACGCGGTATTTGGCCTTGCGGCCGATCCCGGCTGGATCATCGTCCAGAGCGACGCTGAGTTCCGGATCACTGGCAGCGGCGATATCATCAAAGGTGGTCGGGTCGAACTGATCGTCGACAAAGTCACCAGTGGACAGTTCCAGGACATGCGGCTCAAATGCGGCAAACGCTTCGGTCACGTTGATGCCGGCTTCGTATACACCCGCTACCTGAAGGACGTTGACCTGCTTGTCCTTGAGCTTGTTGGCCTCCTGCACAGGGCGCAGGCTGACGGCAGCGGCAGACACGATCATCGAGGCAACGAGGCAGACTGCGACAGCGATAAATATTGTTTTGCCAACAGAATCCGGCGAGGCCGCCAGGAATCGGGCAATCGTACCTTTTGGTTCGTTGGATTGCGTATCAGACATGGCGACGCGCCCTCCGTTTGATGTTGGCCTGCACGACGAAATAGTCGATCAGCGGCGCAAAGACGTTGCCGAACAGGATGGCCAGCATCATGCCCTCGGGGAAGGCCGGGTTTACCACTCGGATCAAAACCACCATGACACCGATCAGCGCGCCATACACATAGCGGCCTACATTGGTGTGGCTGGCCGAGACCGGCTCGGTAACCATAAAGGCCAGACCGAAGGCATACCCGCCCAGCACGATGTGCCAGTACCAAGGCATCGCAAACATCGGATTGGTATTGGATCCAATCAGGTTCAGCAGCCAGGTAAAGGCAATCGTGCCTGCCAGACAGCCGATGATCAGGCGATAGTTGGCAATCTTGGTGATCAGCAGGAAGGTCAGGCCAATGATACAAGCCAGTGTCGATGTTTCACCAAAACTGCCCTGAATAGTGCCGAAGAAGGCGCTTGACCATGTGATGCCCTCGGCCGCAAGCGCCTGAACACCATCCGCTGCGGAGACTGCTAGTGCGGTCGCGCCCGAAAACCCGTCAACCGGTGTCCAGACCGCATCGCCCGACATCTGTGCCGGATAGGCGAAATACAGGAACGCGCGCCCTACCAGTGCAGGGTTGAGGAAGTTCTTACCCGTTCCGCCAAACACCTCTTTGCCAATCACAACACCAAAGATGATGCCCAGAGCAACCTGCCACAAAGGCGTCGTCGCGGGCATGATCAGCGTATAAAGCATTGAGGTAACAAGGAAACCTTCGTTCACCTCGTGGCTGCGCACAGTGGCGAAGATGACCTCGAAGATGCCGCCTGCGACCAGCGTGACGATGTAGATCGGCAGGAAATACAACAGTCCGTGCATCACATTCGCAAAGATGCTGGACGGGTCCAGCGAAATGCCGAACATCTGCAGCAGGGCAATCCGCCAACCGGTCGCCGCATCCGGCCCCAGCGTCGCAATGGCCGAATTCGCCTGATAGCCCGTGTTCCACATGCCCCACAGGATACAAGGGATCGTCGCGATCACGACGTAAGTCATGATCCGCTTCATATCCACATAGGATCGCGCGTGCGGGGCGGCGGTGGTGACGGTTTTCGGAGTGTAGATAAAGCTCTCCACCATCTCGTAGATGGGGAAAAACTTCTCGTACTTGCCGCCCTTGGTAAAGTTCGGCTCAATCCGGTCAAAGAAGTTGCGCAAACCCATTCGGATCAGCCCTCCTTTTCAATCTTGGTCAGGCAGTCGCGCAGCGCCAGCCCGTATTCATATTTCGCGGGACATGCAAACCCGACAAGGCCCAGATCCTCTTCGTCCAATTCCAGTGCACCAAGAGCCTGAGCGGTATCGGTATCCATGACCAATAGCGCCCGCAACAGCTGCGTCGGCAGGTAGTCCTGTGGCATCAACTCTTCGAACGTACCTGTCGGAACCATTGCGCGTCGCCCGCCATTCAGATTCGACGTAAATGCATAGAGCTTTTTCGCAAAGGCCGACCCCAGCACTGGCTGTACTGCATATTTCGATGGCATAGGACGGATCCACCCCATCGGGATCTGATCGGGGTCTTCGCGGATGATCACGATCTGGCGTGCAAACCGACCGAGATAAGCGGCGGGTCCTTCGGCCTGCCGGCCCGACAGGATCGAGCCCGAGATGATGCGGGCGGTCCCCTCGACATTCACCTCGTCGCGAGTCAGATCGTCGGTCGAAGCCCCCATGACGGTGCGGATCAGACGCGGCTGCCGCACCCCCGGCCCGGCCAGAGCAATCACGATGTTCGGGTCCAGATGGCCGGTTTGCATCAACCGGCCAATCGCGATGACGTCCTGATAGCTGATGGTCCAGACCTGTTTGTCTCCAGCCAGCGGTTCAAGGAAATGAATGTGCGTTCCGGCCAGACCCGATGGGTGCGGTCCGGAAAATGCAGCCGCCTCAACATTTTGCAGGTCAGATCCGGGGACTGAGGCGCCCTCTTGATGGCACAGATAGGTCTTGCCTTCAGTAAGGCGCGACACAGCAGCCAAGCCCGCCGCAAATGCCTCGTCAGCGTCAGCGATGATCAGCGCGGCGTCACCTGCCAGCGGATCGCTGTCCATGGCAGTCACAAATATCGCAGTCGGCGCGGTGCCCGGCTCGGGCATCTTGGAATAGGGGCGCGTCCGGAAAGAGGTCCACAGACCGGCAGCACAAAGCCTGGCAGCGATGCCTTGGGCAGTTTCGGAGTCACCGATACCGGAAAAATCGACACCGGTGTCGTTGGCATCGGATACTTCGATCACCACACTCTGCAACACCCGGCGCGCGCCACGATTGATCGCCACGACTTTGCCGCTGAGCGGCGCAACCATCATAGCGTCAGGAGCATCCTTATGGCAGAACAACGGCGCACCGCGTTGAACCTGATCGCCTTCTTGCACCAGCATCTTCGGCTTCAGACCGATATAGTCTCCGCCCAGTACGGCGACAGATGAAAATTCCGGCCCTGGATGGATTTTCTGTTCGGGTGCGCCTTCAATCGGCAGATTCAACCCTTTTTTCAGTTTGAAAGTGTGCATGTCGCTATGTTCTTCCAAGCCTTCTTTCCTGCGCTGCATGGTCGTGGCAGCTGCATTGGTTTATCCGCTCCCACATTCGGGGCGTCGCGCACTGGCACGCATATCCAACACCGGTCGCCCACGTTGGCGCAACTTCAATCCACGCCCCTTTACGCAAGCATGGCTCTAAACGCAAACCTGTTACCGCTGAAACTTTAAGGTAACCATCACTTTCGTTGGATTTGCGCCAAAATGCCAGCAAATTGCGCCGCAGAATTTCCGTGTCGCGCCCAAAGCGCATCCGGTGTAATTAGCCGGAATGGAAAACGAAGACTCCTTTGAGATATTTCTTGTTGCGACGCCGGGTCTTGAGGCACCCTTGCACGCCGAAGCGGTCGAACACAGATTTTCAGACGCAAAACGCGTCTCCGGGGGTGTTGTCTGCAGGGGTGGGTGGCCCGAAGTTTGGCGAGCTAACCTCCAGTTGCGCGGCGCCAACAAGGTTTTGGTTCGGATTGGCAGCTTTCCTGCAGTGCATCTGGCGCAATTGGACAAACGCGCGCGTAAATTTCCCTGGGGGGACCACCTGCACCCGGAGGTGCCGATAAAGATTGAGGCCACCAGTCGAAAATCTCGCATCTATCACGCCGGAGCAGCGCGACAGCGTGTCGAACGGGCGATTTCTGAGACGCTCGGGGCACCGATCAGCGCGGACGCCCGCCTGCGTATCTTGCTGCGAATCGAAAAGGATATTTGTACTTTCTCGGTCGACAGTTCAGGCGAGCCGCTGCACAAACGTGGCCACAAACCTGCGGTCGCGAAGGCCCCGATGCGGGAGACCATGGCCGCCATGTTCCTGCGCGAGTGCGGGTTTGATGGCACCGAGCCCGTGCTGGATCCGATGTGTGGCTCGGGCACCTTCCCAATCGAAGCTGCTGAGATCGCGCAGCGATTATACCCCGGGCGATCCCGTGAATTCGCATTCGAAGATCTGGCCGGTTTTGATCGGGATCTCTGGCATGACATGCGACAGAACCCGCCCGGACATCAACCGGAGTTTCTGTATTACGGCTCTGACCGCAACGCAGGTGCTGTCGAGGCCGCAAAAACCAATGCTGATCGCGCCGGTGTGGGTCCGATCACACGATTTCAGCACCGCGCGATAAGTGAGATTAAGCCGCCCGAGGGACCTACGGGATTGGTGATCGTCAACCCGCCCTATGGCGCGCGCATCGGAGATGAGAAACGCCTGCGTGCGCTCTACGGCTCACTGGGCAAGGTATTGCTGGCACGTTTTCGAGGTTGGCGTGTTGGTATCGTCACAACAACGCCCGGGCTGGCACGCGCGACACGTTTGCCATTGCTGCCTCCGGGTCCTGTCGTCGACCACGGCGGAACCAAAATCCGCCTGTTTCGCACCGACCCTTTGGCGTGAAAGCTTGTAATCGACTTCGATTACGGCCTTACCCGACCCACGTATACCGCCGCATCTTTTAGCTGTATCACAGTGTAAAATCCCTCTTGCGCATCCAACCCCCGAGGTATAGATCACCCGCCACGGTCGGAGTGTAGCTCAGCCTGGTAGAGCACTGTCTTCGGGAGGCAGGGGTCGGAGGTTCGAATCCTCTCACTCCGACCAATAAAACAAGGCGCCCGAGGGCGCCTTTGTTGTATTTAGAGCTGTGTTCGCAGGTCAGTCGAACTCGAGCTTTACCCATCTAACCCGCCATTCCGACACGGTCCGCAGGCTTGAGCCCGCATTGGTCACAGGTCCCGATCAACGAGCCGCAGCAGATACCGCAGGCGGATTGATGTTCCCTGGCCTACCCGGCGCATTTGCGCGCTGGCCGACCCATACAGACAACAGAACAATAGCCGCGCCGATGGATTGTAGCATGTCCATGGATTGTCCGAGCCATATCCAGCCAAGAGCAACCGCGGTCAACGGGCTCATCATTCCAAGCATTGAGACCGTGGCGGGGTCAAGACACGCGACCCCTCTGAACCAGAGCGCGTAGGTCGCTGCCGCACCGATTAATCCAAGCCACAAAAGCCCAGCGAAATTTGTCACTGTCAGGGCTGGCAATGATGGCTCCATGATCAGGGCCACCGGTACCAGGATCAAACCTCCTGCTGTCAGTTGCCATGCCGTGAAACTCAGCGCCGCTACAGGCGGCTGCCACTTTCGGCTGAGAACGGTACCGGCCGCCATCGACGCTGCCCCTCCAAAGCCAGCCGCTACACCAATCCAGTCCAGCTCGGCCTCCGGGCCAATAAGCAAGAGGGACACGCCGACAGCACCGGTTGCGGCGGCAGCGACTGCGCCAATTCGGATAGGTGTGCCCAGCCAACCCCACGCCAACAAGATCACCATCATCGCCTGCAGCGAACCCAAGGTTGCGGCCACACCACCGGGCAACCGATATGCTGCAACAAAGAGCAGCACCCAGAACAGGGCAAAGTTCAGGCTGCCCAAAACGAATATCCGGCCGAGCCATTCGCGCAGGGGAATACGACGGGTAAGAACAAGCAATAGCAATCCGGCAGGAAGGGCACGTAGCGTGGCCAGGGTAATGGGATAGCCCTCCGGGAGAGCTTCGGTAGTGACAAGATATGTGCTGCCCCATACTGCCGGGGCGAGCGCTGTGAGAAAGATGTCTGTAGTGCGTGACATAGTTTGTCTCCTGACTGGAGCACTGCGCGGAAGGGTGTGAGACTTCGGAACGTAAGCGCGGGCTACGCTGCTTCCTCTGTCAGGTATGTTCCGGCAAGGCGGGCAGCGATCCCTGCAACGTGGGCCCCCTGGAATCGCGCGCCAGCCAGATCGGTTTCCGAAGGCAAACGCGAACCATCGGCACCGGCGATCGTTCCGGCGCCATATGGCGCACCGCCGATGATTTCATTTGCTGTGGTTTGGCCGGCGAATGTATAAGGCATTCCAACAACCAGCATCCCAAAATGCTGAAGCGGAACCTGCGTTGTCAGAAGAGTAGCCTCGTGCCCTCCATGTTGCGAACCTGTTGATGCAAAGACCGCCCCGACTTTGCCGACCAGCGCGTTTCTGGCCCAAAGTCCGCCAGCCTGATCGAGGAAGGTTTTCATCTGGCCGGCCATCATGCCAAATCGGGTGGGCGTTCCAAGAATTATTGCGTCATAGTTTTCCAGATCCGCCGGGATGGCGACAGGCGTGTCGTCAGCAATATAGCCAGCATTCTGACGGATATCTTCCGGGACAGTTTCGGGCACACGCCGCACGTCAACTTGGGTACCAGGGACACTTCTGGCGCCTTCGGCTTCCGCGTCGGCCAAGGCTCGCACATGACCATAGCTTGAGTAGTAGAGGACGAGAACACGTGACATTGGGAACCTCTCAGGTCTGGGGGTTGTTTCCTGAGAAGATGAGGCATGCCGCGCCGGTGATTAAGCGGAGCTCTTTGACTTCACTCTTAACCCATGTTGAATAATGTCACGACCTCAGTGCCAGACGCAGATGGTCAAGGAAGGCTGTGACCTTTGCGTCCATTCCCAACCGAGATGCCGTAACCGCAAAAACCTCCGGCGCAGGTAACTCATAATCGGGGAGAACCCTGACCAAGGCCCCTTTAGATTCTGGAGCATCGGAAACAAAGCCCGGAAGGGTGCCAATACCCTGCCCTGCAATCAGCAGATCGCGCAGAACGAGGCTGTTGCCCACCCTCACACGCGGATCAAGTTCCAGATTTGTGATACCATCTGCCGAGTTAAGCTTCCAATTCGTCAAATGTTCGGCGAGTAAAAAGCCGATGATCGCATGGTTCTTGAGATCCGCAGGTTGTCTTGGGGTTCCGTTACGTTCCAGGTAATCCGGCGCGGCGAATATGCGCTGTCGCATCACGCCGATCTGTCGCGCAACAAGGGCAGAATCCGGCATCGCGGCGCGGATGCGTATCGACAGATCGAACCCGCCCTCCACCATGTCAATCACCTTGTCGTCCATGGACAGTGTAAATCGCAGATCAGGATAGGTTTCCAAAAACTCTGGAAGCATCGGTGCGATAACTGTTTGGCCGAAAGAACTTGAGGCATTCACCCGAAGGTGCCCGCGCACCGCTTTTGCACCCTCCCTGATGGTTTGTTCCGTTTTTTCAACCGCGTCGAGGATTCCGATTGCGTCTTGGTAGTAGAGAGTCCCTGTCTCTGTCAGAGACATGGATCGGGTCGTTCTGGTGAGAAGAACCGTACCCAGACTCTCTTCCAGAAGTTTGATTTCACGACTGAGAAGCGCAGGAGAAACACCCAGGTCTTCCGCCGCACGGGTAAAGCTGCCGCGCTCCACGATCCGGCGAAAAGCTTGCATTACCGACAATTTGTCCAAGTTTTTACCCTTCGAAAATTTTCCATTCTGCGAGTTGGCCGCCAGATAGCACCTGCTTTGATAAATCTGAAAGCAAAGTGGAATGCTGGAATTTCAGAACGCAATTCTGCCACCTAGGACGGAAACACCGCCGTTTTCTTGACCGTTCCATAAACAAAGCTTGTATCGATTGAGGCTATCCCGCCGATTGGATGAATTCGGTTTCGTATAAAGTTCTCGTAGGCCTCAAGGTCAGACACCAAAACACGCAGCTGGTAATCCATTGCTCCGGTCAGCACATGGCATTCGAGAACTTCTTCGATCATCCGAACTCGCTTTTCGAAGTTCTGCACGTCCATTTCGTTGTGCCGTTCCAAACGGATACGCACGAATACAGTAATGGCCATTCCATATGCAGCAGCGTCCACATCAGCGCTGTAACCTTTTATTACACCTTTAGCTTCCAGGTTCTTGACCCGCCGCAAACACGGCGACGGAGACAGGTTTACCTCGTCGGCGAGATCCTGGTTCGTCATGCGCCCGTCCCGCTGCAGTGCTCGAATGATTTGCCGGTCCTTGGCGTCCATTTCCCCTCCACAATTGGCAGATTATGCCAAATTTCACTCCGCTTATGGCATATTTCGCAAACACTGGCCCAAAGTAAAGGCGCAATATGGCTTTAACTTGACCCAGGAGTTTGCCATGACACGTTCAACCGGATTTGCCACCCGTGCCATCCACCATGCCTACGACCCGCTGGAAAATGACGGCGCTCTGACCCCACCGCTGCATTTGACCTCGACCTTTACCTTCGAAACAGCAGAGATCGGAGGGGAGTTGTTTGCAGGCGAGCGCGCGGGTCATATCTACAGCCGCATCTCGAATCCGACATGCGACCTTCTCGAACAACGCATAGCCGTTCTTGAAGGGGCCGAGGCTGGGCTGGCCCTTTCTAGTGGAATGGGTGCCATCACCGCCGTGTTGTGGACCCTGCTGTCACCGGGCGACGAGGTCATCGTCGACAAAACGCTCTACGGCTGCACGTTCGCGTTCATGCGCCACGGCCTTGCGAAATGGGGGGTTAAGATCACGCATGTCGACATGACGGATCCCGAAAACCTGCACGCAGCCGTTTCGGACAAGACCCGTGTTGTCTATTTTGAAACACCGGCGAACCCGAACATGCGGCTGGTAGATATTGCCGCCAGCGCAGAAATCGCGCATTCGGTTGGGGCAACCGTCGTGGTCGACAATACCTATGCCAGCCCATATCTGACGCGCCCGATTGAACATGGGGCCGATATCGTTCTGCATTCGGCCACGAAATACCTGGGCGGGCATGGGGATGTGGTCGCGGGTCTGGTTGTCGGAACCGCCGAACAGATTGCTGAGATCCGCCTTGTCGGGATGAAGGATATGACAGGTGCGGTGATGGCACCTTTCAACGCGATGCTGATCCTGCGTGGTTTGAAAACCCTGAACCTGCGTCTGGATCGCCATTGTGCCTCCGCCAAGGTCGTGGCTGACTTTCTTGAAGCACATCCGGCCGTCGACGCGGTTTACTTCCCCGGGCTCATGAGCTTTGCCCAGCACGATGTCGCGCAGCGGCAAATGTCTCAGCCCGGCGCTATGATTGCATTTGAAATCAAGTCCGGTCTGTCCGGTGGGATCGAGTTCATGAACCGCCTGAACATGATCCAGCGCGCGGTGTCCTTGGGCGATGCTGAAACGCTGATCCAACACCCAGCATCCATGACCCACTCGACCTACACACCCGAGGAACGGGCCGAGCATGGGATCAGCGACGGCCTGATCCGTCTGTCGGTTGGGCTGGAGGATGTCGAGGATATTCTTGCAGATCTGGAGCAGGCCCTGCCCTACCCTGCCCGCAGCGCCGCCTGAGTCCGGAGACCGCCATGCCTATTGAATCCGCCCAACTGAAGATCGTAGAACAGCGCTTGCTGTGGTTGTCGCACTGGATGATCCACCATGCCAACCATATCCGGCCCAAGGTGGATGGGATCAAGGTTGGCGGTCATCAGGCATCGTCCGCGTCGATGGTTTCGATCATGACCGCGCTGTACTTTTCGGCCCTGCGACCGGAAGACAGGGTTGCGGTCAAACCCCATGCGTCACCCATCTTTCACGCCATGCAATATCTCATGGGCAACCAAACCCGCGAGAAGATGGAGAATTTCCGCGGCTTCGGCGGCGTACAGAGCTATCCCAGCCGGACCAAGGATATTGACGATGTCGATTTTTCGACCGGGTCAGTGGGTTTGGGTGTCGCGATCACCTCGTTTGCCTCGATCATTCAGGATTACATCAAGGTCAAAAGCTGGGGCTCAGACGCCCCAATGGGGCGTATGGTGGCACTTGTTGGCGATGCCGAACTGGATGAAGGCAACGTCTATGAGGCGTTACAAGAAGGTTGGAAGAACGACCTGCGAAACACGTGGTGGATCATCGATTACAATCGCCAATCCCTGGACGGGATCGTGCGTGAGGGATTGTTTGAACGGATCGAGAAAATCTTCGATGCTTTCGGTTGGGACGTCGTGCGCGTGAAATATGGTGTTCTGCAGCGCAAAGCATTCGAAGAACCCGGAGGGGGCCACCTTCGCGATTGGATCGATGCTTGCCCCAATCAGGACTATTCGGCACTGACATACATGGGAGGCGCGGTCTGGCGTCAGCGCCTCTTGGACGATTTAGGTGATCAGGGAGACGTCACAGCCCTGATCGAGCGGCGAACGGATGTTGAACTGGCCGCGTTGATGGAGAACCTCGGCGGCAACTGCGTCGAGACGATGGCCCGGACTTTTGACGCCATCGACCATGATCGTCCCACTTGCTTTCTGGCCTATACGGTCAAGGGTTGGGGTACCCCTATCGCAGGCCACAAGGATAACCATGGTGGCTTGATGAACAGCAGCCAGTTCGCCGATTGGCAAACCCAAATGGGGGTGCCTGAAGGTGAAGAATGGGATCCGTTGGCTACGGTGCGCGACACCGAAGCTTTCCGGCGCTTTCTGTCGCAAGTGCCTTTCTTTGCCAAAGGCCCGCGGCGTTACAACGACGACACGCTGGAGGTTCCGCCCATCCATGTTGACACCAGTCGCGAGATTTCAACCCAGATGGCCTTTGGCAAGATCCTGGATGATCTGTCCAAGGGTGATAGCCTGCTGGCGGAACGTATCGTGACAACTTCCCCCGATGTGACAGGCACGACCAGCCTTGGTCCTTGGGTGAATCGCCGCAAGCTGTTTGCGCGGTCCGAGCTCGCCGACACCTTTATCGAACACCGCATCCCGTCAACGGCAAAGTGGGAGTTCACACCCCACGGACAACATATCGAGTTGGGTATCGCCGAAATGAACCTGATGCTGCTTCTTGGTGCGGCCGGGTTGTCCCATTCCTTGTTCGGTAAACGACTGATCCCGATTGGCACCGTTTATGACCCCTTTGTCTGCCGTGGGCTGGATGCGCTGAATTACGCCTGTTACCAGGATGCTCGCTTCATGCTTATCGGTACACCTTCAGGGGTTACTCTGGCTCCCGAAGGTGGGGCGCATCAATCTGTCGGAACGCCTCTGATCGGGATGAGTCAGGATGGGCTCGCCGCGTTTGAGCCAGCCTTTGCCGATGAACTGGCAGTGATCATGGAATGGGCCTTTGACTATCTCCAGCGCGATGGCGAAGGGCAACCGGATGAACGCACCTGGCTGCGTGATGAAACCGGCGGTTCGGTCTATCTGCGCCTGACGACCAACCCGATTGAACAGCCCGGCAAACGTGTGGATGGCGAATTTCGTCAGGGCGCTATTGACGGCGCATACTGGTTGCGAAAACCGGGGCCAAGCTGCGAGGTCGTGATTGCCTACCAAGGCGCAATCGCACCAGAGGCGATAAAGGCTGCGGGCATGATTGGGGAAGGCCGCCGGGACATTGGTGTTTTAGCCGTCACCTCGGCCGATCGGTTGAATGCCGGATGGACTGCGGCGCAGCGCGCGCGCTCACGCGGAAATCAGGCAGCACAATCTCACATCGACGCGCTGATGTCGGGCCTTCCGCCTCACTGCAAGCTGGTCACAGTGATCGATGGGCATCCTGCGACGCTGTCTTGGCTGGGGTCTGTGATCGGGCATCAAACCATCCCCATGGGCGTCGAGCATTTTGGCCAGACCGGAACGATTGGCGATTTGTACCGCCACCACCGCATTGATGCGGACGCTATCGTGGAGAAAGTGAATGGCCTGACTATTGGCAAGACCCTTCATCGCGCCTGATCGGGCGGAATTCCGGGTTTTGCCCCCAACATGTCTCATGAAATCGTCTGAACGGCCGCTCAGCGGCCGCGTGCCTCGGTTTCCTGCTATACAAGAGGCCATCCGGCGCATTCGCCGTTCGGCGTATTCCTGCCTGCCGCTTGAACAAACCCGCTCAATCGGCGCCGAAACGCGGGTTTCACCCTGAAACGCCCGTTGTTCGCGGATTTTGGGATATATATAGTGAGCCGGCAGGCCGGGCCACCTCCGGGATCAGGAAGTTCGGCTTTTGATGAGTTCTGCCTGTAAGCAATTAAGGACCAACTTTCGTGAGCTTCAAAAATAGCCCCAGCGCACCGCAGCGCCATGAACTGCGAAAAGTCTTGAAACAGGGGAGGAGTTTTCTGTCGCTGGCGTTTCTGTTCGGCATCTTCGTGAACCTCCTGATGCTGACCGGCCCCCTGTTCATGTTGCAGGTATATGATCGGGTGCTCGGATCGCGTTCGGTCGAGACATTGTCGGCGCTGTTTTTGCTGGTAGCTTTGCTCTACGGGCTGATGGCTATGCTTGACTATGCGCGCGGGCGCATCGTTGCGCGATTTGGGGCGCGGTTTCAGTCCTCATTGGACGAACGGGTTTTTGACGGCACGATGCGCAGGGCGCTGTTCCCGCAATTTCGATCCGCCCCCGCCACTGCATTGCGTGATCTTGAGGCGATCCGATCGCTCTGCGCCTCTCCTGTGCTGCTGGCAGTGATGGATATGCCCTGGACGCCAATCTTTCTGGCGGCGATCTTTTTGTTCCATCCGCTATTGGGTTGGCTGGCCGTTGCAGGGGGTACGCTTCTGGTGGTGATCGCCCTGCTGAACCAGGCATTGACCCATCGCAAAGTCGCCGAAGCTCAAAGCGCATCAGCCAAGGCCAACGCGTTTTCCGAACATGCTCGACAAGCCGCCGAGGTTGTGCGGTCGCAAGGGATGCAGGAGGATGTCGCCCGGCGCTGGATGAAACAACGGTCAGAGGCTCTGTCTCAATCGATATCGGCCAGCGACTGGACGGGTAGCTTTACTTCGCTGACCAAATCCCTGCGCCTTTTCCTGCAATCCGCTATGCTGGCGCTGGGCGCATTGCTTGTTCTACGCAATGAGATGACGCCGGGGGCGATGATTGCGGGTACCATCCTTCTGGGGCGCGCATTGGCACCGGTCGAGATGGCGGTGGGTCAGTGGTCGATGGTTGAACGGGCACGCACCGCCTGGCTCAGCCTCAACAAATTTCTCGACGCGACCCCACCTGAAGTTTCGCGAACCAAACTACCGGTTCCCAAGGCGCATCTTGTGGCCAAAGGTCTGACCATCGTGCCACCCGGAGCTAAGGTTCCGACATTGCGCAATGCGTCGCTTGAGCTGAAACCGGGCAAGGCGTTGGGCGTGATTGGCAAAAGTGGTTCGGGCAAGACAACATTGGCAAAAGCACTGCTTGGATTGTGGACGCCTGCAGCGGGTGAGATCAGATTGGCGGGTGCCACACTGGATCAGTATGACCCGGACGATCTGGGGCATCACATCGGTTACCTTCCGCAGCAGGTGACCCTGTTCAATGGCACCGTCGCCGAAAACATCGCTCGGATGTCACAGACCCCCGACCCAGAGGCGGTTGTTGCTGCAGCCAAGACAGCAAATGCGCATGAGCTTATCCTAAGTCTCGAAAAGGGTTATGATACCTTTTTGGAAGGAAATGACAGCCAGCTTTCCGGAGGGCAAAAGCAGCGTATCGCTTTGGCACGCGCACTTTATGGCGACCCGGTTTTGTTGATCCTGGACGAACCAAACTCGGCGCTGGATGCCGATGGAACCCTAGCTTTGAACAATGCTGTGCGCGAATTCAAGGCTGCTGGAAAATCCGTTATTATCATGACGCACAGACCGCAGGCGATCTCGGAATGCGATGATCTGGTGGTTGTCGAAAAGGGTCAGGTTGTCAAATCCGGCGCACGCGATGAGGTTCTCAGCACAATGGTCCAAAATGCCAATGTCATCAAACGGCATCTGAACAAGGTGGGTGAATGATGTCTGACACACGAAGCAAGGCGGCTTGGAGCATTACCACACCGGCAATTGTCGGGATTTCGGCGTTGACCATTCTTGTTCTGGGCCTTGGCGTCTGGAGCATTCGAACCGAATTGGCCGGGGCCATCATCTCGCAAGGTGTAGTAGAGGTGGAAAGCAACCGTCAGGTGATCGAACATCCTGATGGCGGCGTTGTCGGCGAAATATTTGTGCGCGATGGCGACGAAATCGCTCGTGGGCAATTGATGTTGCGGTTGGATGACACGTTTCTGGCGTCTGAAAAAACCATCGTGGAATCGCAACTGTTTGAATTGCTTGCGCGCAAGACGAGGCTGGAAGCCGAACGAGACGGCGCAGAATCCGACGAACTTGCTTCGCGCCTGAAGGATCTACAGATACAGGAACACATCGGTGAGGACCTTCTGGCCGGTCAGCAGCGTCTGTTTGATGCGCGTCTGGACACTCTGACTCAGCAGATTGAGCAACTGGGCAAGCAAAAGCATCAGATAGAGGATGAAATCGAAGGCACTCAGGCCCAATTGGTGGCGCTGCGCACACAAGTTGATCTGATCACCAACGAATTGGAGGATCAGGAGGGTCTGCTGGAGCGCGGATTGACACAGGCAAGCCGCGTCTCGGCCCTGCAGCGGGAAGAGGCCAGTCTGACAGGTGAAATCGGGCGGCTGGAGTCCACTGTTGCGCGCCTTAATGGCCAGATATCCACCACCGAGATTCAGATCGTTCAATTGAAAGCGACCCGGCGGGAAGAGGCGATCTCGGAGCTGCGGGATGTGCAGTCCCGGGTCGTCGAACTTGCCGAACGCCGTCTGTCATTGGCGGAAAGGTTGTCGCGTCTGGATATCCGCGCACCGGTTGCGGGCACCGTCTACGACAGTCAGGTATTCGCGATCCAATCGGTGATTCAACCTGGAGAACCTATGATGTATGTGGTTCCTCAGGATACACCGTTGCTCGTGGCCGCACGAGTAGATGCCCTGCATGTTGACCAATTACATCGCGGGCAGGAGGTCGCCCTTCGTTTTCCTGCCTTCAATCAGCGCGAAACGCCTGAGTTGAATGGTCATGTGATCAATGTCTCTGCCGATACGTTCACGGATGAGAACACCGGCTTTACCTTTTACCGGGCAGAGGTCGAGCCCGATGAAGGACAGTTGGAACGCCTGAATGGTCAAGAGTTGCTACCAGGTATGCCGGTCGAAGCCATGATCAAGACGGATGAACGAACACCTTTGTCTTACCTTATCAAGCCTCTGGCGGATTATTTCTACCGCGCATTTAGGGAATGAGACACTGGCCCGGGATCTAAAGAGCCTCAATATTGCCAAGCAGGATTGATGTCATGTCGGCGGCAAAGGCACCGTCCGTAATGGTAACGTCAGTTCCGGTGGTATAATCGACGTTGCTCTTTGTGATTTCCGACAGATCTGCATCGGTGTCCAGAAACACCCATTTCGCTTCGTGTTGAGAAGGCAGGCCGACTGCGGCCTGCAAAATTGCCAGCGCATCAAGGGCGTTGACTGTACCATCTTGCGTAATGTCGGCCGCGATCAGGTTCTGGGGTGCAGCGGGTCCCCAGGTGGGCTCCAGCCCGACAGAAATGCGCAGCACCTGCAGAGCATCAAGCGCTGTGATCTGGCCGCTTGCGTGGGAATAGGATTTGACGATGTCCATTTCACCGGCAAAGGATCCATCCGGCATATCCAGGCTGAAAGCCCCCTGTTCGTCCGCCTGCGCCGTGATCGTTGCGCCCCCTTCCGGAGTAAACCGGATTTCTGCGTACCCCACGGCCGGGTTTGCGGTTTCCGAATCTATGCTCACGAGCCCCATTATTCCGTCCGACGCGTTGCTGTCGGGCCCGCTGCCCAGATTGGTCGGAATATGATCAGGGCCGTCGAACCCCGCCCCAAAAACGTCCGCGCTTGTCAACGGCGCACCTTGCGCTGAGTTAAGCTCAATCATTTCGTCGCGATACGAAATCTGTGCACCCTGCGCGGTCGTGGTAAAGCTTAGCTGCATAGGAGAGCGCAGAAATGGGTAATCAGACAAGTCAAGCTTGTCGATGCCCGCTTCAAAATCGGTGATGGTTGTCGTTCCACTGCTTTCACGCAGCACAAAGATATCAGCGCCGCCACCGCCGGTCATCGTCGTTGCACTGGTGCCGGTGATCAGGATGTCGTCCCCTGCCCCTCCATCCAGATTGGTGTCAAGAATACCACCCTTGAGCATGTCGTCCCCAGCAGTTCCGACCAACGATCCGTAACCCTGAGCGACAAGACCCAGATCCTCAACCGTAACGTTCAACTGCGTGAGCCCAGCATCCTGTTGCGAAGCCGCAAAAATCTGCAGTTCGTCGCCGATATGTGCAACGCTCAATGCTTCGACATTCTGTAATCCGCTGTCATTGGTGTCCGCGAAACTATCCATGTGGATCAACTGCCCGTCCGGTGTCAGCGTGAACAGCGTGATGCCATCATCCCCACCTCCGGCGACAATGAAGACCCGGCCGTCAACCGCGACCACCGACAGATCCTGTACCGATTCGAAGCGGGTGTTCAGCGTATCCAATACGTGATCGGTCGCACCGAGCGATCCGTCATTGCCCAGCGTCATGACACTCAGCGAATTGCTGTCTGAGCCCGCAATAACGACCCAGGATTTGCCATATGCCTGAACCCCTTCGATCGCCGTGGGGGCGCCGATGCCCAGTGTCTCAATGCTGCTGGTCCCATCGACCATAGTCAGCGCACCGGTGGTCTGGTCAACGGCAAAGGTCTGGATGGTGCTGCTCGCAGTATCCGCTGTGATTATGAAATGGTTTGCGCCAGACTGCGCGGTATGCATCACATCGGCACGCCCGGTGGTGAGTCCGGTGGCGCTCAGCGAACCATCGCCATTGACGCGGTAGGTGCCGATTTGCCCGCTATCCTCGTGCACCAAGGTCAGGAAACTGCTGGCACCGATGGTGGTCTGCGCCATCGCTGAAATATCCCCACTGCCAGCAAGCACACCGGTTTCCTGCAGCATCCCAATCGTGCCGTCGGAGTTCAGATCATAGCCGACAAGCCCTGTCGCCGTGTCAACGTCCAGAACCAGTTGATTGTTTGCGCCCAGAGTCACCGGTGTGCCCGCTCGCCCCACCAGATGGGCGATCGTGGGGTCAAAATACTGCTGGTCCTGCATAACAGGAACGCCGTTTTCAGAAAGGTGCCACGAAGCAATCCCGCCCTGCGGCCCAGTCGTGCTGTAGAGATACGTTTCGCCGTTAAACGTTTTTAAAGCCAGATCGCCGATACCTGAATCGAGCGCTGCGGTCCCCGTTGCCACCACTCTTTCGAACTGAAGCATCATTGTAATTCGCCCCCATGCCAGCATTGGCAATGTGAATAGATTGACCCGATGCCCAAGCCCGAAACCAGAGCAGAAATGTGGTGAAAACAAGGACTTCAGCTTCAGTTTAATTCAAGTTTTCCGGTCCGGCCGAACCGGCCATCAAGTGACAGGAACAATGAACGGATCCCGGCAGGTCGCCGTCTGTCACCCGACAGTAATCGACCACCGATTGTGAGGGGAAGATGACCAGAGACACCGATTCGACCGAAATCCAGACCGCTGAAAGCGCACCGGGCAACGGACGGGTTCAACGCTGGGTGAACAAGAGGTTTCAGCGTTGGGTAGGTCGCGGCTTGCTTGGCGGGTTGGGCTCAACTTTGATGGCGTTGCCCGCGCTCGCGCAGGCCACAGATGGCACGCTTGATGCATTTCAGTTTGCCGAGGCGATCGCGGGTGTCCGATCAGCGAAGTTACTGCCGAGCGGGGATGTTCAGCTGAAAATGATGAACGGCCGCACGCTGATCGTAAGTACCGAGGACGTCCACATCCTCGATAATGGTGCAATCATGATTGCCGACGATGCGGCTATGGAAATCGCCCAGTTTGCTGCAGCTGCCGAGGCTGCTGCGGCGACAGCAGCCGGTGGTGGCGTGAGCGGCGCTGGTCTGGCGTTGGGTGGTCTTGGCGTAGCGGGTGCAGCAGCCGCCGCTGGTGGCGGCGGCGGGGGTGGTGAAAGCGATTCCGATGATGATGGAAGCGAGGCTCCGGCCACACCCTCCGCACCACGCCCTCCCAGCCTAAATCTGGCCGAACTCCAGTCAAACGCGCTGAATGATTCCAGCGCGCAAACCGCGACGCCCGATGGGACGGTCACCGTCGAGGTCGCGATTGGGTCGCTGACCAAGACCGTTACACCAGCCCCGGATGGCAGCTGGAGCGTGTCACTGTCACAATCCGAGGCGGCGGCACTGCCTCAGGGCGTTTCTGACGTTACAGTGAGGCATTTGGACGGGGACGGGGTGGAACTATCGATTGGAACTGCCCAGTTCGATGTTGATACCATCCCTCCCACGCTTTCCATCGACGCCTTTTCTCATGGCGCGGTGCTGAATGCGGCGGAACAGGGAGCCAACATGATCATCTCGGGTGCAACGGATGCCGAGAATGGTCAATCCGTGACCGTAACAGCCGATGGACAGACCTATACCGGCGTGGTGGCAGGTGGCAGCTGGAGTGTTACGGTGCCTGCTGCAGATCTTGCCGGTTTGTCCGATGGCACGACGATCTCGGTAACGGCTGACATATCTGACCGCGCCGGGAATCCGGCAGCGCAAGCGAGCAATAGTTTTGAGACGGATTTCAGCGCCCCAGCATTGACACTGAACCCCGTTGCGGGAGGGTCGATCGATCTGATCGATGTGAGCTCCGATCTGGTTCTGAACGGAACCACGACTGCTGAAGATGGCCAACAGGTTGCGGTCACATTCAACGGGCGAAACTACACCGGCGTTGCCTCCGGTGGCAGCTGGGTCGTTACGATCCCAAGCGCCGATCTGGCGGGTCTGTCAACGGGTACGCCTGCCTCTGTCGAAGTTGCAGTCAGTGACAGCGCTGGCAACCCGGCAACACCGGTGACCGCCACGGTCCCCGTCGACCTGACCGGCCCTTCGATTGCCATTGATCCCCTATCGGTCGGAACTGTCCTCAATGCCGCAGAAGCAGGTTCTGATCTGGTGGTGACCGGCACGGTCGGAAATATCACCGATGGTCAGTTGGTAACGGTTACCCTGGATGGTGAGAGCTATTCGGGCGCAGTTTCGAGCGGCACATGGAGCGTTACCATCCCCAGCGCCGATCTGGAGGCATTGACGGATGGTGGCACTTTCACGGTAACTGCAGACGCAGCCGACACCGATGGGCTCAACGCCCCGCAAGCAGGACGCGACCTGACCAAGGACACGTCTGCACCAACGCTGAGCATCGATGCATTCTCTGCAGGTGCGGTGATGAATGCCGTCGAGCAGGGGTCGGATCTGCTCATCACTGGTACGACGACTGCAGAGGATGATCAGACCTTGACCCTCAACTTCGAAGGTCAGCCTTATACCGGGATTGTTTCGGGCGGAGCGTGGTCCATCTCAATCCCGTCTGCAGACCTTGTTGCGCTGTCAGATGGGGCGACAATCAATGTCACCGCTGACGTCTCTGACGTGGCAGGCAATCCGGCCGTCCAGGCCTCGGGCAGTTTTGATACAGATTTTTCGGCGCCAACGCTGGTAATATCGGCGCTCTCGGGAGGTGCTGTTCTGAATGCTTCAGAACAGGCAAGTGGTCTGACCATATCAGGTTCCTCGGATGCCGCAGATGGGACGCAGCTTTCTGTAGAGGTTCGACACCCGGATGGCTCGATCGAAACCACTGGCACCACCACAGTCAACGCTGGCTCCTGGAGCTATACAACCGCAGCCGGTGATCTGAGCGGATTGCTGGATGGCGTGACCTATCAGGTAAACGCCTCTGTATCGGATGCTGCTGGTAATACTGCGAGCGCCAATACCAGTTTTGACACTGATCTCAGCGCCCCCACGATCACACTCAACACGCTCCCGACAGGATCGAAATTGGATGTCATCGAACAGGGTTCGGACCTTCAAGTCTCGGGTTCGACAACAGCTGAAGACAGTCAGATCGTTACCATAAATCTGAATGGACAAGATTACTCTGCGACTGTGGCGAATGGCGCTTGGGTTGCCACCATTCCTGCTGCGGATTTGAGCGTTCTGGCGGATGCGACCGCTTTCACACTCACCGCATCTGTTCAAGACGCAGCGGGAAACGCGGCATCGGATGCCACGACCACGCTGACCACGGATTTTCGGCCAATTCTGAGCATGGATAGCGTAGGAATCAACGATGCGTTGGTCCTTGGTGACCTGCAGGCGACCGGCACGGCAGTTACCGGAAGCTCGGTAGGATTGGCTGCCGGACAGGTGGTAATGGTGGCGCTCAATGGTGCTGCGGTTGGCAGCACAACCGTTGCCGCAGATGGAAGCTGGTCGCTAAATGTTCCTGCGGCCCAGTTTGCGGCTATTGTGGTCGGAGATAGCCTGAACTTTGAGGCGCAAGCCTCAGTGTCCGGTGGGCAGGATCCAGAACCCGCTTCCGATGAGGCAGTGGCCTACGTGCCATCCGCCTATGTCATCACTGAGGCCGGACGCAGCGGTTCTACCGTAACATTCGAGGTGTACGCAGAACCGGATCGCGATGTTTCCGGCGGGTTAAGCTTTACGGGTGATCTGAGTTTTGACTCTACGGTGGTTAGCTATGATTCTGGATCCGAAGTCGAAAACCCGGATTTTACACTCTTCCTGACAAACCCGCAAAGCGCATCCTTGGTCAGCTTTGCGGGGGCCGCGACGAGTTTCGGCGATTTGTCACAACCCCTCATGACATTCACAATGACCGTTCAGGATGCAGCGCGCCCGATCGTATTGTCGCTGACCACTCCGGATGGCGGACCATCTCGGTTTCACCTGGGAACGGACGGAACTGACATACTAACCGCGACCGATCTTGATGATATTCTTCGTGGCGGGGATGGAGACGATGCAATCGATCTCTCGGGTGCCGTCGGGCGAGATGTTGTCATGTTCGAGGCCAGTCCCGCGGACAATGGTGCGGACACCATCACCGGTTTCACCCTAGGCCCTGCTGCCGAGGTGACGGATGCGATTATGTTTGCAGGTCTGGATGTCAGCACCTTGCGTGGTGATGGGACCGGCATCGAAAACCTGAATGTGGGCGACGCAATAGGGCAAAACACTGGATTTGTCGGGTTGCAGACCACGCTATCGGATCTCGACACCAATACTATCGCAGCCGCCGCAGAAAACCTCACCGGAGCGCAGGCAGGTGACGAACTTTATCTGCTGGCCACCGACGGAACCGACAGCCTTTTGGTCAAAGTAGGTTATTCGGGTTCTGACACAGCTGCCGTCCAAGCCATGGCCCAATTTGATGGGCTTGCTGA
The DNA here is from genome assembly GCA_030426685.1 of Alphaproteobacteria bacterium. GTDB lineage: Bacteria > Pseudomonadota > Alphaproteobacteria > Rhodobacterales > Rhodobacteraceae > Ruegeria. The sequence goes on from JAUHYC010000019.1 coordinate 24,785, forward strand.
TCTGAGCGGTCTGACCGACGACAATATCCTGCTTACCGATCCAACCGGAGCGGGTGCGTGATCAGCTTGGCAACAAGGGCCCCTTTCGAAATCTCAGCGCGACCCACGAAATGAATGAGGATATCATGGCAAAAGACGGTATCTTTCCTGTCAATTATGAGCGGTACCACAATCGATACTGGCGGCGGTTCACCTCTTTTGAGTTTGCAGCCAAGCTGAATTTCTGCCCGATCGTTATCACCGAAGTCCTGCAGGTAGCGGCAGCATTCCCGATTGCCTTTCATTCGCGGAATAACGCAATCGAACCGGTTGCCCTTCTCTCGATGGCGCCCGAAACGGTCTCACCCTTTGTTGCGCGCGATGGTCGGTGGCTGGCCTGCTACGTGCCATCGGTTCTGCGATGTTTCCCATTTGAGGTCGAGAGCACGGGGGCTGCGCACTGTCGTCTTCTGGTGAATGAAACATCGGGACTGGTCACATGCGATCCGCATGACGTGCCCTTCTTCAAGGGTAAGGATCGGCTCACACCGGAACTACAATCAGTTTTGGGCTTTTTTCGAGTGCGTGAAGCAGCGGCGCGCGAGACAGCGAGAATTTGCAAACATATGCAGGGATTGGATTTATTCTCTCCGTTTACCCGAGGCACTGAAACTGAGACGTCGACAAATCTGTTGATTATCGATGCGAACCGGCTTGTTGAATGCCTGAATGGGACTGGCACCAATTTGATCTCGAACGAGGCGCTACGGCTGATCCACGCGCATCAGGTTTCCTTGTCACATTGTGACTGGCTTTCATGTGCGCAGAACCAGCGGAACTCGCCTTCCACGACGGGGCGCACAGGGTTGAGCAACTTTGTTGCAGCGGTGGGTCAAGACATGACCCTATCTCAGAATGCTAGTCAGGTGACATATGCGCTGGGTTAGGTTCGGTCCAAGATATCTGAGTTTACTTGCATTTATCGCTTTAACTTCAGGCTGTGTGCAGCCGCCAGATTTACAGCCAGTTGTCGTGTCCTTTGCGAGTGGATCAGCGGGGGCTGGCGCAGTAAAGCCTTCAGCCAAACTGGTAAACAGCGGTTTTGGCCAACGCATTCGCAGTGCCGTTAATAACAGCCCCGCCATGGCACAAAGTGCGTCTCGGATGGGAATTGCAGCGGCCAACCGCGACGCCGCACAAGGCGAATTTCTACCGCGTGTTTCCCTGGGTTTGAATGCTCGTTCACTGCAGTCATATTCAGACAATCACGATTTCTCCCCATATTTGCGGGTATCTCAACTTGTCTATGACGGGGGCGCAGCTGCGGGCAATCTGACTGCAGCTCGGGCGCGGGTTTTGGAAAGTCACGGCGATCAACTTCAAACCGCTTCTGCAACGGCTCTGTCGGCAATCGAATCCTATGTTCTGGTTCTGGATCGGCGCAAAATCCATGAAATCGCACGTCAAAATGTTAAAATTCATGAGGAGATCGAAAATCAGATAGCAGATCGGGTGAACAGCGGCGTCGGTTCACAAGCTGATATTCTAACTGCGCAATCGCGTGTGGCAGATGCGAGAACCCGCTATGCCGACACCCGTTCAAGAGTGGACCACGCCGAAGCCCGGTTTCAAGAGGTGTTTGGCACCCCCGCCGGCGCGCTTCCTGCTATTGTCCCTGCCCCTCAGCTCAACCGTAGTGATGAACAGATTGTGCTGGATAGCCCTCAGGTTCGGCGCGCAGACGCCGCTCTGGTTGCCGCTCGTGCGGAATGGGTGGCGGCTCAAGCTAGGCGAAAGCCCGATGTACGCCTTGCGGCCTTTGCAAACAATGATGAATTTTCGGACACGGATTTCGGGGTAGACTTGTCGGTCAACTACGAACTGGACAGCACTGGGCAGCGCCGCGCCGCCATAGCTGCCGCGAATGAACAAGTCAAACAGGTGGAAGCCGACCGCGAAGCGCTGATCCGGGAAATCGGACGCGAGCTGGGGTTCATCCGCTCAGATCAGAAAGCAGGTGCGGTGCGCCTAAGAGAGGCCCGGCTGGCGGTGCGGGCCAACGCGGATAGTGTCACCGCAGCGCGCGCGCAATTCACTATCGGCCGGCGCAGCCTGATCGAGATTCTCGATGCTCAACGGGACTTCGTGAACGCACAGGAAAGGCTGATACTGGCTGAACAGAACTTCTTCCTTACAAACTATGCCGTTCTGAGCCTGACGGGTGACATTCTCGATCTGCTCAATATCACGCTTGCAACCTGGGATGCAGCGCCATGATGGATCAGGCCACTACACTTTCAGCATTGGAAGCTTGTGTGCTCAATGTTACAACGGCGCTCGAACAGCCAATGACCATTGCTTCAATCCATGCCGCTCAATCAGGCGCGACCGGTGATCTAACCGTTCGCGATGCCATTGTGGCGGCGAAGAGGGCCGGAATGCAGGTTGGCTTTGGGTCGCGCAAGCTCAGCGACTTCGATGCCGACCTCACGCCCGCCATTTTGCTGTTGGCGAATGACCAGGCGGTTGTCTATCACGGTCGGTCAAATGGCGGCGACTTGCTGATCTTTGACCCCGCATTGGGCGAGGGCATCGGTGTGGTCCGGGAAGATGCGCTGCAAGGCAGGTATACAGGATACGCGATGCTTTTCCGGCCGGAATACCGAGATCGCGCAATGTCTGACAATCAACCGGCGGGCGGACACTGGTTCTGGTCAGCGCTGGCGGCAAGCCGCTGGTCCTATGCTCAGGTTGCGATGGCTGCAGCTTTGGCGAATGTACTCGGATTGTCGACCTCGGTCTTCATCATGGTGGTCTATGATCGCGTTCTGCCGAATGAAGCGACAACTTCATTGGTTGCTCTGACGTTTGGGGTTGGTCTTGCACTGATCTTCGATTTTCTGCTCAAGATACTGAGGGCGGGCTTCATCGATCGTGCGGGTGAACGGGCGGATTTGCTCATGGGGCGGCGTGTCTTCGATCAGCTGATCAATATGCGCATGGCGGGTCGTTCGGGTTCAACCGGGGCTACCAGCAACACCGTGCGTGAATTCGAAACCCTGCGCGAGTTCATTACTTCGGCAACCTTGGTAGCGGTTGTTGATCTGCCATTCATCGCAGTCTTCCTGTTCACGATCTACCTGGTCGGAGGATCACTGGCGTTGATCCCCGCACTGGCAATCCCTGTCGTGCTGCTGACCGGTATCGCAATACAACCTATGCTGTCCAGGCTGGCCGAGCGGAGCTTTTCTGATGGCCAATCCAAACAGGCTGTATTGGTTGAAGCCCTTACTGGCCTTGAGACCATCAAGACCTCCGCAGCCTCGCGACAAATGCGGTCACGTTGGGAGGATGCGATCAAACGGCAATCGGGCCACGGGGCGCGGAGCCGGGCGATTACGCAGTTTGCACTGAACCTAACGGGCTTCACCCAGCAAGCTGCACAGGTATTGGTCGTCTTTTACGGGGTCTTTCTGATCACCGACGGCCAGACAAGTATGGGTGCACTTGTCGCATCGGTGATGCTGACAGGGCGGGCTATGGCACCGTTGGGTCAATTGGCGCAAACCCTGACCCGTGTCAATCAAGCGCGCAGTGCCTATCGTAGTCTGGATGCGCTGATGCGGGCTGAAAGCGAACGCCCCGATGGTCGAAACTGGATCAGCCGGACTGACTTCAAGGGGCGCATAACATTCAACAATGTCCATTTTGCCTATCCTGATCAGACGGATGACACGCTGAGGGGTGTCTCCTTTACCATTGAACCAGGTGAGAAAGTGGCGATCCTTGGGCAAATCGGCTCGGGCAAAAGTACGATCACGCGCCTGATGTTGGGTCTGTATCAGCCTCGTGTAGGTTCGATAATGCTGGACGGCCTTGATATCCGCCAGATTGATCCGGGGGACCTACGGCGTACTATCGGCTCGGTCCTACAGGATATTTGGCTGTTTTCGGGCAGCGTACGGGACAACATAACAAGCGGTGCCACACGTACCCGGGACCAAGATTTGATACGGGCTGGACAACTGGCCGGGGTTGAGGATTTTGTCTCTCGGCATCCCCACGGATACGATCTGCAAGTGGCCGAACGGGGCGAGGGCCTGTCGGGTGGGCAACGACAGGCGGTCGCCTTGGCACGAGCGCTTGTGGGTCGACCTCCGGTTCTGTTGTTGGACGAGCCAACCAGCGCAATGGATGTCAAATCCGAAGCCGACCTCATTCGACGACTGAAAGACGCTACAAGACAGGAAACGATGGTGATCGTGACACATCGCACGAGCCTGCTTGAGCTGGTAGATCGGGTGATCGTCATCGAAAACGGCAAAGTTGGCTTGGATGGGCCAAAAAGCATCCTGACACAGCATGTGCCTACAGGTGGGAGGCATCTGAATGTCGCGGCATCCTGATCTTGAATCCCTCGCGCGCGAGATGCGCGGGCGGGCTCCATTGCGAGGGTCACTTCTCTTGTTTCTGATCCTAGCTTGTATGGTCAGTGCAGTTGCGTGGGCCCATTTCACCGAGTTGGACGATGTGGTTCGGGTAGATGGCCGGATTGTGCCTTCTGGGGACATACAGGTGATCGAAGCCACCGAAGCCGGCGTCGTTCAAACCCTGTATGTTCGTGAAGGGCAAGTGGTAGATGCCGGATCCTTGCTGATGGAACTGGACACCAATCAGATAGAACGTGAACTGAGTCAGGAACAACAGCGGGCTTTTGGTCTAATGGCGCGTGCGCAACGCCTGCAGGCAGAAATCAACGGTACGGATCTGCAATTTGATCACGAGTTGCTCAACGGTGCACCCGATGTCGTTAGATCGGAAACGGCTCTGTATCAGGGTCGTCAAGCCGAGCTTGCGGCTGAAATCGCCATCCTCCACAGACAGCGCGAACAACGGCAGCGTGAATACGAAGAAGGATTGGTAGATCAGGTCACGGCAGTAGAAACGTTAAGTGTACTGGCGGAAGAACGCGCGATGATGGCGCCCTTGGTCGAACAACGCATGGAGCCTGCGACTACCCTGCTGGCCCTGCGTCGCAGTGAAGCTGAATGGAAGGGTCGAAAGGTTCGGGCCGAAGCGTTGATCAACCGCCTGCAAGCGGGCCTCGACGAAGTTGATGACAAAGTCCAAGCCACGCGCAACAGATTTCGCAGTGCGGCGCTGACGGATCTGGCGCTCGTCACATCCGAGTTAGCTGCCTTGCAGCCCGCTCTGCCTGCGTTGCGAGATCGCGTCTCTCGTGCGCAAATACGCGCCCCGGTTCGGGGGATCGTAAACCGCATTCACCGCACCACTATCGGTGGTTTGGCGCGTGGCGGCGAAGAGCTGATTGAGCTTGTGCCGCTTGACGACCGCTTGTTGGTCGAAGCCTATGTCAAACCCGGCGACATCGCCTTTCTGCATGCCGGGCAACCGGTCAGAATCAAGATAACGGCTTATGACTTTGCGCGATATGGCGGCCTGGATGGTGAGATTGTGCGCATCGGTGCAGACACGATCACCCGTTCGGAACGCAGCGAGGAAGAGGTTTTTGTGGTTGAAATCCAGACGTCAGACACCTTGCTTGATTCAGGTGGTGCGGCGGTCGAGATCATTCCCGGAATGACTGCGGAGGTGGACATTCTGTCGGGCAAGAAAACCGTGCTTGATTATCTGATTCAACCGGTCCTGAAGGTGAGAGACCAAGCATTGCGGGAATAGAGATGGCAGAGGTCAGTTCAAGGTCCCAACTAGGTTTGCACGATGCCCTGAAATTGGCGAGACACGTTTCACTGCCAGGTGACATCGCCCAGAAATATGTACCCCGCACCATATATCGTTTTGATTAGGCGCGGTTTTTTAGGATCTTCACCAAGCTTGGTCCGCAGCCGCGAAATACGTACATCCATTGCACGATCAAAGCTGTCGCCTGCCCCGCCCCCCAGCATTTCCTGCATGCGTGCACGGCTGATCAGGCGTTTGGGGCTTTCCAGAAAAAGCCTCAGAACTTCACCTTCGGCATGGCTGAATGGAGTTTCAGCACCTTGCGCATCTATCAGAACATACCGATCGAACTGAGCTGTCCAGCCATTGAACTCTGCTACATCCGAGTTTTGAGCCGCAGGGCCGGAAGATCGAAGCCGTGCGCGAATGCGCGCGACCACCTCGGCAGGGTCAAAGGGCTTAGTGATATAGTCATCGGCCCCAAGCTCCAGCCCGGTCACACGGTCCTGTACCTGTGCCCGACCCGAGATTATGATCACCGCCGCCCCCTGTTCCAATGCCAGCCGGTGCACCAAAGCCAAGCCATCGGTATCGGGCAGCGAAAGGTCTACCAGGCAGACATCCGGTGTAACACGTTTGAGCGAGGCCTCGAACTCGCGCGCGCGGGCAAAGCTTTGGGTGCGAAAGCCGGCCTCTTCCAGCGCATCAGTCAGGATGCGCCGGATTTCCGGTTCATCGTCCAGAATGGTTACCAAAGGATGTGTCATCTAGGCGGCCTCAGTACGGATCAGCGCCGACAATTGCGCCGGTGTAAACGGTTTGCGCAGGACCGACGCTCGGGTCAATGCCTGACTAAAAAGCGGGTCGGATTGCGGCAGCGAAGTCATCAATATGCATGGCAACCTACCGTCGACATGATCCACGATATCAATGCCGGTTCCCGCGCCTTCCAGCCGGATATCCGACAAAATCAAAGCGATATCACTGATCTCTGCCGTCAACTCCAACGCTTCATCGACCGAGCTCGCTTCGATGACTGAATACCCAAGATCAACCAGCATCTCACGGAACTGATCGCGCAGATCGTCATTATCCTCGACCAGCAAAACCAGGCCCGTTTGGGCATGTGGCGCTGCCCGGTATGGCAGGCGCATGACTACCGAAGCACCGGACGGCGTGTTGCGCAGGTTCAGATCCCCCCCAGCGAGTTTTACTGTGTCATATACCATCGGCAGCCCCAATCCGGAACCATCGCTGCCTTTGGTTGTGAAGAAAGGATTCAGCGCCTTTTCAAGCGCTTCCGGGGCAAATCCCGGGCCGGTATCCGATACGGTGATCTCAATCCAGATCGATCCGATAGCATGGGCACTGATGGTGATCTGCCCCGATGTGCCACAAGCGTCACGCGCATTCAGCACCAGATTCAGCAATGCGTCCTGTACCATTCCGGGATCAAGCATCAGTGCTTTGTCGGGCAAAGTGTTTACGACAGACAAACCCATTCCCTGCGGCAGAGAAGGTGTGGCAAGTACTCTCAAATCCTCAAGCAAGCCGCGCATGTCCGTGGCTTTGGGTTGAAGTGTCCGGTTGCCGGTCATGTCAGCGATCCGGTTCAGCAACTGGCCACCACGGCGTGCGGTAGCCTGCGTGGCGGCGATCAGCTTTCCGGCCCCATCGGGTAGGTTCATTTTGGCCAGCCGCGCCTGCATTCCCAAAATGATGGTCAACAGGTTCGAAAAATCATGAGCGAGCCCGCTGGTCATCTGTGCGGCCATCGCTCTGCGACGGGTTTGCTGCAGGGCTACACGGGCCTGTGTTTCCTCGGTGATGTCCACTGACATGACATATACCCCGCCCATATTGTCAGGCGTAAATGACGCCCGTATGCGTCGTGAATCCTGTTCCTCGGTAAACTCAAATACCGAGGGCTGCCCGCCATAGGCCTGATCCAGATGGTCTTTGACCCGCTCAAAAGCGACCGGGCCCAGTGCCTCTGAGATATGTAGTCCCAGAATTTCCGATGGGCGTCCCGGCATGACCGAACTGAGACGGCGATTGGAGTAGTCGTATCGCCCGTCAGCGTCGAGATGCGCGATATGGGCGGGCATCATCTCGGTCGTCATCCGGGTGCGGGCTTCGATTTCGGTCAGTTGACGCTTGGCCTCTTCCAACGCGGTAATCGTGGCGGCAAGCTTGCGGTTGGTGGCCGAAAGCTCTTCGGCGTGGCTCAATAGCTGGCCCGACAACTCTTCCGAGCGCGCGCGCAACAGATCTTCGACCTGCCGGGTGCGGGTGATGTCGGTATAGACCGCGACCCAACCGCCATTGGGTAGCGGCGCCCCTTCGATCGAGATGACCTGACCATTGGGTCGGGTCCGTTCCATATAATGCGGCTCGAAAGTAAGTGCCTGTTCGACACGGGTGCTCACCATATCCTCGACATCCTGATCGTCGCCATATTCGCCGCGACTGGCAAGGAAGTAGATCGTGTCACGGAACAGCGCGCCGGGGCGGACCAGTTCATCGGGCAGATCGAACATCTCCTGAAAGCGAAGATTACAGACAACCAAACGCAAATGGCTGTCATAAATCGAAAGCGCCTGCCCGATCAGATTCAGGCCGGCTGTTGTCATCGCTTTGATGCGCTTTTCGGTCAGGTCCAAATCCATCCTCCCCTGCGCCTATGGGTAACACCAGATCAGGCGCAGGTGTAGTGGGTCTGATCTAGCCGTGCAGCGGTTTGTTATTCGCCGCGCGATAGGCCTGAACATAACCGCGCGCGACCGAGCGAACAGCCGTGCCGATCTGTGAATAAGCTTCGTCGGGTAAATTGGCGAACGAAACGCGCGCCGACCAGTCAGGCGCGTCAAAGCCACTGCCATTGAGCAATACGATCCCGTAATCCTCGGCCAGTTTAAACGCTATATCAAGCGGGTGCACGTTTTTCTTAATCCACTCAACGACGTCATTGCCGACATATTTACGTAACCAGTATTCGAAATCGATGATGCCATAATAGGCATCATAATGTTCACCCGCCTCAACCTCGATCCCCATGGCCTCGGTCAACAGCTTGAACCGGCGGTGGACCAGCTCCATGCAGGCAGTTTGGTAAGTTTTCTTGGTGTCGACCAGTTCGCACAACGAGAACAGGGTCATCATCACCTGCTGGGGCAACGAAAGACCGGCAGTATGGTTCAGTGCAACATCGCGGCTGTCAGCCACCAACCGGTCGATGAACCGGATTTCGCGCGGTGTCAGGCTGAGCGTACCGTAGCGCTTGTCCAGTAGTTGTTTGACGTCTTCGGGATGACCGGCCAGCTTAAGATCAAAGATATTGTCTTGTCCCACCGCAATCACACCCAGCCGCCAGCCGGTACAGCCGAAATATTTGGAATACGAATAAACTCCGATCGTGTTTCGCGGCAGATGACCCATGACTGAAGTGAAGTCGTGAACAAAAGTGCCGTAAACATCATCTGTCAGCACAATCAGGTCGGGGCGATGGTTTTCGATCAGATCAGCCAGTTTCCGCAACGATGCGGTGCTGAGCGCAACAGACGACGGATTGCCCGGATTGACCAGAAAGAACGCTTTGACCTTTGGGTCTTTCAGCTTTTCCAAAGCCGCGTCGGTCAGTTGGAAACCGTCTTCTTCGTTGGTCTCGACATGGACGGAGTCCAAGCTGTAATCTTCAAGCTCCGGCATCTCAAGATAAGGCGTGAAGATCGGCGTACATAATGCGATTGTATCGCCGGGGTTCAGCAATCGGTTGGCCTTAAGTGTTTTGAAGATATAGCACATCGCCGCCGTGCCGCCTTCGACCGCGAACAGGTCGAACCGGGCGTCGGTTTGATGACCCCGGCACATGGCCCACATCAGGTATTCATGTGCAATCGCGGCATTGTGTTTCAGGATGCGGTCGGGCACCGGGTAATTGTCGCCGATGATCGAGTCCGTCAGTTCGTGGACAAACTCATCCGCGTCGAATTCAAAAGCCGAGATGGCATGGGCCACAACCTCAAGCAGCGTATCGACGCCGGGCAGTTCAGCGTTTATGCGCGCCCAGTCTTGCAGTCGGCTGTGGCAACCTTTCATAGCAGGCATGCCACCCAAGCCCGCGGGGTCATTCATCACATGTTTGGATTCGGTCACAGCAAACTGGCCAAGGGCAAAGAACGCCTCGCGCGGGCGGATGGCGACCCAGTTGGGGTTGCCACGTCCGGCGTTGAGAAAGGCGCTGCTGGCTTTGCGGGCCTCAGCCGAAGCCAACTGGATCAACTCATCCTTGATCTGAAACGGGCTGAGGGCTTCGTAATCGTGCAGCGTTACTCTATCCATGGCTCTAACCTTTCCAAATCAGCTTAGGATCAAAACGACGATCATCCCGAAGATGGTCAGGAGCGTGTTGCCAATGGCATAAGGCATTCCGTAACCAAGCGCAGGGATGCGGCTTTGTGCGGCTTCCTGGATCATTCCCAAAGCGGCAGTTGTGGTGCGTGCGCCCGCGCAGGCACCAAACAGAATGGCCGGGTGAAGTTTGAATACATAGTGGCCGACATAGACCGCAAAGATCATTGGCAGTGATGTCGCCACAATCCCCCATAGCAGCAGCGCAATACCCGCCTGTTGCAGACCCGCGACAAAACTTGGCCCTGCCGTGATCCCGATAACCGCAATGAACACGTTTAAACCCAGAGTGTTCATCAGCCACAACGCGGGGCCCGGAATCCGGCCAAAGGTCGGATGCACCGTACGCAACCAACCCAGTACGAGCCCAGCCAGCAGTGCGCCTCCGGTCGTGGACAGGCTGATAGGGAAGCCACCCAGCATGATTGCCAGCGTACCGATCACGCCGCCAATGAAAATACCCCAGCCCACAAAGGCCAGATCTGTGGTATCGACCGGGCGGTCCGCATAGCCGATCTCGGCAATGGCGGCTTCTACATGCCGTTTGCTGCCCTGAATGGTCATGATATCACCGCGATGCACGACGGTGCCCGTCAATAGCGGCAGATCCTGCATGTTCCGCATCAGTTTTGAGACATAGACGCCGCGCGCAACGGGAAGATGACTAAGCTCTTCCAGCGTCTTGTTGTGCACCTCTTTGCTTGTGATCAGCACGTCGAGCTTCTCGGACGGGATACTCAACAAGTCGGGCGCATCGGCTTCCTTCAAGTTGGCCTCAAGCAAAGTCACCAGATCGGCACGACGGCCCGAGAACATGACGATGTCTCCGGCTTGCAATACGGTGTTGTCATCCACCTCTACGATCTGATCCCCTCGGCGGAGCCTTTCAGCGTAGATGCGCACCCCCGGCATCAGGCCCTTGACCGGTTGCCCCAAAAGATCGCTGCCATCAGGGATTTCGAACGCCCGCGCTTCGATGGCGCGATAAGCCGAAACGATACCTTCGCCGGTTTCGACAGCCATTCTGCCACCCAGCTGGGCCTCGTATTCCTTGCACGCAGCGGCAAGATCCACGCCGATCAGGCGCGGCCCGATTTTGGCGAGTATGATTGCCGAGCCGATAGTGCCGTAGATATAGGTGACGGCATAGGCAACCGGGATCTGGTTGGCATAGGTCTTGGCCTGCTCTGCAGGTAGTCCCAGTTGCCCGATCTGGTCGGTGCCTACTCCAATCGCGGCCGAGATTGTCTGCGACCCGGCATAAAGACCTGCGGCATAACCCAATTCCAACCCTGCAACCATTGCAGCAACAACCGGGATTACGAGGCAGAGGGCAAGGACGCTGAGGGTAAAAAACACCTCGCGCGCACCGTCGACTTTGAGGCCGCGCATGAATTGCGGCCCGACACCGTAGCCCACGGCAAAAATGAACAGGATGAAGAAGGTCGATTTGACCGCCGAGTCGATGTCGATATGCGCCTGTCCGATCACAACCGCAGCCAGCAGGGTTGCGGTAACGGTCCCCAAACTGAAGCCTGCCACTTTCCACGGGCCCACGAGGAACCCGATACCGATGGACAAAAACACCGCCAGCTCGGGATACGTCCGGAGAATACTCACCAACCAATCGACCATGATCCACCTCACAATATCGAACTCAGAAATAACCGGACGCGACGAAAGATTGGCCCGGGTACCATTCACTGGTCACATACGGTGGGCCCGTGGAACGTCCGATTATTTGTGCGGCACAAATTAGCCTTCGCAGGATCAATTGGGGTTACGATATCCTAAGTGTCCAGAATGTCTAGGTTCTTTGACTCTCCGGCAGATCAGAACGCCATCAGCTCCCGCCAACAGTGGCATTAAAACAGGTGAGATCGCATCCAATTTTCCAGTTGCGGCTTCCTTTGTTGGCAGCATGAGGACAGCGGGTATTGAGCTTGCACCTGGGCGGCGGTTTGGTTGGAGTTGGAATTTAACCTTGCAGTCATCGGGGCCAACGGCGTGCGATCGAGGCCCGCCCGAAAACACACGCGACAACCGCCGCAGAAGCTCCAACTTCGATCAGCATGTCGCAGCAATCTTGAGTAACGCGCATCGGCAGGAATATCAGTATCGCTGCTGAACTTGGTCAGATATTGGGCATCTCCCCATATTCCAGCAGCGTCCCGTTCACGCAATCGGCAAGCATCTGGCCGATCGTGATGATCAGAAGCTTCACGGTGTACAGGCTGGTCCGAACTCCGACTTGGTGGTTTGTCCATTGCCGCGGACTGTGTCCCACATAGGCAAGGCACGCTACAGAAGCTTAACCGCTTTTGGCCGAACCCACAGTAACACCATCGCAATCGAAAGATGCAAAAACCCGGCCCGGTTGCACAAATCCGTTGCAGCCGCCCCCGGTTTCACATCACATACGGCTATGACCAAACCCTCGATCACCACTGAACCCGACGCTGGGGGCGTTAGCATTCGGATTGCGGGTGACCTGCGCACGCAAGAGTTGGAAAATGTCGAAGGGGATTTCAACGCGATCCGGCCCGATGGTCAGAATGTTATCTTGGACATGTCGCAGCTGCAGGCGCTGGATACGGGTGGCGCATGGCTGGTGGCCAATCTGGTGCAGCGGTTAGGCGGGGGCGGTGCTCAGGTCCGGTTTGAGGGGCTGGAGCCCGCGCATTCATCGTTGATCGAAACGGTCTCACACAACATCCCTGATAAAGTGGGTGATCAGGCGCCACCCCGGGGGTTCGTCAATTGGGTGGCCCGACTGGGGGAGCACACGGTGGGCACGTGGCAGGATACCCTGTCCGTCATCGGCTTTCTTGGGCTGACACTGCACCGACTGGTGCGCACACTGATCATGCCCTGGCGGTTGCGCCGTGCGGCGCTGGTGTCACAGATGGAACAGGTCGGTTTCAAAGCTTTACCCATCGTGACCCTGATGGGTTTCCTGATCGGGGTGGTTCTGGCCTTTCAAGGTGCCACGCAGTTGAAACAGTTCGGAGCCGAGATTTTCGTGGTCGAGCTGATATCGATCTCGATCCTGCGCGAGCTCGGCATCCTGCTGACGGCCATTATCGTGGCGGGTCGGTCCGGTTCGGCCTTCACCGCCTCGATCGGGTCGATGAAAGTGCAGGAAGAGATCGACGCAATGCGCACTCTGGGCCTCGACCCAATCGAGGTGCTGGTAATCCCGCGCGTTGTGGCTTTGCTGATCATGTTGCCAATCCTTGGTTTTGTCGCCGATATGGCTGGCCTGATCGGCGGCGCGCTGATGAGCTGGATCGATCTGGGCGTAAGTCCTGGCATGTTCCTTACCCGCCTGAAGGAAAACACCGGGGTCTGGCAACTGGCCATCGGTCTGATAAAGGCGCCCTTCTTTGCGCTGGTGATCGGCACGATTGCCTGCTGGCAGGCGATGCAGGTCAAGGGCTCGTCCGAAAGTGTCGGCCAACGCACCACAGCGTCGGTCGTGCAATCTATCTTTATGGTGATCGCCATCGACGCGCTGTTCTCGATCTTCTTTTCCGAGCTTGGGGTCTGATATGGACGGCACCGCCCTGCAGGACAAATCCCAAAGCGGCACCCAGCGCGAGGCCGTTATTCGCGTGCGCAACCTGACAAACCAGTTCGGAGAGCAGGTTGTGCATGATAACCTCAACCTCGATGTCTGGCGGGGCGAAGTTCTGGGTGTCGTTGGGGGATCTGGCACCGGAAAATCCGTGCTGTTGCGCACGATTGTCGGACTGAACAAGCCCAAGGCGGGCAGTATCGAAGTGCTGGGCGTTGACGTCCTGAACGGTCCCGAGGCAGAGCGCCAGCGGATCGAAAAAAGCTGGGGCGTCGCGTTTCAGGACGGGGCGCTGTTTTCTTCGCTGACCGTGCTACAGAACGTGATGGCGCCGCTGCGCGAACATACCGGCATCAGCGAAAGCCTTATGGCGGCGCTTGGGGGGCTCAAGATCAGTCTCGTGGGGTTGCCACAACTGAGTTGCAGCAAATTCCCCTCGGAACTCTCGGGTGGCATGCGCAAGAGGGCAGCCCTGGCTCGCGCCCTTTCGCTGGACCCCGAAATCGTGTTTCTGGACGAACCAACCGCCGGGTTGGACCCGATCGGGGCTGCCGCTTATGATGATCTGATCCGAGAGCTTCAGCAGGCGCTGGGTCTGACCGTATTCATGGTGACCCACGATCTGGACAGCCTTTACGCCATTTGTGACCGCATCGCGGTACTTGCAGAAAGGCGTGTGCTGGTTGAAGGTCCAATAGAAGAGATGACCAAGGTCGACCATCCTTGGGTTCAAGAATATTTCACAGGCCCCCGCGCCCGTGCGGCGCAAAAGAAGGGGCGGGACAGGTAGAGGCGATGGAAACCCGAGCGAATTACATCCTGATCGGAGCGTTCACCCTTGCCGGTATCTTGGGTGCCTTTGGTTTTTTTCTCTGGCTGGCCAAATTCGAGGTGACCCGGCAATACGCCTATTATGACGTGCTGTTCGACAATGTGGCGGGCCTGTCCGCCGCGGGCGGTGTAAACTACAACGGATTGCCTGTCGGACAGGTTATTTCGTTGAAACTGGACGACGACGACCCGTCGAAGGTACGCGTGCGGCTCGAAGTTGATGCGGACATACCCGTCACCAAAGAGACCATCGCGCAACTCCAGTCGCTGGGTGTAACTGGCGTGGCCTATGTTGAACTGTCGGGCGGGTCCCCTACCGCAGAGCGTCTGCCGCAAAACAGTGTCATCAAAAGCCAGCGCAGTTCGATCCAGTCTTTGTTGGAAGGCGCACCCAAGGTATTGGACAAGGCGTTAACTCTGCTGGAAGACCTGAATTCGGTGGTGGATGAACAAAACCGCAAAGCGGTGTCAGATATTTTGAACAATCTGGCTTCGTCTTCGGGACGGCTCGACAAAACTCTGTCAGATTTTGAAAGCCTCTCAAGCGATCTGGGAAGCGCAGCCAGGGAGATTGGAGCCTTCACCAAACGCCTCGACACATTGGCCGACACTGCCGAGACAACTCTGTCGACAGGGACAGACACGCTTAAAAGTGTGCAACAGGCTTCGGACTCCGCCAAAGACGCATTGGACACTGCAAACAGCACGCTGCAGACCGCACAAACCGTAATGACCGACGACATCCGGCCCTTTATCGAACGCGGCTCGAAACTGGCCGATCACCTGATCGTGCTGTCCGAGGAAGGCAGCGTTACGCTGGGCACTGTGACCGAGACGTTTGCCAACGCAAATACCACGCTTGGCGCGATCAACTCAGCCATGGACACGGCCGAGGCGACCCTCGCGTCGGCTGAGCGCGCCTTTGACTCGGCCAATCGCGTGATGGACGAAGATATCGCCCCGGTCGCGGACGATGTACGCAATGCGGCCAATCAGGTGGCGACAACCGTGTCGAACATCACCGAGAAGATTGACACGATTTCGGATGATGTCCTCAGCGCGTCTCAATCCGCGTCAGACCTGATGGGTACGATCGACGGTATCGTGCAGGATAACCGTCGCCAGGTCTCAGATTTCCTGCGGGTGGGATTGCCGCAATTCATCCGTTTCGTCGAGGAATCGCAACGGCTGGTTATCAGCCTCGACCGTCTCGTCGACAAGGTTGAGCGCGACCCCGCTCGCTTCTTGTTAGGCACCCAAGCATCGGAGTTCCGTCAATGATCCGACCCCTCATCGCGACTCTGATACTTGCCACGCTGGGGGCCTGTACGGGTCTGGATACATTGCGTCAGGCGTCCAAGCCCAACGACCTGTATCTGCTGACGCCTAAGAGCACGTTTTCCGGGTCTCTGCCCCGCGTTCAGAAACAGCTTGTCGTTCAGGAACCCATCGCGACAGCCGCTGTGAATACGGATCAGATTGCGGTTCAACCGACGCCGCTGCAGGTCCAGTATCTACCGCGTGCCAGATGGGCTGACCGGGCTCCGGTCCTTGTGCAAACGCTGCTGGTTGAGAGTTATGAAAACTCGGGCAGGGTTGCAGCGGTTGGGCGGTCAACGGTTGGATTGCGGGCCGACTATGTCATCGCGCCGGATCTACGAGAGTTTCAGGGCCATGTAATTGCCGGCACGGATAACACCCAAACCGTACAGGTCAAAGTGCGCCTCAACATCAAGATCATTGACGAATACAGCGACAAAATCATTGCCTCCGCCTCGTTTGAAGAAAATGTCTTGGCGGCCAGCGATCAGACCCCTGATCTGGTCGTCGCCTTTGATGAGGCACTGGGGGACACGATGCGTGACGCTGTGGAATGGAGCGTCCGCCGCATTCACACCCACGCCCAGAACAACCCGCGCGACCTCCCCAGCTAAGTCTAGAAGTTGCTGGCCGAGGCGGCATTCCAGTCGGCTGCCAGTTCCGCTGGTATTGATTCCCCCAGCAGAGCGCCCTCATCAACAAAGCTATAGAGTTCGGCATAAGACTGTTCACGCTCATCCGCCGTGCGGCGACGGATGTCCGAGGGACGAAGTTCCGACACTTTCGCCTTGCCCATCGCGCCCAGAATTTCGCGAAAGCTTTCCAATGTGGCGTCGTGAAAGCGATGCACCCGCTGCCGTTTCTTGGGCACGTTCACGGCACGGCCTCGGATCGGGTCCTGCGTGGCCACACCCGAGGGGCAGCGGTTGGTGTTGCAATGCAATGCCTGAATACAGCCCACGGCGAACATCATCGCCCGCGCAGCGTTGCACATGTCCGCACCCAGGGCGAATTTTTCGACCATATCGAAGCCTGTTGCCACCTTGCCCGAACAGATCACGCGCACCTTGTCGCGCACTCCAATCCCGCGCAGGCAGTTATTCACAAAGATCAACGCCTCGTTCAGAGGCATTCCCAGACGATTGGTGAACTCGACCGGAGCCGCGCCCGTGCCGCCTTCTGCGCCGTCCACAGTAATGAAGTCAGGCAGTATACCTGTTTCCAGCATCGCCTTGCAGATTGACATGAACTCGGATCGTTTACCGATACACAGTTTGAACCCGACAGGCTTGCCACCGGACACCTCGCGCAGGTGCTGCACAAACTCCATCAACCCGGTCGGTCCATCAAAAGCCGAATGCGTGGGTGGAGAGATCACGTCCTGGTGGATCGGAACGCCACGGATAAGTGCGATTTCTTCGTCTACCTTTGCCGCAGGTAACACGCCCCCATGCGAGGGTTTGGCCCCTTGTGATAACTTGATTTCAATCGCTTTGACGACATCTTTCCCTGCCCTTTCGGCGAACAGGTCCTTGTCGAACCCGCCCTCGGGCGTACGACACCCAAAGTAGCCGGTTCCGATCTGCCAGATGATGTCGCCCCCTTCGGCCAAATGATGAGGTGATAGCCCGCCTTCGCCGGTATTATGGGCAAATCCGCCATCCTTCGCGCCCCCGTTCAGAGCACGGATCGCATTTGCGCTGAGCGCACCGAAGCTCATGGCCGAGACATTCAGACGCGAGGCGTTATAGGGTTTGTCGCATTGCGGCCCGCCCAGTATCACCCGTTCTTCGCTTTCGGCGACATCTTTGGGTGCAAGCGAATGGTTGGCGCGGTGATAGCCCACATTCATGATGTCGTACTGGGTGCCGAAGGCCTGCGTATCAACCTGTCCCTTGGCGCGCGAATAGACCAATCCCCGGATGATCCTGTTGAACGGGCGCCCGCTTTCATTGGTTTCCACGAAATACTGGCGAATTTCAGGGCTGACGAATTCCAGCATGTAACGGAAATGCCCCAGAACCGGGTAGTTGTTCAGCACGTTATGACTGGTTGTCAGCATGTCGTAGAGACCGACCACCGCGTAAGGGATCAGAATAACGAGTAACCAATAAGCGGGTGACCAGAAAAATCCCCATAGAAGGGTCAGAGGCAGAATGACGTAGCTAATGACATAATAAAGCCTGCGAACAATCATTCCTGATCTCCCTGGGTTGCATGGCATTGCCTTGTGACACCGCCCTTACTCTGACCGTGGAACAAATTAAGCTGTCTTTGCAAGTCCTTGCTGCCTAACCAACGGGAAGGATTGGCGCAATGAGGTTGGTTGATCCGCGCAGGCGCAATCTGTATGCCAGTTGAAACCCAGATCAGAGCAGGATCAAAACGCAGTGTCACCAACAGCATCTGCCCGCAGGCATCGTGCCCTGATGTACACCGCCGTATTTGTCGGCGGGGCAGCAGGATCACTGCTGCGCGAGCTGTTTTCATTGGAAATCCCCGGCGCGCCGTTCCTCACCGCAACATTTGGCATCAATGTGGCGGCCTGTTTCATACTCGGCTGGCTCTACGCGATACGTCACAAGGTTCATGCCCATGTGCTGCATCTGGGTGCGGTCGGGTTTTGCGGTGGGTTGTCCACGTTTTCCTCCTTCGTGGCCGAGTTGGAACGGCTTGCCGAAGCTGGCAGTTCGCTGGTGCTCATAGCATTGGGTGCTGAGGTCGTATTTGGCCTTGCTGCGGCGATTGCAGGTGACACGCTGGGGCGCCGGCGTCATTCGCGAGGGATTTCGGAATGACTGATCTGTATCTACACGCCATGTTCGCACTGGGCGGAGGGTTGGGCGCAGTTCTGCGACACTGGCTGACGCTTCGGGTGACGCATGACCTGCCCTTTTCCACGCTGATCGTAAATGTTGTGGGCAGCCTCTTGCTGGGGCTGTGGATCGGCTATCTTGGTGGCACTGTCGAGATGGGAGAAGAAGAAAAACGGCTGGTGTTTGGGTTTTGCGGCGGGTTCACTACGTTTTCCAGCTTTGCTTATCAATCCCTGCAGTTGCACCGGGAAAGGACAATCGCTGTTGCAGCAGGGAACATCCTGCTCAGCGTTGTTCTGTGCTGGTTTGCGCTGTGGTTGGGCCTCGTCCTGACACGCTGGTGAACAGGTGCCGCCGCTCGTTGTTCGGGGCTTGGAGCGCGGCAAAAGAACAGAAACGGGATCGTAGCCAGAGCCAGCGAGTTCGACTGACTGGTGGTCAGCCGGGCTGAGGCTTGCGCAAATTCCGAAGTGGCCCGATCTATTGTGGCCAGTGCCAGACCACCGTCCGAGAATAACCCTCTGGCCCTTTCAAGACTTTTCTGCGCCGATTGCGCATTTTCGACCGTGGCCTGTGCCGCATCGATTTAAAGGATGTTTGACTGCGCGTGTTGTACTGCGCTGTCCAGATCGACCTTGGCCTGATCCACCAATGCACTGAACTGGGTGGCATCGACGGCCTTGAATGGCTTCTTGAACAGTTTGCTTTCGTTACCAGTTACATCACATGCATATGCATTCGCAGTGCAAGATTACCCAGCACCCAGATCGTCCCGCCGATGATGATTAGCAGCACCAGCGTCGAGAAAAGGATCAGATCAAGATCCTCGCGACTACTGCGGCGGCGGTCGATATGCAGGAAATAGATCAGTTGTAAGATCAACTGGGCCAGCCCGAGCAAGCCGATGGTCAGGTAAACACCCTTGGTTTCAATGCCAAATTGATGCGCGATGCCAAACACAACCAGTGTCAGCAACAACGATCCGCCATAGCCGATGACATAGCGGCGGCGCTCTCGACGGTGCATTTCGGTGCGTCTATCCATAGGCCAATCCTCCGAAATACACGATAGTGATGATCCCGATCCAGATCAGATCGAGGAAGTGCCAGAACAGCGCCAGCCGCACCACTCGAGACATCACCAGATCGGTCATTCCCATCACCCGCAATTGGATGCCAAGTATGAGCAGCCAGATACAACCTGCTGCCACATGCAGGCCGTGCAGCGGGACAAGGCCGTAGAAGGCCGAAAGGAACCCGCTGCGCTGAGGGATGCCACCTTGCGCGGCCATGTTCATGAAATCCCGAACCTCGAGCACCAGAAAGCAAAGCCCAAGCACGAGCGTCACACCGAACCACAGTACAATCCGTGCGCGAGGCAGGTTGTATTTCAATGCCAGCATGGCCAGCCCCACCGTAAGGCTGCTGGTCAGCAGGATCAGGGTCTGGGCAAAGATACTTTTCAGGTCGAACAGCTCATGCGGCCCTGGCCCACCCGCCTGCGCGTCGATCATGGTGATATAGACGGCGAACATCAGGCCGAAATAGACCAGATCGCTCATCAGAAAGACCCAGAAGCCGAATGTGACAACCTCAGACGCCTTATGGGCGCTGGCGTGGTCTTCTCCGAGGTTGATGCCCGGATAGCTGTGCCTGGGTGCGCGCCTCATGTCACGGCCTCCATATCCGGGCGGGCGAGGCCGCGGTTTTCAGGGGCACTTTCGTGGTCGCGATCGACGGCCGGGGTGCTGTGAACCAGCGCCAGCCAGGCCTCGTGATCTTGACGCACCTCTTCGGCGGGGATGGTGATTTCGGTACTCGTGTCGAAACTCCAGATAATGACGGCCAATATCATCAAGACAGTCATCAATGCGGCCAGCCACCAGATCCACCAGACGAGGGCAAACATCCAGATGCCGCTGAACACGCATAGGACAAAGCCGATACCGGTATTGCGCGGCATATCGATATCTTCATAAGCGTCCGGTGCCGGATAGGCCTCGCCACGTTCTTTCGCCGCAGCAAAGTCATCCCGTTCGGTGACCTTTGGGATAATGGCAAAGTTATAAGGTGGTGGAGGGGATGGGATCGACCATTCCAAGGTCCGCGCATCCCATGGATCGCCAACAGGCGCGCGGGTTTGCTCGCGGTCGCGGATGCTGACCCATAACTGGATCAGGATCGAGAACAGACCGCAGGTGATGACCAGAGCGCCGATGACTGCGATGATCATATAAGGGTGAAAGCTTGGGTCCTCCCAACTGAATGACCGGCGCGGCATCCCCATCAAGCCAACGAAATAGAGCGGCATGAAGGTCAGCAGGAATCCCAGCGTCCAGCAGGCCACCGACACGCGACCCCAGAATTCATTGAGGCGAAAGCCGAAAGCTTTGGGGAACCAGTAATTGTACCCCGCAAGCAAGCCGAACAGAACACCGGGCAGCAACACGTTGTGAAAATGGGCCACGAGGAACAGAGTATTATGCACCTGATAGTCGACCGTCGGGTTTGCGAGGATTACGCCACTGAGCCCGCCGATGACGAACAGCATCAAGAACGCCAGGCCATACAACATCGGAACCGAAAACCGGATGCGGCCGCGCCAGAGCGTAGCCATCCAGTCATAGACTTTCACACCGGTCGGTATGGCGATCAGCATCGTTGCAATACCGAACACTGCATTGATCAGCGCACTCTGACCCATGGTGAAGAAATGGTGCAGCCAAACCGTGAACGACAGCACCGCGATCGACATGGTCGCGATCACAAGAGAGTTGTAGCCATAAAGGCGCTTGGCCGAGAAGGTCGCAAAAACCTCGGAATAGATGCCATAGGCGGGCAGAACCAGCAGGTAGACCTCGGGATGGCCAAACAGCCAGAACAGGTTGGCATAATTCATCATGTTGCCGCCGAGGTCATTGGTGAAGAAGTGGAAATCCAGATACCGGTCAGCGGCCAGCAGCAACGCAGCAACACCAAGCGGCGGCATCGCAAAGATGATCAGGATCGAACTGCAGATGATCGTCCAGCAATACATCGGCAGCCGCATGAACTTCATCCCAGGTGCGCGCAACTTGTAGATCGTGACGGCAAAGTTGATGCCGGTCAGCGTGGTCCCTATGCCTGAAACGACGATGGCCCAGATCCAGTAATCCGGTCCCACACCCGGATTGAAGGCCGCGCCGGTATAGGGCGGATAGGCCGTCCAGCCCCCGGTCGAAAATTCTCCGACCACCAGCGAGACCATCAGCATCATGCCAGCCGAGACGGTCAACCCCAGCCCGATCTGGTTCATAACCGGAAACGCCACATCCCGTGCGCCAATCATCAGCGGGACCAAAAAGTTTGCCAGACCAAAGACAAAAGGAACAGCCACGAAAAAGATCATGATCGTGCCATGTGTGCTGAAGAGTTCGGCGAAATGTTCCGGCTCAAGAAAGCCATCCCCAGGTCCTGCCGCTTGCTGTGCGCGCATCACTACGCCTTCCAGCACACCGCGTGCCAGCATGACAATGGCAAATACGATGTACATGATACCGATCTTCTTGTGATCGGCGCTGGTCAGCCAGTCTCGCCACAACGGCCCCCACAAGCGAAACCATGTCAGCACACTAACCACGGCCACGACGCCAACAATCACGATGGCGGCCGCCGCGTTGGCTATGATCTCATTTGCGCTGGGGTTCTGTATCAGACCGGTTATGGGGAAAGCATCCCATGTAAGCCTGCCAAAGAATGCGGAATCGGTCGATGTCATTGGCTCGCCTCCTGACCGAATTCTGTTGTGCCGGGCTGTTTCTCAAGCGGCAGTGGATCCCCGCTGTGGTATCTGTGCAGGATGTTGCGGAACAGATCGCCATCATCCAATCTGAAATAGAGCGCATTTGCGGGCATTTGGGCAGTTCCAAGCGCGGCCTGCACCTCATCCCGGTCGCTGCGCATCGCCAGTGTCTGATAAGTGGCCGAGTCCAACAAGATGCCGTCGGCCTGCAGCTTCTCGACCCAGGTATTGAATTCATCGGGCAGCATGGCGACAGTCTGGAACTTTTGCTTGGTAAATCCGCGGCCATTATATTGGGTATTCTTTCCCAACATCGTCTCGGGCCTGTCGGCAACCAGATGAAGTTGTGTTGTCATACCCGGCATTGCGTAGACTTGACCGGCCAATGCTGGGATGAGGAAAGACTGCATCACCGTATCGGTGGTCAGGGTTAACGCCACTTTTTGATTGGTGGGAATGCCAAGCTCTCCGACGCTGGCAATGCCGAGATCCGGGTAGATGAACAGCCATTTCCAGTCCAGCCCCACAACCTGTACCCGTAGCGCCGGATCATCGCCAAAGGGTGCGGCATAGGGATCAAGGCGGTGCGTCGCTTTCCACAGGTAGAACGACAGGATTGCTACAATCACGACCGGTATGCCCCACATCAGCATCTCTAATCCTGCCGAAAAGTCCCAATGCGGCTTGTAAGCCGCGCCTCCATCTTTGCGCCGGCGATATCGCAGGGCTATCAGGGGCACCAGCACCAGAACAGGGACCACGGCGATCAGGATCAGCGCCGTCGCCCGCAAAAGGTGCGTTTTCTGCACCGCCGCTATAGGGCCTTGAGGGTCCATAAAGCTGTCGCTCGCCCCCGCGATTTGCGCAGACACCAGCAGCGCAACAAAGGCTGCCACTACTGGCAATGTGACAGGAGAGATCCGTAAAATGGTCACGCCTGCTGATCCTTTTGCTGCCGGGTTTCCCGGCAACTATCGGCAGAGTCAAAGAATTTCTCAAGGTCTTTTCCGAGAACGCACCCAACCGCGCTGTTGACTTCGACAGCGGTGCGCGCGAGATCAAACAGGATGCGTTGGATCTTGACCCTTTTTTGTTTGATGCTGCTAGCAACGTCGGCGCCTGCGCAGGATCGCGCGGCAGTTGAGCGGCAGTTTCAGAGCTGGCTGCAAAATACCATCTGGCCGCAGGCCAAAGCCAAAGGGGTTTCGCAACGCACCTTCCAAAACGCCTTTGACGGGATCACGCTGAACTGGGGCCTGCCCGATCTGGTACCGCCAGGAAGACCCAGAAAAACTCCAAAGACCCAAAAGCAGGCCGAGTTCGGCTCGCCCGGGCGCTATTTCAACGCAGGCTCGGTTCGGGGCGCGACCTCGATGGGGCGCAAGATGGCCCATCGTCATTCGGATACGCTGGCGCGGGTAGAGACCGAAACCGGCGTGCCCGCGCGCATCATCCTGGCCATTTGGGGGCGTGAGAGCGGATATGGGCAAGTGCCCATCCGCCACAATGCGTTTCAGGTCCTGGGCACCAAAGGCTTCATGAGTACGAGGTCCAGTTATTTCACCGCAGAACTGATTGCGGCGTTGCAGATTGCCGAAGCGGGGCATGTTGCCAACCTCAATAGCAGCTGGGCTGGGGCGCTTGGGCAGCCGCAGTTCATGCCGACCAGCTTTCTGACCTATGCAAGGGATGGCGACGGGGATGGGCGCGCCGATATCTGGCGCTCTGAGGCGGATACAATCGCCTCGATCGGCCATTATCTTGCGCAACATGGTTGGGTGGCGGGCCGCGATTGGGGTTTTGAGGTCAATGTACCGCCCGGTATCTCGTGCGCGCTGGAGGGGCCAGATCAGGGTCGTCCGATCCGCGATTGGGCCTCCATGGGTATTACCCGGGTCTCTGGCCGACCTTTCCCGGCGCATGAGCTGGCGGCCGAAGGTTATCTGATGATGCCTGCGGGCCGCAATGGACCCGCATTTGTCGTGACCCCGAATTTCTATGTCCTCAAGGACTACAACACGAGTGATCTCTATGCATTGTTTGTCGGGCATGTCGGAGATCGCATCCAATATGGTGTTGGAGATTTCAGCGGTCGTTGGGGCAAGGTCGGCGGGCTCTACCGATCAGACATTGCCCGGATGCAGCAGGCGCTGGTTCAGCAGGGCCATGATGTGGGTGGCGTCGATGGGTTGCCGGGCTACAAAACCCGCCGCTCGATCGGGCGCTGGCAAGAGGCGACGGGACGCCCACCCACCTGTTTCCCCGAGGCAGGAATGAAGTCCCGGCTGAAGCCCTAAAGCAGGGACTGATTCGTCAATTGCTTGTACTTTGCAGAACCCATTCACCTTGGCCGATATGTTGGGCTTCAAGAAAATGTCATGACAGTGAAGTGTTTCAGAATTATATTTCGAAAGCAGCGCCTGTTACGGTTTCATTCGACCTTTGTCCAAACAATTACCCCCAAAACTCTTTACCTTTGCCGAAAAACCAGCACGGTTCGCGGCAGTGAAAGACAACTTTCGCGGTTGAAGTTCCGACATTGCCTGTCGCCCAGAGTTCGAAATTTCTGACTCTGTCGCGATCTAGATCAAAGCGACGCCACAGATAATGCCGGAGACACACTGGTAGACGAGCTGTATCACGCCAGTGGTATGGTCATCAGAAACCAATAAATGGGAGAAAACACAAATGAACAAAATCATACGGACTTCGCTGGCAGGGCTACTCAGCTCGACCATGATCACCGGTGCCGCTTTTGCCGCCGGTACGCATCCGAAAACAGGCGAGGCGCTGGCTGATGATCAGACCTTCACCTATCGCATTCTGGACGAGCACAGCTCGGTCGATCCGCAGGTTGTCGAAGATGTCTCTGGCGCCGAGATCGTGCGCGATCTGTTCGAAGGTCTGATGAACCAGGACGAAGACGGAAACCTCGTTCCCGGCGTTGCAACAGGCTACACCGTCAATGACACCAAAGATGTTTACACCTTCACCCTGCGCGATGAAGCGAAATGGTCGAATGGTGATCCGGTAACTGCAGGTGATTTTGTTTTCGCCTGGAAACGTGCTGTCGATCCTGAACTGTCCTCACCCTACGCATGGTTCATGGAACTGATGTCGATCGAGAACGCCGCTGAAATCATCGCGGGCAACGCATCGGTTGACGATCTGGGTGTCAAGGCCATCGACGACAAGACGCTTGAGGTTCGCCTGTCCGCGCCCCTGCCCTATTTCCCGCAGATGACCACGCATTCGACCACCTTCCCTGCCCCGCAGAAAGTGATCGAAGAGTTCGGCGATGCCTGGACCAAGCCCGAGAATATCGTTTCGAACGGCGCCTATGTCCTGACCGAGCATCTGCCGCAGGAACGCTCGGTGCGTGAACGCAACGAGATGTACTGGGACAACGACAACACCATCATCGACAAGGTTGTGGCGCTTGTGATCAACGACGAAAACGTCGCCCTGACCCGCTATCTGGCCGGTGAGCTGGACCGCACCGAAATCCCCGCTGGCCAGTACCCGCGCCTGAAGGAAGAGCACCCGGACGAGGCCATCAGCTTCCCGCGCCTGTGTAACTACTATTACACCTTCAACCTGTCCGACGGTGGCCCCGAAGCCTTCAAGGACCCGAATGTCCGTCAGGCCCTGTCGCTGGCTGTCGACCGTTCGATTATCACCGAAAAGGTCCTGGCGGGTGGTCAGCCCGAGGCCTACACCTTTGCGCCCGAGGCAACAGCGGGCTTCACCGTTCCGGACGTTGAAATGGCATCGATGAGCCAGGCCGAACGTGACGAATTGGCCAAGGAACTTCTGGCCGAGGCCGGCTATGGCCCGGATAACCCGCTGAGCTTCCAGATGGTTTACAACACTGCGGAAAACCACAAGAAAGTCGCGGTGGCCCTAAGCCAGATGTGGAAGCAGAAGCTGGGCGTCAATGCCGAGCTGGCCAACATGGAATGGAAGGTCTTCCTGGAAGAGCGTGGCAACCAGAACTTTGAGCTGGCGCGCGGCGCATGGTGCGGTGACTACAACGAAGCCTCGACCTTCCTGGACCTGCTGCAGTCAGACTCGGGTTATAACGACGGCAAGTACAACAACGCCCGCGTTGACGAGTTGCTGGCCGAAGCCAAAACTTCGGACGATCCGGCACCGCTCTACACTGAGGTTGAGCGCATCATCGCGCAGGAAACTCCTGTGATCCCGATCTATCACTATGCCGGTGTCTACATGATGGACAGCGATGTCGGGAACTGGCCGGTGAACAATGTCGAGCAGAACTGGTACTCGAAGAACCTGTACAAACTCGCCGAATAATCGTCTTTGAACCACGTCCTGTCCCGGGATTGCCCGGGGCAGGGCCAATAAACATGGGGGCAGAACAATGCTTGCCTATAGTGTGCGGCGGCTGCTGGTCGCCATTCCGACGATCCTGTTGCTGATCGTCGCCTGTTTCTTTCTGATGCATGTTGCGCCCGGCGGGCCTTTCACCTCGGAACGGCCTTTGCCGCCGCAGGTTCTGGCCAATATCGAGGCGCGGTACGGGCTGGACCAACCGCTGTGGAAACAGCTTTGGGACTATCTGTACAACATCGTCGTACATTTTGACTTCGGCCCGTCCTTCAAATTCAAGGACCGGGACGTCAATGACATCATCGCGCAAGGTTTCCCGATCTCGCTGACCTATGGCTCTCTGTCGTTCCTTTTCGCGACGGCCGTCGGTGTCAGCCTGGGGATTGCTGCTGCAATCCGGCACAATACATGGATCGACTATTTCGCCGTTGGTCTGGGGATCGCCGCACAGGCGCTGCCGAACTTCATCATGGGCCCGATCCTGATCCTGACCTTCACCCTGTGGCTGGGTTGGTTGCCGGGCGGCGGATGGCACGGAGGTCAATGGCAGTATCTGGTGATGCCGGTAATTGCGCTTGCGACATCCTATATGGGGTCCATCGCGCGGATCACGCGGTCGTCGATGTTGGAGGTTCTGAACTCGAACTTCATCCGCACCGCCCGCGCTAAGGGATTGCCGACCAGAACCGTGATCTGGCGTCATGCGCTTAAGCCCACGTTGTTGCCCGTCGTGTCCTATCTGGGTCCGGTTTTTGTCTACGTGCTGACCGGCTCGGTCTTCGTCGACATCTACTTTTCGACTGGTGGCCTGGGTCAGGCCTATGTCGGTTCGGCCTTGTCGCGTGACTATGCCGTACTGCTGGGGGTTACGATCCTCTATGGGGCGCTGACCGTCATCGTGAACCTTTTGACCGACCTGGCTTATGCCTGGTTCGATCCAAAAATCCGCTACTGAGGGGCTGGCAATGCTTGGAAAATCACAAAAAGCCGCCCATCTGGCCGAAGAAATCACCGATTACACGGTCATTCAGGGGCGTTCACTCTGGCAGGACGCACGGATGCGTTTTGTCCGCAACAAGGCAGCAATGGCCAGTGTCTTCATTCTGGCGCTGATCGTTCTGTTCACCATCATCGGTCCATACTTCGCGGCCTGGAGCAACGAAGAGATCGATTGGAACGTCATGGGCGACGTGCGCGGAATGGGCATGCCCTCAATCGAAACCGGGCACTATTTCGGCGTCGACGATCTGGGTCGCGACCTCTACAGCCGCGTCATTCAGGCGACCACAACGTCGCTGCTGGTCGGCCTGATCGGGGCCGCAACCGCGCTGATCGTGGGTACCTGCTATGGTATCGCCGCCGGTTACATCGGTGGTCGCACCGACAGCGTCATGATGCGCTTCGTCGATATCCTGCTGGCGATTCCGGCAACTTTGGTCATCATTCTGCTGCTTGTCGTGGCGGGGCGATCATTCTTCATGCTGTTCATCGCGCTTGGTGCCGTTGGTTGGCTGACTATGGCGCGGATCGTGCGAGGGCAGACCCTGACGTTGAAAAACCGTGAGTTCATCGAAGCAGCGCGCGCTGCCGGCGTCAGCGAGTTCACGATCATGTACCGCCACATCCTCCCCAATCTGCTGGGTGTCGTGATCGTGTATGCCTCGCTTCTGGTGCCTGAAATGATCCTGACCGAGAGCTTTATTTCGTTCCTCGGACTTGGGATTTCGGAACCCTACACCTCGCTGGGACGTCTGATCGCCGAAGGGGCTGGCACCATGAGTTATGGCACGCTTTGGCAATTGATTTACCCACTGACTTTCTATGTCACCATCATCATCACGATGTTCTTCATCGGCGATGGGTTGCGTGATGCTCTGGACCCGAAGGATCGCTGATATGAGTCTTTTCTCCGTCAAGGACCTGAGCGTCCAGTTCGATACCCCCGATGGTGTGGTTGAGGCCGTCAAGGGCATCAGTTTCGACATCAACCCCGGTGAGTGCCTGGGCATCGTGGGCGAAAGCGGGTCGGGCAAAAGCCAGACCTTCATGGCTGCAATGGGTCTCCTTCCCCCGGCCGGTCGTGCGTTGGGTTCGGCGATGCTGAACGGCGCGGAAATCCTGAACCTGCCGGTCAACAAACTAAACAAGATTCGCGGCGATGACGTCGGCATGATCTTTCAGGATCCGCTGACAGCCCTGACTCCGCACCTGCGGATCGGTCAACAGATGCGCGAAGTGCTTCAGGTACACGAAGGTCTGCAGGGCTCGGCCGCGCGGGCGCGGTGTCTGGATTGGCTAAACCGCGTGCGCATCCCCGAGGCTGCGCGCCGTCTGGATCAGTACCCGCACGAGCTGTCGGGTGGGATGCGCCAGCGGGTCATGATCGCGATGTCGATGCTGTGTAATCCCAAGCTGCTGATTGCGGATGAACCCACTACGGCGCTGGATGTAACCGTTCAAGCCGACATTCTGGACCTGATGGTACGGTTGCAAAAGGACGAAGGCACAGCCATTGCGCTGATCACCCACGACATGGGTGTCGTGGCACGGATGTGTGACCGCATTCAGGTCATGCGCATGGGTGAGTTTGTCGAAGCCGGAGACACGCGCGAAATCTTCCGGGCGCCGCAGCACGAATACACACGCACTCTGCTCGAAGCGATGCCGCGTATTGATGCGGGCGACGCGCCAAAAGCGCTGCCTCAGGTTGAAGAACCTCTGCTCAAGGTCGATGACGTCAAGGTTCATTTTCCCATCCATGTTTCAGGCGGACTGTTCGGGCACAAAGTGCCGCTAAAAGCCGTCGATGGTGTAAGCTTTGACATCCGCAAGGGTGAAACACTGGGTGTAGTCGGAGAATCCGGTTGCGGAAAATCCACCCTGGCACGAGCGGTTTTGCAACTGATCGAACCCAGCGCGGGCAATGTCAGTTGGCTGGGCCACCCGATCGTCGGGCTGAAACGGGCTGAACTGAACAAGTACCGCAAAGACCTGCAGATCGTGTTCCAGGACCCACTTGCCAGCCTTGATCCGCGGATGACGATCTCGGCCTCGATTGCTGAGCCGCTAAAAACCTATCGCCCCGACCTGACTGAGCGTGAACGCAAAGAAATGGTCGCCGAGATGATGGAGCGGGTCGGGCTGAAAGCCAACATGATCAACCGCTATCCACATGAGCTGTCGGGGGGTCAAAACCAGCGGGTCGGAATCGCACGGGCGATGATCAACAAACCAAAGTTGATCATCTGTGACGAAGCCGTTTCGGCTCTCGACGTGTCCATTCAGGCGCAGATCGTGGAATTGTTGCGCGAATTGCAACAAGAGTTCGGCCTGTCGATGATCTTCATCAGCCACGATCTGTCTGTCGTGCGGGCGGTTTCAAACCGGATCATGGTCCTGTATCTGGGCCGGATCGTGGAACTCGGCGATGGTGAGGTGATCTGCTCTGAGCCAGTTCACCCCTATACCAAGTCACTGATTTCCGCGGTGCCGATCCCCGATCCAGATGTGGAGCGGAGCCGCCAAAGGCTTAAACTACCGGGTGAATTACCCTCGCCAATGGATCCCAAAGCAGCGCTGCGGTTCTTGCCCAGCCGGTTGTCGGCGGGCCAATCGGACTACGTTCCACAGCTCAGCGAAATCGCGCCGGATCATTTTGTGGCCGAGCATGACCCGCTTGAGACGATCATGGCCAATGGCTGATCTTTCGCACCCTCTGACTTTAGGTGGGTCAGAGGGTGCAATTGCACACTAGAAATATGGATTAGTTTTGACTTTTCCCCGTTGTTGATGGCAAATTTCATCCGGTTCAGGTCAAGGATGCCTGGCGCGATTGATTGATACGGATTTACGTCATATGTGGAAGCCTCGGCGCCACGAGCAACTGCCAGACATGCATCGAATTTGAGAGGGAACATGACACGCAAGGTCACCAAGGCGATTTTTCCTGTTGCGGGAATGGGGACTCGGTTTTTACCAGCGACCAAATCGGTGCCGAAAGAAATCATGACATTGGTCGACCGTCCGTTGGTCCAGTATGCTATTGACGAGGCGCGCGCGGCCGGGATCAAGGAATTCATCTTTGTGACCTCACGCGGGAAATCGGCACTCGAAGATTATTTTGACCACAATCTGGTGCTGGAACAGGACCTCAGATCCAAGGGCAAAGATGAGCTTCTTGAGATTCTGAACGCGACCAACATGGAAAGCGGCGCGATTGCGTATATCCGGCAGCACAAAGCACTGGGGCTGGGCCATGCGGTCTGGTGTGCACGCCGTTTGATCGGTGATGAACCTTTTGCGGTGATGCTGCCCGATGACGTGATCGCCGCTGACAAGCCCTGTCTGCAGCAGATGGTCGAGGCCTATGAGGAAACCGGTGGTAATATGGTTGCCGCCATGGAGGTCCCCAATGAAAAAACAAGCTCATATGGAATTTTGGACACGGGCAATAACGTAGGTACCGTTGTGCGGGCAAAGGGGATGGTCGAAAAACCAAATCCCGAGGACGCACCCTCGAACCTCGCTGTAATCGGCCGCTATATTCTGGGCCCTTCGGTGCTGTATAATCTGAACCAGATGAAGGCAGGCAGCGGCGGAGAAATCCAGCTGACTGATGCCATTGCAGAGGACATCACCAACGGGGTGCCGGTGTTTGGGTACAAATTCGATGGTCAGCGGTTCGATTGCGGTTCAAAAGCCGGGTTCCTGCAGGCAACAGTGTCCTTCGCGCTGGCCCGTGACGACCTGCGCGACGACCTGAGCCGGTATCTGCACGACATCGTCACCTCGGATCGCGCTGCCCAATAGCGTGTTGTGCAATTGGTATTTATTGCGGATTCTTAGGCGCAACGCATTCTGAGGGAGCAGCAAACATGAGCAAAGTCCATCCCGTCATCTTGTGTGGCGGCTCTGGGACGCGGCTTTGGCCCTTGTCGCGAAAAAGCTATCCCAAGCAGTTCGTGCCGCTGATTGGTGAAACCAGCCTGCTGCAACAATGTGCGGATCGCTTACGCGGACCATCTGCAACGCCTTATGCTAAACCGTTGATTCTGACCAACGAAGCCTTTCGTTTTGTGGTACCCGAGCAACTCATGGAGATCGGGGTCGATCCCGGCCCGATCCTGATTGAACCCGAAGGGCGCAACACTGCCCCCGCCGTACTGGCCGCGGCGCTGCACCTTGCATCGGTTGAACCCGATGCGGTGATGCTTGTGGCATCCTCGGATCACGTCATCCCCGATACATCCGCCTTCCACGCCGCTGTGGCCGAAGGTGCGCGCACCATTGTACAGCGCGGTGATCTGGTGACGTTCGGGATCACCCCTGACCGACCCGAAACGGGGTATGGATATCTCAAACTGCGCCAGACGCCCGACACGTCCGGGGTTGCAGTGCCATTGGACCGGTTTGTGGAAAAGCCCAACCTCGATGACGCCAAAGCCATGGTGGCTGATGGCAGCTATCTCTGGAACTCAGGCATCTTCTTGTTTGCGGTGCGCGACATCCTTGCTGCGTTTGACCAACACGCCGCTGATCTTGTTGTTCCAGTCAGACAAGCAGTTGAGCGGGCACAGTCCGATCTGGGCTTCCTGCGGCTTGATCCCAAGACCTGGAACACTGTTCAGGACATCTCAATCGACTATGCTGTGATGGAAAAGGCCAGCAACCTCAGTGTTGTACCCTATGCCGCAGGATGGTCTGATGTCGGCAGCTGGTCCGCTGTGCAAGAGTTGAGCAATCCGGATGCCAATGGCGTCGCAACTTCTGGCGAGGTTACCACCATTGACTGCCGCAATGTGCTGGTGCGGTCGGAATCGCCTGCGCAGGAAGTTGTTGCAATGGGGCTTGAGGATGTGATCACCGTTGCAATGCCCGACGCGGTTCTTGTGGCCAGCATGGACCGTGCGCAGGACGTCAAACAGGCCGTCGCCGCGCTGAAGGCCAAAGGGGCGAAACAGGCAGAATCCCTACCTGTTGATCACCGCCCATGGGGTTGGTTCGAAAGCCTGGTCATCGGCGACCGGTTTCAGGTCAAACGTATTCATGTACATCCCGGCGCGTCGCTGAGCCTGCAATCACACCACCACCGCTCTGAGCATTGGATCGTCGTGGAAGGCACGGCAGAGGTGACAATTGACGATCAGGTTCAGCTCGTGTCTGAAAATCAGTCGGTCTATGTACCGCTGGGCGCGGTACATCGGATGGTGAACCCCGGCAAAGTACCGATGGTTTTGATCGAAGTGCAAACCGGCACCTATCTGGGTGAAGACGACATTATCCGATACGAAGATATCTACGCACGCAATTAATCGGGGTAGTGAGTTAACACATCGCAACTGGGGCGTTCGGCCCGGTCAGGCGGGATTTACGCGGATCACTGCAGGGTGGCGCGCAATCATCGTCGGACCGACAGCCACAGGAGAACACCCGTGCCACAAAACTCACCCCGTTTGGATCTGCCTTATCTGCAACCCGCGCAAGCCCAGAAACACGTCACCCATAACGAGGCGCTCCGGGTACTTGATCTGGTTGTGCAGCTGAGTGTTACCACGCTGAATGCCACTAACCCACCTGCTGCACCGGGTCAGGGTGAAATCCATGCACTGGGAACGTCCCCTACCGGAGATTGGAGCGGCCAGGCGGGCAAGCTGGCGGCGTGGCTCGACAATGCCTGGCATTTCATGGCACCGGGCACGGGATGGCGGGCCTGGGATCTGAGTTCGGACCAGATAAAGGTTTGGGATGGCGCGGCATGGATTGACCCGCCGGTCAGCACTCAGAACCTGACCGGAGTTGGTATCGCGACGGGGTCCGACAGCACCAACCGTCTCGCAGTACGCAGCCCGGCCACGCTTCTGACCCACGAAGGTGGCGGGCATCAATTGAAGATCAACAAGGCAGGTTCAGGCGATACGGCCTCGCTCTTGTTCCAATCGAACTGGACAGGCCATGCCGAGATGGGCCTGTCCGGAAACACCGATTTCTCGATAAAGGTCTCACCCGATGGTAGCAATTGGACCGAGGCGTTGCGGATTGATGCCACTACCGGCATAGCCAGCGGGACGAGCATTCAAAACAATGCCGAAGACACCACACCTGGTCGCTTGATGCGAGCCGATTACGGGTACGGGCCGGGCAATGTGTTGGGTGTGGTTTCGGAAAGTGGTGGTACACCAGGTGGCGCCGTGATCGAGCGGGGCAGCAATGCAAATGGCGATTATGTGCGCTTTGCTGACGGAACCCAGATTTGTACCGCAACGCTCAACCCAGCGGGTGCTACGTCTGCTACAGGTACGCTATTTGCCAGCGGAGCGGCGACCTGGGTTTATCCAATTGCATTTGCACCCGGCACATCCCCGGTGCTGAGCGGAAACGGCGGCGGGAACACCCGGTTTCTGGGCTTTGATGCGCCCTCAGACGCTCAGGTTATCTATCAGGTGATGTCTGCAATGTCCGACGCAACCGCCCTGGCCCCGTCAGCCATGGCGGTTGGTCGCTGGTTCTGAAAACTTCGACTGCCCGGGTTGCAGTCTGGGCAGTCACAAATCTGCGGTCCAGACGCGATACCGTCCTTGTCCCGTGACTTCGCGGATCAATCCCCTTCGGGTGAACTTATCCAGATTTCGCTGAACAGCAGCGCGTGAGGATTGGGTGAGTTCTTGGGCCAGCGGTGCGGACACCATGGGCCATGCCGTCAAGGCATCGATCAATACGGGCGGAGTGCGCCCGCTCAGGTCTGATGTCGCGTCGCGCGCGCGCGTCTCCCAAGTACTGATCCGGTCCAAATGCAACAACGCCGCCAGTGAGGCCTGACCGATCCCGCGCATCCAGGCCGAAAGCTTTTCGCCCGGCGCACCGGCCCCGCGCAATGCGCCCGGCCCTGACAGAGCCAGCGGCATGAACAACGCCCCGCCCCGACCCATCGTAGCGGCATGGCGCGCCGCGACAATCGCGGCCTCGGTATCCTGACCGATGCCGGGGGAAAATGCGCGCCAGGCATGAAAGCCAACCGCGGCCTGGGTCACCGGGTGTAATCCTTCGGCGCTGCGCATGACCTCGGCCAGATCGGCCACCGCTTCGGGAACCTCCTCAATCCCCTGCGCTTGCCGATCAAGGAAAGCGGTCAGCCCGGTCTCCCAACCGCCTTCTGAGGGCGTTGCGCCTGTGGTCAGCCGTCGCACGGCCCAACCCGCCCGGAACAGCGCCTGCACATCATCTCCGGTAGCGCCAATCCGCAGCCCGGTCCAAAGCGCCAGTCGGTCAACACCGATCCGATCACCGGTCCACCAACCCAGATCTGACACTTCCATCAAAGCCAGACGGTGCCCCCACCCCGCAGGACCTGCATGCAGCCGTTCATCGAGCGCACCGAAGGTCACGGCGAGGTCGGCAAGTTCGACTGACAGATCGGATTGCGCCGCGCGCCAGTCTCTGGGATCGAACAGTAGGCTCTGTTCCGGCTTTGTAGCCGCAGTCAGAAAATCCTCGGGATCGTCCTCGTCTGCTGGAGGAAGGAACCACAAATCCTCATCATCGGGTGGATCAGTGTCATAAATACTGCGCGGCCCCTCTTCGGCGGCCTCGTCTTCATCATCCGGTGTCAGAGATTTAGGTGTCATAGCCGATATTCTTCGGCCATTTGCAGAGGTTCACAAGAGGTATTCCGCGTCATCAGCCAGTGAAGGCTCCGGTCAGAATTTCCAACTCCCCATCCAGGGCGGTCTGCGGGTCACTGCCCAGCAGCATGTAACCATAACCGTCGCGCGCCCAGGTAGCCGTCGCCAGACCGTTCAGCACGGCAAGATTCACATCCCTGGCCGGAGTACCCTCTCCCTGACGGATGACACAGAACGCAAAGGGCTGGCCCTGCGCGTCCGCAAAAACGATCTGCACCAGAGGTTTGCCTTTGAATGAAAGTACTTGCGCCCGTTTGAGATCGAGCCCGGGCAGGCTCTGCAAAACATCCCGTTTCAGCGACCGGCCCAACTGCGCCTCGGCAAGGGAGAATTGCGCATCTAGTGCTTCGGGTGAGTTGTCTAGGGTGGCGATGGATTCTGGGGCATAGAGCGACTGATAGATCGCGGCCTGTTCTGCCCAACCCAGATCGGTCGGGCGCATGATCCAATAAGTGGTGGATACTGCGATGACCGCGACAGAGGCCGCTACGGCCAGCAGACGCAGCGGGCCGCCTGTGTGCTGCACTGGTGAGCGCACGGGCAAATCAACACGAGGTGTATCGGCCGGGACCCTTTCAAACGATTGCTGAACCATCGCGGCAATCGAGTCCAACACCATAAGACGCGCCTCAAGCGTGGGATCTTCGGCCACCGCATCCTCAATTGCTTGCGCTTCGGTGGCGTCCAAACTGCCTTCCAGATAGGCCAGAAGCGTCTTGTCTGAGTACTTCATTTGCCACCCCGTTGAACAGTGTCGGCCGCGTCCTGCTGCATCACGGATTTCAGTTTTTGCCGCGCATTGGACAGCCGGCTCATGATCGTGCCGATGGGGACGTCCAGCATTTCGGCCGCTTCGCGGTAGCTGTATCCTTCGACAAACACCAGCATCACGGTTTCGCGCTGCGCTTCAGGCAATTGCATCACTTGAGTAAACACCTGAGCGGCGAAAATATTCGTTTCCGCATCCGGCACGGCAGCAATCAACTCGGTCTCGGGTGTCACAGACAGAGCCTGTGCCTTGCGAACCGAACGCGCGCGGATCTCATTCAGCCAGATCGAGCGGCAGATCATCATCAACCAACTGTCCAGCCGCTCGTGGGACGTTACCTGATGGTGTTTCTCCAATGCGCGCAGAGCTGTGGCCTGCAACAGATCGTCTGCGATATCTGATGCACCTGACAGAGCAAGCCCAAACCGCCAGATCCGTTTCGAATGGGTCTGGATCGCGCCGCGCACGGCCTGTTCGGAACTCACTTCAACACTCATCGAATAGATCGCGACCTGTGTGTTTGCTTTGATACGGGACCGGACCCGATTGGTCTGACCTGACATAGCCCGTGGAGGAAAGAAATGGAACGTATGCCGGGAACATTCACAATTGCGGCGGCAATCGTTGCAAGCCCTGGTAAAACTTCCGGTCCCCCCGCCCCTGTCACGCGGCACAGGCCCAGTCAGGAGGGTTCGGTCCCCGCGGCGCGGCGGGCTGTCATCAGCGTAATCAATTCTTTCTTGGTCCGTCCGATATGAGTCGCCAACAATGCACACGCCGCGTCCACTTGACCGGCTTGGGCACGCCTGAGCAATTCACGGTGTTCGGTGCGCGCCTGTCCGCGCTGCTGTGTCACGCTCAGATGCATCCGGATGTAGCGATCGGATTGCAGGGACACCCGATACAGCAGATCGTTGGTCAGGCTTCGTCCGGCCGCTGAATAGAGTGCTTCGTG
>JAUHYC010000020.1 GCA_030426685.1 Alphaproteobacteria bacterium
CTTTATGAACACCCCAACGTCGGGCTATGGCGCAGCCTGGTAGCGCGTCCGTCTGGGGGACGGAAGGTCGCAGGTTCGAGTCCTGCTAGCCCGACCAAATCACACCGACGTTTATGGCACATAGGCCAGATCCCGCTCTGGCAGCAGAGGGGATCGAGATGACAGGTGTTTGCCCAAATCAGCAGCTTGAGGCGATGATCGCGCGTGGTGAGATCACCGCAAACCCGGATGTCATCCCCGCGCAAGTCCAACCCGCCAGTCTAGATCTACGTTTGGGGACAGTGGCTTATCGGATTCGCGCTTCGTTTCTGGCCGGAGAAGGACGGTCTGTTGCGGACCGGCTGACTGAATTCGAGATGCACCGCATCGACATCACTGACGGGGCCGTTCTGGAAAAGGGCTGCGTCTATCTTGTGCCACTGATGGAATCACTCGCCCTGCCCGAGGACGTCAGCGCGGTGGCGAACGCCAAAAGCTCGACCGGGCGGCTTGACCTGCTGACGCGCACCATAACCGATGGGGGCACCGAGTTTGACCGGGTTCCCGCAGGCTATACAGGCCCTCTATATGCGGAGATTTGCCCGCGGTCCTTCTCGGTTCTGGTGCGTCCCGGCATGCGGCTGAACCAGATCCGGTTCCGCAAGGGTCAGGCTGTACTAAGCGACGCGGAACTGACCACCTTGCATAAACAAACACCTTTGGTCGACGGACCGGCCGTCATTCAGGATGGTCTGGGCTTTTCGGTCGATCTGCAACTGCCGGATACCGATCTGGTCGGGTATCGCGCCAAACCCCATACTGGCGTGATCGATCTGGACCGGATTGGCGAATATGATCCACAGGAATATTGGGAAGAGGTACGCACCAAAGATGGGCGCATCATCCTTGATCCGGGTGCGTTCTACATTCTCGTCAGCCGTGAAGCGGTTCATATCCCGCCGATGTATGCCGCCGAAATGGCCCCGTATCTGGCCATGGTGGGGGAGTTCCGCGTCCACTACGCTGGTTTCTTCGATCCGGGTTTCGGCCATGCCGAAGCGGGTGGCGCAGGATCACGCGGGGTGCTTGAGGTGCGTTGCCACGAGGCCCCCTTCGTGCTGGAACACGGGCAAGTCGTCGGGCGGCTGGTCTACGAGAAGATGGCAGAGATGCCAACGCAGCTATATGGCGCTGGCATTGCTTCGAATTATCAGGGTCAGGGGCTGAAACTGTCCAAACATTTCAAGCCAGCGGATTGATACTCAGAACTTGATGAACCGGCGCATCTGTCGGGTCATCTGGCGCATCTGGTTGGCATTCTGCTTTTGTCGCGCAGCACCATCACGCATATGCCGGTCCACGTCGGGATCGTGCGACGCATCCGCTGGCTGATCCGGTTTGCGCCCAACGCGGCTGGCCAGATCAATCCCCTTGTCGACCCCGTGCTTCACAAGGCGCCGTGTGATCTGACGTATTACCATGTCGATGATCCGATTGGCGTTCATTAGCTCAACTCCGTATCCTGCGCGCTACCATAAACGCTTTCTGCGGCAAAAAAAGGACCGCTCGATCACTCTTCCTCGAACAGCTCGGTCTGTTCCTCGTTTTCTTCCTCTTCCCGCCCTTCGCCCAGCGGTGCAGCTCCCGGAGGCGGGCGGTTTTCGAGCAATCCGGCGGCGCGCAACTCCTTGAGACCCGGCAGATCGCGGGCATTTTCCAACCCGAAATGATCCAGAAACTCGGGCGTGACCACAAAGGTCACGGGGCGGCCCGGTGTCATGCGGCGTCGGCCCAGCCTGATCCACTCCATCTCAAGCAACTGGTCAATCGTCCCGCGAGAAACCGAAACGCCGCGAATTTCCTCGATCTCGGCCCGTGTACAAGGCTGGTGATAGGCGACAATGGCCAGTGTTTCGATGGCCGCGCGGCTCAGCTTGCGGGTCTCAACTGTTTCTTTTTGCATAAGGAAGCCCAGATCGGGGGCGGTGCGGATCGCCCAGGCCTCTCCCACCTGCACGACACGCACGCCGCGCCCCTCATAACGTTTCTTGAGCGTCTCGACGGCCTGCGCGGCGTCGCTTCCATGTGGCATCCGCGCTTCGAGATCCGCAATAGTCACTGGCTCGGCGCTGGCAAACAAAACGGCTTCGACCATCCTCTCCTGCTCGGCCATGGGCGGAGCTTCGAACAGGGTGCCGGTGCCATCGTCTTGGGGGGCGTCAGTCACGTGTTTCGGTCCTCTTGCGCAAATGGATCGGGGCAAAGGTCTCGCTTTGCTTGATCTCCATATGTCCTTCTTTCACCAATTCCAACGAGGCAGCAAACGTCGCCGCCGTGGCCGAACGCCTGCGCACCGGATCAGCGTCCCAGCCGTCGGGTAGATAGGTTTCCATATCGGTCCAGGTGCCCGCAAAGCCGATCAGGGGGCGCATCCGCTCCAGTGCCTGCTCCATCGTGAACACGGCATCGCGATCCATGACAAAGGGGCGGAATTCGTCGCGGGTGCGGATACGCGCATAGCCCTGCATCAGGTCCAGCAGCGTCGCGGAATAGGTCACGGTACGGATGCGAGTGATATCCTCACCCTGCCCCCGTTTGAAGAAATCGCGGCCCAATTGGTCGCGCGCCATCAACCGCGCAGCAGCGTCCCTCATCGCTTGCAGGCGCTCCAGCTGGAACGCCAGATGTGCAGCCAGTTCTTCACCCGACGGGCCATCGTCATCCGGGTCAGGTGGCAAAAGCAGGCGGGATTTCAGGAACGCCAGCCAGGCGGCCATCACCAGATAATCCGCCGCCAGTTCAATCCGCAGCTGACGGGCCTTTTCCACGAATGTCAGGTATTGCTGCGCCAGCGCCAGAACCGAAATCTTGCGCAGATCCACTTTTTGCGTGCGCGACAAGGTCAGCAGAACATCCAACGGACCTTCGAACCCGTCGACATCAACAATCAACGCCTCGGCCGCAAGCCGATCCGCGACCGAGACCGGGTCTTCGCTGAAAAGGTTATCGTTCATATACCTGCCCGCCCATTAGGGCAGATAGTTCCGCCTCGGCGGCTGGGATGTCAAGTTCCTGCGGTTGCTGTCGCATTGCCAATGCGCGATCTGTGCGGGCTTGTGCCGCCTCTGTCATCTCACCTGCAGCTTCCAGCACCTGCGCGCGTGTTTCGAGAGGTCCGTTGCAGTAGAGCGCAACATCGCACCCCGCCTCCAGCGCCTGCCTAGACAGATCTGCGGGGTTGCCGCTGAGTGCCTTCATCGAGATATCATCGGTCATTATCAGCCCGTCGAAACCGATGCGTTCCCGGATCAGCTTTATCATCGGTGCCGAGATGGTCGCGGGCCGAGTGTCGATCTGATCGTAGACCAGATGCGCCGTCATCCCCATCGGCAGATCATTCAACGCGCGGAACGGGGCAAAATCGCAATCATCGAGCCTATCCAGCGGCAGGTCCACATGCGGCAGGTCGTGATGGCTGTCGAGCGTTGATAACCCATGACCAGGCATGTGTTTTAGAACCGGCAGAACGCCGCCGTCCAGATGCGCCTTGGAAACCACCCGGCCAATCGCGGAAACCTGTTTCGGATCAGCACCATAACAGCGATTCTTCAGAAACGGATGCGTCCCGTCGCGCGCGATATCCACCATCGGTGCGCAATTGCTGTCGATCCCGAGCGCGAGCAGTTCATCCGCAATCAGGCGATAGCGCAGATACATAGCGCGTTCGGCCTGATCCCCGGCCTGTGCGACATGATCCAGTGGCGGCATCCATTCCCGCGCCAGCGGCGCGCGCAGGCGTTGCACGCGACCACCTTCCTGATCAATAGTGATCGGGCAATTGCGGCCAACGGCCTCGCGGAAATCCCCGCAAAGCGCGCGCACCTGATCGGCGCTTTCAATGTTACGGGCGAAGAGGATGAACCCGAATGGGTTCATCTCTCGGAACAGGGAGGTTTCCTCGGGTGTCAGGCGCAGCCCCTCGGCATCGGTGATAACAGCACCAAACCTCACCGAGCGGCGACCGGGATACAGTCGGCGCCCTGCGCGACCAGAGCAGCACAGAACTGACGCGAGTCGCTCAGATCATCAAACCCCATGACGCGCAGGCGATAAAAGGTGCGGCCACCGCTTGATGTTTTCTGGATAACGCGCTGTTTTCCATCCATATATTCGCCGAAGCGCCCGTTTAGACGCGCCCATTCCGACTGCGCCACATCGGCGCTTTCATAAGCGCCCAATTGTGCCAGGCGGGTACCTTTGGTCAATGTGTCCGGATCGATATCCAGACCAACCGCTGCCTTCACCGCAGCGTTGATCGCAGCCTCGGTGGCACTGTTCGACGAAACAGCGCGCGGGGTCGCGCGGGCCGGGCGAACCTGAGGCCGCAGAGACCGGCGAACACCTGGCAATGCGGCAATGGTCGGATCAGGGAGCTGGGCCGCGAGATCAGCA
Organism: Alphaproteobacteria bacterium; assembly: GCA_030426685.1. Classification (GTDB taxonomy): domain Bacteria; phylum Pseudomonadota; class Alphaproteobacteria; order Rhodobacterales; family Rhodobacteraceae; genus Ruegeria. The sequence continues at coordinate 4,432 of JAUHYC010000020.1, forward strand.
GGATCAACCGCGGGCTCCTCCTCGGGCATGGTGAGAGCGGCCAGTTGTATACCCTGATCTTGCGGTTGCTCAGGTTCAACCTCGGCGGCAAGCCCTTCGACCAGCGCGTTCACAACGGCCTGACCCGAGGCCGCCTCTTCCACCACATGCACTGCGTTAGTAGCCTCGATCGCGGTCATCGGTGTGTCTTCGTCAGTCAGAGAGACGGGCCGCGGCGCGAGGATCAGACGATCCGCCGGCGGTGCTGCGGTGCCAACTGCGGCAACGGTGTTGACGGCCAATCCCTGATGGTCGGCAGGCGTACCGCCCGGATTTTCCGGCTGAATGCGCATCGGCCCTTCGGCTGCCCGCACAACGGGTACGCCGCTGACATCGCGCATTACCAGCTTGTAACCCCAGATACCCACGCCTGCGACCAGCGCCAGAGACGCGACGGCCCCCAACACATTGACAACACCACCCAGCCCAGCACCTGCGCGTGGGGCCTCTTCATAGTCATACATCTCGTCGGGATAGTCATACGCATCCTCGGGATGCGATTGATTCGTGTAATGTATATGCTCGGGGCCTGTCTGCCCCGAGTAATCGTAACGTGCCATTTCCGCCTCACCGCCCGATAGCGCCATAAAACGTGGCGCGCGGGTCATTTCTTGCCTACCTCGTACCGGCGGTTCGGGCGATATTGTTTACCGCATCTCCTGCGCCGGGGTAACGCCAAGGATACCCAAGCCCGCTGAAATCACAACAGAAACCGCCCGCGCCAGTGCGATTTTCGATTGGCTTGTGGCAACATCGCCATCCTGGATAAAGCGCAGTTGGGTTTCGTCGTTGCCCTTGTTCCACAGCGCGTGGAAATCACCAGCAAGTTCATAGAGATAGAAGGCGATCCGATGTGGTTCGTTGGTGCGCGCAGCAATTTCAACCAGCCGTGGCCATTCTGCCAGCTTCTTGGCAACAACCAGCTCAGAGGCGTGATCGATCTTGCCCAGATCCGCGCCTTTCAGCGTGTCATCCTGCGCCTCGATCCCTGCCTCGGCGGCACGGCGCAGCACGCTCATGACGCGGGCATGGGCGTATTGCACATAAAACACGGGGTTCTCGCGGCTCTGCTCCAGGACCTTGTCGAAGTCGAAATCCAGCGGGGCATCATTCTTGCGGGTCAGCATCACGAACCGGGTCACGTCCGGGCCGACCTGATCGACCACATCGCGCAGAGTAACGAAGTTCCCGGCTCGCTTGGACATCTTGAATGGCTCACCATTCTTCCACAGCTTCACAAGCTGCGTCAGCTTGATATCCAGTGGTACTTTGCCATCGGACAGAGCCGACACAGCCGCCTTCATCCGCTTGACATAGCCGCCATGATCCGCACCAAACACGTCGATCAGCGCATCGAACCCACGGGCCACCTTGTCATAGTGATAGGCAATATCCGGGGCAAAATAGGTCCAACTGCCGTCCGATTTCTTGACCGGGCGGTCGACGTCATCGCCATGTTCGGTCGACTTGAACAAGGTCTGCTCGCGCGGCTCCCAGTCCTCGGGCTTCTTGCCTTTGGGCGGCTCCAGCACGCCTTCATAGATCAGGCCCTTGTCAGTCAGTGATTGCAGCGCAGCCTCGATCCGGCCCGTGCCATAGAGCGACTTCTCCGAGAAGAACACATCCATCTCGACACCCAGCGCCTTCAGATCGGCCCGGATCAGGTCCATCATCGCGTCGGTGGCGAATTCGCGCAGTTCCTCCAGCCATTCGCTTTCTGGCTTGTCGATCAGACTGTCGCCGTATTTCTCTTTCAGTGCCTCACCGATCGGGATCAGGTAATCGCCTGGATACAGACCTTCGGCAATCTCGGGGCTCAGCCCATTGGCTTCGCGATACCGTTCGTAAGCGGATCTTGCCAGCACGTCCACCTGAGCGCCGCCATCATTGATGTAGTATTCACGGGTTACGTCATGCCCCGAAAAGGCCAGCAAACTAGCCAGAGCGTCGCCGAACACAGCGCCCCGCGTATGGCCCACATGCAGCGGACCGGTAGGGTTGGCCGAGACATACTCAACATTCACCTTCTGTCCCTGCCCCATGGTTGAACGGCCATAATCGGTGCCCTGTTCCAGTACGGCCGCGAGCACACCCTGCCACACCGACGGTGCCAACCGCAGATTCAGGAAGCCCGGTCCCGCAACCTCTGCACTGGTGATCCGGTCATCCGCCGCCAGTTTTCCTGCGAGGACGTCGGCAATATCGCGCGGTTTCATCTTCGCCGGTTTCGCCAGCACCATCGCCGCATTGGTCGCCATGTCGCCATGCGCGGCATCACGCGGCGGTTCGACTGCCACGTTGTCAAAGCCCAACCCCTCAGGCAGAGCGCCTTCGGACTGCATCTGTGCCAGCGCGTCCAGTACCAGGTCGCGGATCTCGGAAAACAGGTTCATTTCGGATGTCCTTTTGCTTGCCCGGCGGTTTACCACGCAAAGCGCCAAGGTCAATGGACGCCGCATGTTTGCGCTTGGCTCGACGATCAGAGCCGGTAATCCCGGCCTGATCAATGATTGGAGACTTTCGATACGCCTCACATTGCCGCTTGCACTGCTTTTGCCCGCTGCCCTGCAAGCATGGGCCGAGATGCCGGCCCCTCAGGGCCATATCCTGTTGACGCTTGGTGGCGCGGTCAGTGAAACCAACCTGCCTGCGCGTGGCGAAAACGATGGTGGGTTGCTGGGGCATCCTGAAGTCACGCATGCCGGCGCAGCCAGCTTTGACGCCGCGATGCTGGATAATCTGGATCAGATCGAGGTTACCATTCCCTACGGTCCCCCGGACAACAAACGCGCCTACACGTTCTCGGGGCCGTTGCTGTCCAAAGTGATGGCCATAGCCGGGGCCGAGGGAAAATCAGCGCTGCCAATGGCGATCGCCTGATGTCAGGCCGAAATCTCCTAGGACAGTATAGCGACGCACCAACCTATCATGGCGACCCAGTCGGATAGAGCACCAATGGGCATCGGAGGCTATGGACCCACGATGATCGTCTTCCCGCCGACGAAGATTGAAGAGCTTTCCCAGACTCATGCGGGTCAGCAGGTCTGGGCCATCGCCTATATCGAGATTGAGTGATCCCCCGTCAGCCGGGCGTGGTCCTGCAGGGAAAACCTATCCGTCATGCCAGCAATGTAGTCTGATACGATCCGGGCCAGTGCCGTTTCATCCTGCGCTGCTTCGATATCTGCGTGCCAATGCCTTGGCATCTGTTTCGGATCATTCAAATAGATCGGGAACAACTCCTCAACGACCTTGCTGACTTTTGCCCGCACCTCCATCACGCTGGAGGCCCGATACATACGAGCAAACAGAAAGGCGCGGATCTGTTTCAATTGCGACCAGAGTGTATCCGAGAACTGGATGACCGGATATCCCAGATGCCGAATATCCTCGACCGATTGCGCCCCTGACGCTGCGATCAAACCTCGCGACGTATCGATGACGTCAGACACCATGACTCCAAACACCCGCCGCAACGCTTCATGCCGACGGCGATAAGAATCCAGGCCGGGATATTTGGCATCCACCTCCGCAAAGCATGTCCCAACGATCGGCAATTGCCGAATATCTTCGTCGTTGAACAAGCCCGCACGCAATCCATCAAACAGGTCATGGTTGTTGTATGCGATATCATCGGACAGGGCAGCCACTTGTGCTTCGGCGCTGGCATGCGTGCTCAGTTCGAGATCGAAGCATTGATTGCACTCGGCCAAAGCCCAGGGCAAGACACCCACCACGGGACCATTATGCTTGGCGATCCCCTCCAGGCATTCCCATGTCAGGTTGCAGCCATCGAACTCGGCATAGTGACGCTCCAGTTTGGTCACGATGCGGATGGCTTGAGCGTTGTGATCAAAGCCACCATAGGGTTCCATCAGCGCATGCAGCGCATCTTCGCCAGTATGACCAAAGGGCGTGTGCCCCAGATCATGCGCCAGCGCCACCGCCTCGGTCAGTTCAGGGTTCAATCCCAACGCTCCGGCAATGGTCCGCGCCACCTGTGCCACTTCGATCGAATGTGTCAGCCGGGTGCGGTAGCTGTCGCCCTCATGTTCGACAAACACCTGCGTTTTGTGCTTAAGGCGTCGAAAAGCACTGGCGTGAATGATCCGGTCCCGATCACGCTGAAAGCATGACCTGAAACTGCTCTCGTCCTCGGGTACCAACCGCCCCCTTGCGCGGTCCGGATCTGAAGCAAAACCCGCTCTGTTCAAAGGTGTTGTCCTTGTCGCCTGTCCTCAGGTTTCATATATTGTACTGCGCTAGGGAAATAAACCTTTGGAGATTGGCATGAATCTGCCCCCAACTGTCACAGATCGCGCCTTTGAACGCCTCGCCGAGATCGGCGCTGCAGATCAGGGTCAAGCCCTGCGCGTCGCCGTGGATGGCGGCGGATGTTCCGGTTTTCAATACGAAATCGCGCTGGACGAACCTAAAGAAGACGACCTTGTGCTGGAGGGCAAAGGGCAAAAGGTCATCGTTGATGCAATCTCATTGCCGTTTCTTGAAAACGCGGTGATTGACTTCACTCAGGAACTTATCGGCGCACGATTTGTCATCGACAATCCCAACGCCACATCTTCCTGCGGCTGCGGCACATCTTTTTCCATGTGAGCGCCGGTGGGGGCTAGCCCCCACACCCCCAAGGTATTTCTAGCCAGATGAAGCAGGGATCCGCTCTCTGACCCGAAAGCCAGAGAGCTTCACCTGGCGCGGTCATCGGCGCCTCCGCCTGTACCGCTCGATCTTTTTCAGGCGATTTGGTTAAAATTCCGTTTCTTCATCTGGCCCAAAATATCTCGGAGCGCGAGGCAGAGCCTCGCAAACCCGCTCTCGGCTTGCCGTGGGGCCAGTTCTGCGCGATAGGTTGCCTTGAGGCTTCGGAGGATCGCGCATGAAAATCGCCACGTTCAATATCAACGGCATCAAGGCGCGGGCCGAAGCTCTGCCCCGGTGGCTGGACGACGCGCAGCCCGATATTGTGCTGCTGCAGGAAATCAAGTCGATAGACGAGAACTTCCCGCGCGAGATGTTCGAAGAACGTGGGTACAATGTCGAAACTCATGGTCAGAAGAGTTTCAACGGTGTGGCGATCCTCTCGAAATTGCCTCTGGAAGACGTCACGCGCGGATTGCCCGGGGATGATGAAGATGAGCAGGCACGCTGGATTGAAGCCACAGTTGTCGGCAAGCGGGCGCTGCGGATCTGCGGGCTGTATCTACCCAACGGAAACCCGGTGCCCGGCCCGAAATACGACTACAAACTCGCTTGGATGGAGCGCCTATATGAGCGCGCGCGCATGTTGCTGAGTTCAGAAGAGCCCGCATTGATGGCAGGCGATTACAACATCATTCCACAAGCCGAGGATGCCAAACGGCCCGATGCGTGGCGTGAGGATGCGCTGTTTCGCCCGGAAAGCCGCGCCGCGTTTCGAAAGATTCTGAATCTGGGCTTTACCGAAGCGTTCCGAACCAGAACGCAAGGGCCCGGGCATTACTCATTCTGGGATTACCAGGCCGGAGCATGGAACCGCAATGACGGCATTCGGATCGATCATTTTCTGCTGACTCCGCAGGCTGCCGATCTGATGCGCGATTGCCGGATCGATTCTGAAGTCCGTGGGCACGAGAAACCCTCGGACCACGTACCGGTTTGGGTTGACCTGGATCTCTAGCGGCTCAGGCCGTGGCATCGTACCCGTATATCCAATCATAGCGGCGCCCCAATCGAGGACCGATCACCGACAAGGCCGCTTGCGCCGCCAGACGCATGGGACCGCCAAGATGGAAATTTCGGGCATTGGCATTCGCGGCGGCGACCACCTGCCGCGCGCGCGGACGGCGCTTGGCTTCGTACGCAGCCAAAGCCTGCGTCACGCCGGGTTGATCATCCATTGCGCGGATCAACACCCATGCATCCTCCAATGCGAGACAGGCCCCCTGAGCCATGAAGGGCAAGGTCGGATGCGCCGCATCCCCCAGCAGCGCCAGCCGCCCATTTTGCCAGTTTTGAGCCACCGGACGCAGAAACAGCGCCCATAGATGAACCTCTTCGACTTTGGCCAATATTTCGCCCGCTGGTCCTCCGAATTCCTCGAACCGGGCGCGTAGGTCGTTTGGGTCGCCCCGATGGCGCCAGCCTTCTTCGCGCCAGTCCGAGCGCTCTTCGACCGCGACAATGTTCATCAGGCTTTGATCGCGCAGCGGGTAGCTGACCACATGGCGACCGGGGCCCATTGTCAGTGATGCACGCGGTGTCTCGGATTGCCCGGACCACGGGATCGTCGCACGCCACGCGACCTGATGGGTGAACTCCGGTGCTTCCGTTCCGTTCAACGTCGGACGGATCGTGCTGCGGCCCCCATCAGCGGCGATTGCACACTCAGCGCGCAACCTTTCTCCTGAGGACAGAACAACCTCAGCCGCTTCAGGATGCTTGAGGACCTCATCAACACGCGCGCCGAGCCGGATTTCTACCCCTGCCCGTTCTGCCGCTTTGTGGAGAAGATCCAGCAGATCAGCCCGGTGATAGTAATATGTCGGACCTGCCGCAGGCTCGGCTATCCGGCTGATCACGCGCCCCTTGCGATAGTCACGCAGAACTGTCCCGGCAGAACGCAACCCGGTCTCGGCAGTCTCCCCGACCACACCCAAAGCACGCAAGACTACCATACCATTGGCGCTGATCTGCAAACCGGCCCCGACCTCGGTCAAAGCGGAAGCTTGTTCCAGAACCGTCACTTGCGCCCCGCGCTGGCGCAGGGCCAGAGCCGCTGCCAAGCCACCGATACCACCGCCTATGACACAGAATTTCAAACCATTGATATTCATGGCACTGCCTTAACGCAAAAACGCCGGAGTGGAAGACCCCGGCGTTTGATGTTTTGGTGGATTTCCAGCGATCAATCGTCGCGGTGAACCTTTTCGCGGCGCTCGTGGCGTTCTTGCGCTTCCAGCGTCATGGTCGCGATCGGACGCGCGTCCAGGCGCTTCAGCGAGATCGGATCACCGGTCTTTTCGCAATACCCGTATTCGCCCTCATCAATCCGGCGCAGGGCCGAGTCGATCTTGGCGACCAGCTTGCGCTGGCGATCCCGGGTCCGCAATTCCAGTGCGCGGTCGGTTTCCTCACTTGCGCGATCGGCGACGTCCGGGATGTTTCGGGTGTTGTCCTGCAGCCCTTCGATGGTATCGCGGCTGCCTGCCAAAAGTTCGTTTTTCCAATCCAGCAGCTTGCGACGAAAATACTCAAGCTGACGATCATTCATGAAAGGTTCATCTTCGGCCGGGCGATAATCCTCCGGCAGAAAAACTTCCTGCTTCATTTTTGCTCCCTCGGTATGGGCTGAAACGTCGGTAGCGGTCGTATCACCTGACATTTGGCACCCCCTTCTGCGGAGCGTGTATCCGACCACGCAGGGAATGTCACTATGCAAACGTGTCACCCAACGCGCCGTCACTCCGGCATGTCTAAATATGAGACGAGTAACAACAAAACCCATATTCATTGTGGAATTTGCCGGACATTTTTTGGGCGGAATGCAACCTCGGGCTTAATCTGCTGGCGACGAATCATGCCAAAGTTCCTGCCATGACGTCACGACGCTGCGATCCGGGTTGTCAAAAATGCCGCCTCTCTGTAACCCGGGCCAAATATCCTGCCCGCGTATCGCGCTTTCATATGAGGGGTCCCATGACCGCACGCTTTCAAAGCACAGCCGACTATGTCGCCACCGACGATCTGACCATTGCCGTAAACGCTGCCGTCACGTTGGAGCGTCCTTTGCTGGTCAAGGGCGAGCCAGGCACCGGCAAGACGGAACTGGCAAAGCAGGTTGCGGGTGCTCTGGGTCTGACGATGATCGAGTGGAACGTGAAATCCACCACGCGCGCGCAACAGGGGCTTTATGAATATGATGCCGTCAGCCGGTTGCGCGACAGTCAACTGGGTGACGAACGTGTTCATGACGTGTCGAACTATATCCGCAAGGGCAAGCTGTGGCAGGCGTTCGACGCCGATGAAAAGGTCGTGCTGCTGATCGATGAGATCGACAAGGCCGATATCGAATTTCCAAACGACCTGCTGCAAGAACTCGATAAGATGGAGTTCCATGTCTATGAAACCGGTGAGACGATCAGGGCCAAGCAGCGCCCCATCGTGATCATCACCTCGAATAACGAAAAGGAACTGCCCGACGCGTTCCTGCGCCGGTGCTTCTTCCATTACATCCGCTTCCCGGATGAGGCCACAATGCGCCGTATCGTCGAGGTGCATCACCCTGGCATCAAGGATGCGCTGCTGACCACCGCCCTGACCCAGTTCTATGAGGTCCGCGAGACGCAGGGGTTGAAGAAAAAGCCTTCGACCTCAGAAGTGCTGGACTGGCTCAAGCTGCTGCTTGCTGAAGACCTGAGTGCCGAAGACCTAAAGAGAGATGGCGCAAATGCCCTTCCGAAACTGCATGGCGCGCTGCTCAAGAACGAGCAGGACGTACATCTGTTCGAACGGCTTGCATTCATGGCGCGCAGCAAACGGTGAGAGCCTGAGCATCCGGTGATCTCGGCTTGCGTTCCGGCGGGCCCGATGTCAGCATTGCGCCAAATCAAAGCCCCAAACCAAAACGGGCAGTCAGAGCAGGAAAGCCCCGCATGCCAACCGCCCCCACGATCCGTCCGTTGCGCCCCGATGACCGGGACCAATGGGCCGAAATGTGGCGCGATTACCTGGCATTTTACGAAACCGAAGTGCCTGATGCGATCTACGACAGTACCTTTGCGCGCCTCTTAGGTGATGATCCGCAAGACTTTTCCTGTTTTGTGGCCGAAATGGATGGCCAGCTTGTCGGGCTGACCCATTACCTGTTCCATCGCCATGCCTGGAAGGTGGAGCGCGTCTGCTACCTGCAGGACCTTTACACCCGACCAGAGGCACGTGGCACGGGTGTCGGGCGCGCCCTGATTCAGGCGGTCTATGACGAGGCCGACCGGCAAGAGGCCCCATCCGTCTATTGGCTGACGCAGGAAAACAACCATACCGCGCGCAAACTGTATGACCGCATCGGCAAGTTGTCGCCATTCCTGAAGTATCAGCGCCCATGATACGTTGGGGTGCAGCCCTCATGTTGGCGGCTCTGTCTGCCTGCACTGCGGTCGACCGGATCGAGGTTCCGACCCGAACCAAGGTGATCGAAGAGGCGCTGCCACCTTCGAAGTCCTTCGGCGCGACACGCCCCACCCCGCCCACACGGTCAAACGCCAACATCGCCGCTGATTTTCTGTCACTGCATTTCGCATTGGAAAGTGGCGCGGAGCTGCCTGTCTTTACACGGTTTGATGGCCCCATCACTGTGCGGCTGGCCGGAATGCCTCCACTGTCGATGCAAACCGATCTGACGCGTCTTCTGACACGATTGCAGCGAGAGGCGCGGATCGATATCCGCCAGATTTCGGATGGTCCGGCAAACATCACCATCGAGGCCGTCAGTCAGAAGCAAATCCACCGCATTCTGCCTCAGGCCGCCTGTTTCGTGGTTCCCAATGCCTCAAGCCTTGAGGAATACCGCCGCGACCGCCGGAAAAACAAGAGCAACTGGACCGCGCTGCGCAGCCGCGAGCGGATTGGGATCTTTATCCCCTACGACGCCAGCCCGCAGGAAGTGCGTGATTGCCTGCACGAGGAACTGGCACAGGCGCTGGGGCCGCTGAATGACCTCTATCGCCTGCCGGATTCAGTTTTCAATGATGACAATTTCCATACCGTCCTGACCGGGTTCGATATGCTGATCCTGCGCGCAGCCTATGCGCCCGAACTGCAAAACGGCATGACACACGAACAGGTTGCCGCTGTCCTTCCGCCTGTGCTCAGCCGTCTGAACCCGCGCGGCGACCGGATTGTGGCACAACAGGTATCCGAGACGCCGCGCGCCTGGATCAACGCCGTGCAGCGCGCCTTGGGATCTGGGGCGGGTTCGGCCAAACGGGTCAGGGCCGCGCAAGAAGCTGCCCAGATCGGGCAACGCCAAGGCTGGACAGATCACCGCCGTGCCTATCCGTATTACCTGCTGGGCAGAATGGGCCAGTTCGATGACCCCGACGCGGCGCAACGCCACTATGCGATGGCATTGAAATATCTCGACACTACTCCGGGGACCGAGGTGCAGCGTGCCCATGTGACGGCCCAGATTGCCGCCTTTGCATTGGCTGAGGGTCGGGGACCCGAGGCGCTGCCGGACCTGAACGACGCCATCAAGGTCATGACACAGGCTGAAAACGCTGCCCTTCTGGCGACTTTGCTGCTGCTGAAATCCGAAGCGTTGCGGCAAGCCGGGCAAAGCGATCAGGCACGTACCGTCAGGCTGGACAGTATCGGATGGGCGCGCTACGGCTTTGGCTCGGATCTGGTGGTGCGCTCGGTCTCTCAGGGCATCGCGCAGGCAACCGCCGCAAGCACGGGTGGATAACAGCATATGGTAGTGGTTCTGGGCATGGCTATTCTGGGCGCAGTTCTGGGTGCTCTGACGGCACGCAAACGCAATGGCAGCGGTGCGGACATGGCCCAGTACGCGGCCGGATACGGCATCGCCTTTGCGCTGGTTGGGCTGGTGATTTCGCTGATCCTCGTTCGCCTGGTCTGAGCCCATGTTTCTGCCCTTTTTCGAAAACCTCCGCAAAGCTGGCATTCCCGTTTCCCTGCGCGAATACCTGACCTTTCTGGAAGGTATGAAAAAGGGTCTGGCCACCTACGATGTCGAGGCGTTTTACTATCTCGCCCGTGTCTCGATGGTGAAGGATGAGCGCAACATCGACAAATTCGACCGTGCCTTTGCCGCCAGTTTCGAGGGTCTGAACGAGATCAGCTTTGATCAGGTTCTCGAAGCCGTCGACATCCCGGCAGACTGGCTGGCGAAAATGGCCGAAAAGCACCTCAGCGCCGAAGAAAAGGCCGAGATCGAGGCGCTCGGCGGATTCAACAAGCTGATGGAGACGCTGCGCGAACGGCTCAAGGAGCAGCAGGGCCGCCATCAGGGTGGCAACAAGTGGATCGGGACCGCCGGCACCTCGCCTTTCGGGGCCTATGGGTACAATCCCGAAGGCGTGCGCATCGGCCAGAAAGAAAGCCGCCATCAACGCGCCGTGAAAGTTTGGGACAAACGCGAATTTCGCAATCTGGATGACACGGTCGAGTTGGGCACGCGCAACATCAAGGTCGCCCTGAAACGCTTGCGTCGTTGGGCGCGCGAAGGCGCTGCCGAAGAGCTCGATCTGGATGGCACCATCCGCGCCACTGCCGAGCATGGCTATCTGGACGTCAAAACCCGCCCCGAGCGTCACAACGCCGTCAAGGTACTGCTGTTTCTGGATGTGGGCGGATCAATGGACCCGCATATTAAGGTGGTGGAAGAGCTGTTCTCGGCCGCGCGCACCGAATTCAAGCATCTCGAGTATTATTACTTCCACAACTGCCTCTATGAAGGCGTCTGGCGCGACAACCGCCGCCGCTGGGATCAACAGACCCCGACGCATGAGGTGTTGCGCACATACGGGCCAGATTACAAATGCATCTTCGTCGGCGATGCATCGATGTCGCCCTACGAGATCGCCTATCCCGGAGGCGCCAGCGAGCATTGGAACCAAGAGGCCGGACAGGTCTGGCTTGGTCGCGCGCGCGAGCAGTGGGCCTCGAACCTCTGGATCAATCCGGTGCCGGAAAAATACTGGGAATATACCCACTCTATCGGCATGATCCGCGAGATATTCGAAGATCGGATGGTTCCGATGACGCTGGCCGGGCTGGAACAGGGGATGCGGGAATTAACGCGGTAAGTGAAGATTGGCAGACGGCAGTTGTGAGCCCATATTGCCCAGTGTCCGGCATAAGCTAATGTTTGCCTCAGTTCTTTTATTGGTGGCAAATCGGGCTCGGGCAGGTTTCTGCTTTTCGCCCTGAAAGTTCATGATAGATTGATGGAATTGGAGCAACGCACCTACACAAGGAAGCTTAACGTGAAACGACTGGTTTCTGTGTTGAAGGAGTTCTATGCCTTCAACTCTGGCCCCTTGAGATTGCTGTTATGCCTTAGCCCCGCTGTCGCATTAAAATTTATGTATCCAGAAATCTACTACTCATCTGGGTGGTCCGGATACGCCGACTTTGGGCTATACGTTGCATTGCCAGTTTCAATTTGTGCGATGATTTGGGAGTTCATCAAGCACAAGAGCAAGCAATCCCAAGAGTGTTGAACAGCTTTTGAACCTGTCGTCTCGGCGAAAAAGACGAATGACCGCTAAGTCCGCATAGCAGACAAATTGTTCAAACGATATTGTCTCACTACCAGCGTATACCCATACTTAGCTTATGCTTCGCCTAACCCCAATCCTGCTGGCCATCGCCTACGCCGTTGTGATGTACCGGATATCCGTGTGGCGTACACACAGGGAACTGGACGCGAAATCGACCGAACTGGCCGATCCGGCGCTGAAACGCATGACCGACCGGCTGGCAGCAGCTTTGGAAATAGACCGGGTGCCTGTCTATATCTATGAGATCGATCCGGTGAACGGGCTGGCCGCCCCGGATGGGCGGATATTCATCACGCGCGGGTTTTACCGCAAATTCCGCAATGGGGAGGTATCCGCCGAAGAAATGGCCAGCGTGATTGCGCATGAGCTGGGGCATGTCGCATTGGGTCATGCCCGGCGGCGGATGATTGATTTTTCCGGTCAGAACGCTATGCGGGCGGCACTGATAATGGTGTTGAACCGGTTCATCCCGTTCGTTGGAGCATGGATTGCAAACGCACTGACCGCGCTTCTGGCCTCGCGCCTGTCGCGGGGGGATGAGTATGAGGCGGATGAATATGCCGCCGCACTGCTGACCAAAGCCGGGATTGGCATCGGACCGCAGAAATCGCTGTTTCACAAACTTGAGGATCTGACGCAGCAGCGTGCGGGGGTGGTTCCGGCCTGGCTGATGAGCCATCCAAAGACGGATGAGCGGATTGCGGCGCTGGAAGTGCTTGAGCAGCGTTGGAGCGCTGACGGTTAGACTGCGCAGGCGAGGGGCCAGCCCCTCGCGCTCCCCGAAGTATTTTTAGCCAGATGAAGGAGATCCCGCGTTGGTGGACAGGGCTTTGCCCAGCCGTGGCAGTCGGGCTTTCTTCATCAGGGGGCGCAAAGTCCATTGATCGCCAGACAGGCGGTTGGCCTCGGATAGGACACTCGCGGCAACTTGTGCCAGACCTTCCGGGTCGGTCAGCCAGATATCGTAGAGAAACCCATCGGGATCGCGGCGGATGAGACCTTCTTCCGCAAGGATATTCTGAGGGAAGTCCTTGGCATTGACAGTAACGATAATGTCCGCCGAACTGGTGACCGCGGTGGCGAGGACGTGGATATCGGCAGCATCCGGCAGCCAGAAGCGTTGTTCGATACCGTCTGCCGTGGGGTAAGAAGCAAACGGCCAATGCGCCTGCGCCAGTGCGATCTCAGCGCGGGCCTGAGCTTCGCCTTCCGGGCCCAGTTTGCGCGCGGCGCGGGCCCATTCCTCCAAAATACGACCGGACCAGATCGGGGTAAAATGCCCGAGTTGCGCCGCGCCAAGCAACATCTCTCGCATCACCGTGGGGTAGATGACGCAGGTGTCGAGCACTGCCTTCATAGGCGATAAAACACGGCCTTGAGATAGCCGCTCTCGGCCAGTTGCGGCAGTTGTGGGTGATCCGGTCCGGCAAAACCGGTGTGGATCAGTTGCGCCTGCCGCCCAGCCCGGCCAATTCCGCGAGATGAGGCGTCACGAAAGCGGCCCAGATCAGCAGCATGTGAGCAGGAGCAGAGGCCGAGGTACCCGCCGGGTTTGACCAGCGGAGCCGCAAGGCGGGCAATGCGTTCGTAGGCACGCAAGCCCGCGTCCAGAGCTTGTTTCGATGGGGCAAAGGCAGGCGGATCGCAGATCACGACATCGAATGATACGCCTTCTTCTCCCAACTGGGTCAGAACCTCAAAGGCATCACCTTGGCGGGTTTGGAACCGGTCGGTGAAACCGGCAGCGTTGGCCCCCTGTTCCGCCAGCGCCAGCGCAGCGGCAGAGCCGTCGACCGACAACGCACCCGCCGCACCACCAGCCAGCATAGCCAGGCCGAACCCGCCGACATGGCTGAAAACGTCAAGCACCTGAGCTTCTGGGTGTACAAGACGCGCTGCAAAGGCATGGTTGGGGCGCTGGTCGTAGAACAGGCCGGTTTTCTGGCCTCCGGTCAGATCCGCCATATAGGTGGCGCCATTCATCGGTACCGGCAGAGGTGCCTCCGGGGCGTTCCCGCGCAGGGTTTGGCTCACATCGTCCAACCCTTCCAGCCCGCGTGTCCGACCTGAGGCGTTTTTCAGGATGGTTGTGGCGCCCGTTACTGCGACCATCGCATCGGTCAAAGCGTCAAGGTGCGTTTCCGCCCAGGCGGCGTTGGGCTGGATGACACAAGCATCGCCGAACCGGTCAATGATCACACCGGGAAACCCGTCGGCTTCGGCGTGGATCAGGCGATAAAAAGGCGCGTCGAACAGGCGTTCGCGCAGATCCAACGCCCGGCGTAGCCGGGTTTCGAACCAGCCCGCCGTCAGCTCAGCATCGATGTCGCGGTCGAGAATCCGGCACATGATCTTGGACTCTGGGTTGACAGCGACCAAAGCGATGGGCGACCGCTTGTCGTCCTCAAGCACCGCCAGAGCCCCCGCAGCGATCTTGCGCGTCCTGCGGTCGGTGACGATGTCATTGGCATAGACCCAAGGGAAACCATGGCGCAGCCCGCGCGCGTTGGCTTTGGGTTTCAGACGGATACGGGGGCGGTCGGGTGAAGCTGTCATGGCGCCCTCATAGCTGCGAACGTGTCAGGGTGAAAGCCCCCGTCAGCGGTTGCGACTACGCCAGCCTCCGCGCCGTTTCGGGGCCTCTGCTACCGTCAGCCCCTCGGCCAGAACCTGTGTCATCGGATGGTCGGCTGCCTGCGCGGAGTAGAGTGCATGCAAATCGGTCAGCGCCTGTTTCTGATCGCGCCCGTCCGGCAGGCTCAGCGCCCAATCCAGAAAGATGCTGCGACACTCGGGCAAGGTGATGCCTTCGATGCGATAGGCCTCGCGGATCAGGCCCTTGTGATCGTTCTGATCGTCACTGCGTGCCATCTTCAATCTCCGTCACGACGCCTCCGATCAGCGCGGCGGCGGTGGAATAACTATCCTGCAGCGCGGCCTGCAACCTGTCGACCTGATCGAATCCGGTGGCACGGCACAGGAACGCGGCGCCGCCCTCGCCGATCTTGTCAGCCTCAATGGCTTTGCCGGACAGCAGCCGTGCCGCACATTGTACGGACCAGCATAGATCATAGCAGTCCTTGAGGGTTCGAGCCTGCGCGACATCCAAGAGACCGGCAGCGACCGCACCATCCAGTCCCGACGCCACATCCCGGTGCGGCACGCCCGACAGCAACGCTCCGGTTTCGGCCAGCAGCTCGATGTCCATCATCCGGCCGGGGCCGTTCTTGGCATCCCAGATACCCGCCGGTGCCTTGGCAGCGGCCAGACGGGCGCGCATTTCGGCGACTTCGCCCAGAACCTTCGACCGATCGCGGGGGCGGGCGAGAAATTCGGCGCGGAAGTTTTCGATATCTTTTGCCAGCCCTGCGTCTCCGGCGACAACATGAGCGCGGGTCAGGGCGAGATGCTCCCAGACCCAGGCCTCGTTCTGCTGATAATTGGTGAAGCTTGTCCAACTGGTCGCGACCGGCCCCTGATTGCCCGAAGGGCGCAGGCGCATGTCGACCTCATAAAGCCTTCCTTGTGACATCGGCGCGCTGAGCGCGGTGATCAATGCCTGCGTGAAGCGGGCGTAATAGGTACGTGTGGCCAGCGGGCGCGGACCGTCGGACATCTCGTGATCCTGCGGGTCGTAGATGACGATCATATCCAGATCGGATTGTGAGTTAATACGCCCTGCCCCAAGCGACCCCATGCCCAGAACCGCCGCCCCTCTGCCCGGAGCCGGCCCGTGTTTTCTGGCGAATTGCTGGGCCACGCAAGGCAGAACCGCTGCTATGACGGCCTGCGCCAGCTCGGCATATTGTTGCCCCGCCTGCGCCCCGTCAATCAAGCCGCGCAGATGGTGGACACCAATGCGAAAGTTCCACTCCCTGCACCAGCGCCGCGCAAGATCGAGCTGCGATTCATAATCGCTTTCCTCAGACAGCACTTTTGTCAGATCGGCCTGCAACGCCGCCTGCCCTGGCCAATCGTCAAAGAAACTTCCGCCAATCACCGCATCAAACACCGCGGCATTGTGCGAAAGATGCGTGGCCAATGCATGAGAGGTACCGACAATATCAACCAGCAGGTCGATCAGTTGCGGATTGGCCTCAAACAGCGAAAACAGCTGCACCCCGGCAGGCAGCCCTGCCAGAAAGCCATCCAATGCCAGCAGAGCCTCATCCGGTTTGGCCGTTCTAGCAAGCCGCGACAGAAGCTCGGGCCGCAGCCGCTCGAAAATCCGCGCACCCCGTTGCGAACGCAGCGCCGGATAGGTGGGCCAGCGGGCAAGCACGCGCTTGTCGAACTCCACATCCTGCGCCGGAGCAGGTCGCGGGCTGGCACCGGGGGCGAAAAACCCCTCGGTCAGTTCATGCACCTCCGAAAGGCGACGGGTCAGGTCCGCGGTCAGTTCGGCGCTGCTGAGCCCCATCAGGCAGGCGATCCGCTCGATACCGTCCTGCGATTGAGGTATCTTATGGGTCTGGGAGTCATGAACCATCTGGATACGATGCTCGACCTCGCGATGGGTGCGGTAGTGATCGGTCAGCTTGTCGGCGACATCTTCAGGCACCCAACCCTTTGCCGCCAGTGTGGCCAGCCCCGGAACCGTGCCGCGCACGCGCAGGTCGGGATCGCGCCCTCCTGCTATCAATTGGCGGGTCTGAGTGAAAAACTCGATCTCGCGTATGCCACCTTGGCCTAGTTTCATGTCATGACCGGGGATCGACAGGCTGCCGCCGGTGCCTTTGTTCTCGCGAATGCGCAGGCGCATGTCATGAGCGTCCTGAATCGCGGCAAAATCCAAATGCCGCCGCCACACGAAAGGGCGCAGCGCGTCTAGAAATCGCTGGCCTGCTGCCAGGTCGCCAGCGCAAGGCCGCGCCTTGATATAGGCGGCACGCTCCCATGTGCGGCCCAGACTTTCATAATAGCGCTCGGCCGCTTCCATCGCCATGCAGACAGGTGTCACCGCCGGATCGGGGCGCAGACGCAGATCGGTGCGGAAAACGTATCCATCCGCAGTTTTGTCACTGAGCGTGGCACAGAAATTCCGCGTGGCGCGAACCATGCCCTGGCGGGCGTCATAGAAATCATCCGGGTCAAAGCGCGTCTCGTCAAACAGCACGATCAGGTCGATATCCGAGCTGTAGTTCAGCTCATACGCCCCCATCTTGCCCATCGCCAGAATGACCATCCCGGCAGCTGATTGGACGTCGTCCTCACTCATCCCCGGCAGTTTGCCGCGCCGGATCAGCGTTGCGATCTCGGCCTTTGCGGCCACATCTGCTGCCAGCGCACCGAACTCTGTCAGCGCCCGCGTCACCTTTTCCAGCGGCCAGGCCCCCGCCAGATCCGCCAGCGCGGTCAACAAAGCGACCCGTCGTTTGGCCAGTCGCAAACCCGGCTTTAACTGGTCCGCAGGCAGCATGCGTGCGGCCTCCATCACGTCGGCCAGGGCCCGATCCGGATCAGAGAGCGCTTGGGGAAGCCAATCCCGCTCCTGATCAATCAACCCTTTAAGATAGGGGCTTGACCCCGCCGTGCCTGCAATCAGATCTCCTTGCTCGGCGGTCAGGTCCGGCAGCGCAGCGCGCGTCTCATCGCCCAATGCGGCATCAAACGCCCGTGGCAGTCGGTGAATGGCGAGGAATTGACTCATTTTCGCTCCAACGGCGTGTCCTGACTGAAACTGTTGATCCATACGTCATGGCGACGCTCCCAGAGGGAAGAGATCAGCATTGCCTCCCGTTGCGGTGTGTCGGGGCGTGTATAGTCAGCACGGTAGGTCAGAAGAACGATATCGGGGGTCAGCACCCGCAGCCTGACCTCGGACAGATCAAACTGCGCCATCGTAGGCGCGTCGGCAAACTGCCCCACATGATCGTCACGATTGGCAAAGCCCGAAGGATAGACCCCTAAGAAATCCGGGCTTAACAACGCGCGATCGGCCTGGGCGTTCCCTTCCACAAGCGCGGTCCATACCTGCTTTTCCAATGTGAGTATCTGATCAAGCGACGGAGCGGGTTTGCTATCGGTATCTTGCATGAGCAGAAAGTGCGCCCGTTCCACCACGGCGTCAACCGGCGAATCCATTATGTAAATCTTTTTCACATTAACCCTTGCATCGGTCGATCGGCCGCCCCATCTAGGTAATGTGAAAGGAATTTACATCTGAGTGGAGAGCCAAAAATGACCGCATTGTCCGAACACGCCGTTCCTGAAAACCCAGGCTGGTTGCACCGCGCCGAATCCTGGCTTGACAGTAAGGGCAAAGGGGCCTGGATCGCAGCAATGATCCTTGGCTTCATCTTCTTCTGGCCCATCGGCCTGGCCTTTCTGGCCTACATGATCTGGAGCAAACGCATGTTCAGCAAATCCTGCAGCCGCCGTTCGTCGTGGAACAGCCACATGAGCGCAATGAAACCCTCGGGCAACAGCGCCTTCGACGCCTACAAGGCCGACACATTGGCTCGGCTGGAGCGTGAGCAGAAAGATTTTGAAGCCTTCCTGCACCGCCTGCGCGAAGCAAAAGACAAGGCTGAGTTCGACCAGTTCATGGACGAACGTGCCCGCGACAATCGTGACGACGACGAAAATGGCGAACAGCCTGTCTGATCGCACCTTGCCCTGTCCCGCCCTTCGGGACAGGGTGTTCCCGCACAAGACCTGGACCGCAACACATGTCTCATCTACCTGATCCCGACAGCCAGCCCGAATTCTATCGATCCGTGGCAACCAAGCGTTTTTTCGCGTGGCTGTTCGACATCGCCTTTATCTCGCTGCTTTGCACGGTCGCGATTCTGCTGACCTTTGGCATGGGCTTTTTCATTCTAGCCTTGATCTACGCCGTGGTCAGCTTTGTGTACCGCGTCGTTACCATCGCCAACGGCTCGGCCACGCTGGGGATGCGGTTCATGGGGATCGAGTTGCGCGACGCATTTGGTGCCCGGATGGATACGGGCAAGGCGGTCGCACATACGGCAGGCTATTTCGTCAGCATGGCCTTCCCGGTTCTGCAGATCATCTCGGTCATCATGATGATGACGAGCGCCCGTTGCCAGGGCCTGACCGATGCCTTCCTGGGCACCGTCATGATCAACCAGCGCGCGTGAACAAACACCTGAGTGAAACACTTGGCGGCACCAAAAACCGTTGCTATCATCGGTCCCGAGGAAATGCGGGACCTTTATGCGACACACGCTGCCAATCGCACCACAATTCTATGTGACAGCACCCCAGCCCTGCCCTTATCTTGAGGGCAAGATGGAGCGTAAGCTGTTCACCGCCTTGCAGGGTGAAGGGGCGGATCAGCTGAACAACTGCCTGTCACAACAAGGATTTCGCCGCTCGCAGAACGTGCTTTACCGCCCGTCCTGCACCGATTGCGCCGCTTGCCTGTCGGCCCGCATTGATGTCTCGGCCTTCCGCCCGAGCAAAAGCCAGAAGCGCGCCATCAAACGCAACTCGTATCTGAAGCGGCGAGCCACTTCGCCATGGGCCACCGATGAACAGTTCGACCTGTTCCGCCGCTATCTCGATGCCCGCCACGCCGATGGCGGCATGGCCGATATGGACGTGTTCGAATTCGCCGCGATGATCGAGGAAACGCCGATCCGCAGCCGCGTGGTGGAATATGCCGATCCAAAAACCGATGAGCTGATCGCCGTCAGCCTGACAGACGTTCTGGATGACGGGCTGAGTATGGTCTACTCGTTCTATGACCCGGTGTTTCAGCAGAACTCGTTGGGAACCTATATGATCCTCGACCATATCGAGATCGCACGTGAGGCGGGTCTACCCTACATCTATCTGGGTTATTGGGTCCCCGGCAGTCCAAAGATGGGGTACAAGGCCAAGTTCTCGGGTCTTCAGGCCTATGTGCAGGGCGCGTGGCAACCGATTAAAAACCCCGAATACTACAACCAGACCTCACACCACCCGCTTACTGCGGCACCGATTGCCGAGCAGGTCGCCAATATCCAACTGCCTGACCGGCACCCCACCAAGGGCTAGGCGCTGATGCGTCAGAGCCTTCACGCGGTCACCCTTGTTGTGCCGGATTATGACGAGGCAATTGCGTTCTAAACCGGTGTTCTAAATTTCACGCTAACCCAGGATATCGATCTGGGCGACTGTAAGCGTTGGGTACGCGTGACGCCACCGGGATCTAATGGTGCCTCGTTGCTGCTGGCAAAGGCAGATGGTTCCGAACAGATGGCATCAATCGGAATCCAGACCGGCGGGCGCGTTGGGTTCTTTCTGGAAACCGACGACTTTCACCGCGACCATTCAGCGATGCTGGAGCTGGCGACGCCGCCGCTTGAGATGCCCTATGAACCTAACATCCAGACCGCAACCAGAGCCAAGACAACACCAAACACCATATTCAGCGTTCGAGCACTATCCCGAGTGTGGAAAAGCCCAGCGATCTTGTCACCAATCAATGCCCAAATGGAAAATGAGATTAAGTTATTCAACGTAAAAACGGTCGTGATCAACAGTACCGCCATCAATTGCCCCATATCCGTGTGAGTGAGAAATTGCGTGAACATCAATGCGATGATCACGTATGCCTTGGGATTTAAGATCAGCAAAATCACGCCATCGGAAAAACTGGCTGGCTTAGCTTCTTGAGCACCCACTAAGACCCCAGCTTTGAACATTTTCCAAGCGATCCAGAGGACGTACAGAGAACCCACAACCTTAAGGGCGATGAATAATTGTGGAAACTGGTCCATTACAGTTGCAAGCCCAAACCCGATTGCTGCCGTAACAATCCAAGTTGCTGTGTGATAGCCAATATTTGCGGGAACTGTTGCGCTGAATCCGAACCGGGCGCCATTCGCTGCAAAGAACATATTACCCGGTCCGGGACTGTAGGCGAGAGGAAACAAAAAAACGACTAGGGCCACAATAGTCTGAAGCATCTGGAATCTCCAAAATTAGAAACCCAGGAGACTCCGAATGCACCACCAATCTCGACCCGTTTCTTGCGCAAACCAGGCAATAGTAGCTGTAGTAAGATGTCCACACAAAGAAAGAGGCCCGGTCGGGCCTCTTTCACGCTTACCATATCGAAACAGGTCAGTTCGGGATCAAGTCCGGAACAATCGTCACAATTGTTGGGAAGAACCACAGGATCGCGATCCCCACCACCTGGATCAGCACGAACGGGATGATGCCGCGATATATATGGCCTGTTGTGACCTCTTTCGGCGCAACCCCTCTGAGGTAGAACAGCGCAAACCCGAATGGCGGCGTCAGGAACGATGTCTGCAGGTTCACCGCCACCATGATCGTCACCCATTTCGGATCGAACGATCCGCCGTAGATCACCGGCCCCACAATCGGGATTACGATGTAGATGATCTCGAGGAAATCCAGCACGAAGCCCAGGAAGAACAGTACCAGCATCACAATCAGGAAGACCGTGAATTCGTTGTCAAAGCTCTTGAGGAATTGCTGGATGTAATGCTCACCTCCGAATGAGATCACCACCAAGTTCAGCAGTTGCGATCCGATCAGGATGGTGAAGACCATCGAGGTTACCTTGGCCGTTTCACGCACCACCGGCGTCAGCACCCCGCTGGCGAACAGAACCCAGCAACCGAACAGCAGACCGAACAGTGCGTAGAGGTAGGCCGAATAGGCGATGATGAAGGCAATCCAGGTTTCGACTGTGACCCCACCCTGATTGATGCGCAGGTCAAAGTTTACCCCCATCAACAGGGCGATGATCACGGCGAAGGTCGACCAGATGATCACCTTGCCCGACCGTCCCTGATCCTGCAGCTTGCGGTAGGCCGCCAGCATGATGGCCCCACCTGCCCCCAGCGCCGCGGCAGGCGTCGGGTTGGTGACACCGCCAAGGATCGATCCCAGCACCGCGATGATCAGAACCAGCGGTGGGAAGACCACCCGGATCAGATCATTGGTGGCGCACCGGGCCGCAGCCTCCTTGCAGCCGTAGATGGCCAGCGCAAAGGGCAGCGCCAACAGCAGGAAAGTTGCGCCGGACGAGGTTGTAGGTGCAATCAGCAGCACATCGACCAGCAGCATCAGTATCAAACCGATGGCGCCAACGATCAGCGGCTGCGGTGCGCGCGACGGCGCGATGCCTTTGCCCAGAACCAGCGTCAGGCCCAGCAGCACCACCATCACGGCAATACCATTGCCAATCGGCGCGGCTGCGGCGATCTTGGCCTCTTGCGCGGCGGCCAGTTCCTCTTCGCTCAGCCTTTGCGCCTCGGACGAACCACCGGCAGCGTCAATGGCCTCCTGCTCGACGACTGCCTGATCCCAAGCGGATTGACCATGCAGTTCGATCATCGAAGCCTTGCACTCCTCTGAGACATTGGTGCGGAGCGACGCGCCCTGCCCGATGTCCGAAAACGCCGAGACCGAGATATTTTGACTGCCAATTACCCCGGCGCTTCCCAGCAGCACCGCACCGACAATCAGTGCAACCGGAGCCGCCAGCAGCCATGTCAGACCTTCGGCACGGGTGATGGTCTCACCCGATCCGCCCGACAGTTCCACGGCTGGTGCCTTGTGCGGGTTCAGCAGCGCATAGCCAAAAGCGTAGAGCGCATAGAGCAGTGCAAGCATGATCCCAGGCAGCAGCGCGGCCTGGAACAGCGTGCCGACCGAAACCACCGCAGGCTCACCCAGATAGGTCAGCGCGTCGGTACAACCGGCCTCAACCGCGCGGGTTTCCTGAGCGGTGGAATAGAGATCACCCGCCAGTGTCCCCAGCAGAACGATCACGATGGAGGGTGGAATGATCTGCCCCAGTGTGCCCGAGGCTGCGATCACACCCGTTGCCAGTTCCGGCGAATAGTTGTTGCGCAGCATGGTTGGCAGCGCCAGCAGCCCCATGGTCACGACGGTGGCCCCAACGATCCCGGTAGAAGCCGCAAGGAACGCCCCCACAACGACAATCGACACAGCCAAACCGCCAGGCAGTGGGCCAAAGACACGCGCCATCGTGGTCAGCAAATCGTTGGCGATTTTCGACCGCTCCAGGGTGATGCCCATCAGGACGAACATCAACACCGCCAGCAGCGTTTCGATGGATTGTCCGGCCAGCACCCGCTCGTTCATGCGGTTGACGATGAACGAAACGTTCCGGTCCAGCGCGGTTTCCCAGCCTTGTACAAAGACCGGTTCGGCGATCCTTGGCAAATCCGGGTATCGGAACACGGATATCACGTCAGGTTTGACACCTGAATTCACCACGTCGCGGTAGGCTTGTGACCCTGTGTCGATCGCTTGGTGGATCAACAGCCCGGCGCTGTCCAATGCGGCGATGATCCCGAAGGAAATCACCCCTGCCCCGCCGATGGCAAAAGCCACCGGGAAACCCGAGAGGATGCCTCCGAAAAGGCAGAAGAATACGATAATGAGGCCTATCTCGACGCCATCAAGTCCGAATAGCATTGTCTGGTTCTCCGTCCCTAATGCGTGCCTTCGTAGGCTTCTTCACCCTCACCAAGGCTGTCCTTGTCGAGGTATTTTCCAACGCTTTCCGGGCCTTCCACATATTCCAGATAGGACCGGTACAAAAACGCGATTGCGTGCAGGAACACCATCGCCGCAAAAGCGATCAACAGTATCTTGAACAGGAAGTAGGCATTGAACCCGTTCGGGCTGAACCCGATGGTTTCCACGTTCCAGCGCAATGCACGCGACTTGGCTACCAGCCGGTCCAACGTATCGCTGGCCGATGGTTTCGGCACGATCAGATGCCGCCACATGAAATACCAGCCATACATCCATGTCAGCACGGCCATGGGCATCATGAACAACAATGAACCCAGCATATCGACGACGCGTTTGGCCTTGTGGCCGATGCCCGCATATATCAAGTCAACGCGTACGTGGCCGCCCTGCACGAAGGTGTAAGTACAGCAAAGGCAGACAACCATCGCGTTGTAGAGCTTCAGTTCCTCCGCAAACCAGCTGATATCCATCTGAAAAGGGATACCCAGACCAAAGGACATATCAGGGCGTGTAAAGACCCGCTGCATGAAGACGATAATGATCTGCTGAATCACCATCAGCAGACCCGCCCAGGCAAAAAAGCGGCCTGTGGTATTGGCAAAGCCCTCAAGCCCGCGCACCATCCCCCACATGAAGCCACGCCAGTAGAGGCCGATGGCCGTCACTACCAGAAACAGCGTGAAAATCACGAAGAAGAACTCGACCGAACCGCCGTAATAGACAAAGCGCATGATTGCCTCTTTGTCCGACCAGTTCAGCCAGAGCTGCGGATGCGTGATGGCGTATCCAAAATTATAGAAGGCTTCGGCAATGTTCTGAATGAACCAGATCAGTCCATTCCACAGGGCGCCGAAGAACGAGATACCGTTGTCGTCCTGCATGTTGTCCCCAGGTCCATCAGTTGCACTGTGTTTAGTTTAGCGGAATTTATCCATCCGCGCATGTGCAACGGGAGTGGCTCCCCTGCGCAGGCAGGGAAACCAACTTAGTTCAAGATATGGGCTCAACCGCGTACGCGGTCGCGCTGTGCGGTGTAGACGCCCGATGACAGGTTATTCCAGGCCGACGATGCAGCCATCGATTCCATGGCGCTGTCGTGGATGCGCTTGAACAGCTCATCGCCCATGTTCTCATCCAGAACTTCCTGGCTGGCTTTCCCAAATGCGTCCCAAACGGAGTCAGGGAATTCCATAACTTTAACACCGCCCGCCTGCAGACGCTGCAGAGCGGAACCGTTATTGGCCAGGAATTGCGCCAGATTCCACTGGTGTGCTTCTGCGGCTGCAATCTCGATGATCTTCTGCTGAGCGGCCGACAGGCTGTCGAACACTTCACGGTTGGTGGCCAGCGACAAACCCGCACCGGGCTCATGGAAGCCCGCGGTGTAATAGGTCTTGGTGATCTCCTGGAAGCCCGCTTTTTCGTCAGCCCACGGACCGATCCACTCGGTGCCGTCAATCGCGCCGGACGACAGCGCCTGATACACTTCTGAGCCCGGAATGTTCTGAACCGATGCACCCAGTTTACCCAGTGCCTTACCGCCCAGACCCGGCATACGGAACTTCAGGCCGTTGAAGTCTTCGGGGCTGCTGATCTCTTTCGAGTACCAGCCACCCGCCTGCGCGCCGGTGTTACCCGCCAGGAAGGATTTCAGGCCGAAGATTTCACCCAGTTCATCGTGCAGCTCCATACCACCGGCATGGTAGTACCAGTTCACCAGTTCCTGCGCGGTCATCCCGAACGGAACAGCGGTGAAGAAGGCATAGCCCGGGTGTTGACCCACGAAATAGTAATCAGCGGCGTGGTACATATCAGCCTGACCGGACGATACGGCGTCGAATACTTCAAACGCGCCAACCAGTTCACCGGCCGCTTTGATTTCGACATTCAGATTGCCGTCCGACATGGTGGTGATGCTGTCGGCGCAACGCTGCGCGCTGTCGAACACGCCCGCAAGGCCACGGCCCCACGAGGTTACCATGGTCAGCGTGCGCTTACCCTGCGCATAGGCGGGCGCTGCCAGCGTGGTGGCTGCAGCGGCCGAGCCGCCCAGTGCTGAAGTTTTCAGAAACTTACGACGATCCATATGAGTGATCCTCCCCTACATATTCAATGCCCGGATTTTCCCGGGCCGATCGTTTCCAGTGTGCGCCAGCCTAATTCCGCGAACATGAATGTGAATACCTACTACTACGTAGCCGGGCCGTTTTTTTGGGGCTCAAGGATACAATTCAGGCTGATTTCGCGTGCTAAACGCCAAAACACGACGGCCGAGACAGCAGATCACCCAATCTTTTTGCAATTTGGCTGCGGCTTGCGTATCGATTCGACCATGAGAGGATTTCGACATCTCATATCGCTGACCTATGCGCAGAAACTGTCGCTGGTCGCTGCAATCCCGTTGATTGTGGCGGTGGCAGCGATTGCCTTGGTGGTTGCCTATGAATCCCGTGCAACCGCCGAGAGCGAGATACAGGCGCTTGAGCGCCGCCTGATCGAAGCCAAGAAGGACGAGCTGCGCAACTATGTAACGCAGGCGCGCAACGGGTTTGCTTATATCTACGGTCGCGCCTCGCCAGATGACGAGGTCGCGAAGAACTTGGTGACGCAGATCCTCTCGGCGATGATCTACGGCAAGGACGGGTTTTTCTTCGTCTATGATTATGACGGCAACAATCTGGTCAGCCCGCGTCAGACCGAATTCATCAACCGCAACTGGGTCGACCTAACCGACAGCGACGGCACACCAATCGTGAATGAGTTCATTCGCCTCGCCCGTCAGGGCGCAGGTTGGCACAGTTTCATGTGGCAAAAGCCCTCAACCGGCGAAGAAGCACAGATGATCGCCTATGTCGTGGGTCTGCAGGACTGGCGCTGGGTGGTCGGTACCGGCGTGTTCATCGACGACATCGTTGCCACCGTCGCCAATGCCCGCGCCGAGGTCGAGGCGCGCGTGCAGCGCACCTTCCTCTACATCGGCGGAATCGTTCTGGCGGCCGTACTGATCGTCTTTGCCTCAGGCATGTTGCTGAATTTCCGCGAGCGCAGGCTGGCAGACGCCAAACTCAAGGAACTGACCCAGCGCGTGCTTGACGCCCAAGAGGAAGAGCGCGGACGCGTTGCCCGGGAATTGCACGATGGCATCAGCCAGATTCTGGTCGGCGTCCGTTATGCGCTGGACAATGCGCGCCGAAGGCTAGGCCGTGGCGACGACGTATTGGCACAGGAACCGCTGCAAAAGGGCATCGACAATCTGGCCACCGCCATCACCGAGGTCCGCCGCATCAGCCGCGATCTGCGTCCGGGTGTTCTGGATGATCTGGGTCTGGGTCCCGCCCTAAAGGCGTTGACCGACGATTTCAGTGAACGCACCGGAATCGAAACTGAATTCTCCACGGTTGTGTTCCGCAACCGGTTGGATCAGGACAGCAAGATCGCCCTTTACCGGATCGCACAAGAGGCCCTGACCAATATCGAACGCCACTCGGGCGCCACTCATGTTACTATTGACCTGCGGGGTCACAAGAAAGGTGCGACGATGCGGATCACCGACAATGGGCGCGGGTTACGTAACGAGCCGGGCCATGTCAGCGCCGGGATCGGGTTGCGGAACATGCAAGAACGGATCGAACAGCTTGACGGTACCCTGCGCATCCTCTCCTCGCGCGGCGGGCGCAGCGGCACTGTGATCGAAGTCAGTCTGCCACTCAGCCATTTGTTGCCGCCGCAGGAAGACTCAACGCCAAAACGAAAGGCCGGCTTCTGATGTCCAATTCAATCATCCGGGTCCTCATAGTCGACGATCATCCCATGGTCGCCGAAGGCATTCAGTCCCTGTTGGAGAGCTTTGACGAAATCGAAGTGGTCGGTACGCTCTCAAACGGCCAAGAGGCCGTTGACCAAGCAACACAACTTAAGCCGGACGTCATCCTGATGGACCTCAATATGCCCGGCCTCAGCGGGCTGAGCGCCACCGAGATCATCCTGGAGCGCCTGCCTGAAACTCGTATCCTGATCCTGTCGATGCATGACAGTCCCGAATATATTTCGACCGCCCTGAGCCATGGGGCCAAAGGTTACATCCTCAAGGACGTTCCCACCGAAGAGATCAAACAGGCCATCGACGCCGTGATGCGGGATGAGCGCTATCTCTGCACCGGTGCAAGTGGTTCATTGGAACCCAAAGATGGGGACACGCGTGAGGCACTGACGGGTCGTGAGCAGACGATCTTGCTGGAGCTCGCGCAGGGTAAATCCAACAAAGAGGTGGCTCTGGCGCTGGATATCTCGGTGCGCACGGTCGAGACCCATCGCAAGAACATCAAACGCAAACTGGGGATTTCTTCCACCGCCGGCCTGACCCGCTATGCTCTGGAACATGGCGTTCTGCAGGGCACCAGCCCCGGGTTCTGACCGCAGCGCGGCACGCGCTGCCCGGCCCAACCGGAAGAGGCGCGCCTTATGGCGCGTCGATGACGGGCGGGAGCGCTACTGGCCGCTCTACTGGCTGATACCATCCACAAAAACACCAGCGTCCGGTCCTCATCAAGAATGTGAAACTCACGCGGTCGATACGATTGACTGAACAGTGACCATACACGCCCCTCGGGAAGGTCCTGCGACCCGGATTGCGGACTCTCCTACAAGGCATCGAGCCCTTCGACATCGATATAGAAAATTGATCGCCCGCTAGGGGCACCCATCCGGGCGCGACGGGCATTCCTGCAAACGGATGGCAACCGTACAAAGCCGCAAATGGGCATAATTGTCCGGCCTGAAACTGCAGGCAATCCCCAATCGGTCGCCATAGAACTCGATCTGCTTGTCCTGAGATGAGCACAGCACAAACGGCGTCAGTTGCAATTTCGGCACCAAATGGTGCTCCCAGACCCAAAGGTGCAAGCCTGGCACGGCTCAGTCGATAAGCTGATCGCCCCTTAGCCCTTCACGCTTGTGGTGATGCGGCAGCACCCGCCCGTAAAGCTGGCGGGTTCGCTCGACCCCGCCGCACATGCCCTCGGTCTCAACGAATGAGAAGATACCAACATAGCGTTTGCGCGAGCCCTTCACCGGAGCCACACGGTGCAGCGAATACCGCCCCCGGAAGATCTGCAGATCACCTGGTTGCAACTCCAGCGTGCGCACCCTTGCCATGTTACCATCCAGAACCGAGGCCACATCGGCAAAATTCTCATCCTCGGCGCTGCGCAGATTGGGCACATATTCGAAAGCCCCACCCTCTTCACCATTCTGGATCGCCAATGTCACCGTGTAGTTGTTGGTGTCGAAATGCCACGGAAAGCCCTGCCCTTCCTCAACCACGTTGATGATCACATCGGCCAGCGGATCGTCATATCGGAAAAACCGGTCTTCAGGCTCGTTGAGTGCTGTGCGTATGAAGGGCAGAAATCCTTCAAACTCGTAAATCCGCCGCAAAGGCCCGTCTTTGGTGAAATTATCCGCCGGTACAAACGCGTTCGAGCGGTCATAGAACCGGCGCAGCGGATGCGCGACGCCAAAACGCGGATCGTCCTTGGTGAAATAGGCGTTGGTTCGGTTGAATGACCGGTGAGCCTGTGGAGCGGTGGCCTCGGCCTCCTGCACAAGATGCTCCAGACCGGCCTCATGCACGAAACCGGGCAGCACCGCGCACCCGTCGTGATCAAGGTCTCGCCTGAGATCCCCGATCATCCGGTCATAGGCCCAGGACCCCGGACAATCGATCGGGTATCGCCCCAGATCCACCAGATCATGCAGCATCGCAGACCTCCGTATTTAGCGCTCGTCCCGATCAGCGTGCCGCAGAGTTCCTGACCGATCATGTCCATTTCAGACATCGCGTTGGCGGATTCAGACTTCTCTCGCCTCCATTAGCTCGGCTGTGCTCGACTGCTATTCGCAAAAGTTCCCAGCATGCGGCAAAATGCGCAACAATATGTCGCAAAATACCGCCACCAAGATAGAAAATTGGTGCAATTGCCTGTTGACGCCCCTTCCCCCCACACATAATGTCCCTGCACGCAAAGAAGGAGCCTCTGGCGATGAGAACGCTAGTCGTAATCGTAGGAACCACGCGCATGGGCCGGTAACGGTAAACCATAATCGAACCCATGCGCCTCCGAAAATCTCGGGGGCTTTTTTTATGCAGAACGCAAGACACATGTCGCGAACGGAGCAAAGCAGATGACACGTGAGATGACCGGCGCAAAAATGGTGGTTCAGGCCCTCAAGGATCAGGGCGTGGACACGGTATTCGGATACCCCGGCGGCGCCGTGCTACCGATCTATGACGAGATCTTTCTGCAAAACGACATTCGCCACATTCTGGTGCGCCACGAACAGGGCGCGATCCACGCCGCCGAAGGTTATGCCCGCTCGACCGGCAAGCCCGGCGTTGCGCTCGTGACATCCGGACCCGGTGCCACCAACGCGGTGACCGGCCTGACCGATGCCCTGATGGACTCGATCCCGATCGTGGTGCTGACCGGACAGGTGCCGACATTCATGATCGGCTCGGACGCGTTTCAAGAGGCCGACACCGTAGGCATCACCCGCCCCTGCACCAAGCATAATTGGTTGGTCAAAGACACCGACTCGCTCTCGGCCACCTTGCACGAGGCCTTCCACGTCGCCACTGCGGGTCGCCCGGGTCCGGTTCTGGTCGACATCCCCAAAGACGTTCAGTTTGCAACAGGCGCTTACAAAGGCCCGAACCCATCAACTTCGCACTACCAACCGGCGTCCAAGGGCGATCTCGAAGAAATCACCGAGCTGGTGGCGGCAATCGAGACTGCCAAGAAGCCGGTGTTTTATACCGGCGGCGGTGTCATCAACTCGGGCCCTGCGGCCAGCCAGTTGCTGCGTGAACTTGTGGACGCGACCGGCTTCCCGATCACCTCAACCCTGATGGGGCTTGGGGCTTATCCGGCGTCGGGCAAAAACTGGATCGGAATGCTGGGGATGCACGGCCTCTACGAGGCGAACATGGCGATGCATGACTGTGATCTGATGATCAATATCGGCGCGCGCTTCGATGACCGGATCACCGGGCGCATCGATGCCTTCTCACCGAACTCGGTCAAGGCCCATGTAGATATCGACCCATCCTCGATCAACAAGGTGATCCGGGTGGATATTCCGATTGTCGGAGATGTTGCCCATGTGCTCGAAGATATCCTGAATGTGTGGAAATCGCGCGGACGCAAGACAGATGCGCCAGCGGTTGCCCAGTGGCAGGAACAGATCGCGGACTGGCGCAAGGTGAACTGTCTGGCCTTCACCAACAGCGAGAAAACCATCAAACCGCAATATGCGCTGCAACGCCTCGAAGCGCTGACAAAAGGGCACGACCGCTATGTCACGACCGAGGTTGGTCAACATCAGATGTGGGCGGCGCAGTATCTCGGGTTCGAGGACCCCAACCGCTGGATGACATCTGGCGGACTGGGCACTATGGGCTACGGCTTCCCGGCCTCGATCGGTGTGCAGATGGCCCATCCCGACGCGCTGGTCATCAATGTGGCCGGTGAGGCCTCATGGCTGATGAACATGCAGGAAATGGGCACCGCAACCCAGTACCGCCTGCCAGTGAAGCAGTTCATCCTGAACAATGAACGCCTCGGCATGGTCCGCCAGTGGCAAGAGTTGTTGCATGGCGAGCGTTACTCGCACAGCTGGTCCGAAGCCCTGCCCGATTTTGTCAAACTGGCCGAGGCTTTTGGGGCCAAAGGCATCCTGTGCTCTGATCCCGCGGATCTGGACGATGCGATCATGGAGATGATCAATTACGACGGTCCGGTGATATTCGACTGCCTTGTCGAAAAACACGAAAACTGTTTCCCGATGATCCCGTCAGGTAAGGCCCATAACGAAATGCTGTTGGGTGAGGCCGAAACGCAGGGTGTGATCGATGCCAAGGGTTCGGTGCTCGTCTGATCTGATAGTCAGGATGATCGATGCCGAAGCACAGCCAACTCCGCAGACCAATCCAGAGGGATAGGATGACGTCGAACAACCAACGCAAGAAATCAACTGCAGCTGATGCCGCAACGCATCGGCTGCAGGTCTTCGACACACGGCGCGGATGGCAATTCGGGACTTTGATCCCTGCGTTGATTGTTTTTCTGACAATCGCCTGGATCTACTACGCCCTGACTAAGATTGAGGCGCTTGGCCTTCCAACTTTTAACAACGATTTCAGGATATTCTGGGCTGCGGCACGGCTTGCGATCATCGAAAACCCGCTGTCTGTGTTCAATGTCGAAAAGATTATCGAAATGCACGGCATCATTGATGAGAGATGGATGCCTTGGGCCTATCCCCCAGCGTTCTTGATCGCACTTCTGCCCCTCGGCGCATTGTCGTTCCCTGTCGCTTGGATAGTCTTCAGCGCCGTTTCGGTCCTCGCCCTTCTGGTTGCCATTCGGCCATTCGCAGGAGGGCTTGTGCCGGTATGGCTGGCATTTGTGTTTGCTCCGGCTTATGTACCTGCGCTCTTTATGGGACAAACCAGCCTGCTCTGGGCTGCAGGATTATTGGCTGCACTCGCCTCCATGCGAGACAACCGGCCGATTCTTGCAGGTATATTTATTGGTCTGCTGACACTTAAGCCCCAGCTGGGAATTGTGATCCCTGTGGCGCTTGTTGCCAGTGGCGCTTGGCGGACGATTATCGCTGCAATTGTCACCACGATTGCCACATCTTCATTCTCGACATATGTCGTAGGCATCGACTATTGGCCAGAACTGCGGGCGATGGCGCATCAGCATTTTGAGGTCATTAGCGCATCTATTGCTGATAATGACCTGATGGTCAGTCCCTTTGGCACCCTAACCGGCCTGGGTGTTCCGATGTCCACCGCTCTTGTCCTACAGTGGTGCACCACCCTGTTGGCTGCCGCTTTGGTGGCCGTTGCGTGGCGCAGCGACCGGGTCAGTTTTGACTTGAAAGCCGCAACGTTGTTCATCACCATTTTGCTCTCTACGCCTTACCTTTGGTATTATGAGGCCGCGCTCCTCGCACCGGCGGCGCTTTTTCTGCTCCGAGCAGGAATTCTGCGCATGGAGATGCCCGGAATAATGCTTGCTGGCTTCATGTGGCTTGGGCTTGGTCCATCTCTGTTGCTCGTCTTTTTCCGTTTCGACACCACATTCCGATTGGTCTTTGCACCCATTGTGCTTTTGGCTTTTGCAACCTGTCTCTGGGCCGTTATCGTCCGTCTTCGGGCACCTCATCCAACGGCCAGCAATCTGAAGGAACGTCCATGACTCCGCTAAACATCGTCAAAGGCTCCACCCGCCATTCCGCCTATAACCTACGCCCGACCTTTTCGGATGTGCAAGAACAGCACACGATCGCCGTATTGGTCGAAAACGAGCCGGGTGTTCTGGCGCGGGTGATCGGCCTGTTTTCCGGCCGTGGCTACAACATCGACAGCCTCACCGTAGCTGAGGTGGACCACACCGGGCATCTCAGCCGTATCACCATCGTCACAACCGGCACACCGCAGGTTATCGAACAGATCAAGGCGCAACTGGGCCGGATCGTCTCGGTTCGCGACGTGCATGACCTGACTGTCGAAGGCTCACCAGTCGAACGGGAACTGGCAATCATCAAGGTGGTGGGCGAAGGCGACAAACGGGTCGAGGCGCTGCGTCTGGCTGACATCTTCCGCGCCAATGTGGTCGACAGCACATTGAATTCGTTCATCTTTGAAATTACCGGTGCACCCGACAAGATCGATGCCTTTGCCGATCTGATGCGGCCGCTGGGTCTTGTCGAAATAGCCCGCACAGGCGTTGCCGCGCTGCTGCGGGGTGACTGAACTGGGCCTCTCTCGGGTTTGGTCTTGAATCCGGGGTCAGGAAATATCAGGAAGCAGACCGCGCGCAAAAAATGTGCGCGGTTTTGTTTTAGCCACTTCAGAACAACAGCATGAAAAGATTATGCAATTGGGTTAGAAGACTGTTGATTTTACTAAACCTCGCGTTAGCTTTCGGGCTGTAGCGGAGTGTCAGCAGACCTTCGTTGGGGTCACCATTACGATTTCCGCCTGACGTTCGGCCTTTGCGCCGATGCGATCGTGTTTTCCTGAAATACCAGCAGATTACTGGGACAAACATGACCGAATCCACCCGCAGCCCCGCTGAATTGCGCAGCTTGTTCGGCGACAATCTCAGACGGTTGTCACACAGATACCCGTCTGTCTCTGAAATGTGCCGGCAACTGGGGATCAACCGCACTCAGTTCAACCGGTATCTGGGTGGAGAGAGTTTTCCGCGACCCGACGTTCTGGACCGGATGTGCCGGTTCTTCGGCGTGGACGCTCGCATTCTTCTGAAACCTCTGGACGAGATTGAGGCCGCTGCCGAACAACCGGCACTAGATACCATCAATCGGTTTCTTGCCGCCGGGTCCGACAAGCTGCTCACCCCCGGATTTTATCATGCGATCGAAACCGATCCTGGCAACGACACAGAGACCCGGCACCGGCTGTTCTTTGTGCGCCGTATCGGCCACTGCGCTTTGCTGCGTGGTTATGAACCGGGATCCCTGATGCCCGGCAAACCCGCCCGGGTACGAGAGTTACGGGGAATCATCTCCCACACCGGAACACAGCTCAATGCGCTGATGTCGCGCCAGGGCGGAGAAGACCGCCGCATGATGGTGTTGTCAGAGCACCGGTCCGGGACGGGCGGAGAGTGGTCAGGTTATCTGGTGCGACTAACCGACGTGGCCGCTCCCGGTCCAGAAGTCCTCAGGTTGAAACTGCGCCATCTCGCCCATGATCTGCCGTCGGCCTTGCGTCTGGGGCGCTGTGCTCCCCATGCCCCCTGGGCGCCCTGACCGCAGCGCTCAGGTTTCAGCCTCGTGATCAAGCCGCCAGCGCCTCAGATGTATCGGCGGAAATCTGTCGATAGAGGTGCCAACTGGCATGCCCTAACAAAGGCAGAACGACCAGAAGCCCCAGAAACCACGGGATCATGGCAAGAAAAGTGACGATGGCTATGAATGCGCCCCAACCCAGCATCACGCGTTTGTTCGCCGCGACATAGGCATAGCTTGAAATCATTGCAGTCACAAAGTCCAGCTCACGATCCAACAGCATCGGGATCGACATTACCGTGATCATGAACAGAAGCGTCGCAAAAATCGCGCCGACAATGGTTCCGATGGCCAGCATGGTCAATCCGTTCACTGTCAGAAACACCTCAAACGAGGTCGAAATATTTGTCATCGTCGACAAGCCCATGAACAGGGCAAAGATCATATGCCCCAGAAAGAACCAGAACAGGAACATCACGACAATTATGGCGCAGATCGAAGGCAATTGCCTGCGGCTCTGCTGCAGGACAACCCCGGATATGGCTCCGAAATCCAACGGCTCCCCCTGCTCCAAACGGTGAGACACCTCGTAAAGCCCGACAGCGGCAAACGGCCCCAACAGTGGAAACCCGATGGCCGCAAGCACCAGCCAGAAAGAGGTACCGGTCTGCAGCGTGACCCATGCCATCAGCCATCCCGCCAGCACATAAAACCCGGCAAATAGCAGGCCAAAAACCGGTGCGCGCCGATAGTCCTGCCAGGCCCGGCGCAGCGCCTCTTTCAACATAGCGATGTCAACCGATTTCAGCGTCGGAACACCAAAGGCTTTGTCCATTCTTAGTCTCTCCTCCCGATGGCCGATCTAAATGGCCGGTCTTTTCTGTGGCCAAAGTGTCTCGGCATGATAGGCAGCACCGATCTCCAGAAGCCGGGCGTCCGAGCCACGCGGGCCGAAAAGTTGCAACCCCATTGGCAGCCCCTGCTGCCCGAACCCGGCGGGTATCGCCAGACAGGGCAGACCCAGCAGACTGACTGGGGTCACCACCTGCATCCAGCGGTGATAAGTGTCCATCGCCTGACCGGCGATTTCGGTCGGATACGGCTTGTCGATGTCAAAGGGCCAGACCTGAGCCGAAGGCAGGATCAGCGCATCATAGTCCTCAAACAGGGCCGCCGCCCTCCGAAACCAGTCCGATCGGGTGACGCTGGCGTGATGCACCTCCATCGCACTCAAGGCTAATCCTCGCTCCAACTCCCACTGCGCGCTGTCCTTGAGCGACGCCTTGCTGTCGGACAGGGCCTCCAGCTTCGCGGCCACGCTCCAGGATCGCAGGGTAATCCAGCTGTCCCAAATTCGCTCGGCCTCGAAAGGTGGCGCAAGAGGTTCGATCTGCGCACCAAGCGTCTCGAATACGCTCAGAGCCGTCTCACACAGGTCCGATATCCCAGCCTCAAGAGGGAATGCCCCACCCCAATCACCCAGCCACCCGATCCGCAACCCGGTTAGGTCGGCGGGGGTGACGGGTGCAACATTGCGGCTGTCCACACTCAGCGGGAACCTGGGATCAGACCCCGAGATCACGTCCAGCAGTAATCCGATGTCTTCCGGGCTGCGCGCCATCGGGCCGAGGGTCGAAAGCTGGTGCAGGTAGTTGTCACCGACCGGCTCCGAAGGCACCCGCCCCCAGCTGGGCCTGAACCCGTAAACATTGTTCCAGGCCGCCGGGTTGCGCAGACTTCCCATCATGTCCGACCCGTCGGCCAGCGCCAGCATGCCCGTCGCCAGAGCTACCGCCGCACCACCCGACGAGCCCCCGCAAGATCGCGCCAGATCATACGGATTGCGTGTGGCCCCATAGACCGGGTTGAACGTGTGCGACCCCAATCCGAATTCCGGCGTGTTGGTCTTGCCGATCAGGATCGCCCCGGCCGCACGCATCCGGGCCGCGATCAGATCGTCGGATTGAGGAATATGATCCCTGAAGACCGGCGATCCTTGCGTCGACGCGATGCCCGCAACGTTCACCAGATCCTTGACCGCAATCGGCAACCCGTGCAGGGGCCCCTTCGCTGTTGCCGCGTCCGCCGCCCGCGCCTCGGCCATCAGGTCTTCTTCATCCCGCAAGGCGACTATTGCGTTTACCCGACCATTGACTGCAGCGATCCGGTCCAGTGTCGCGCGCATCACTTCAACCGCCGACAAGCGCCCCGAGGCAAGATCACCAAGCAGGTCTTTTGCAGAGGTTTGGCTTAGGTTCATTAACGGGCTCTCATCAGGCATTTGCCGCTCAGCCTAGCCAAGCCGCCGCCCCATTTAAACCCACTGTTTCAATGTATCTTTAATGGCTGAACCACGCATCGGGTCCCGCTTCATCTGGCTATAAATACCTCGGGGGAGTCGCGGCCTGCCGCGACGGGGGCAGCGCCCCCTTTGCTCCTACTCGCCCTGCGCCTCGGACCGAGATTTACCTGCCACGTTCAAGGCCAGCGTCGCCGCCATGAACCCGTCCAAATCGCCATCCAGCACACCTTTGGTGTCCGAGGTTTCATAATTGGTCCGCAGATCCTTGACCATCTGATAGGGCTGCAACACGTATGAGCGGATCTGATTGCCCCAGCCCGCATCGCCCTTGGCCTCATGCGCGGCGTTTATATCGGCATTCCGGCGGTCCAGCTCTTGCTGATAGAGGCGCGATTTCAGGGCCTTCATCGCGATATCACGGTTCTGGTGCTGCGACTTCTCGGAACTGGTCACGACGATCCCGGTGGGAATGTGCGTGATCCGAACAGCCGAGTCGGTGGTGTTCACGTGCTGCCCACCTGCACCCGAGGACCGGTATGTATCGATCCGAATATCCGACGGGTTGACCTCGATCTCGATATTGTCGTCCACTACCGGATAGACCCAGACCGAACTGAACGAGGTGTGCCGCTTGGCTGCCGAGTCATAGGGCGAAATCCGCACCAGCCGGTGTACGCCGCTTTCCGATTTCAGCCAGCCATAGGCATTGTGCCCGGAAATTTTATAGGCAGCCGATTTGATCCCCGCCTCTTCGCCCGCCGTTTCGGATTGCAGCTCGACCGTATAACCCTTCTTTTCGGCCCAGCGGACATACATCCGCGCCAACATCGCGGCCCAGTCGCAGCTCTCGGTGCCTCCCGCGCCCGAGTTGATCTCAAGGAAGGTATCATTGCCATCTGCCTCGCCGTCCAACAGCGCCTCAAGCTCTTTCTTGGCAGCTTTAACCTTCAGAGCCTTGATTGCGGCTTCGGCGTCCTGGATAACCTCTTCGTCCTCTTCCATCTCCCCCAGTTCGATCAGCTCGACATTATCGCTCAGATCGGTCTTGATGGTTTCATAGGTCTCGATGGCATCGACCAGCATCTGCCGTTCGCGCATGAGTTTCTGGGCGTTTTCCGGATTGTCCCACAGGTTTGGGTCTTCGACGCGGGCGTTGAACTCCTCCAGCCGATGCGGCGCGGTTTCATAGTCCATGCGCTGCGCCAGCAGCTCCAGCGATTTTTCGATTTCCGCCACGATATTCTGGGTTTCGGCGCGCATGGTCTGGTCCCAACTTGCTCAATCAGGCCTGCGTGATAGCAAGAGGCGCAGGCCACCACAAGAAGGACGAGATCAGAATGCAAAGCGCTGCGGAAAAGTTTGCCGATCAATGGGGCCTGCGGGTTCTGGCAAAGGTCGCCGATACGGGCCACGCACAGATCTGGAAGGTCGAAACGGCAAACCGCCTCGGCGCCTTGAAACTCTATCGCCGGGCGGATCGGGGCAATGAAGCGGCGGGTTCGCAGATGCTCAGGCTCTGGCAAAACTCCGGTGCGGTGCGGGTTCTGGCCGAGGCTCAGAACGCAGTGCTGATGGAGTGGTTGGAGGGGCCATCCCTTGGCGATCTGGCGCGGAGTGGCCAGCCTGACCATGCCATCGCCACATTGGCTGATACCGCGCATCGACTTCATCGCACAGTGATCAAACAAGCGCCGCAGTTGAAGCCCCTGCAAGAAATCTTTGCACCGCTGTTCTCCTGCCGGTTTTTACCCAATTGCAACGCGGCATTTCAACAGGACATGGTCAGCGCCATCAATCTGGCGCGCATTCTGCTCGACAATCAACCGGTCACGGTCCCGCTGCATGGTGATCTGCATCCCGACAATGTCATCCAGACATCCGAAGGACCCCGGGTGATTGATGCCAAGGGATATCTTGGGGACCCCGCGTTTGAACTTGCGAACGCCCTACGCCACCCAAAGGGCATGCCCGCGCTGGTGCAGCAACGCAACCAGATCGAGAAATGCCTGACGCTTTATGCCGATGCGATGCGGGTCAGCGCGCACCGATTGGCACACTGGGCCGCCGCAAAATGCGCGCTGTCAATTTTCTGGCGCTCAGACGACCGTATTGAGACCGACCGAGAAGCCGATCTGCTTCACCTGTTGCTAGAGTTTGCGGGTCAGTAGAGCCCGCCACCCTGCAGATCGCCCTGGCTGGCGTTGGGGCCAACCGTGATCGTGTTCCCGGTCGAGGTGGTGACCTGACGACCGCCCCTCGTAACCTCTTCGAACAGCGGCAGCTCCGAGCCTACGGCAAAGCCACCGTCATAAATGCGGTCGATGAAACCATCGACACCATCGCGGAAATACTCGGCCACGACATATTCGCCCGAGGCATCATCGGGCAGGCGTGCGCCGCTGAACCGGTCGATCTTGATGAATTGCCCACCGGGGGGAACCTCAAACGGACCACCGCCGTATTTTGCGACAGCTTTTTCCATGAAGCTTTGGAAGACAGGGCCGCACAATGTGCCACCATACGCACCCCGCCCCATCGGGCGTGGGCGGTCATAACCGATGTAGCAGCCGGCCACGATGTTCGAGGTGAAGCCGATGAACCAGGCATCCTTGGATTCGTTGGTCGTACCAGTCTTGCCCGCCGTAGGCACCGGCAGGTTCACGACACGCGAGGCGGTGCCGCGATCCACCACGCCTTTCATCATCGAAGTCAGCTGATAGGCGGTGATCGCATCCATCACCTGCTCGCGGTCGGTGACGATCTTTGGGGATTCGTCCGGCTCCAGCCAGCTTGAGTTGCAATCCAGGCATTGCCGATCATCATGGCGATAGATGGTTTTGCCAAACCGATCCTGAATGCGGTCGACCAGGGTGGGCTCCACCCGCTCACCGCCATTGGCGAACATCGCGTAGGCGGCCACCATCTTATAAAGCGTTGTCTCCTCGGACCCCAGAGAGTTCGCAAGGAACGCCCCCATACGATCGTAAACGCCAAATCGCTCAGCATACCCCGCCACAACTGGCATGGTGATTTCCTGCGCCAGACGGATGGTCATCAGGTTCCGCGACTGTTCGATCCCGGTCCGCAGAGGCGTCGGACCATAGAATTTGTTTGTCGAGTTCTTCGGGCGCCACAGCCCCTGCGGCGTGTTCACCTCAATCGGCGCGTCCACAACGATGGTCGCGGGGCTATAGCCACTGTCCAGCGCGGCGGCATAGACAAACGGCTTGAAGCTCGATCCCGGCTGGCGCTGCGCCTGCGTAGCGCGGTTAAACACCGTGTCTTGATACGAGAACCCGCCCTGCATCGCCAGTACGCGGCCCGAATTCACGTCCATGGCGACAAAGCCACCCTGCACTTCGGGAACCTGGCGGGCGGACCACTGGCCCTCTTCACCTTCCATCACCAGAATGACATCACCGCGTTTAAAATTGGCGGCGAAATCGCCCTGCATCCACTTGATGTCTTCGCGCGGGACAATGCCGTCAGCGGGGCCATCCTCGATCCCCACAGTCAGCTGTTGCTCGGCCACATTCAGCACCACCGCCGGGTACCATTGCGTTGGCAGAACCACATCACGCGGAATTTCCATCAGCGCCAGCGCCTGTCGCCATTGGGCCTCATCCGCCAGCTTTTCTTCCGCGATCACCTCACCCGTACCGCGCCATCTTCCGCGCGAGCGGTCGTATTTCTGCAAGGCCTCACGCAAGGCACGCGCGGCTTCAACCTGCATCTCCTCATCGACCGAGGCGCGCACGGTGAAGCCACCGGTAAAGAACTCACCCTCCCCGAAATCCTCGCTCAACTGGCGGCGGATTTCATCGGTGAAATAGTCTCGTGGCGGCAGTGCCGTGCGGAAGCTCTCAAAATCACCGTTTTGAACCGAGCGCAGGGGCATCTCGACTTCGGCCTCGTAGGTCGCCTGATCGATATAGCCGTTCTGCTGCATCTCGCGCAGCACATAGTTACGACGGTTCAGCAGGCGTTCTTTTTGCCGAACCGGATGGTAGTCCGACGGCGCCTTGGGCATTGCAGCCAGGGTTGCGGCCTCGTGTGGCTCAAGTTCCTGCAGCGTCTTGTTGAAATAGGTCTGGGCGGCAGCGGTCACACCATAAGAGTTCTGGCCCAGAAATATCTCGTTCATATAGAGTTCGAGAATCTGTTCCTTGTCCAATGTATCCTCGAGCCGTGTGGCGAGGATGATCTCTTTGATCTTGCGCTCGGCCCGGCGGTCGCCGGATAGCAAGAAATTTTTCATCACCTGCTGCGTAATTGTGGACGCACCACGGACGTTTTCGCCCTTGGATTTCACCGCCTCGACCCCGGCGGCGATGATACCGCGCGGGTCATAGCCCTGATGGGTGTAGAAATTCTTGTCTTCCGCCGAGATGAAAGCTTGCTTCACGAGATCGGGGATTTCCTCGGAGGGTGTGAACAGGCGGCGTTCCTGCGCGAACTCGTCGATCAGTTGGCCTTCGCCCGAGTAAATACGGCTGATCGTCGGAGGTTTGTACTGCGCCAGCGATTCATGGCTGGGCAGGTCGCGCCCATACATCCAGAACACAGCGCCAACGACCAGCGCGGCCATGAAAATACCCAAGGTAACGAGGCTGAAGATTGCCCCGAAAATCGAAAGAATGAACCGGATCACGTTACTGCCTTTTACTCGCGGTGACGCCTATATAGTGTCGCCTCTGCGCAGGGTCAAAACACGAAAGGCTACAATGGCTGTTTTGCGCCGCAGCGTTATTGACCGATCAAAGAACGCTTGACCAGATCGTCCTGGCGCCACTTCTCAAGCCCCTGCGCCAATCCCTTCGCCATGTTGGCGCGCCATTCGGGATTCTGGATGTTCCTCAGGTCTCTGGGGCTGGACAAAAAACCAAGCTCGACCAGAACCGAAGGGATATCTGCGGCCTTGAGCACGGAAAATGAGGCGGTCCGGATCGGTCTGCTATTCATTGGTCCGCCCTGTTGTGACATCCCATCCGCCAGCGCGCGCGCCAAGGCATCGGTGCGCGGCTTGGTTTCCTGCCGGGCCATGTCCAGCAGCACATCGGCGATCTGATCATCCGATCCGCTCAGGTCGATACCCGAAATCAGGTCTCCTCGGTCGTGTCGTTCGGCCAGTTTCTGGCTTGCCACGTCAGACGCCTCATCCGACAGGGTATAGATCGCGGCCCCATGCGCGCGCCCTTCCGAGAGAGAATCCGCATGCAGCGAGATGAACACATCCGCACCGGCCCGATGCGCCAATGCGATGCGTCGTTCAAGACTGACAAACTGGTCGTCCACCCGCGTCATGACCACCTCGTACCCACCGGCGCGCAGCAACAATTCACGCAGCTCGCGCGCGAAGGTCAGCATCAGGGTCTTTTCGTCGGCACCAGTGACCTCTGCACCCGGATCGATGCCACCATGGCCAGGGTCCAGCATGACGCGCAAAACCTGCGCCCCATCACGCCGCGGCGGCAGAGCGGTCGCCTCTGGTTCGGGCAAATCCCATCCTGGCTGTTGGGGGGCACCAGCGCTCGCGGCAAAGCTGTCAAAATCGGTCCCTTTCAGGTGCAGCGACAGACCTGCGGCACCCGTCACCTCATCAATACGCAAATCGGCGGATTCAATTGCCAGCGGTGCACCAAGTTCCAAAACCAGACGGGACCAGCCGGGCACATATGCCCCATACTGCACGCTGCTGATCCGGCTGGTCTGCAGGAAAGCTTCGCTGTTCAGGCCGGTCCAGTCGACCTCCTGAAAGTCCAGCACCATCCGGTACGGGTCGCGCAGGGTAAAGATGCGATAGGGCACGCCCTGGCTCAGGCCAAGCTCGACACGCACCCCTGTCCGGCCCTCATCTACGATGCGGCTCTGTTCGGGAAGAACACGCGCGAGTGCGCTGAAATCGTTCGCGACGGCAGCACCGGTCAGCGCCCATATCAGCGCCAGGCATATGAAAATCCTGCTCATGGCCTCAAGTTTTCCCGAGATCGTTTGGCGGCGACCCTATCGCATCGCCCGGCATTTGTGAACGCACTAAGCCTGCTCAGCTATGGCACCCCGTTCAGCCATGAAGTGGCGTAGACGTTCCAGACCGTCTTCAATATCCGCCGTCGAGCGCGCGTAGGAAAAGCGCAGCGTGCCATGCCCCCGCTCCGGGTCGAAATCCAGACCCGGCGTTACGGCAACACCCGCCTTGTCCAGAATCTCGGTGGCAAAGGCACGGCTGTCATCAGTCAGATCCGAGACATCCGCATAGACGTAAAACGCCCCATCCGGTGGTGCGATATTGGTGAAACCAGCCTTCGGCAGCCCATCAAGCATCAACAGACGATTGCGGCGATAGACGTCCAGATTGGCCTGCAACTCCTC
The DNA here is from genome assembly GCA_030426685.1 of Alphaproteobacteria bacterium. Taxonomy (GTDB): domain Bacteria; phylum Pseudomonadota; class Alphaproteobacteria; order Rhodobacterales; family Rhodobacteraceae; genus Ruegeria. Next base: position 47,758 of record JAUHYC010000020.1, read on the forward strand.
CTCACAATCCATCGCCGCGAGCGCAGCGACCTGACTGGCATGCGGGGCGCAGATAAACATGTTCTGCGCGATCCGCTCGACCACGCGCACCTGATCCTCGGGCACCACCATCCAGCCGACACGCCAGCCGGTCATCGAGAAATATTTGGAGAACGAGTTGATCACGTAACACTCGTCCGTCAATTCCAGCGCGGTGACGGCTTTGGCTTCGTATTCCAGACCATGGTAAATCTCATCACTGATGAACGAGGCACCCTGCCCCTGTGCCGCCTCGATCAGCGCGCGCATCGAGGAATGGTCCAGCATCGTTCCAGTGGGGTTGGCAGGTGAGGCCACCATCAGGCCCTGCAGGTTCATGTCGGCAAAATCAGCCGGCACCGGCTGCAGTCGGTTTTCCGGCGCTGTCGGAAGGTCGACGGGCACCAGCCCCAGCGCTTTCAGGATCTGCCGATAGGACGGATAGCCCGGCGCGCCGATCCCAACCCTGTCCCCGCTATCGAACAGCGCCGTAAAGGTCAGCAGAAACCCGCCCGACGACCCCGGCGTGATCACCACCCGTTCGGGGTTCAGATCGACATCGTACCACTCGCCATAAAGCCGCGCGATCCGTTGCCTGAGCGCGGGCAGGCCCAGCGCCACCGTATAGCCCAGCGGCCCCTGCTCCATGGCCTGCGCCAAAGCTGCGGTGGCCCCCGCGGGAGCCCCGGTTCCCGGTTGACCGACCTCCATATGGATAATGTGACGTCCCGCCTCTTCGGCACGGCGTGCAGCCTCCATCACGTCCATCACGATGAAGGGATCGACCCCGGATCGGGTTGAGTTTCTCATGCCCATCTCCCATGTTGCAGCCATGGCTTTTGAACGCTTATCCAGGCTGGCGTCAATCCCGGCCCTGTTGCTGATTGCAGCGGCATGGATACTTGGTTCCGTACAGGCCGGCGCACAGAACCTGATCCGCGATCCCGATATTGAGCACGGCCTGCGCGAACTGGCGTTCCCGGTGTTGCGCGCGGCAGGGCTGAACACCAACCGCGTGCGGATCATGGTGGTCAACGACGCCACCTTCAACGCCTTCGTCATCGACTACAACACGATCTATTTGAACTACGGCCTGATCCTGACCGTCGAAAGCCCCGAAATGTTGCAGGCCGTGATCGCACACGAGGCGGCCCATATCGCCAACGGCCATCTGGCCCGGCGTGCGGAGAACCTGCGTGCGGCGCAACGAAAAGCGCAACTTGGCACCGCGCTGGCCCTGATCACCGCCGCAGCGGGTGGCGGCGAAGCAGCGGCGGGCATCGCCGCAGGCACCTCGGCCTCAGCCTTGCGCAGCTTTCTTGGACACACGCGCGCCGAAGAATCCTCGGCCGATCGCAGCGCGGCCAGTTATTTGAGATGGGCGGACATATCTCCGCAAGGGATGGTCTTACTGCACCGCAAATTTGCCGGTCAGGAATTGCTAAGTGAGGCAAATCAGGACCCCTACATGCGCTCACACCCCACCAGCCGTGAGCGTCTGCGTGCTGCCGAGGCGTTTCTGAAAGAGTTCGGCGACAAGGCCAAACAGAACCCAAACGCGGACTACTGGTTTGCCCGTGTCAAAGGCAAACTATCGGCGTGGCTACGTGCGCCCGGATGGACGCTGCGCCGCGCCACCGAAGAAACCGCCCGCGACATTCGCCTGATGCGCGAAGCCTCGGCGCATCACCAGAACCGCGATCTGGCCCGCGCCCGCGCCGCAATCGAGGGTGCCATTGATATCCGACCGGACGATCCATTTTATTACGAGTTGAAAGGCCAGATTCTGCTGGAAAACCGCCGTTTGAAAGAAGCTGTTGCAGCTTACGGCGCAGCGGTTGATATGGCTCCCAATGACTCGCTGATCCTCGCCGGGTACGGGCGCGCCCTGCTGGCGGATGGTCAGACGAAGAACGCATTGCAGGCGCTTGAAAAAGCACGCGCAAGAGACTACCGGAATGCTCGCCTGATGCGGGATCTGGGCGCAGCCTATGCGCAGGTTGGAAATACCGGGATGGCTTCGGCCGTGACCGCAGAACGATATGCCCTGCAGGGTCGGCTGGCCGATGCAGGCATCCATGCAAGACGCGCCATCGGGCAATTGCCCGAAGGGTCTCCGGGGTGGCAAAGGGCACAGGATGTGTTGATTGCCTCGGAACGGGCGAAGAAAAAGAAAAGGAAACGGAAATGATCCTCAGACATATTGCACCTGCCCTTCTGGGGCTTTCCATGCTCACCGCCCCGGCCCTTGCGCTGGACCTGAACGCCATGAGCGAGGCAGAAAAGACCGAGTTCGGCGCACAGGTGCGAGAGTATCTCCTCGAAAATCCCGAGGTAATCATCGAAGCAATCAACATTCTGGAAGAACGCAACGCCGTCGCCGAGGCCGCCGCAGACAAGGAACTGGTGGCCGCCAACGCTGAAGAGTTGTTCAACGATGGATACAGCTGGGTCGGAGGAAACCCCGAGGGCGATATCACCCTGGTCGAATTCATGGACTACCGCTGTGGCTACTGCCGCCGAGCCGTGCCCGAAGTCGCCAGCCTTCTGGCCAAGGATGGCAACATCCGACTGGTCATCAAGGAACTGCCCATTCTGGGGGACGCCTCGGTCATGTCCTCGCGCTTTGCCATCGCGGCAAAACAGGTGGCGGGTGATGAGGCTTACAAACAGGTGCACGACGCCCTGTTGGAATTCAGCGGTGAGCCTTCCGAGGTCACCTTGCGCCGCATCTCGGACGGGCTTGGGCTGGACAGTGACGCCATCATTGCCGCGATGAACAGCGATGAAGTGACAACCGAAATCGCCCAGACCCGTGAGCTGGCCCAAAAAATGCGCATCTCTGGCACGCCAACATTTGTTATGGGCACCGAGCTGTTGCGTGGCTTCCTGCCCGCTGACCAGATGCAACAAATCGCCGATGGCGTGCGGGTGAACAGGGTTGATTGAGTCGGGGCGGCTATGCCGCCCTGGACCGCTCGTTGTTTTTGGGTCGTAACGGTAGAAACGCAGGCGTTTAAAGGCCGCCTTTAAGCTCAAAGCAGGCACCGCGCCCAGACTTGGACTCTTCATCAAGGGCGATATTTGAACACATTTTGAATGCAATTCCACCTGTCTCGGCGCGACACCAGCAAGTTCAATCTGGTGTAGACAACAAAAGCTTATATGGACACGTTGAAGCCTAAGTTTTGGGCCGGCGGAAAGTGGCGTTGAACGCAACTGTGACGCGGTTGTCATCGCTTTGGTTCGGATGAACCCAATGTGTCAGGTAAGACGGGAACAGGATCATTTCACCCGCCACCGGTCGCAGGGTCTTTTTGCTCCGAAACGCGCTCGCTTGTAAAATCCGCCAATGCGGCAATTCATTTCGGGGATCGAGAAACTCAATCATCCCTGATGAGCCTTCTTCGATCTCAGGTTGCGAGACGTAATATACCCCAGACCAGTGTGCACCTGGATGCGTGTGGGGCGCATTGTAGCCACCAGCTGGGTTAACGTTCATCCACCCGAACAGTTTAAGTTGAAGATCGTCTGGATCTACTTTCTTCGAGACTTTTCGTGTCAACTGGAACAACGCGTCTTTGGCAGCATTGCGCAGGGTCTGTATGCAAGCTGCTTCGCGATCAAACAGGTTACCTCTTGAGTGCCAACCGGCACGATTGGATTTTGAAACACCTTCGTCTTCCGCACGCATTTGCTCACCTTCCAGCAAGAGCGCGGCGTTCAGAACAACGCTGTCGGGCACTTCAAAGCGCATCATCGGGGTCGAGAACAGCTTCTCGTATTTTGTGGCTTTCGGCATTTCTGTTACGCAATCTTCTGACAACAACTCATGGTGGCAAAGCCCGACTTTGTAAGGCAAGCATTTGATTACCTACCCAGCCAGGACGGATGGGCATGATCTCCAGAATAATCCGTCTCTCATACCCGTTTTACACACCGTCAGAGAAATAGCGCTTTTGTTCAAGGCGGGTGAAATAATCCTAAGTTATATTCCCGGTCAAATCGGCTCATGGTCTACATTGGGTGACAGTTAATTGAGGATACACCCATGAACAAACAAACCATTGGTCTCACAACGTCCTTTGTCCTGATGGCCTCGACCGCGCTCTCGCAGACTAGCAAGCAGGACATCATAGATGAGCTCACCCAACAAGGTTTCAAAAGAATTGAGATCACGAATACCCTGTTTGGGAATCTTCGGTTTGAAGCAACGGGGCCGGGAATAGAAAGGGAAATTGTACTCGGCAAAGATGGGACAATTGTCCGGGATCGATCCGAGCGTGACGATGAATTCGAAGACGAAGAAGACGACGATAATGATTTTGATGACGAGGACGATGACGAGGGGTTCGACGACGAGGAAGACGATAACGACGACGAAAACAGCGACGAAGAGAATGATGACGACGAAGGAGAAGATGACGAAGAGGACGACGATGGCCGGGATAGCGAAAGCGATGGCAATGAGCGGGATGGCGAAGGTGATGACGGTGATCGCGACGGTGAAGGCGGTGACAGCGAAGGTGGAGACAGCGATAGTGACGGTGAGGGCGGCGACAACGACAGTGAAGGCGATGATGGTGAAGGAAACGATAGCGAAGGCGGTGACGACGGTGAAGGTGGTGATGACGAAGGAGACGATGACTAAGATCAACTCTGCCATCTGGGTGAGCGAACCTGCGATTTGATTAAGGGGACCACAAAAGAAATCATGTTCAAGGCGGGTATCGCTATCTATGCGATGTCCGCTTTCGCCTTTCTGTCTGAACTGACGGGAGAGATCACTGGGTACTATCTCTTCTCCGCCAGCTGGGTGGTGCACGAAATCGTTGCAATAGTCACTCTGTTTGGCTTTATCAGCGGAGGCCTGCTGATCTGGCGCAGCCATAGCCTCTATTTACAGCGTCACGACGAGATCAAGCGCCATCTGCGAATGGCTCAGGGCGAGTTTTTTCAAATGCTAAATCTGCAGTTCGACCGCTGGGGCTTGAGTGTCGCAGAACGAGACGTGGCGCTTCTTACCGTCAAAGGCTTGTCTGTCAAAGAAATAGCCGACTTGCGCAAAACCAGTGAAGGCACAATCAAGTCGCAAAACAACTCAATCTACAAAAAGGCAAATGTTAAGTCGAGAACGCAGCTGTTGGGCGCTGTAATCGAAGAACTTTTGTTCGAAGACGATGAATTGTGAGCCTTGCTCCGCTTCAGGACACGTCCACCGCCTGGAAGCTGTGAGTTCGCTTAACACCAAAGGTCGCTTTGTCCCGTGCAGCCGACACAACCAAACCTGCACTGTCCCCGCCGCAAGAAAGCTGGTTGTGTCACCAGTGAACGCTTATCAGACCACGATTTATTCCGCGGCCGCCGACACCGCTTCCAGTTCGGCGGCTTTCTTTTCGACCTCTTCCACAATGTGATCGATCATCTGATCGTTCGACATCTTGTGGCTGGCCTTGCCCGCCAGATAAACCATGCCCGACCCGGCCCCGCCGCCGGTAAAGCCCACGTCCGTCATCAGCGCCTCACCCGGGCCATTCACGACGCAACCGATGATCGACAGGCTCATCGGCGTCTTGATGTGTTCCAGCCGATGCTCCAGCGCCTCGACGGTTTTGATCACGTCAAACCCCTGACGCGCGCAGGACGGGCATGAGATAATGTTGACCCCGCGATGGCGCAGGCCCAGAGATTTCAGGATTTCATAGCCGACCTTGACCTCTTCCACCGGATCGGCGGACAGGCTGACGCGGATCGTGTCACCGATACCCATCCATAGCAGATTGCCCAGACCGATGGCCGATTTAATGGTGCCGCTGACCAGCCCTCCGGCTTCAGTGATGCCCAGATGGATCGGCGCATCCGTGGCCTCGGCGATCCCTTGATAGGCCGCAGCCGACAGGAACACGTCGCTGGCCTTCACGCTGATCTTGAAGTTGTGAAAGTCGTTGTCTTCCAGAATGCGGATATGTTCCAACCCGCTTTCGACCATCGCTTCGGGGCACGGTTCGGCGTATTTCTCAAGCAGGTGCTTTTCCAGACTGCCGGCGTTCACCCCAATCCGGATCGAGCAATTGTGGTCACGCGCGGCAGCGATCACCTCTTTCACCCGCTTTTTGTCGCCGATATTGCCGGGGTTGATGCGAAGACAGGCTGCACCGGCCTCGGCGGCCTCGATCCCGCGGCGATAGTGGAAATGGATATCAGCCACGATCGGTACCGGGCTTTCCCGCACAATCTCTTTCAGTGCTTTCGACGACGCTTCGTCCGGAACCGAGACCCGCACGATATCTGCCCCCGCCTCTGCCGCCGCCTGCACCTGTGCAACGGTCGCGGCGACATCGGTGGTCAGCGTGTTGGTCATGGTTTGAACGGCAATCGGGGCATCTCCACCGACGGGCACGTTGCCAACCATGATCTGGCGGGACTTGCGGCGATAGATGTCGCGCCACGGGCGCACGTGATTGAGGGACATGAGGGCGGTCCGGATCAGCCTGAGTTGTGCCTTAGATAGTCCGGCATCCCATGAGGAGCAATGCCAAGATCACTCGGCGGGCGCTTCTGTCGCCTCGGTCTGCAACTGCGCCACCAACTGTTTGAGCGCGCTGTTCTGCTCGGCCTCAAGATCGGCGACTGCAAAGTTCTCGGCGACTGCGTCCTTCGACAGAACGACACCCTTCGTCACTGTTCCGGGTGCGCCGACAGGGCCAAAATGTTCGCCATTCATCGAGAAATAGACCGACCCCGAAGCACCCGCGCGCAATTGCGGCGGCTCTTCGGTCAGCGGTACTTCGAACGTGTTGCCTTGTTCCACCGTGCCCAGCGTGCCTTCGAAAATCACACTTCCATCAGCGGCGGTCACACGCATCCACGATGGGTTTACGGCGACAATCCTGAGTGTTGTATCCAGCTTTTCAACCACTTGTGGCAAAGCCGGGCGTTCAACGGTATGTACCTCGGTCACCTGAATCTGCGGAGGTTCGGGTGCTCGGAACGCGCCGACATCACGCGGATCAAGGGTTGAGATCGGAGCGTCGCGCGCCACCAGAACCGGTACATCCAGCGCTTGCGGGCGATACAGACGGTCCAACGCTTCAGAGCTTGGCGCCTCGACACTGGCAATCTCGGTCTCTTCCGACCTGGCTTTCGCAGCATCCAGCGGATCCAGGTCGGTCAACACCACCGGGGCTTGTTCAACCGGGCTGACCTGCACCTGTTGGATGCGGTTCAGCACCGACCAACCGCCATAACCAATACCGCCGATTACGGCCAGCAGCACCAGCGTCGATCCGATGGCGCGCGGCTCAATCTGGCTGACGACGGATTCGCGACCCGGAATATACGGCGTGCTGGGCGAGACAAACGGATCATGCCCCATCGGCCCGCGCGAAGGCAGGCCACCCTGCGGTTTCTTGACCACAGATGCCTGGGCCGACATGCCATGGGCGACCTCAAAGCCGCTTTCCTTGCAGAAGGTCGAAAAAGTCTCATCAGGGTTCATGCCCAGATAGCGGGCATATGAACGCACATACCCGGCGATGAAGCCGGGTGTGTCAAACGCATCTGGATCGGCATTTTCGATAGCGGCGATGTAGTTGGCCTTGATCCGCAGTTCACGCTGTACATCCAGAAGAGACTTGCCCATCGTTGCGCGTTCGCCGCGCATGACATCGCCAAGCCGCACCTCATAGTCGTCAAACCCCTTTGGTCTGACATCCATGCCCTCTTCGGAATCGCGCTGTGATCTGCGCCCAATCATTCCTGCTGCCCCATCTTTGCCTGTCGCGTGTTACGCGCCAACGGCGAATCGCCCCTATAACGATTCGTCCGCTACTTTTGTTAGCGTAAGCTTAACACGCAGCAAACTCGTTGCACACTTTAGCGTGAGGTTAACCGGCAAGTTCGGCGCGATTTAGCGCACAATGTGACCAAAGTTCGTCCATCGCCTGAACCAGCCGGTTCATTTCGTCGGGGCCATGCACCGGAGACGGTGTAAACCGCAGGCGTTCGGTGCCGCGTGGGACGGTCGGGAAATTGATCGGCTGAACGTAGATGCCATAGTCATCCAGCAGCCTGTCGCTCAGGGTCTTGGTGTGCACCGGGTTGCCGACGATCACAGGTACGATGTGGCTGCCATGATCGATCAGAGGCATGCCCAGCCCCTTCAGACGCAGCTTGAGAATGCTGGCCTGTGTCTGATGCTGTTCGCGCAGCTCGGGCGCAGTTTTCAGATAGGCCACCGAGGCCGCCGCCCCTGCCGCAACCGCAGGCGGCAGAGAGGTGGTGAAGATGAAGCCCGGAGCATATGAGCGGATCGCGTCGCACATCTTGGCGCTCGCCGCGATGTAGCCGCCCATGACCCCATAGGCCTTGGCAAGCGTTCCGTTGATGATGTCGATGCGATGGGCCAGACGATCCCGCTCGGTCACACCGCCACCGCGCGGGCCATACATGCCGACCGCGTGGACTTCATCGATATAGGTCAGCGCGCCGAATTCATCCGCCAGATCGCAGATTTCTTCAATCGGGCCGAAATCCCCGTCCATCGAATAGACCGATTCAAACGCGATCAGCTTGGGCGCAGCCGGATCATCCGCCGCCATCAGCTCGCGCAGATGCGCGACGTCATTGTGACGGAAGATACGCTTGGCGCCTCCGTTGCGGCGCACGCCTTCGATCATCGAGGCATGGTTCAGCGCGTCGGAATAGATGATCAGACCGGGAAACAGCTTGGGCAGCGTGCTCAGCGTCGCGTCATTGGCGATATAGGCACTGGTGAACAGCAGCGCGGCCTCTTTGCCGTGCAAATCCGCCAGCTCGGCTTCAAGGCGCTTGTGATAAACGGTGGTGCCCGAAATGTTGCGCGTCCCGCCCGAGCCTGCACCGGCAGCATCCACCGCCTCGTGCATGGCGTCCAATACGACCGGGTGCTGGCCCATGCCCAGATAGTCATTGCCACACCACACAGTGATGTTCTGCTGTGACCCGTCCGGACAGGTCCGTACCGCATGCGGAAAATGACCATTCCGGCGTTCAATATCGATAAAGGTCCGGTAACGTCCTTCGTCATGCAGCCTGGCAATCGCTGTATCGAGCTGAGCAGTATAGTCCAACGGACCCTCCTTGGATGCCCGGGCAGTATACCCCCGGGCGACTGTTTTCGCTACATCACGGACCCATTGCGGATGCGGCGTCGCGTTCTACTGTTCAGCCTGCCTACAGGCGAAACGGTGAACCCAACTTTGATTTGCATCAAATACCGGGTAAGGCGCGGCACGACAAGTAAAGTTACGGCAACCAGACGCGAGGAAACGACGCAGGCTGTTTCCATCCACGATCCGCCAAAACGGGCTGGACGACCCCGCCAGCGCTGATAGGCTCTGCGCCAAATCGAGACCCATTCAGGAGAGCCCCATGTCGCTTGACGCCGTACTAAGCCGGATCGACACCGATCTGACCACTTCTATTGACCGCCTGATGGAATTTCTGCGCATCCCGTCGATTTCAACCGATCCCGCCTTCAAGGAACAGGTCGACAGCGCCGCCGACTGGCTGGTTGCCGACCTGCAAAGCATCGGCATCGCCGCCGAGAAGCGTGCAACGCCGGGCCATCCGATGGTCGTCGGTCATGTGGGCGAAGGCGGCGACGGCCTGCATGTCCTATTCTACGGCCATTATGACGTGCAGCCCGTTGATCCGCTGGAACTGTGGAACCGCGACCCGTTCGATCCGGCGCTGGAAGACACCGAACACGGGCAGGTGATCCGCGGACGCGGCTCATCCGACGACAAGGGCCAGCTGATGACCTTTGTCGAAGCCTGCCGCGCATGGAAGGCGGTGCACGGCACCCTGCCCTGCCGCATTACGTTCTTCTTCGAGGGTGAGGAAGAATCCGGATCGCCGTCATTGGTACCGTTCCTCGAGGAAAACAAAGCCGAGCTTCAGGCCGATCTGGCCCTGGTCTGCGATACTTCGATGGTCTCTCGCGGTGTGCCTTCAATCGCGTCGCAGCTGCGGGGGATGCTCAAGGATGAATTCACCATAATCGGCCCCCGCATCGACCTGCATTCCGGTCACTATGGTGGGCCGGGCCTGAACCCGCTGCGAGAGCTGTCTCGCATCGTTGCTTCGTTTTACGACGAAGAAACTGGCCGCGTCGCGGTTGGCGGTTTCTATGAAGGTGTCCACGAAGTCCCCGCCGAGCAGCTGCGCCAATGGCAAAACTGTGGGTTCGACGAGGCGGAATATCTGAACTCAGTCGGTTACACCCAACCTCATGGAGAAAAGGGCTATTCCACGCTGGAACAACAATGGGCGCGCCCGACGCTCGAGGTCAACGGGCTTTGGGGCGGATACAACGGCGCCGGATCAAAAACCGTGATCCCGTCCGAGGCGCATTGCAAGATCACATGCCGTTTGGTCGGTGATATGGACCCGGATGCCCTGCGCGGCAAGATTCGCAAACACGTCGAAGAGCGCCTCTCCCCCGACGCCAAAGTCGTCTGGGACAACGATCTCGAAGGCTCTCCCGCCTCGGTCATGAACCTCAACCGCCCTGAGTTCGAAGCCGCCCGAGGTGCCTTGTCTGACGAATGGGATCGTGAGGCCGTGTTCACCGGAATGGGCGGATCTATCCCCGTGGTGGGATATTTCGACACTGTGCTCGGGCTGGATTCGATGCTGGTCGGTTACGCCAATGACGATGACGCCATCCACTCACCCAACGAGAAATACGACGTCAAAAGCTTCCACAAGGGTATCCGTTCGTGGGCGCGCATTCTGGATGCCCTGACCAGGCAGTAGGTTTGAATTTTGCGAGGCTCTGCCTCGCGCTCCGAGGTATTTCCGGCCAGATGAAGTACGGATCCCCTGCTTCATCTGGCTACAAATACCTCGGGGGAGTCGCCCGGTACGGGCGGCGGGGGCAGAGCCCCCTAAACTTCTTACATGTGGATCACACGCCCATAGGCATCCAGCACGCTTTCATGCATCATTTCTGACAGCGTTGGGTGCGGGAAGACGGTGTTCATCAGGTCTTCTTCTGTGGTTTCCAACTGGCGGCCCACTACATAGCCCTGAATCAATTCGGTCACCTCGGCGCCGATCATATGTGCACCGAGCAATTCGCCGGTTTTGGCGTCGAACACCGTTTTGATCAGACCATCCGGCTCACCCAGCGCGATCGCCTTGCCATTGCCGATGAAGGGGAAGCGACCAACCTTGATGTCATAACCAAGCTCTTTGGCCTTCGCTTCGGAATAGCCCACCGATGCTACCTGAGGCTGGCAATAGGTGCAGCCCGCAATGCTCTCGGGTTTGACCGGATGCGCATGTTTGCCTGCGATGAGTTCCGCCACCATGACGCCTTCGTGGCTGGCCTTGTGTGCCAACCAGGGGGCGCCCGCGATGTCGCCGATGGCATAGAGCCCCTCGACCCCGGTTCGACAGAATTCGTCCGTGACGACATGCGTCCGGTCGATCTTCGCACCAAGCGCTTCGAGACCCAGGTTTTCGACATTGCCCACGATACCCACGGCCGAGATCACGGTGTCGAAATCGTGTTTCTCGACCTTGCCTTTAACCTCGATATGGGCAGTCACCTTGCCTTTGGCGCGGTCAAGCTGCTTGACCATCGCCTTTTCCATTATGGTCATGCCCTGCTTGGTGAAGGCCTTCTTGGCAAAAGCACTGATCTCGGCATCTTCGACCGGCAGTACCCTGTCCATCACCTCAACCACTGTCGTGTCCGCACCCAGCGTGTTGTAGAAGCTGGCGAATTCGATGCCGATTGCACCCGAGCCGATGACCAGCAATTTTTTGGGCATCCGTGGCGGCTGCAGCGCGTGTTTGTAGGTCCAGACCAGATCGCCGTCGGCTTCAAGCCCCGGCAATTCGCGCGCACGGGCGCCGGTGGCCAGCACGATATTCTTCGCCGTCAACTCTTCGGTGCCTTTGTGGGTCTTGACGCTGACCTTGCCCTTGGCCGGGATCGTCGCCTCACCCATCACCACGGTCACCTTGTTCTTTTTCAACAGATGCCCGATGCCACCCGACAGTTGCGCCGCAACCCCGCGTGAGCGTTTGACCACCGCATCCAGATCGTACCCGATCTTGTCAGCCTTCAGCCCAAAATCCTTGGCGCGCTCCATCAGGTGGAACACCTCGGACGAACGCAGCAACGCTTTGGTCGGGATGCAGCCCCAGTTCAAGCAGATACCGCCCAGATGCTCGCGCTCGACCACAGCGGTCTTCAGGCCCAGCTGCGCCGCGCGAATAGCAGCGACATAGCCTCCGGGGCCGGCCCCGATTACGATCAGATCATAAGATTGTGCAGCCATGTGTCCCTCTCGGCGCAGATCGGTTTCAAAACTAGTTTACCGTTAAACTATTTTTCACAGCGCATCAACAACACGGCCCGCGACATATGTGACGCAGGGTCAGGTCGCCTGTCCAACGCTGATTTCAGCCTATACCCGCACTGCACCAAAGGCTAGAACCGAGGCATCATACGCCGCCTGATTTCCAAGTTTCGCATATAATAGAAAGGCATATCATGGCAAAAACGCTCAAAGATTTAGTTTTCGCGCTTTTGAATGCAACTCTGATCCTGCTGGCGCTGTGCCTGTTTCTGGGATGGAAGCTGGCTCAGTCAGTCGACGATATCCGAACTGGCTTTACCGAAAATCTGCAACTGGTGAGCCCTCTGCGTGATCAGGCGCAAGGCATTAGGGGTGAGCTTGCCGAACTGCGCAATGATTTGGCCGCGATCCGGACGCAAGGCGATTCACTTGACTCCTCTGCCTTGCAACAGTTGAACGCCATATTGCAGCGACTGGAAACTCTGGAAGAAAACTTGGAAGGCACGCAGGCCCGGCTGGCGGGCCTGGTGGATAAACCAGAAGACCTGATCGACTACGCCATCACAACCTCGGTGGATAACGTAACCAACGGCCTTCTGACCGTCAGAGGATGCGTACCCGCGTCCTAGCGCGCCGCTGCGGCCTGCAACTCGCGAACCGTTGCACCATAACCGCCGCTGTTGACATAGGCGGCTTCGTGTTCAGTCGTGCTCCGATCCAGCGCATCGTTGCGATATGGGAAACGGCCGAACTTGCGGATCACTTCGCGATGCGCTCGTGCGTGCAACAAATTGCTGTCGCCATCCCGTTGCATCCGCTCGTGCATCAGACGCACACAGCGTTCCTGATCACACAGATTTTCCGAATGCATCATCGGCAGATAGAAGAACTGCCGCGCCGGTTCGTCGATCTTCAGATCCCAGCCCTTGTCGACTGCACATTTCGCAGCGGCCAGCGCCGCACGATCCGTTGAAAACGCTTGTGCACTGCCACGGAACATGTTGCGAGGGAACTGATCCATAAGGATAATATAGGCCAGCGAACCGCTGGGATAGGTCAGCCAAAGCGAGAACCTTCCCTCGCATGCGGCTTTCCAGGTTGTCAGGAATTTGTCGCGAATCCGCGCATCCAGCGCTTCATCTTGCAGGTACCACCCCTTGGGGCCAACCTCATCTAACCAAAAACTCAATACTTCTTCAGGACCCGTCATTGCCCTAGACTCCGTAATTGTCCTCCCCAGGGACGTAACGTCATTTAAATCACTTTTACAGTTTTATGACAGTAACATATTACGACACAAAAGTCACAAATCCGTCGTCAGGCGGGTTCCGGCGCATCAAGTTCTTCTTGGGCCGCTTCGATGGCAACCTCCTGCGCAACTTCAAGCGCGAC
>JAUHYC010000021.1 GCA_030426685.1 Alphaproteobacteria bacterium
TAGTGCCGTGTGGGTTCGAGTCCCACCGCCCGCACCACTTTTTCCGCCATCACGAAAGCTGCGTGCGGCTGGAGGCCATGGTCGCTGGCAGTTCAGATGGGCGAGAAACGTGGTTCAAGAGGGAACCTCAAAAGCAACCTAACTATAACATTACAAATAGCAAATCATATTCGTCAAACTGAGGTACCCCTATTGATACCCCCAATGCTGGTTTTGCCTTGGGGTTTATATGCGAACTCCTCTACCGCCTTTGATCAGCCCCACCTAGGTGGTTCAATTTGATTGTTAGCGCATGGCGTGGGAATAACACTTCAAACGGCCCAGATTGTGCCATCGAACCTATCCAGTTCGGTGGTTTACAACCTGGTATGCTTGTTGGCGCGTCGTACGCCCTTAGTAAAATACTGCGCTCCCAAAGGTATGGCTCCCAACCAACGATCAAGCTGTTCAAAAGGCTTGGTTGAGAAAGGTGTGAATAGAATGAATTGGTTCCGAACGTCTTTCCAACCAGTCTTTTGACACAAGTCGGACAACTGCCTTGCAGGCAACAGCACAGCGTTTTCGTCCAGGGGGCAATTGTTCACGATACGTCGTGTTATCGGATTGGACGGGTTGTGCTCAAACACGAGGAGTACGCCATCTTCCTTGACGACGCGCAACATCTCACGCAGGAATTGTTCCCATTGTGGCGGGGGTACGTGATGCATGACGCAGATCGCAAATGCACTATCAAACGTTTCGTCCTCGAAGGGAATTCGATTTCCGTCATAGACCCTGTAATCGTTTTCGGGATAGCGACTTGCCGCCTCGTCCACCACCGTTCCCGCGACGTCTATCCCAGTCAGTTCAATGCCGGCGTACGCCTGATGAATGAAGGGATGAATGTCGCCGTGACCACACCCGACATCAAGTACTTTCAGGTTGTTATTCGCGCCAAATTTTTGGGTCAATTCGTTGCCAAGGTAACGCGCCTTGACTTGTGTAAAATAGGCTTGCGACTTTCCGGAAAACCGAATAGCTGCATTGATGTCATCGTGATAATTATCGCGGTAATTGTCAAATTCCGGCATGTCCGTGCCTCCTGAACTGAGCTGCTCATGCTGCCTTATTGCAGCTCGTAAAGAAAAAAACGCCAACCTCGCTGACCCTCCGGCGAACTGTATGCATTCAAAAGTGTCAGCTTTCCGGGGTTGGCGATCTCACTGACACTGAGCACATGCGTTACACCTTCCGCTCGAAGGGATTTAACGTCAATTCTGATCCGTATCTGGTCTGGCGCTCGATCTGCAAAGCAGTTACCAACACACTTCTCCAAGTCGGCATTAAACACATAGGCTCTGTTTCCCCATCCGTCAAAGTAGCGTTTTAGTTTATTGCTGGCGTCGAGTTCGGCGCGAAAAACCTCTCGGAGTCGGTGTTTTTGATCGAGAGGGTAAAGTTGGACATATCCGCCCAAAGTTTCAAAGCCGTTGTACTGCGCAATTGCCGGGTGAGCTCCTAGTAGAGCTAACTTGGGTGTTTCAGTATATCCAGCCAAGTCTTGCCGGATCTCCACGAACTGCTGGCTAGCCAGGAATTGTTCGTAAGGGAGGGCGCGTTTGCTGCCGCCGTAGACTGGAAGCGCAATTATGTTGATACCAATTTGTACTAAACACAATGCGGTGGCAAGCATCACCCCCGCTTGGCGTATAATTGGCTTGGAGCCGGAATAGATCGAGGTCGACCGGGTACCGAGAGAAATAATCGCGAGCGCCGCAGCGAAGCTGACGAACCATAGACCGGGTTGCAACCAGTGAAACCGGCCAAAATTGAAACTCGACAATTTGCCGGGAAGGGGAAGATCCGCGAATCCCTCCCACCGAAATAGGGCGTAGAACAGTGCCGTAAGGCCCGTAGCGAATAATCCGACAAACAACCATTTGACGGGCCTTCGCACGTCCTGCCATGACCCTTTCACCGCGAGGACACTGGCGATAAGTAATGCGACGGCGACTGCGGAAAACATCGGCCAAGCTGTTCCAGGGTCTGCATGGTACTGCCCGTCCAGAAACGAGGTTCGAAACGTTTCGAAGAGCTTGTCACTGCCATATGTGCGATGCGTGAACTCTTCGCGGGATGTCGGGCGCTCTGAAATCATAAGAGCGACCAACCACCGCTCCTTCGCAATAAAAAGCGAAGAGGCGACTGTCAAAACGCAGAAGAGGCGCACGGCTTCATACTTTTTTCTAGCTAACAGATCGAAAAGAACCAGAAAACCCAACAGGAAGAGCACAAATATCCCCGACAGGACGAATGAACCATAAAAGACGAAAAGCAACACGCAGAGCGTGCTTGAAACGAGAACCCATGCGTCGCATTGCCATGCACGCAACCTGAAAACAGCCCATAAAAACAATGGCAAACCCGCGACCGTTGTGCCTCCTGGCAACCAGAATGGTAAAAGCGCAAATGCACCGGCCCCAGCGGCAATCATGAACGTAAACTTGGCATCGGACTTGTCATCAGATCGCCCCAAGATATCCCATCGCATCAACTGATAGGCGCCTGCAAAAGCAATGGTGCGTGTGAGAGCCTCAGACGCCACGAGCGCGGAAAACGGCGGCAGCAGATGGAATATCCAATAGTAAAGTTCCCACTGCGATCCCAAAAACTGTCTTTCCAACCCTCCAAGGATGGGTGCAACGATGTCTGTGGCGGAGGCAAATATTTGCCCTTCGCGCGCCAGCACAACGGCCCAAGCGAAATTTGCATCAAGGTGGTCGTGAAAGACGACCCTGGCTTGCGTACCGAGAACCAAATAAGGACCAAGAGCGATCACCAATACGATCAGGAGCACAGGCAAGAAAATCATAGTTCGACAGGGATGCAGCTCACCCCGCATGCGCTGTACTTTCTTCATTGTCTTGTGGCTCTTTGAAAACCCAAAAGCGCATCACAACAAAGCTGACTGACGGAACAACTACCATAGTGCACAACGTGCCCAGAATCGCGGGATAGCCGGCTGCCAAGATCAACATTACTAAAGCCGTGCTGATAATGAAGGCGCTCAGCGCTGCAACGAGGAACCGAAAAAACGAAGCGCGTTTGGAACCTTTGTGGCGAAACGCCCACCTTCTTTGACCGATATATGAAAGAGGAATTGCAAACAGGTAAGCGAGACCGTGCGCATACAGTGGCGCTATACCAATTGTGAATCCAAAAATCGCCGCCAAAACGGCATAAAAAAGCGTTGCGGCCGCACCCACCGTGCCAAACCTGGCCAGCAACAGACCCAATTCGAAGCGGCGCTCGTGCATTCCTTCAATCCCACTCCCTCTGACGTGCCGGAACGCTTACTAAAGGCCGACAACGTAGTTAGCCGGCTTCGCGCCGGCCAGTTCCGCTAATGGCGGCTTCGTCGTTGCACGGGCCTAGTAACTTGTGTATCTGAGCCCATAACCTGTTATCAGGATTAAATTCAAGTCCTTGCGGTTGACTGCGGGACCGTCAATTGAGCATGGATCTTATGGCTTTTGTCGACCGAAATTTTTGGTACAACCGACGTGTTTTCGTGACTGGACATACCGGTTTCAAAGGGGCTTGGTTCTGTTCCATGCTACGCAGTATGGGAGCGGTCGTCATCGGCTATGCTTTGGCACCATCAACCGATCCGTCTTTGCACGAACTACTTGGCCACGACGACGACATCATCGCCGACATTAGTGACCCGGAACGACTGCGGGCGAGCCTTCAAGAGGCTGCACCTGAAATCGTTTTTCACCTCGCGGCACAAGCGTTGGTGCGCGACTCATATGTTGACCCGGTCGGGACATACCGAACGAATGTTGTAGGGACGGCAGCGCTTCTTGATGCGGTTCGCGCTACGACTTCTGTACGTGCGGTTGTTTGTGTGACGAGCGATAAATGCTACAGGAATGAGGGGTGGTCTTGGGGGTATCGTGAGATCGATGCCCTTGGTGGACACGATCCTTACAGTGCCAGCAAGGCGGCCTCTGAGATCGTTGTATCTTCTATGCGCGCTAGCTTCTTTTCTAGCTCAGCCAGTGATCCACATCCAGCCCGAATTGCCAGCGCACGAGCCGGCAACGTGATTGGCGGTGGAGATTGGTCAGCCAATCGCTTGATACCCGACATCGTGAGAGCCGTCGGTTCAGGGAATTTGACGCTTCGCTATCCGGCTGCCACTCGACCATGGCAACATGTTCTCGATTGCGTGTATGCATATACTGGTTTGGCTGAGCGATTGATTGACGAGGAAGGTACAGCTCTCGACACCTATAACTTTGGCCCCGAGGATGAAGGCGCGCGCACTGTCGGAGACCTGTCTCGCTTAATCGCGGAACGTCTTGGTGATGTGACTATTCAACAAGAAACGGGTGTTCAAGCGCTGCATGAGGCTGACTTGTTGCGGTTGGATTGCTCCAAGGCCCGGCGAGAGTTGGGGTGGCGCCCTGTGTGGGGGTTTGACCAGGCTATAGATGCGACAGCAGACTGGTATACCGCTTTTCTAGCTGGGGCAAATGTATCAAAACTTACTCGTTCCCAAATAGACTGTTTTCTAGATGACGCGGAGAGAACATGACCAAAAAAGAAGAAATCCGTGAAATTACGAAGTGTGAAGTGTGTGGCAACGGGACTCTCATGCCAGTGCTTGATCTTGGGTCGCAACCCATGTGCGATGATCTCGTTCCGATCGGTCGATCGGAAGTGGCGCGTTCCTATCCACTTTCCCTTGTGGGTTGCCGGACTTGCCAGACTGTGCATCAGCAGTTTCAGATCGACAAACGGCTTCTGTTTCCGCCCAGCTACCATTACCGCGCAGCGCTGACGAAAGACGTGCTTCACGGGATGGAAGAACTTGTGGGCACTGTGGAGACCCACGCCGGTCCGGTCGCAGGTAAGCGAGTGCTGGACATAGGATGCAACGACGGGAGCCTTTTAACTTTCTTTGGCAAAAGCGGCGCGACCACATTCGGTATTGAACCCACGAGCGCGAGCGCGGATGCGCGCGAAAAGATCGACTGGTTGCACAACGGCTTTTTCGATGCAGAAGCCGTCTCTGCTTATCTGGCCGAAAATCCTCAGCCGGATGTCATCACGTTCACCAATGTCTTTGCGCACATCGAAGATTTGGTGGGGCTACTGGAAAATCTGCGCCGCCTGCTGTCTCCGACGACTATCGTTGTTGTGGAAAACCACTACCTCGGCGCCGTAATAGACAAGAACCAATTCGACACATTTTATCATGAGCATCCGCGGACCTATTCATACCGCTCTTTCAGCCATATTTCCCGGTCGCTGGGCCTCGAGATAGAGCATCTGTCTTTTCCAAGTCGTTACAACGGGAATATCCGTGTCATAATGGGACCGGGTCGGGCAGAAGGGGAACCAGATATCGAGGAGTCCGGTTATATTGATGCCGTCGAAGATATGGCTGAGATCATCAAAGCCCGTGCGCCTGAGGTACATAAATCACTTGCCAGCCTCGCAGAACGCCACGGCCCGCTGCCAGCAAAGGCCTTTCCCGGGCGTGCCAGTATCCTGATCCATGCGCTGAATCTTGATTCATCTATCATCGATGCCACTTACGAACGATCCGCGTCGCCCAAGATTGGCCATTACGTGCCAGGAACACGGATCGAAATCCGCGACGAAGAGGAGTTTTTCGCAAAGCGTCTGGACACCCCGGTGATGATCAATTTCGCATGGCACATCCAGGAAGAGATCGAGCGCTACATGAAGCACAAGGGATACGTTGGTGAGGTCATTCCCGTTTGGTCTTGACCTGATCCGAGGCTATGTGGAGAGAAACCTCGACGAAAGCGCGTGACACGGAGAGGAAGTGTGAAAGTCGTAATTTTTGCGGGCGGGCATGGCACCCGCCTCTCTGAGGAAACGGAATACCGTCCCAAGCCGATGGTTGAGATCGGCGGGCAGCCGATCCTTTGGCACATAATGAAGCTCTATAGCGCGTACGGACTCAATGACTTCATCATTTGCACTGGATACAAAAGCAGCCAGATCAATGATTACTTCGCCAACTTTTTTCTACGCACGTCTGACGTCACCTTCCACTTCAAGGACGGTAAGTCTGGCATCCATGTCCACAAACCACCGGCGGAGAACTGGAGCGTCACGATTGTGAATACTGGTCTAAACACTATGACCGCAGGTCGGCTGGCGCTTGTTCGGGACTATCTCGACAAGAATGAGGATTTTTGCCTGACCTATGGCGACGGGCTAAGTGACGTGAATATTCGCGCGCTTGTTGAATTTCACAAGGCGCATGGCAAGACCGCAACGGTTACGGCGATTCAACCGAGCGGTCGTTTTGGGGCATTGGAGATCGACGGATCGATCGTAAAGGATTTCGTGGAAAAACCTGCTGGCGATGGCAACTGGATCAATGGTGGCTTTTTCGTTCTTAAGCCCGATGCGCTTGAATTCTTGCCCGAAGACCCCGGCCCAGAAATGTGGGAGGGATACCCGATGAAATCGCTTTCGCAGGCGGGCCAGCTGGTCGCCTACAAACATACTGGGTTTTGGCAGGCAATGGACACTTTGCGCGACAAAGCTCATCTCGAGACGCTTTATCAAAGCGGTACCGCGCCCTGGACCGTATGGGAATGAGAGAGGTGGCAAACGAAGTCAAACGCCTCGTATCCGTCGTGATCCCGGTCTACAACGAAGCTGAAAACGTCTCTGACGCTTATAACCGTGTGCGTGCTGTCTTCGAAGATGAGCTGCAGGACTATGATTTTGAGATTGTTTTTACGGATAACCATAGTACTGACAACACCTACGCTGAAATTGCTCAATTGGCCAAGAACGATCCTCGTGTCCGTGTAGCGAGCTTTGTGCGAAACTATGGTTTCAACCGCTCATTGCTCACAGGCTATAGGCTGGCAGAAGGGGAAGTTGCGATCCAGCTTGACTGCGACCTGCAAGATCCGCCCGAGCTTTTTCCGGAATTTCTGCGCCATTGGGAAGCGGGCAGTGACGTAGTCGTTGCGGTTCGAAAGAAAAGGGTTGAAGCTGCGTGGCTCACTTTTCTGCGCAAGACGTTTTACCGCGGGCTGCGCAGAATATCGCAGGACAATCTGGTGGTTGATGGTGGCGATTACCGTCTCGTTGATCGAAGTATCCTCGACAAGTTGAAATCGATACACGACTCCGCCCCCTATGTGCGCGGTCTCGTTTCGTCGCTGGCCCGCAATCAGTCTACATTCCCGTATGAGCGCAAGGAGCGCCTGCGAGGAGAGAGCAAGTTTCCTGTCATGCGCCTTGTCACGTTGGCAATCGACGGTGTCGTTAGCCATTCGACCATTCCGCTTAGGTTGGCTTCAATTTTCGGATTCTTAGTTGCAATATTCGCGGTGCTACTCGCTCTGATGTATGTTTTTCTCCGGCTTTTTCTTGGCGTTGAGATGCCTGCTGGCTTCACCACAAGCGTCATTCTGGAGTTGTTGTCGATTGGCCTGAACGCAATTTTTCTGGGCATTATCGGCGAGTATTTGGGGCGCATACACATGCAGTTGCGGCAAACGCCGCTAACAGTGATCCAGAAGGGGATAAACCTGACGTGACAGTGCCGCCAACCGAGCTAAGCGTTTGGAAGGGCCGAAAGGTAGCGGTCTTCGGAGGCGGTCGCTGGGCGCGAGTTCTGGTGCAGGTCCTCGTCCAGTGTGGGCTAGACCTTAACATTTTGTGGCAATGCCGCCGAAGCTTTTCTGCGAACAAATCTTGGCTAGATGACAACACCGTTGGGACCGTCATGTTGTTTCATGATGAAGACCATGTGTTCTCGAAAAAACCCGACGCCGCTTTGGTGGCGAACCGGAGCGGGTGTCACGCTCGATTGATCGCGCGCTCGATTGAAGCCGGGCTACCTGTATTGACCGAGAAGCCTATCGATTACTCCAGAGAGGTATCGCGCGAACTCATACATCTTTCGCAACGTAGTGAGGTTCCCACCTGCGTGAATCTTGAATTCATGTTTTCGGAGAACATAGAAGCCTTTGCCAATATGCTTTCGACAAGGAACTTGAACCAGATCCGTCTGTGCTGGCATGATCCGGAGTTTGAGATCAGGCATGGAGAACGCAAATACGGCGAATTCGGAACGCCAATCGTTCACGACAGTCTACCTCATTGCTGGTCTGTCTTACGCACGCTCTTTCCAACGAAACACTTCGTTCTGACGCGAATCGTCGTGGAGTCAAATCACTCGATTCTTTTTAGGGGTCAAATGGGTGAGACCTCGACGGAGATATCACTTTCTCGGCGAGGCTCTAGCCGCGTTCGGAAAATCGCGGTCAATGAAGGAGAAATGATTTTGGATTTCTCGCGAGAACCCGGTACGCTGACGCTTGACGGTACGCTTACGAGCTTACGTTGGCTCGGCAAGCGACCATTGCAGCGGTCGATAGAGGCGTTTCTTAATTACGCTAGTCAGCCGTCGCGTGTGCCACGACATGCGCTCCAGCATTTTGAGGATGCCATCGATCTTTCTGTCGTGGCCCAAGACAAACTGGACAAAGCGTATCAAACAATTCTGAAACGCATGGAGGACGCCGGAGAATTGTCTTTAGACAATCCGCGCGCCAAAACTATCCTGTCGGATTGGCTCCCATCGCGCCTGGAACGACACAACCACCCGATCAGGTCTGATCAAAACTCAGTAAACTGTTTTTGCGAGTGGGCGATAAGCACCCGCGCGTGGGAA
The DNA here is from genome assembly GCA_030426685.1 of Alphaproteobacteria bacterium. Lineage (GTDB taxonomy): Bacteria > Pseudomonadota > Alphaproteobacteria > Rhodobacterales > Rhodobacteraceae > Ruegeria. Next base: position 8,726 of record JAUHYC010000021.1, read on the forward strand.
AATCGCGTTAAGTAAGCTTTCGCATGTAGTGCAGAACAGCTTTGGATACCGCTGGATTTGCTGATAGTTTCCCAACCGCCAGAGGCCGCCACGTTCGCTGCGGCACCCGCCAGTCAATCCCCTCCAGAAGCATCGACAACTGCGCCGGGCTGACCCTCACCTTGTCGCCTGATGCTACGGGCCAGACGAATATGCTCTTCTCCAGACGATTCGAGAACATACAGGCACCCTGGTCGTCCCACCACACGATCTTCACCAAATCACCGCGCCGCCCTCGAAAAACAAACAGATGCCCCGAATACGGATCCTGGACCTGTCACGAAATTGTTCCGCTCCTTTGACTTGGTATTTTGCCACAAAGGAGATCCCTCCACCAGTATACGCCGTCCGTCCGACAACGTGATATCAACCCGCCGCGCTGAAACCGCCGCGTCCGACTGCTGCGCTTCATCGACCATTGGAACAGCAACCGTCCCCTCGATTTCAAAAGTAAAAAATCTGTGTCAGAGCCCGGTTTGTCGATCTCGGGTTCCGGTGCAATCCTCGGGTCCTTCAACCATGTGTGGATCAGATTGGCATTCATCAAATACCGACGGGCAACCTGAGCAACGGAATCACCGAGCGCCGTCGTCTGCGCGCAAATCGGACGCTTCTCATCTTCCGACCAAAACCGCTTCTTTTGACCCTTCTTGCCTGCCATCAACCGCCTCAAGATGTCCATTATCGACCATGGACATTATCAGACACACTTAAGCCAAGTCAGAGCGGTCAGGTCGGACGGCTACATTTTGTCTCCAGGATTCATACACCAAAACTTCATTGTTCTTATCGAAATTCGTTGTAGTGGGCTTGCAATGTTTCAATATCGGCTTGTGGCACGAGCATTTCCCTCGGCGCCTCGAAGGGGCGGCTGGCATTGGAAAATTCCCGGTGCATTGCAGACATCCTGTTTGCCTTGTGCCAAGCAAGCCAGTTGTCTCGGTAAGCAATTCGAATTGGTGACATTCCACCTGTCTCGATAAGCCCGTAATCCGGGTCATTGGTCAGGCTCTCAGGTGCGCTAAGGCAGATCATTGTAAGATCAGGAACTGTTTTGATATGTCGTCCAAGATATGTACTCAACCGAGCTCGGTATTCACTATCCGCGCCAAATCGAACGCAATCCCAATAGCCGAAGCGATCAATGACGTCGCGCCTAACCATTAAGGATATCATCGCCGTTCGATGTATGCCGTCAAAACTCATTCCGCTAACTTTGCTTGCAACCGACAGCGCGCCGGTTTCATCGACGCGGATCATCTGACCGATAACGCCTGCATTGCTGGGGTCGCTTGTCAGATGCTCGAATTGGCGATGAAGACGATCGGGTAAAGCAATATCATCTGCATCATGGCCGGTAACAAAATCACCGCTCGCAAAAGAAAGAGCCACATTTTTTGAGACATAGGGGCCTACATTCACAGGGTTATGCAAGACACGAAGGCGTGAATCGGTTTGTGCAAGATCATTCAATATTTCGCCGGTGCGGTCTGTGCTCTTATCGTTAACAACGATAAGTTCCAGATTGCGCCAGCTCTGATTGAGGATTGATCCAACGGCAGGCTCTATCCACTTCTCGGCATTGAACGCCGGCATGATCACTGAAATCTTTTGACCCGATTCAACCGGTGCAATCTGTGAGAAGCTCAAACGCTTGAATCGTGGCCCATCGCCGGGCGTTACAGTAACTCGGCACTGAGACTGATATGTGAGCCAGCGATTGGTGGCCTCTGCCCAAGCCGTGTCATCAGATGCCTCGTAGGCCTCAAAAAGCGCTCTGGTTCCTTTTGGAGTCGTTTCAGGATCTTCATCGAGCTTGGTGAGCGCTCTATCCAAACCAACAGATTGTAGCCACAAAAAAGCATGCAAGATCTTATTACGGTTGAGCTTCTCATCCTGAACGAGTTCAATCTCGGAAGACAGGGCGTTTTTGCGTTGCTTTCTGATGATCCTTCTTACAGCCCAAAGGATCGTTAGGGGAGCCAGCAAAATCAACCAAGGTGCACTTGCTATAAACGATATTTTTTTTAGCTTTCTGTAGCGTTTTTTTTGCAAGGCGAGTTCGGCTCGAGCAGCGCGATTTTCGTCATCCAGTATCTCTAAGAATCGAATTTGGCGGGCGGATTGAACCGGCCGAAGATCAGCTGGCGACACATCCACACTTTTCGACGGAAAACCCCTATGGATATTGTTACTTTTGTCGGTATTTTGCATAGGTATTCCTAAGCACGCACAACATCAGCCGCATCTCGATAGACTCCACGTGTATCGATTAGCACTTTTGTATGCTTTTTGATCATATCGTAGTCAAAACCTGTATGATTGGTCAGCAAGATGGCAGCATCAAATTGGGCAAGCACTTCTGGTGTGAGGGGTACTGAAGACAAATCAAATGCATGTTCGCGCATGGGTGGGAAAACTGGTACATTGGGGTCTGAATATTGTACATTAGCTCCCCATTCCCGCAGGAGTTCCATCACGAAGACAGAAGGGCTTTCCCGCATGTCATCCACGTCTCGTTTATAGGCGATCCCCAGAGCCAGAATTTTAGCACCTTTGATTGGTTTCCCCGCTTCATTTAGCGCACGTATCACCTTGTCGACCACATACTGTGGCATTGCCGCATTGATCTCACCTGCCAACTCAATAAAGCGCGTATGCAATCCGTATTCCCGGGCTTTCCACGTGAGGTAAAAGGGATCTATTGGGATACAATGTCCTCCAATACCAGGACCCGGATAGTATGGTGTAAACCCAAAAGGTTTAGTGGCGGCCGCGTCCACAATCTCGAAAATATCGAGTCCCATGCGATCGGCGACAATCTTCATCTCGTTAACCAAACCGATGTTGATCGAGCGATGGATGTTTTCCAGTAGCTTCACCATTTCAGCGGCCTGGGTAGAGCTTACGGGTACGACATTGTCGATGAATGTACCGTAGAGTGCGCTGCCTGCCTCGAGGCAAGCCGCGGTGTGACCTCCAACAACTTTTGGAATGGTCGTTGTCTCGAAATCAGGGTTGCCGGGATCTTCACGCTCGGGTGAATAAACCAGGAAAAAATCTGTACCAACTTTCAGTCCCGCGCCTTCGATATAAGGCAATAGAACTTCAGCGGTTGTTCCCGGCCAAGTGGTGCTCTCCAAGCTAAGAAGTTGCCCACCACGCAGGTGATGCTGAATACTCTCCATAGTCGAGCGTACAAAACTCAGGTCGGGCTCGCGATTGGAATTTAGTGGTGTGGGCACGCAAATGATTAAAGCGTCGCACTCTCGTGCGCGGGAAAAGTCTGTTGTTGCCTCAAAACCTTTCTCCTTGAGGTTGGCAATCTCCTTATGAGCGATATGTTTGATCGGGCTGTGACCTCCGTTCATCTGCTCGATACGTTCCTTCAGGATGTCAAAACCTAGGACTGGTAAACCTGTTTTGGCGATTGAGAGCGCGAGGGGTATGCCAACATAGCCAAGGCCAATTATTCCTATTTTTGCCCTCTTTAAGGCAAAACTCTCCTTCAATTCCATGCTATCTTCCTAATAATCCTCTGCTCTAGAAGACCGTACAATCTATATGTTGTTATTGAGTGGCGTGATCTGATTGATCTGAGTTGGCTATTAGTACATGACTGGCCCCTGTGCCAACCAGATATTGGCTTCTTTGGAGTGCAGCACCAGCGGTCTATCGCCTGACCTCCTAGTAATTTCCAACACTTTCGATGCATGGAAAGCTTCTGCGAGAGTATTCAAGCGCTTCCAATTAATTGTCCGTGCGGTGTTCGTATGACCATATGTATTTGCTTTAAACAGAGTGGTAAAGGCAGATTCGGGGTCAGGATTCACAACTGGCAGCAACTGGCAGCTGACGGTTGCTGCCAGTGCGCTTGTTGAGATGAAGGCTGTCGGTCGTCAGCAGCGACTTTGGGACAGAGGGCGCTCTGATCTATGAAAGAGTGTGGCTCTTATGGTTGCGTTGTTTGTAACGACACTTGTCGTATTTCACTGGGGCCTTCCGCTGTTTTCTAACGGGAATGCCGGGTAGTATTCCCTTGTCGCTCAACGCATCCCGAAGCCAGTCGGCATCATAGCCGCGATCCGCGAGCAGCCAGTCCACATTTAGTATTCCTTCGGTATGTTGTTGAGCAGAGCTCGAGCACTGATGTGATTGCTGAATTGCCCGACGGTAGCGAAGAGGTTGAGCGGACGCCACTCGACATTGTACTTAAACCAATAGCGCACCATGGCTCATCTATCTCAGATTGCGTTCAGCCAGCCAGGGCTCCGATGTTTGAGGTCTCCACTCTGCCAGACTACACTCCCGTTTCGCGACTACTGGGACATTTCTACCTACTTGCAACATTCATCAGCGCGAGGCTTGCCGTGGGGCTTCAATAAAAGGGTGAGCATGGCTCTCTGATCGTTAGTTAGCCAACAAGGTCACCCATGTGACCGTTCCGTTTTTACAAACCGTGAAACACGCTGAACGGCGAACTTCAATGCATTCAGACCCTAATGATACCCGCGCTTGATTCAGATGACGCAATCTTTGCTTGTGTACCATATATTTAACTCAACATACCCGCTAAGTGAGCTGGCTTGATATGGATACCCAGTGCATCCTCGCATAGTTGGAGTCCTAGATTCTATACGCCCCTCAGAGTATTTCGCTGACCGTTGCGGGGCGCTCGGCCATCCAGTTGTTTTGCGGGCAATTCCGGACTATGCAATCGCATAACAATAGATGGGCAGCAATAAGGCCATAATTCATGAATGACGAAAACACTTGGGTCATGATTCCGGCGAGGGGAGGCTCACGTGGATTGCCTCGCAAAAATGTCCGCTTACTTGGAAATATGCCCTTAATCATGCATGCAATCCGTGCCTGCTGCGAGGCTATACCAACTGATCGTATCGTCGTGGTTACTGATGATGATGAGATAAACAGCATTGCCACCCACGCCGGGGTGCGGGTCATGCGGGAAGAAGAAACCACAGGAAAAGCGACACTTGATGATGTCGCCACGAAGACCTTACCTTTCCTCAAAGAAATGGGTGCCCGGCCTGAAGACATATTTCTGACGGTCCAGCCAACCTGTCCGTTTTTGCAATCCGAACGCATCACTCAAGCCCAAGCACTCTTTGCCGAAGGGGCCGCTTCTGTGATCAGCGTTGTAGATGATCGACATCTGGGCTGGCGGTTGGGTGATGATGGAACGCCGGAACCAGACTACACTGCCCGCGTCAACCGCCAGATGCTTCCCCCCCAATTTCGCGAAACCGGGGCCGTTATTGGTTGCCGGATACGTGATCTGATGGCGCATGGAACCCGTATTGTCCAACCAATCCGTCTGCTTGAGGTGAGTAAAGAGGAAGCTATCGACATTGATGACTTCTCCGATTGGGCGGTAGCCAAATACTACATGGACCGCCGTAATGTTGTTATCCGTGCGGATGCCAACAGAACATTGGGCATGGGACATGTTTTTCGGGCACTTGCCGTTGCCCAAGAACTCGCGCAATACAAGGTTACTCTCCTGACGGACCGAGCTGGTGCGTTGGCGTTTGAGCTTTTGTCTCAATCACCCTTTGACGTTTTCGAAGTGGATGGCGACATCGGGTTTCTTGATTGGCTTGAAGCAAATCCGGCGGATCTGACAATACTCGACCAACTCGATACTGAGCCTGATTACATGCGAGCGGTCAAGGCTCGGTCTCGCAATGTAGTTACATTCGAAGATCTGGGGCCCGGCGCTCTCGAGGCTGATCTCGTTGTATGCGATCTCTATAAGAACCTCGACGTACCAGAGGACCGCCAACTTACCGGCATTTCCAATGCTATTCTGGCTCCAAGTTTCGAAACTCTGTCCGAACCTGCGCCTTTCAATGATACAGTGAGCAATATTCTTTTGCTTTTTGGTGGAACCGATCCTTCGTGCCTCACCGAAAAAGCGCTCACTGCCTTGGAAAAGGCTAGGTATAGTGGCCGGTGTACTGTGGTCATTGGTCCAGGCTTCGGTCGAGATCTTAACCTTGAGACCTATGGTCTTAAGGGTGAGATCCATCAAAACCTCAAATATATGCCTGGCGTTATGCGCAAAGCTGATCTTGCAGTATCAAGCGCAGGAAGAACTATCACCGAGCTTACTAGCCTTGGCATACCTGTGCTTTGCTTGTGCCAGAATGACAAGGAACTGACTCATACCCATGCTTCGGCACGATTTGGTGTTGTGAACTTGGGACTTGGAGCGCTAGCGGAACCTACTACGATCACCGCCCACGTTCAGCATCTCGTTGATAATATCGCACTGCGCCGAACGCTACGAACACGCGCTCTACATGAGACTTCGGGCCGCAGCAATGGTGCCATAATCGAGCGTATGCTCGCTAGGCTGGATCTCTAGTAAACCCGTCATCACCGAGAAGGTCTCCAAGGGTGGCGAGCGTGATCTCGCGGGTATCACCTACACGGGCCGCAAGCCCCGAGCGTACTTCTTCGGATGTAGCATACCAACGACCCATGGTTCCGAACGCCGTGTACATTTGATGTTCAATATCTTGCAACGGAGCATGGAGTGGATGACCGGGCTGCTCGATCGGTAGACGGTCAAATACTGCTTCCAATGTTCTACTCTGTACAGAGGGCAGGTTGTCGAGTGGATGGGAAAGTGCATCAGGCGTCAGTACAAGCACGCGGTTTGCTTGCATTGTCTCACCTGGGATCAGATGTGAAATCAGTCCAGTATGCACCATGTCACGCACGGGTGAGATAAGAGGAGTAGTCGTATCGAGCGCATAATAGCGCCACTGAAGAAACGCCATCTGATTGGGATCTGGCGGATGCGCTCGCAAACGCTCCAAGACCGCATCTACCAACGAGTCTCCCGCATTAAAGTCCGCGACAAGAAGTAGTTTACATTCGCGTGTGAGTTCGCGCCGAGGAAGAACCAGACCAGGCACGGGAAAGGGTCGCTCTGCCGAGTGTGGGTCGAGCGCAAGCGTTCCAACGCTTTGTAATGATCGCCAATAACGAGAGGACTCTCCATACTCACGCCGTACTCCATGATGAATTGTGCGTCCATGCGTTGGCCCAGAAGATGTCAGGGATCCTTGTTCAACATAGGCAAAAGATAAGGGACCTAGGTTTTCTGGCAAACTGACCACTTGCGTTCCAAAAACTTGGCGGGCGCGCTCAATGAACTCCGAGTCGGCTGAGATCCGTACTGGGTCCCATCCTCCTAGTGAACGCGCTGCTTCGCTACGGATCATAAACGAGGACGGATCCCAGTCGACCAGTCGCCATTTATATCGAAATTTGCCAAGATAAATCAGATTATCATCTACCCGCGCTCTATGGGTGTGATTGGCTACAATATCCTGATTCTGCGCCATGTGCGTGGCTTGAAGGGCAATTTTCTGGGGATGAGACCAGTCATTTGCATCATGCACAGTAATCAAATCTCCCCGCGCCTGGCTGAGCGCCAGATTGCGCGCGGTATAAGAGCCAAAATTCTCTGGAGTACGCAGCGCAACGACGCGCGGGTCACGCGCCTTATAGGCGGCAATAATCTCGGCGGTGCAATCAGTGCTGCAATCGTCCACCACCAGAATCTCTAGATTGATCCAGCTCTGCGCGAGAAGCCCATCAAGCGTGTTCTCAAGCGTTTTAGCTCCGTTGTAGACAGGTACGATGATCGAGACCTTAGGTCCGGTCCCCCCCTCGCTTGAAGGGGTGATATCGGCACTCAGATTAGTGATACACAAGGGCGCATCAGCATCTTTTTTGCGCAGAGGGGCAATACCGTTCTTCTTGTAGAAGGTGTTCACCAACTCGAGTCGCCTTTGGTCCCAAGCAATATCGGGGGTTGGTCCTGTCTCCGCGGCATTCGCATTGGCAAGCGCAAATGGCAGACTGATATGGTTCGGACTAAGGTGACGGATCATCTCACAAAACCGCCGGGCCGCTGCGAAGTTGCCACTCTCCATTGCACAATAGACCGCCAGAAAGAGGTTCTTCGTGTTGATGTAAGCCGATTTGTTAGTATCGAGATGCGGCTCAAAGACGGTCTGTGCAGCTGTATAATCGCCATGCACCGCATACCAATTCGCAAGACTCCAAGCAGCCGTGTTCAGACTGCTGCGAGGCCGCTCACGGGCAACGAGCATCGCCTCAAGGTCCTGCAGCGCAGAGCGCGAAAAGCCACTCCAGAGCTTGTCCACTACAAGGTCGGGGTTGTTGAAAATCGGCCCTCCCTGCGAAATTACCCTAGCTTGAGGCAACTCCGCCAGCGACTGGGGTGCGATGATGGGAAGCTCGTCGGAAGCACCAAACAATGTCTTCTTGATCCGCTTTCGAAATCGAACCAGATTGGTGGTAACAGTACCCAGAGTGGCGCCGGAGGATGTCATCACACCTTCCTAGATCGTCGCGAGAAACTGTTTCATGACCGGATAGGTCTGGCGCATAGTCTCTACGCTCTGTTCGACGTTGGAGCCACGAGATGAGAAATGGTGTTCTACTGCTTCCTGAATATGGACAATATCGCCTGATTTTTTCATGTCGAGGCTCGGAGCACCAAGAGCTCTGGCTTGACCAGCGCCCCGGGTATCCTCGTTAATGAGGACAGATGCACGCCGTTGTGACAGACACAGAAGATGTGCATGCACGCGATAGCCGATGTGGAAATCCGCATTGCCATAGAGATCTTCCATTTTCTCGAGGCTGTTGGCCAGCGAGACTACGCGCCAACCCCGTCGCACAGCAGACGCAGAGAATTTTAAGAAGTCCTTGGCGCGGTCCCGTCCCACCTTGTTACGGCTCGGTACAAGCCCATGGTGGAAGCTCGCGATACGGCGTGCCTTGGGAAAGCGCTTAGTCAACCATACCATAAGATCGAAGACTCCAGGCTGCATCTTGGCCGGCATGCTCAGAACCAAAGTTCGCGGGTCGCCCGAGAAAGTGAAGCTCTTCTCAAAATGCTCAAGATCGTACCACGCCGGACACCCCGTCATAAGTACGTTTTCAACCCCGTTGTGTGCCAGAACAGATTGTGTCAGCGGGTCTCGAGCGCTAGAAAAAGTGCATTCCTTGTGGATGTCTCGAATGAACTCGAGGGCTGGTTCCTTGAAGGCAAAGCTTTCGATCGTTTTACCCACAGGTGCTTTCCAACCCAACCCGTAGGGTATAAGCCTCGACCTAACCTGGGCGCGATCTATCGGATAGATGTTAGGATAGATGCTGTGCTGATAGGCCGGTCCCCCCGTAAGCAATACAGCCCGAGCGGCATTGAAGGACTCGTAATGCTCCGGTCCTATGGACTTACGGTCAACCACGGTGATGTCCTCCTCGACATGGGCTCGTAACAGTGCCCGTGCCCGCGCGCCTATCAAGTGATCACCACAATTCCTGTAGGCACCGCAAACTGTAATAATCACGCCAAGTCCCCCCATTGCAACGGCGTCCCTTCGGCAACAGAGCGGTTAAGCGTTGCTCCGACGAGTTGGTCCCAATGGGCGATCTCAATCCCAACATCAGATCGGAGTGCGATCAAGTCTTCTGCAGCAATGGGCTCACCAGGGGCAATTGAGCGCGCAGCGACGATTCGGCGCCGGGCATTCTTAATAGCTGAAGCTTCTCCGCTGATGTCACGCTGTAGCGTGCCAAACATATCGCGATAGATTGCGAGCTTGTTCATCAAGGCTGTACAGTCGGCTTCGTCCATTGCGTGATAATGATCATTCCCAACACCGCCCTTGTCATCAGTGAAATGCTTCTCAATTACAACGGCACCCATAATCGCACCTAATTCAAGGGCAGGCATCGCACCATCTTCTTCAGGCTTAACATGATCGGAATATCCTATGGCACAGGTGTCTCCGAACAAATGTTGCAGTCGCGTAATTTGGGCAAGTTGCGCATTGGGCGGCAAGGTCGGATAGTTTAGAACACAGTGCAGTAAGGCGATCTGCCCCGATCCCGCGCGCTGCAATTCTTCGACCGCGATTGCGATCTCGTCAAACCGCGATGCACCTGTCGACATAATCACTGGTTTGCCTTTCGCCCCAATCTTTCGCAACAGGGGCACATTGGTGAGATCGGCAGAAGCCACTTTAATATTTGGCGCGAGCTCAGACACTACATCGACCGCACCTAAATCGAAGGGCGTGGACATGAAATCAATGCCGCAGTTTTTACATTCTTGAGCCAGAGCGATATACTCGACCTCTCCGAAGCCGTCCCAACGCTGAAATAGTTCATGCTGGCTGGAGGCCGCTTCCTTGTTGCGATCCCAATAGGCCGGGCTGGACGCACGTGCGGCAAGAAGGTCGGCTTTGTAGCTCTGGAATTTTGCGGCGTGGGCACCCGCCTTGGCAATACTGGCAATCATACGCTTGGCGCGATCAAGGTCGCCTTCATGATTAACGCCGATTTCAGCGATCACGTATGGCGACAAAAACCCATACTCTCGCGAACCTAAGCTAAACTTATTCATTTGACATCCCTATCCAAATGTCTTCATTCAGAGTTCACAACAGAGGGCTTACGGGCTTTGCGTAATAATAGGAAGGATCTTGCGCCCTCGGCGCCTCGTCCAACCGTGACGCAAGCTCATCAATATTTTTGACGAAAAGAGCGTCTCCCCTGTCGATCACTGGAGCCATATACTCGACCCCTGGTAGATTTACGACAACGGTTCGACATCCCAACAGCATGCCTTCCAGAAGCGTTGTAGAAAAGGCACCAACCTGAGTTTCAGCTTGCGCTAAAAGTTCAAAAATCACCGGTTGGCGATGTGAAAAGGAAAAATTCACAGGCAGCTCTTCCAGACTTCCGATTTGTTGTTCGTACGTTTCCAGCTGTTCACTAGGATGCAGCCGAAAAACGACTTCTTTCTCCGGACAGCGCGCTGCGGTCTCGATTGCCCATTCCACCAGCTGACGCCCTACAACGCCTTGGGAAGTGAAAACCACAAGATTTTGGTTGCTATTGCCTTTGGCTTTTTCGGCCATGCCTGTCACGTAGGGCGCGCCAATCGTACGTGGACTGATACCACGCGCAAGCGGGGTCACGTGAGGCCAATAATCACCGAAGCCCCAGAGTTCATCAGGAGCGTAGGGCACTTCCTCTTGTTCAGGCCAGCTATAACCTAGATGGTACTTTGAAATGAACCCGTGTTGCAGCTCAATCGTGCGTATCCCACACTCTTGTGCGGCCACCATGGCAGCCCGGGTTGTGACGCCATATGCGTTGGTCAGAAAGAATCGCTCGACAGGGTGTGCCTTCCAGAACTCCACAAAGCCCTGCTGGACGGCCCGAAATTGAACCAAAGCCTTTTGCGACACCAACACCAAATCTCCCAAATTGAGGTTCAAGCGGTTTTCGAAAAAAGTCCGCACTCCTTCCAGCACGAGACGTTCTTCAACCGATACAAAGACATCTGATACCTTGTCCTTTCGAAGCAAGAACTGCGTCACTAAATTGTCGAAATCGACAGCCCCTTCCTTAACCTTTTCACCTTGACCCCGGTCAAGCAGCAGAGCGCGCGAACCAGCTTCCTGGCGCAGTGCAAGCGTATAAAGCTCTTCGCCTTGGACCTTACGTGTGGCCATCAGCACAGCAATATCAGCATTAGTAAATGACTTTGTGTTTCGTTTTAATCCGCCTAGTAACGTCCGCATCGAGTTCTTCATCCGAGACCCCAAAGACGCATGTGCAGTAGAAGCACTCGTCTGTCTCATACGCGCGAGCACCGCCCGCGTTGCCGGATTAACTTCGGTTTGTCGCTTCTTTTCGACATGATTGGGATGGGGCGCGTCATAGATGCCAACCAGTTGGGTCAGACGATAGTATGTTTGCATTCGAATGAGCGGCCAAACATATATGCCTTCAATGGTAAATCGGGTTAAGCCTAATTCTCTTTCAGCGTCCCAGAAGCATTCACATATTGTTGGAATGTCGACCTTGGAGACCGGCGTAATATGCGCAAGCGGAGTCGCGATCCGATCGTCTCGCATCAATCCCGCTACCGCCGCAGCCTTTGCATTGCGCAATCCGACCGTATCGGAACCTCTCGCCATCTCCTCATCAACGATTTTCTCGCTGCGGGCAAAATCCCCCAACATTTGATGAGCATGGGCGCGATTGATCACTGTTGCGATCCAGGCGGAGCTTCGATTTGCGCGGTTATTACCTGTAAGAGCGGCCACCTTATCCCACCTGGCTGCACTGAGGGCCCAATCTTCTGCTTTTGTACTGATCCGGGCAGCTTCCGCAAATAAGTCCGCTCGGTCAGCGGACAAATCAATAGCCTTCGCAATATACTCTTCCGCCTGCGCACTACGACCCGCCATTCGCATGGAGCGCGCGCCTTTAAACAAGTAGTTAGGGTTATTGCTACCTTGGGCGCATCCTAGAACTACCTCCCAAGCATCTGCTGCCTCTCGCCAATTCTTGTTCTCGAAAGCCGTCTGAGCGCTGGCCAAAAGCGTTTTGAACTTCATGGGATGCCGGTCCTTTTCTGGGTAGCCAAGCCGTGGTAACAACTTCGACTAGAGACCTGAAGTCCTGAATAGCACTATAAAGCTAAACGACTGAGCATTGTCGCAGAACTTTGAGCAAGTCGGAGTGTCTTAACGCCTATAGGAAAATTGGGCGACTAGGTCCCAGACTAATTGATTTGCCGCCAGTGTCTGACGTCAGACACTTGGCAGTGCTATGCCAGCGGTGTCTCTTGGTCGTAGGTTCTCCTTATCAGAACCACGACCCGGTCAATATCTACAAAACCTGTTGTCCATTACCGGGGACGAACTCCAACAGGGGGTAAAAATTCCATGCCGACTGACACTCCGCTGTTGCTTCTAGCCCGGTGCCGGAACTGCAGGCAAGCAAGAGCAACCACAGTTTTATCTGCGCAGCGGGAGTTATTGTTCGACACTGTGAAGATTCACTTCCCGCTCGAGAGCCATATGCGGCCAAGGCACTTGCTAGAGTGAACTTTGTTCCAGCACCTCATCTCCATCGCGGGCGGCTGCACGTTTTTCGGCCAAGCGCTTGGCCATGTTGTACTCGTCACTGCCTCGCGCGAAGCGGCTTTCATAGTAGTCGAGCACCATTGCGTTTTCCTTGGCAGTTAGCAAATCACCAGTAGAAAGCCCCTCGATGATGCTGCGGCGTTGCTGGTCAGACATTTTTCCATAATAGATTTCCGTAATTTTTTCGTTCGTATGGCCAAGGTTCAGGGACCAGGCTTTGCGATCTTTTGGAGAGGTGCAAAGCTCATCACCAAGCACCTTGAGCGTATCGCGAACGGAGTGTGGAGTGCATTTGCGCCCGATCAACGAGGTGGCAAAGTCAAACGCACCGCTCACGGCTGAGGAGGATTGCATCGGAGGCACCGCGCCGATCTCTGGACCGCGTTGTTTCAGATGTACGATCTCGGGGAACACGGCGTCGTCTTGGGTGAAGCCTAAGCCAGCCAACTCCGAAAGCCAGATGATGAGGATTTTTTGGAAGGCCTCAGTGCGCGGGAAGAAGACGCTGCGAAAGCTCTTCCCATTCTTTGCACGCATTTCTGTGGCGTCCTGAACCAGTTCCTTTTTATCCAGATCAATGTGTTTCAGTCGCAATGTCGTGAGGGCAGCGGCGCGTAACCCACTGGTATAAGCGCAAGCCACCATGGCTCGGTCACGGCGCTCTGCAACCGTGCGATCAGGCATCTTCTCCAGCATCTTTTCCGCCTGCTCGATCGTCAGATAGTCGCGATCGTCGCGAGGCAGGGTTTTGGCGTGTACCGCCTTTGGAAGTTCGAGGCAGAGCAGAATGTTCTGGCTCAACCGCTTGTAGCCGTCCTGAAGCCGGAGCCATTCGAAGAACTGACGAACCTGCGACGCGTGATGCCGGATGGTGGAATTGCTTAGGCCGCCATGCTCTTTGGGGGTTTGGCCGAGTTTGACCAAATGATCACGAAAGGCTGCGGCGTCTTTCGGCGTGACTTTATCGAAGGCTTTGCCACCCATGCAAACCTCCAACATGCGGATGCTGCGCAGATGGGCACGAATGGTCGAAACCTCATAGCGTCCGGCATAGGTTTGCCACTCATGCACGATCCGATCGTTTGTCGGGTACCAAACCGTCTCGCGAAAGTCGGGTTTATTCCCGGTATCAACTGGGATCTCGCAATTACTTTCGTCTATTAGAGCCAGGCTGGTACCTGACATGAGGCATTTTTCTATGCTGTCGTATTCTGTCGCTTTCAGTAACTTTGTTACCTGGGCATCGCAGACTGCGCAGACTCCAACTGCCATGTGCCTACAACTGGAAGTAGTCATGAGCGAGATCGACTGAGGAGCGGGATAACCTGCACTACCGCAACTCAAACAATTGAACTCACCCTGCTTCAGTTTAGCCCGCGGTTTGCGTTTCTGGCCATTGTGGTAGCGTTGCAGCTCAGCCCCACGAAAAACAAAAGGGCGCTGATCGTCCGATTTCCGCAGGCCGGATTTCATCCAGTCGGTGATTGCATTGCGGCGAACGTTGTAGATTTTGCAAAGCTCTTCCACCGAATAGACCTGGTCCTGGCAGACCTTCACTTTGTAGTGGGCCCGCGTCATATCACACGCCCCGATTTGCGACTTTTCTTTTTGGTTTGGTGCGATGCCTCAGCCAGCTTTTCCTCAAACGCGAGCAGGCTGGACAGACGCCAGCGACTGCTGTTCGGGGGCAGCTTGATCGGTGCTGGCAGAACACCAAGCTCCACGCGTTTCCAGACTGTTTGGCGGGCGATGCCGAAGCGTTTGGCGACTTCAACGTCTTTGAGATAGCGCTCGTCTTCGCCGAGGTTTTTAGCCTCTTTTGCCTCCAATGCAGCGAACTGCACTGACGTCAGAGCAGGCGGGTTAGAATGAGAGTGGAACTGAACCTGTGCCTCGCCCTTGTCCGTGACACGTTCGGACGGGTGCGATGCGGCAGTAGAGGGATCTGCGAACAGATCCCCCATTGCAGAATCGTGCCTGTATTTAACCATCGGCACCTCCATTCAGAGATGCCCGGTTTTGGGGAAGAGAAAAGTTCGGGAACTGGTGCATCAGGCGCCCTCCCGCAGGAGTTCGCGGATGTCACCAACACGCCAAGCTGTGGTACGAGGCCCGAGGCGTACTGGCTGGGGGAAGCGCCCAGCGCGGACGCCTGCCCACCACGTCGAACGGGATACAGGTACGGGACCGTGGGGATGCAGAATCTGCTTTTCGCGCAGCAGCGCGTCGTCGGGAAGATCGTCAAAACGCATCGTAAGCCATCTATGTTTGTTACAGATGGTCTAAGGCTGACGAGGTCCGATCTTGTGCAGTGTGGATCCACGAAACTCGATCGTGGATCCACGATGTGATTCATATTTTTAAGGTCTTAATCACTCCAATAGTCGCCATCGACGTGCAATTCACTGGCCTCCTTTAGAAGCTTGCGAACCGTTTGCTGGTCCACTCCGCAGCCAAGTTCAGCAGCTTTGTCCGCAATCTGTTTCGGTACATCAGAGCGTTTTGGAATGGGCGTATAGCTGTAGCCGTCCACTGCGCAGGCGATGAGGGCCTTTTGAAGCGTTGCGATCCGCGTTGAGTTTGCGGATTTTTGAGCTCGGCTGAGTTCTGCAGACGAAGTGGCCTCCAGCTTTGCCTCCAAATCTGACAGGCGCTCATCTTTTACCCGCAGCATATCTCGAAGTTTCTCGTTCTCTGCGACGGTTTCAGTATTCTCGACCACCTTATCCGGGTACCGGTTGTTGTGACCCGGCATCCCCACAGCACGCCGCCATGCAGGGGACACATAATACCCCCGTTTCGCCAGCCAGTGCAGATAGTCCTTGGCAGGCGCCTTCTCACTGATCTCCCCTATCTCCAACGCCCTTTCCAAAATCAGGAACCTGTCGTCACGCTCACGAATCGTCTCCCCGGTTTCCGGGGCGTTCCCACGCCAGCCATCTGTAGTGAATGGATTGAAGTTCAGGGACAAATCGATTGCCTCGCGGGCTGTCCAATAGGGTTTTCGGGCCCACTCCCCGATCAGACGTCGTTCCTGTCTGGCGTACTTCGCGGAGAACATTTCCTGTCTGCGATGAGCAAAGTGCTGGCCATCAAATGCGATCGGGCCTTCCGGCGTGACGGCAAGCCACCAATCCGTATGGAACGCCAGGTTGTTACGCTCTGCCCACCAAAGCCAGAACTCGGGTGCGCCAAATCGTTCACCTGACCGCTTCGCTCTGGTCAATAGCGCGCTATGGTCTTCCAGCACCTGTGCGGCTCCGGCATCTTCTGGCGAGATGCCCAGCGCCAACAGGACCGCTTCTTCAAGAGACCAACTGTTCTGATAGATCCAAGCCTGCATCAATTGTTCAGCAGGTTGTACCGGGGCCTGTTCACATTCAATCATGTCCCAGTTTTTCCTTCTTCATCTTGTCAAGCTGATCTGCCCACCACTGTGACAACTCAACTCGCTCATCCCAGTGTGCACCGCGTGCGTATGCCCGGCGGATTTCGTTCTTTTCCACATGGGCAAGGGCTCGCTCAATGGCGTCCGGATGCCAGCGGCCGGATTCATTGGCCAGAGTGGAAAACATCGCCCGAAAGCCATGCGCCGTCATCTCGTCCTTCTCAAAACCCATGCGGCGCAGTGCGGCATTCAATGTATTGTCGCTCATGCAGCGTTTGGATGAACGAACCGATGGAAAGAGTAACTTGCCCCAGCCTGACAAGTCGCGCAGTTCCTTCAAGTAACCGAAGGTTTGGCGGGACAGCGGTATCGTGTGAGGTCGCCGCATCTTGGCGCGATGCGCCGGGACGGTCCACACCATTTTGGCTTCATCGATCTCATCCCACTCCGCCATTCGTAATTCCCCGGGGCGCAGGGCAGTCAACGCGAGCAGTTGCAACGCGAGGCGCGTCGTTCTTTGGCCGGCAAACGCGTCGATGGCCCGGAGCAACGCACCGACTTGCACCGGGTCAGTGATTGCCGCACGGTGCTGCACCTGGGGGCGGATCAGGGCATCCTTCAAGCCATAGGTCGGATCATTGTCCGCCAGTCCCAGCGCGATGGCATAGCGAAAGACAGCCCCGGCAGCAGACCGCATCCGTACCGCGCTTTCGTGATTACCTTTTTTTTCCATCTTCTGGAGCGGAGCCAGAATATCCCGAGCCGTTATTTGCGTGATCGGCATATTCCCGAGGTCTGCACAAAGATGCCGGTGAAACCAGGCGGTCTTTTTCAGTGTTGCTTCGGCACGGCCTTCTCTGCGCTTCTTCTCCAGCAGTTCTGCCGCCAACTTGGAGAAGGTAGCGTTGTTCTCTGCCTCATCTCTGGCTTTCTTGTCTTTGCGAACGCTGGAAGGATCTGCACCTTTTGCGATCAGACTGCGGGCGTCGTCCCGTTTCCGTCGCGCATCGGCCAGTGTCACTTCAGGATACTTGCCCAGAGCCAGCAGCTTTTCCTTCTGGAGCCAACGATACTTGAAGCGCCAGAGTTTCGAACCGTTCGGCTTCACAAGCAAATAAAGTCCGTCAAAGTCGGCCTTCTTGTAGGGCGTCTCCCTGGGCTTCAGAGACCGAATCCGTGCGTCACTCAAGACACGCATTGGGGGTACCTTCCAGTTATCGTGTTGCACGTACCCCCAACGGTACCCCCATCTGGGGTACATTTCAGCGAACGCGGCGGGACAGCATCGGACAAACTTTCAGCATAAACCCTGCTAAAACAAGCTACTATCGGCTTAGATCGGACGCAACTGGATGATTATGTGGTGCCTCAAGAGGGACTCGAACCCCCGACCTTGTCCTTACGAAGGACCTGCTCTACCAGCTGAGCTATTGAGGCGGTGCGCCAGCCATTTACCCTCAGGACGCAAGCCATGCAAGGGGCAGAACACGCGAATGGCGGTGCGGTTGACCCGTTTGAATTCATCCCCCATCCTGACCCAGGCTGAACCGGTTGGCGGGTTCGGCCTGAAAATCAGATATTTGGCAAGGTCGTTTGGATGTCCGGGAATTCGCAGAAGACTTATGTGCTGGATACGCACCGGCTGCGCGACCCGGAGCAGACACTTTCCATCGTCAAACCGTACCTCAAACAGATGGGCATCACCCGCATCGCCAATCTGACCGGGCTAGACCGGGTTGGGTTGCCGACGGTGATGGTGACGCGGCCCAATTCTCGCTCGGTTGCGGTGTCCCTGGGCAAGGGGTTGTCGCTGAGTGCGGCGCGGGCCTCGGGCGTGATGGAGGCGATCGAATCGTGGCACGCCGAACGGATCGAGCTGCCGCTGAGGCTGGCCAGTTTTGCCGATCTGCCGCAGGATCGCGTTGTTGATGTCGACCGCCTGCCTCGTGTTACCGGCGGGCAGTTTGACCCGCATCATGCGATGCTGTGGGTAAAGGGACGCGATCTGAGCGCCGATGCTGGCTGCTGGGTGCCCTATGAGATGGTGGATACGGATTACACGACCTCTCCGGTCGCCGCGCAGCGGGCCTTTCCACGCACGACAAATGGTCTGGCCTCGGGCAATGATGTGATTGAGGCGAGCTGCCACGCGATCTGCGAACTGATCGAGCGCGACGCGACCACGCTGTGGCATCACCGAGACACCACTCCACGTGTCGATCCTGACACGGTGGAGGATCCCCGTTGTCGACAGGCGATGGGTCAGATCGCAGCGGCGGGGCTGGATCTGGGGATCTGGAACACGACCTCGGATGTCGGCATCGCCAGCTTTCGCTGTGTGATCTGCGAAACGGGTGGCGCGACAGGCCATATTGGTATTGGTGACGGCTGCCACCCGGACCGCGCCATCGCTCTGTTGCGGGCGCTGACCGAAGCGGCGCAGACGCGGCTGACCTATATTTCAGGTGCGCGGGATGATCTGGACCCCGAGGAGTTCTCGGACGAAGCCCGGAACTGGCGCAGCTCGTATATCCGCGAACTGATCGACAGCTCGGCGGGGACCGGGGATTTCACGGAATGCCCGACCCATGTCACCGGAGCATTCACCGAAGATCTGTCTCTGCTGCTGACGCGTCTGTCGGCTGCGGGCATGGATCAGGTCGTTGCCGTTGATCTGTCTCGGCCCGAGATCGACATCGCCGTCGTGCGCGCGGTGATACCCGGTTTGGAAGCCCCTCATGACGATCCTGATTTCATCGCCGGACCCCGGGCGCTGGCGGTGTCGGCATGAGCGTGATTGTCTTTGTCGGGCCCACATTGCGTGCTGAAGCTGTACGGGAACATCTTGATGCCACCATCCTGCCGCCGGTCCAGCAAGGAGACGTGTATCGCGTGGTGCGGGATAGACCGCGGGCGATTGGCATAATCGACGGCTATTTCGACGGGGTGCCTTCGGTCTGGCACAAGGAAATCCTGTGGGCGTTGGAACAGGGTATACCGGTTTTTGGCAGCGCCAGCATGGGTGCATTGCGCGCGGCTGAACTGGCCGAGTTCGGTATGGTGGGCGTCGGGCGGGTGTTTGAGGATTATCTGAGCGGCGTGATTGCGGATGATGACGAGGTTGCGGTGCTGCACGGCCCTGCCGAGCTTGGCTTTTTGCCGCTGAGCGAGCCAATGGTGTCGATCCGGGCCACACTGGCAGAGGCTCAGAAGGCAGAGGTGGTGTCAGCCGATGATGCCCAGACGTTGTTGGGAGCAGCCAAGGGCCTGCATTATCGTGATCGGGTATGGGACAAGGTGATCGGGGCGGCAGAGACCTCTTCGGGCTTGGAGCAGTTTCAGAATTGGCTACCCATGGGACAGGTGGACGCCAAAGGCAATGACGCCCGCGAGATGCTCGCTACGATGGCACGCCACCTGGAGGCGGGCAACGAAACTTCGGCCTCGCAGCGCGTCGAACGCACGCTGGCCTGGCGCGAGCTTCGCGCCCGTGTTGACGCCGAGGTGGTGGAACATGCCGGCGATGCACGGGCATTGGTGGACGAATTGCGGCTCGACCCGGCGCTCTACGCGCGACTGCGGGACCGCGCCGCGCTGAATCTGCTGTCGCGGGATGCCGCGCACCGGCAAGGCCATGAACCGGATCGGGACGCCCTGCTGCGACAGATGTCGGATCACCGGATGGAGGCCGGATTGCTTCGCCATACCGATCTGATGCAATGGCTGCAGGACAACGACCTCACACTTGCACAATACGAGGCCATGCTGGCCGACAGGTCGCGCACCGATCTCACCATTGCGGCCCTCACGGATGATCTGGATACGGCGCTGCTGGCCGAGCTTAGGCGCTCGGGCAGTTATGTCGCGTTGCGCGCGCGTGCGCGGCGCAAGGCCAAACAGATTTCGAGGCTTGCAAACAGCAATGGCGCGGCGAACCGCACGCAATCGCTGATCTGGTATTTTGAAACACGGCTTGACCAGCCGGTGCCGGATGATCTTGAATCATACGCGGTTGCGCTTGGCCTTCAGGGGCGCGAGGCTTTGGTTGATCTGATTGAGACAGAATTCCTGTTCTGCCAGATGAACCGCAGCACCGCCGATCAGGAGCGCGACCTGACGGTGGGCATTCAACCAGGCGGATAACGGGAGGGGACATTGACGATCTGGCCCGACAATATGGAGAACGAAACCCCGGGGACGCGATTCCTGCTTTATCCGCAATCACCGTTTCTGGAAGCGAATTCCAAACCCGAATTGGTCGAGATATCAGCCCCGCAGGGCACGATCGGGCCTGGCCCGTCTGGGCCGCGCATGTATGCGATGTACCCGGTCGACAAGACAACGCCCTATGGTGCGATGATTGAGGGCGAAGACGGCCCCGAGATGTACCTGCCCGCCTGGGATGGCTATATCCTGCCACCACCGGAACCGGACGAGTTCGGCAATTTCATCCATATCGACCCAGACGATCCGGCTTTTGAGGCCGCGCATCTTTTTGGGGCCGCCCATTTCACCATGGATGTGTGGGAGGGCTATTTCGGCCACCCCATCCCCTGGCATTTCGAACGTGATTTCGAACGGCTTGAACTGTCACTGCTGCCCAGCCTGGACAACGCCCATATCGGCTGGGGCTTTCTGGAAACCGGTGGCACCTGGGAACATGGCGACGAATACCGCCCCTACAGTCTGAATTTTGATGTGGTGGCGCATGAGATCGGGCACGCGATCATCTACAGCATCATCGGCCTGCCCGCGGAAGAGGACGCCACGGGCGAGTATTACGGATTTCATGAATCGGCGGCCGATATGGTCGCGCTGCTGGCCTCGTTGCATTTCGGCTCGGTCGTGGATGAGCTGCTGAAGAACACGCGTGGGAACCTCTATACCTACAACCGGCTCAGCCGCTTTGCCGAGCTGTCGCAGAACGCGCAGATCCGCATTGCCGCCAATGACCGGACCCTGTCCGAGTTCTCGCATGGCTGGTCCAGCGAACATGCTTTGTCGGAGCCGCTGACCGGGGCCATGTTCGATATTCTGGTCGATATCTACCATGAACGTCTGGTCTTTCACGACGTAATCGACCCCGAGATGGAGGACCTGTCGGACGAGCTGGAGGGAACGCCGGAATACAACGCCATCATGCAGGACCTGTTCGACGAGCACTACGCCGCCGATCCCGAAGGGTTTCGCGTGGCACTGATCGAGGCGCGGGATTTGCTGGGGTCATATCTGGCCGACGCGTGGGAAATGCTGGACGCCGACATGCTGAGCTATTTCGGGGTCGAGCGCGCGCTGGTGGTGGTCGATCAGGAAATCACCGGCGGTGCGTTCCGGCAGATCATCGAAAGCAACTTCCGCATGCGCGAGATCGGGCTGACAAAACCGGGTCCGCGCGTGGGCAAACCGGACGGAACCAGCCATGCCGCATCGGTGCGTACATTGTCACCCGAGGTAAATGAGCCTTAAAGTCTTTGTTTTTTCCCCGGTTTATGGCAGCTTACGCGCACGGGGTGATAATTTTGACAAACGACGCGCAATCAATGCGCAATTTGGGACAGGCGCGGCCGGTGGCTCCGTCGAACCCGCGATAGGGAGAAAGTGATATGTCCGAGTCCTTACTCAGTTTTTCCGAAGTATTATTGTTTGGCCGAGAATTAAGCGATCTGAAACTGAGACAGAAATCCGTCCGTTTGGTCGATGAGGTGCCCGCCAACTTTGATTTTGCGACACCGATAACCAAGGTCGATGGCGTGACCGTTCGGGAAGACGACCGGGTACTGGTGCAGGTTGGCGAAGATGCAAACAACAAGTCAGGCATCTACAAAGTCATCAAGGACGGGAACGATCTCAAATATGACAAGCGCAAGAAGGTTTCATTTGAGTCCTTTGTCTACATCCGCAGAGGTCGCCAGTTCAAACATACGTTCTGGAAACAGACCGCCAACAATCACAGCAAGCAGTTGTTCATTGAACAGGATGACCGTCGGAGGGGTCGCGGCGTCAATAACTTCATCGGGGACCAGTTCGGAGGCGATGCCCGGCTGGCCCGGATCTATGGCTTCGCATATGACGGCACCTACTATGAACTGCCGGAACCGACGATCTTTCTGGTCCACGGCGAAGGTGACAGTGCCACGGGCGGCAACCTGCCCTATGGCTTCAAGCTTGAGAGCGCCGGGGATGACACAACGCAGCAAACAGCCCGCGCTCCGATGAACCCGTCGGTCTCGGGCGTTGCGGCGGCGGATTATCAGATTGCCAGCGACATCCGTGTCTGGAACTACGATCAGGCCGATTACACCATCCGCATGGACATCGCCGCCGGTCAGCTCGAACAGGTACTGCTGGACGTCTATTTCGAATATGACGCCCCGATGATGGCCGGGGCCAAAGTGTCTGGTGCCAAGGTTTCGGGCGCCAAGGTCTCGGGTGCAAAGGTGAGCGGCGCCAAGGTCAGTGGTGCCAAAGTCAGCAGTGCGAAGGTAAGCGGCGCCAAGGCGCGCGGCGAATAAGCCCGCTGAAATCGGGAACGGGGCGCGTGGGTCGCGCGCCCTTTTTCGGGCTCAGAATCCGGCTTTTTTCAGCCCTTCGACCAGGTGCTGGGTGTCATCCTCGAACCTGTCCGGCTGCACCTTGGCCCAACGCGTCAATGAGAAATTCGGATGCGCCTCGCGGTGTTTATCGGCGATCTGGCGCGCCATATCCACATCCCCTTTCAATGCGTAGCTCGCGGCCAGAATCCGCTGCCCCTCGGTCGGGTTGTTCATCTTGTTGACCGAGGCGATCACATCATCATAGCGCTTGAGATTGTAATAGGCCCCGCCCAGATGCCACAGATACTGATCGGGGAAATAGGGGTTCAGCCGCATCGCCTGCTTGAGATGCTTGATCGCGGTTTCATTGTCGCCCCAATGGGCCAGCGCATCGGCGTAGTCCGAGTGCATATCCGCGTCATTGGGGTTCAGTTGCAGCGCGCGTTTATAGGATTCAATCGCCGCGTCGTGTTCCTTGCGGTAGAGCTGTACATAGCCCAGCTCTCCGAACCCGCGCGCATCGGTCGGGTCCAGTTCCACCGCACGCTGCGCCAGGGACAGGGCCTTGTCCAGCGCGCTGTTGGGGTGGTCGGTCCAGGAATAGCGCCAGTCGATATTCAGGGTCCGTGACAGGGCCGCCGCGGCACGGGCATAGCCGCCATCCCGTTCCAGCGCCGATTCATAGCAGTGCTGCGCCTTGCGATTGTCGTTGCGGGTGTATTTGAAGATATGATGCTGCCCCTGCAGGACCGAGCCATAGGCCTGCAGATCAGACGGGACTGCCTGCACCATACGCTTTTTCTCATGCGATTCGATCATCACCGCCATCGCCGCAACGATGCATTCTGTCACCTCGTCCAGAATGTCGAAAATATCGTCAAGCTTGCGGTCAAAACGTTCGCCCCAGATGGTGCGTTCTGAATTGGCGTCGATCAGTTCGGCGGTGATACGAATGCGGCTGGACGACCGGCGGACACTGCCGCGCGCCACGTAACGGACGTTCAGCCTGCGCGCCGCCTCTTGCGGAGACATCGATTGCGTCTTGAAGAAGAAGGACGAGTTGCGGGCGATGATGAACAGGTTCCGGAACTTGGACAGGTTCATGATGATGTCGTCGGTCAGCCCTTCGGCAACCCAATTGTCATCCTCAGCCCCGCCCTGGCTGGCAAAGGGCAGTATCGCGACCGAAGGCGTATCTGGCCGTTCCAGCATCTCAAGTGGCATATCAGGGCGCAGGGTTGCGGCCATGGTGGCCCCTTCGACCTCGGTACGGACGCAATAGGTGGCCACCGGAGACAGGATGTTCTTGAGCTGTTTGGACCCGAGAAACTCATAGCCATACCGCAGGCGGTTGCGGATCTGTTCATAGACCGCAGCGCTGACATAGACCCGTTCGGGTTCGGCGATTTCCTGAAGGCGCGCGGCGATGTTGACGTTGTCGCCATGGATGCCGCGTTCATCCTGCAGCACTTCGCCCATATGGACACCGGCGCGAAACTTGATCTGCTCTCCGTCGGCACGCGCCTGATTGTGCTGCGCGGCGATCCGATGCAGCTCGACGCTGAATTCAACCGCGCTGGTGGCGGTTTCAAACAGCGCCAGGATGCCATCACCGCGCACCTCGATCACCTTGCCCTGGTATTTCGGACAGATCGATTCCAGCTGCGACAGCAGAGATTTCAACGCATTGTACGTCTCCATCTCATTCTCGCTCATCAGACGCGAATAGCCGACCACATCGGCAAACAGCACCGCGCCGAGCATTTGTCTGATTGAGGGATCCGAACCGTTTGTTTTCACTTGCTATACTCGAATGGGTCTTTCCGCCGCTTCCGACAGGATAGTTCTACCAAAATCTGACTCGAAATTCGTGCGGAATCACGCATCATCACCGATCCGGGGCGGCCAGCTCCAGTCCGGCGAGCCAAAACTGACCACTGTATCCGGGCTGAGCTCCTGCGCCAGCTTCTTGCGTTGTTCGGCCCAATCCTGCTGCAACATACCGACCACGACCATGTCGTGAAACTGCCCGTCCGCAAACCAGGCCTGCCGCAGAGTGCCTTCTATCTGGCAGCCAACCCGGCTGATCAGATCGCGACTGCTGTGATTGTCGAGCCGGTAATATGAGGTGATCCGGTTGAGCCCCAACTGCTGGAACGCAAAATCCAGGATCAGCGCGATGGCCCGGACGGCGACCCCGTGCCGCCGCACCGATTTATCGACAAAGACCGGGATGACCGCATCGCGATTGATATTCGAGATCGCCTCAAGCCCGATCATGCCCAGTGCTTCGCCGCCTTCCGATTCGATGATGAACCAGGCTTTGCCGCTGTCTCGTGAGGTGCAAAGCGCATCCTCCCATATCTGTTCGGTCTGCTGCAAATTCAGGGGAATGCGTGAAGTGCGATCAAACAGGGCCAGGTCATGGACGTCCTGAAACCAGCTCGCAATCGTTTGCAGATCCGCCTTCTCAAGCGGACGCAGCCGGAACAACCGGGGTGATGCATCGGGCAAGGGGCAAAGCCTCCGAATTCAAACGTAAAAATCTATTCGCGCGATACTAGCACAAATGATTCGAAAACAAGAAACGACTTGTTCACACAAGAATTCGGATAGGCCGAGACCCGCTGAGCCAGTGTCAGCGGGCAGCGGCTGGTTCAGGGCCCTAGCGGTTCTCGGCGCGGATCAGGAAGATGTTTCGAAGATAGATCGAAAGGCCCATCGACTGACCGAGGATAAAGACCGGGTCACGGCGATAGATCGCGTAGCACAGAAGGATCAGCCCGCCCCCGATCGACAGGTACCAGAAGGCCATCGGAATAACCGATTTCTTGGCGCGCTCCGAGGTAATCCACTGCACGATAAAGCGGGCGCTGAACATCAGCTGACCGGCCAGTCCGACAAAAACCCAGATCGCCTCGGTCGGGCTGTCGACATGCAGGATTTCGAGAATGGTTTCTATCACGACCGGGACGCCTCTTTTGCGGAAACCGATTTGGCGCGTCGCATCAGCCAGACGACACCGAACAGGTCCCAGATGCCGACCATCGCACGGCCAAAATTGGTGTATTTGGATTCGCCCGAAAGGCGCTGCTGATGCGCCACATCAACCAAGGCGACCTCCCAGCCATAAGCCTTGAACAGGGCCGGCAGGTAGCGGTGCATGTGATTGAAATAAGGCAGGTTCAGGAAAGCCTGGGTCCGAAAGGCCTTGAACCCGCAACCCGTGTCTCGGGTGCCGTCCTTCAGCATCCAGCCCCGCAGCGCGTTGGCCATACGCGAGGCGAGCTTTTTGGAAACGGTGTCTTTCCGGCCAAGCCGCTGCCCGGCCACAAGCCCGATCGCGCCGCTGTCATCCGCCAAAAGCGGAGACCAGACCTTGGGCAATTCTTCGGGCGGGTTCTGGCCGTCGCCATCGAGTGTACAGCAGATCTCGGCCCGCGCCGCCTGAACCCCGGAATGGACCGCGGCACTTTGGCCCCCGGCGGGTTTGTGTTGCAGGATAC
Organism: Alphaproteobacteria bacterium; assembly: GCA_030426685.1. Classification (GTDB taxonomy): domain Bacteria; phylum Pseudomonadota; class Alphaproteobacteria; order Rhodobacterales; family Rhodobacteraceae; genus Ruegeria. Next base: position 35,211 of record JAUHYC010000021.1, read on the forward strand.
GCAACTGCGGGCACCCTTGCTGAAACGCCCGCAAGGCGTCATAGGTGCCGTCGGTCGAGCCGTCATCGACTGCGATGATCTCAAATGCTGGCAAATCCGACGCGGCGGTGCAGATGCCCTGCAACAGATCGGCCACTGCCCCTTGCTCATTGTGCATGGGGATGACGACCGACACGGCGGGACGACTATCGGTTTGGGCCTGAATATCAGTTGGCATAACAGAAATGTGTTCTTGCTTCAGTCACCAAGGCTTGTGATTGATCAGACGCCGGAATTCAAGTAGCCAACCGGTTTCAGAGCAGGTTTTGGCGCAATAAGTCAGAGGGCAGCCAGGGTGATCGACAAGTCGGCAATCGGACGTTTGCAAGCTCATGACTGGGTCCCGTATCTGGTGACGGGCGCTGTCATCGCGATTCTGTGGTGTTGGTACATGGTTGGGCTGGGCCAGGATGGCCTGTCCAAGATCGATGAATTCTTCACCTATGACCGCAGCCTGGGATTTGCCCGCAACATGGACTGGCTGACCGTTTATTCACAGAACGAACCCAGCCTGAAAAAGCCGCCTCTGCAATACTGGATGACGGCGGCGATGATCGAAATGGGCCTGTCGCATATGTTGGCCCTGCACCTGCCTTCGATGCTGTTTACGCTGGGCACGCTGGTTGCCACCGCCCTGCTGGCGCGGGTCATGATCCCGGATCACCCCTGGCTGATGCTGCCCGCGGTTCTGCTGGTGTCCAGTTCCAAGAATTTCTGGAGCCACGCCACCTCGGCCATGCTGGACAGCGGCGCGATGTTCTTTTCGACGCTGGGTGTCGTGGCGATGCTGGCCGCGTTCGAGCGCCCGAAATTATGGCCATGGTTCGGGGTCACGGTGGTCCTGGCCGGGATGCAAAAAAGCCCGACGCCGCTGGCCTTTCTGGCGCTGGCCCTGCTGACCCTGTTCCTGACACAGCGCTGGCAGGATCGCCCAATTGGCGAGATCTGGAAAAACCGGGCCTTTCTCTGGACCATGGCGGCCTGTTTGCTGTTGGCCTTTCTGTGGCCGCTGTTTCAGTACGCACGCTTTGGTTTCGGGGCTGAGTTTCAAGGCAGCGTGCGCACCGAAATGCTAGACCGGTTCGCGCCCAGCGTGTCGGACCGCAGTTTGAAAAAACTGTCCGAGATCATACTGGGCAACGCACCGGGTCTGCGGCTGGCGGGGCTGATCGGTCTTTGCGCCCTGCCCTTTGCGCTTGACCGTCCGCGGCTGCTGGCCACCTCGGGGATTGCGGTGTTTTTCTTTCTTGCCATGTGGATGGCGTCAGGCAGCATCTATGACCGCTACACGCTGCTGATTCTACCAATGCTGATGGTGGGCGCGGCTGCGGGCATCATGCTGATCTCCAAACGGCTTTGGGTGCGGGTTCTGCTGCTGGCGGTTCTGTGCTTTTCGGAGGAAGGTCCGTTGAAACGGACCGCTGCCTACAGCGACCCCAGCACCACCGAGCAATTTGGTATCGACTTGCAGGACCTGCTTGAGCCAATGCAAAGCGCCGTACAACCCGGTGAAACGCTTGTGGTCTGCGGCTTCGACAACCGAAAACGCCTGCCGCTGGGCGCCGCTTCGGTCTATGCCTCACCCAACCAACCGTTTGTATATATGCGGCACCCAGACCTGCGCGGTTATCTGGACCGCTTCGGATACACCTCGGGCGCGCTGCGAGGGGTGTGCCGCGCGAAAGAGCTTGCCTTGTTTGCGGATGACCTGACCGGGGTCGAGCACAAGCGGGTAGAGGGAACCAAGTTCGTTTACTGGACCGCAACCGGGCTGGTGCAAGAATAGGGTACCCTGGCTAGTCCGGCACCTCGCGAATCCCGGTCGCGGTCCAATAGACAAACCCGTCGACCGGAGCCGGGCTGGTTGCAAGACCGGTCAATTCAGACGCAAGTTGCGCAAGTTCGTCCGTACCGCAAAACCCGCGCAATGGGCCGGAAGAATAGCCAATCTGTTGCAGATATTTCGCAAGCTCGGGACGGGACAGGTAAACGAATCTTTGCCCGTCTGAGGCATAAACCGATGCTGCCCCCGGCGGAACCCTCGGGCCCTTTTTATTGGTCGCGCAGATCACAAGTGTCTCATGCGGTTGCAACTGTTCACCTAGTGGCAACAGGATATCGGAAAGCGGGATACCAAAGCGGAAGATACCGCCGCCGAACCGGACTTTGACTCGGTCATGGAACGGTCCTCCGGCAACGACGACCAGTGCCAGCAGAACACCCAACCCAAGCCAGCGCAACCGGCCCAGAGACAACACAAACCCCGCTGCACCAACCATGAGCAGCGGCAGGATCAACAGCGTATATCGTGCAAACACCCGCCCCGACGCGGCCCACATCATCACCACGAACAACAAGGCTATGCCCGCCGCCGCAAACAGCACCAGGCGTCGCTGTGTGAGGGGCAGGACGCACAGGCCAACGAACCCGGCAAGGCGCAGCCATGGCTCGCCGCCGAATATCAACCCATAGAGATCTTCCAGCCCGCGCCCCGAAATCGACGGCGTGAACCTGTCCAGCATCTGTCGCTTGGTGCTGCCATCAAGCGAGCCTTCAAGGACAAACCGTAGCTGCTGAAAGATCGGCCAGGAAAAGGCCAACAGCAACGAGATCAGGAGTGTCCGGCGGAATGTTTTGCTCTGCCAGATATCCCGTGGTGACAAGGGTTGCCATTTCCGGGTCAGCACCAGCGCAACCAGCGCCATTGCCAGAAACGCCAGCGGCGTTGGGCTTTTCTGCATCGCAGCCAGAAACACGGTGACCCCAAAAAACGGCCAGTATTTCGGCCGTTCAAAGGCGGCAAACATTGCCGTGATGCTCAGCGTGGTAAAAAAGACCGCCCCGGTATCGAGCATCGCCGAAGTCGCATAGCGCCAAAACTGCAACGAGCTAGCCACCAACACCACCGAAGGCAACATCGCCCAGGTCGTCTCGGGGATCATGATTCTTGCAAGAAGTGCTGTCGCGACCAACGCGCCCAGAGCAAAGACCATCGAAAGCAGACGCAGTGCCAGAATGTCCGGCATGCCGAATTCCATCAGCGCCCCGGACAGCCAATATTGCAGTGGTGGCTTTTTTAAGCTGGGTTCATTGTTGGAATAGACCGAAAGCCAGTCACCGTTCCGGGCAAAACCTGTGCTTCGGTCATAGGTGTAGAACTCATCGTAGTGCCAGAGGTGACCGGCCCCGAGGTCGATCAGATACCATGACCAGATCAGCGCAATGACGACAGCGGTAACAAGGTAGGGCAGACTCACTAAAAAGTTGAATCGTGGCTGGGTAATGTCGCTATGGTGCATCAGCTTCGAAACTCTGCTCGCGGGTCAACTCGAATCTGTGGCTGGGCAATTTCTGGCTCTCTACGCGGGAAATCGTGCGCCCTCAATCGGTTTCTGGCCACGCGGTATTGAGGACACAAAGGTTGCTGGCGATGTCACACAGATTGCAGACGTTGGCTTCTCGCGCCAATCGTACAGCCTCAGTACACCGCAACTCCGCCAAAGCACGGCTTTAGGTCCCCGTTCGGGCCAGCGCCTACTTGTAGGCACGAAGGAAGGAAGGTGTCACCGCCGAAGCATGACGGCACAGCCGGGTAATTCGAAGTTTGCCGGACTTTCCGGGGTGTCGATGATACCAACACTTGCGGCGATCTCCTTGATCCCTGTCACGGCAAATCTCATGCGGCATCTTCTACATGACGCGGGAACGGGAAGGGCGGGACGGGCTGAAGTGCGTCCAGCCCCGGCATGGACCGGAGTGCTGTGCGATCACGTGAACTGCGCGGGCCATGCCTGGCAATGTGCAGCCCGACCGAAGTTTCGACATCGGTCGGGCTGTTGGTTGGAATCACAGGCACTCGGCCAATGTCTTGGCCATATTGCGGATGACTTGCGGGTAGAGGGCCGCTCCGGGCTCAAGATCTGATCCAAGCGGGTCGATCACAGCGGTATTCGCTTCGGTCCCGTCCAGCACGGTCGCGACAATTCCCGGATTGAACTGCGGTTCAGCCAGCACGCAATCAATGCCTTCTGCGCGAATGCGGCCCTGAATTTCAGCAATGCGCGCCGGGCTCGGATCCGAGGCGTCGCCGAGAGAGACCGCACCCGAAGCAGGGAAGTCAAACGCATTCTCGAAATACTGATAGGCGTCGTGGAACACGATGAAATTACCGCCGCGTTTCGGTTCGAGTGTTTCCGCAACCTCGGCCGAAAGCATCGCCATTTCTTCGCGTGCGGCTGCAGCATTTGCGAAATAGGTCCCCGCATTGTCGGGGTCAGCAGCCGAAAGCTGTGCCGCGATCAGGTTCACCCAGGTTTCAGCGTTTGCCGGTGAAAGCCAGGCATGGGGATCATGTTCGCCATGCCCATGTGCATCATGGTCGTGATCATCATGCCCCTCATGGTCAGCATGCTCTTCGTGATCATGATCGTCGCCCTCGGCATGATCATCGTGATCGTGCTCATCGTCATGCTCGTGATCGTCGCGATTCTCGTGCTCATGCGCCTCGAACAAAGCACCTTCGCGGAAATCCAGCAGCACCGTGCCGTCAGTTTCCAGCAAGGTCGTGACGGTTGCACCATCGGCGAGGGTTTCGATCGCGCCTTCCATCCATGGCGTCAGGTCGTCACCGATCCAGAACACCAGATTGGCCTCTTGCAGCGCCGCTGCTTCAGAGGGGCGCAGATTGTATTCATGCGGCGATGCACCGGGCGATACGATCAGGTCAGGGATTCCGACACCCTCCATCACGCGTGCCACCAGCGAGTGTACCGGCGCGATATCGACCGCAACCTTCGGCACATCCGCAAAGGCGGTTCCGCCCAACAGGGCAGCCGTGATCGACATACGAAGAAGCTTTATGGACATCGGACTCTCTGTGTGATTTTATAACGTTACGAGCCGGATACACGATATGGTATAACATGACAAGTGATACGCGCCCCAAACCGGTTGGTGAAACAACCCCGGTCGGGTTTCAGGACCACGACCACGAAACCTGCGTTGAAACCGCACAGGCCACGGCTGAGGCGCGGTGCCGGGAAGAAGGGTTGCGTCTGACACCGGTTCGGCGAAAGGTGCTGGAGATGCTGCTGCAGGAGCATCGGGCGCTTGGTGCCTATGCGATTCTTGACCGCTTGCGTGATGAGGGGTTTGGATCTCAGCCACCCGTGGCCTATCGCGCCCTGGATTTTCTGGTTCAGAACGGGTTCGTCCACAAGATCGAGCGTCTGAACGCGTTTGTCGCCTGCTCACATCCCGGCGCAGAGCATTCACCGGCCTTCATGATCTGCAGAAAATGTGATGCAGTGGCCGAGGCACAATCCGCACCGGCCAAAGGCGTACTGGGCGCCGCTGCGCGCGCGGCGGGTTTCGAGATCGAGAGAACGGTTGTAGAAGCCGAGGGACTCTGCCCCGACTGCACCGAAAAGGCGTAGAAATGACCTTGATCACCGTCGAAAATCTCAGCGTGCGCTATGGCGCAAATACTGTTCTGCATCACGTGAACATGACCGTCGAGCCCGGAGAGATCGTCACGATTGTTGGTCCAAACGGGTCAGGCAAGACCAGTCTGCTTAGGGCCATTATCGGTGCGACCAGGCCGTCGGCTGGAAAGGTCACTCTGAAATCCGGCCTGAAAATCGGGTATGTCCCGCAGAAACTGCATGTCGACCCGACATTGCCGATCTCGGTCGAGCGGTTCATGCATCTGACCAACCGTGTGTCCAGAAGGAACTGCGTTGAGGCCCTTGAAGCTGCCGGTGTGCCGGATCTGATGAAGCGCCAGATGTCGCAGTTGTCCGGCGGGCAGTTCCAGCGGGTGTTGCTGGCCCGGGCGCTGATCAATCAGCCGGACATCCTGCTGCTGGACGAAGCGACCCAGGGCCTCGACCAACGCGGCTCGGCCGGGTTTTACCAGCAGATCGAAAAGGTGCGTCGCGAAACCGGTTGCGCAGTGCTGATGATCAGCCATGAACTGCACGTGGTGATGAGCGCCTCGGACAGGGTGATCTGCCTTAACGGGCATGTGTGTTGCGAAGGCTCTCCGGCGGTGGTCGCCTCGGCCCCGGAATACAGGGCGCTGTTCGGAACAGGTACGGGTGGCGCACTTGCGCTGTATCGCCACGAGCACGACCACCATCATGACCACGGTGAAAACTCCAGGGAAGCTGCGGAATAATGCTCGATGATTTCATGACGCGGGCAACGCTCGCCGGTGTTGGCGTGGCCTTTGCCGCCGCTCCGCTTGGATGTTTCGTGGTCTGGCGCCGCATGGCCTATTTCGGAGACGCAACGGCGCACGCCGCGATCCTGGGCGTGGCGCTGTCGCTGACGTTTCAGATGTCCATCTTCACGGGTGTGCTGGCTGTCGCGCTGATCATGGCGCTGACCGTCACGCTCTTGGCCGGTCGCGGTTACGCGATGGACACGCTGCTGGGGGTTCTTGCACATTCTGCGCTTGCGTTCGGTCTGGTAGCGGTCTCGTTTCTGTCCGGCGTGCGTATCGATCTGATGGCGTATCTTTTTGGCGATATTCTTGCGGTGTCCCGCGCGGATCTGGCGGTGATCTGGGGCGGCGCGACGCTGGTTATGGCGCTGATCGCATGGCGCTGGTCACAGCTGTTGACAGCGACACTGAATGAAGAACTGGCCTATGCCAGCGGCTTTGACCCCAAGCGCGAGCAATTGATCCTGACCCTTGCCTTGGCGGTGACCGTAGCCGTCGCGATCAAGGTTGTCGGCGTGCTGCTGATCGCGGCCATGCTGATCATTCCCGCCGCCGCTGCACGCAGCCTGGCACGATCACCGGAAACGATGGCTTTGGCTGCCGCTGCAATTGGCGCTTTCTCCGCTGTCGCCGGACTCAGGTCAGCATATGTGTTCGACACCCCGGCAGGCCCCTCGATCGTCTGCGTGGCGGCAATCCTGTTTGCCTTTTTCAGTCTGATCGGATGGCAAACCCAGCGCGAAGATTAGATCGCGCAAGTCAAACCGTGACCATCACCTTCAGGAGTCATTCTGACCCCTGACGGCCAAACGTGGCCTGCCCTCAAGCATGGTCTCGGCGCCCGCCCAGTCGGCAATCACTGGCCACTCCACGAAAACCAACACTTCTTCCGATTGTCAGGCGACCAGACAAGGCGCGCCTGCCTGCCGATGAGGGGGTCCACGGTCTAACCTCTTGGTGGTCTGCTGCGCCTTCCTAGCCGCCTCAGCCAGTTCACTGGTTCCAAGGGACTCGAAATGAAAATTCTTCCTATTGCAGTGAACCTGTAAGTCCTTTGTATTCTGCACGGGTAGTTCGCTCGACCCCCACACCATTCAACAGGATTGATCGTCACTCTTATCGGACCGTATCTGAACCAGTTCTTCGGCTTGCGTCACCTATTGGGGCACAGGAAGCATCTAAGGTTTGGAAAATACACACTTTATTAGAATGGTCTGGCGACCCCGGCAGGATTCGAACCTGCAACCTGCCCCTTAGGAGGGGGCTGCTCTATCCAGTTGAGCCACGGGGCCGTTCGTCGCTTTCTGTAACGAGGTTTTTTTGGCTTGTCATGGGGTTTGCACAACAGTTGAACAGTTTGCCCTGTTCACGCTACCATCGGCGAAACAAACAATGCAGGTATCCCCGGTGACAACAGAAACAAAACGCCCGCTTACTCTTCGTGATGTCTCGGAAGCGTCCGGAGTGTCGGAAATGACCGTCAGCCGGGTGCTGCGCAACCGGGGGGATGTCTCGGACGCCACCCGAACCCGCGTTCTGGCTGCCGCTAAGGAGTTGGGGTATGTGCCCAACAAAATCGCGGGCGCGCTGGCGTCCAGCCGGGTGAACCTAGTGGCGGTGATCATCCCATCGCTGTCGAACATGGTGTTTCCCGAGGTTCTGACTGGCATCAATCAGGTGTTGGAGGATACCGAGTTGCAGCCGGTTGTCGGCGTTACCGACTATCTTCCCGAGAAAGAAGAGAAGGTTCTGTACGAGATGCTCTCGTGGCGGCCCTCGGGCGTGATCATCGCCGGGCTGGAACATACCGATGCGGCGCGGGCCATGCTGGATTCGGCCGGTATTCCGGTGGTCGAAATCATGGATACCGACGGTAAGCCCGTGGATTCGATGGTGGGCATTTCGCACCGCCGCGCCGGACGCGAGATGGCGCAGGCGATTCTGAAGGCCGGTTATGAGCATATTGGTTTCATGGGCACCAAGATGCCTTTGGATCACCGGGCCCGGAAACGGTTCGAGGGGTTCACCGAGGTACTGGGCAAGCACGGCATCGAAATCGAGGATCGCGAGTTTTATTCGGGCGGCTCGGCGCTGGCCAAGGGGCGAGAGATGACGCAGGCCATGTTGGAACGCTCACCCGATCTGGATTTTCTGTATTACTCCAACGACATGATCGGTGCGGGCGGGCTACTATATTTGCTGGATCAGGGTATTGATGTGCCCGGGCAGATTGGGCTGGCAGGCTTCAACAATGTTGAGTTGTTGCAGGGCCTGCCGCGCAAGCTGGCGACCATGGATGCCTGCAGATCCGAGATTGGCCGTACCGCGGCCGAAATCATCGCGGCGAAACTGGCCAACCCGGAAACAGAGGTCGAAACCCGCGTCACCCTGACCCCCAAGATCAGCTATGGCGATACGCTGAAACGGCGCTAATACCGGATGGCGTTTCAACATCTGGACAACCGCGCCGCGCGCGCCCTGTTCATGGATCGCCATGCGTTGCTGGAACAGCCAGCAGGTGGCGCCAAGGGGGAGGATCTGTTGCAGCTGATCCATCGCCTGGGGTTTGTTCAGCTCGACAGCATCAACACGGTCGCGCGCGCGCATGACATGATCCTGTATGCGCGCAGGCCCAGCTATCGTGCGCGCCATCTCAAGCGACTCTACGAACGCGACAAGGCCCTTTTCGAGCATTGGACCCATGACGCCGCTGTCATTCCGATGGCATTTTATCGCCACTGGCACCTGCGGTTCCAACGCGACGCAGATATGCTGAAAGCGCGGTGGAAAAACTGGCGGCGCGACGGGTTTGAGCAGAGGTTCGAAACCGTGCTGCAACATATTCGCGACCACGGCCCTGTCGGCTCGTCCGATGTCGGCAAGGATGAGAAAAAGGGGTCGGGCGGTTGGTGGGATTGGCACCCGTCCAAGACGGCGCTGGAATATCTCTGGCGATCCGGCGCGCTTACAGTGGTGGGCCGCGACGGGTTTCAGAAGCGCTACGACCTGACCGAGCGGGTGATCGAAACCCATCTTTACCCCGGAGGCCCTTGCGACACCGAGGCGACGGTGGATTGGCTGTGCAACGCGGCGCTCGACCGGCTGGGATTCGCAACGTCCGGAGAGTTGGCGGCGTTTTGGGATACGGTCAGTGCAGCGGAAGCAAAGGATTGGTGCAAACAGGCTCTGACTCAGGGGAATATCGAAGAAATCTGCGTGGAATGCGCGGACGGGAACGAGCGGAGGGTGTTCGCCCGGCCCGGCATCTGCGCCGAGGCCGCGGCACTGACGCCAGCCCCTGGTCGGATCAGGGTTCTCAGCCCGTTTGATCCAATGTTGCGCGACCGGAACCGGGCCGAGCGGTTGTTCGGCTTTTGCTACCGGATCGAGGTGTTCGTACCCGAACCCAAGCGCGTATACGGCTATTATGTCTTCCCGCTGCTTGAGGGGGATCGGCTGATCGGGCGGATCGACATGAAAGCCCAGCGCGAGCGCGATGTGCTGAACGTGCGGGCGCTGTGGCCGGAACGCAAGGTGCGTTGGTCCGACGCCCGGACTCGGCGATTGCAGGCTGAGCTTGATCGGGTTCGGCGGTTTGCTGGGCTTGGCGAGGTCGAGTTTGCCGACGACTGGCTGAAAAGCCCGAAATAGAGCCTTGCCTAGTCCAGGAACCCTTGGGCCTCCACGAGGTTCCGGAGTTCTTTCAGCGAGGACTCTGGTGTTTGGCCAGACGTGTCCAGCTGGGCATTCGCCCGCCCGTACAGCGCTTCGCGGCTGGCCAGGATGCACTTGAGTTGTTCCATGGCCTCTGGATTTCCGGCCATGGGGCGTTCATCGCCCTGCGCACGCACCCGGTCCATATGTTCGGTGGGAGAGGCCCGCAGCCAGACCGTGTGGAACCGGCTGAGCAGGGTTGTATAGGTCGACGGCTCTGCCACGATACCGCCGGCCACCGCCAGCACCAACCGGTCATGCGAGGAAATTACCCGGTCCAGAGCCTGCGCCTCGAGATTGCGGTATCCGTCCTGCCCGAACAGGGCCATGACCTCGGACAGGGGCATCCCTGACATTTGTTCGATCCGCGCGGTCAATTCGACAAATGGCAGATCAAGCGCGGCCCCCAGCATTGCGCCCAGCGTCGATTTCCCCGCACCGCGCAATCCGATCAGGCAAATCCGGTCGGCCCGCGCATCTCCGCCAGAGTTCGGACGCAGCAGTTTCATCACCGTCTCTTTGACGCCGTCATCGGCGTGCCGAAACAGTTCTGCCATCTGTAGCGCATCCGAGTCCCACGGATCATCCTCGCCAATCAGCCATTCGACCTTATGATCCAGCGCCTGCGCGATGCGTTGCAGCAGACCAATCGAGATATTGCCCTCACCCGCTTCGAGCTGGGCCAGATACCGTGGCGATACGCCCGAGCTTTCGGACAGCACCCGCCGAGAGATACCACGCAACTGCCTGGCACGGCGCACGCGGGCACCAACTCGGGCGCTCAGGGCGTTTGCCGGTGATTCATCGGGCTGCGCCGGGATCGGCGATTTGGGCGCGTCCATTTCGATCAGGCCGTGTTGATAAAATGGCCCACAAAATACGACGTCAAAGCCGCGCGGGCAACGGATTTTGCCAGCTCGGATTCTCTGTGTTGCTCAGCATCGGGTGATCTTGCACCGAAAACTGAACAATATCCATGGTTAGAGTCTGTATTTCTGGAAACTTGGCGCTAAGGATCCAGGTCATGCAGCTCGCCCAGAAGGTCCAGCAGCAAATCGTGCCGTTCTGCCCCGAGAATCCTGCGCGTTTGCTCCGCCTGCTGCAGCATCTTGGACAGGTTGGCGTGAATGATCTCCTGACCTTCCTTGCTGATCTCAATGATTTGGCGGCGGCGATCATTCAGGTCTGGGCGCCTGCGGATCAGGTTTTTGTCTTCCAGCTTTTTCAGAATCCGTGTCAGGCTGGGCAACAGCAGGCAGGCCCGCTCTGCAATCTGCGTGGGTTCGCGCGGCCCCTCTTCCTGCAACACCCGCAACACGCGCCACTGCTGCTCCGTTACTCCGACATCGGCCAGCACACTCCGGATCGGCCCCATCACCTTTTCACGTGCGCGCAGCAATGCGATAGGCAATGATCGGGAAGTCAGGGGTAAATCATCGGTCATGGGGAATTTTTGCGCAATTTCAGTGATATCGCAATAGATCGTTGCTTTGGCCCATCCAGCTGCGCCAGCCCCTACTTAGCTTGTTCAATATATGCAGGCCTGTATTGTCAGCGCGTCGGGCCAAGCTGAATTTGGCATCTTCATACCCGACACTGACACATGGTAGCGGGTCGGCCAGCTTGAACACACGAGGGGGCAGAGATGAAATGGACTGAGTTTTCCGAATGGGGCAGGATGATTGCGGACTGGACCCAGGATTATCACCTGACAGTGGGGGACAAGCCGGTACGCGCCCGAACCGAGCCCGGGGACATTCTGAATGCGCTGCCCGCCCATCCGCCTGAACAGGGTGAGCCGATCGAGGATATCTTTCGCGATTTCGAACAGATCGTGATGCCCGGAATTACCCATTGGCAGCATCCCCGGTTCTTCGCCTATTTCAACTCGAACGCGTCGGCCCCTTCGGTGCTCGCCGAGTTCCTGGCCAGCGCCATCGCGCCGCAATGCATGCTGTGGCAGACGTCACCCGCCGCGACCGAGATGGAAACGCGAATGATGGACTGGCTGCGCGAGGCGCTGGATCTGCCCGAAGGGTTTGCCGGGGTCATTCAGGATTCCGCCTCATCCGCGACGCTGGCAGCGGTGCTTACTATGCGCGAGAATGCCCTGAACTGGCAGGGCAACAGCCACGGGTTGTTCGGGCAGAAGCCGCTGCGCATCTATTGTTCGTCCGAGGTGCATACCTCGATCGACCGCGCCATCTGGGTTGCCGGGATCGGGCAAGACAATCTGGTGCGTATTCCGGTGCAGGGGGACTGGCGGGGCATGGATCCTGTGGCGCTTGAATCCGCAATTCAGGCTGATTTAGACTCTGGTTTTCAGCCGACAGGCGTTATTCTGTGTGTGGGCGGAACCGGAACAGGCGCGACAGATCCGGTAGATCGTTGTCTTGAGATTGCACGGAAATACGGGCTTTATACTCATGTCGATGCAGCTTGGGCCGGATCGGCGATGATCTGTCCCGAGTATCGACACTACTGGCCGGGGATCGGTCAGGCCGATAGCATCGTGTTCAATCCACACAAATGGCTGGGTGTCCAGTTCGATTGCTGCGCGCATTTCCTGAAGAACCCCGATGATTTGGTCCGCACGCTGGCGATCAGCCCGGAATACCTGAAGACCCATGGCAAGGATGGGATCATCAACTATTCGGAATGGTCGGTCCCGCTGGGCCGCCGGTTCCGGGCCTTGAAACTATGGTTTGTCATTCGGACCTACGGGTTGGAAGGGTTGCGCGCGCGGCTGCGCAACCACATCAACTGGTCGGTGGCGCTGCATGACCGGCTGGCGGCTGAGCCAGATTTCAAGATCATCACACCACCGATGTGGTCCTTATGGACGTTTCGCTACGCGCCGGAGGGGGGTGCCGATCTGGATGATCTGAACCTGCGGCTGGTCAACGCGATCAATGATGATGGGCGCATCTACCTGACCCAGACGCGTGTGGATGGCGATTTGGTCATCCGCTTTCAGGCCGGTCAGTTTGAAACAAACGAGCAGGATGTCATGATGGCCTATGACGTCATTACCGAGATCGCGCGCAGCCTCTAACCCCGCATCGCGGCTGCAGCCTGCGCATAACCGCCCGAGGCACCATCGACGAAATGCACGTGGTCATCACTCATGGCGGAGGGCACAAAACAGGTCATCATCGCCTCTTGCTGAACGTGCAAGCCATAGCGGATTTTGCCCTGTGCCTGCGCCTTATCCAGCAAGCGCGTGATATTTGCCAGTGTGGCCGGATCGCAGTCGAGGGTCATTTTCAGACCATCGTCGAACTTGCGGAAATCGGCATTGCGGCTGACCATTTCCCGGTAGTGTTCAGGCACAAACTGCCCCAGCCGTATACCGGTTTTGAACAACAATCCGATGAGGGCATTGCCGATCATCAACCGTATCTTCTGCAGCAGCAGATTGCCCCCCGCGCGCGAGACATGCGCATCGATATCCAAACCGGGTGGAGGCCAATCCATTGGAGGCCCTTTGGGCGAAACCGGGTGGCCGGCGCGCTCAAGGCGCTCGGCCGCCGACAGCACCGCTTGGGTCAGAACCGCAAAATCGGCTTCATTAGAGCCTGATTCTGGTTGAACAACCAATGAAACGATCTGGCCATGCCGCGCGGGGCTATTGGACCAGCGGCAAGACAGGCCGGTCAGGTCGGGCTGCGCGTCAGGGCCTGCCGGAGGAACCGTCCGATGGCCGGCTTTCATCTGTGCTTCGGCCCAGGCCAGCCCACCGCCAGAGAACATAGCGTAGTCAACGCAAGAGGATGGCGCATAGCGGGCCACCCGCAAATCCCTCCCCACTGCACGGATATCTGCAACCGAGACCAGCGCGGCGCGCAGCGTGATCGCAAACTCGGCCTCGGCCCAGCTTTGCAGCGCGGCAAGCGCCTCGCGTGCCGTATCAGCCATCTCGCCCGGTACCGCGAAGCCCGCGCCATCGCCACCAAAAACATAGGGAAAATCACGCCCCTGCAAAGCGTTGATCATGGCTGAGATCACCGCAGCCCCGACCATGTTCACGGTCTTGTAGCGGCCACGCGCGATCTCACCCGTGGAATCCACGATGTCAGCGACGCCCAGAAACCAGCTCTCGGGCAAGGGTGTGAACCGGGCTGGGTCGCTGAGGTCCAGAAAACTGTCCGAAATAGGGACCGAGTCATAAAATGCGAAGTCTGAAAGGGGCATGGCGCTCTCTGAAAGCATAATCCGGATTGAAGATAGCCCATTTGTGATTAATGTCTTCCCTTTTTGAGAAAACCGCGCGGCTTGTGTGATGGCGCATGACGTGCCAAGCATCCGCCTGGGGCTGGCAGGCAAAGGGGCAGTAGATGCAGGCAGGTTTGGTGATCTTGTGCTTGGCTTATGTCCTGAGCCAGTTTTTCCGCGCGTTTCTGGCCGTGCTGACCGCTGATCTGGGGCGGGATATCGGCGCGACGCCCGAAGACCTCGCCTTTGCCTCGGGCCTTTGGTTTCTGGTCTTTGCGGCGATGCAGATTCCGGTGGGCTGGGCGTTGGACCGGGTGGGTCCGAGGCGCAGCTCTTCCCTTTTGCTGCTGATTGGCGGCGCGGGCGGGGCTGGTCTGTTCGCCATAGCGACAAGCCCGTTGCATGTGGCGCTCGCCATGGCGCTGATCGGGGTTGGCTGCTCACCTGTCCTGATGGCGTCTTACTACATCTTCGCCCGAGAGTTTCCACCGGCCAAGTTCGCGACGCTTGCTGCAGTAATGCTGGGCGTTGGATCGGTCGGCAATCTGGTGGCCTCCTACCCGACCGCACTGGCGGTCGAGCTGATGGGCTGGCGGGCCACGTTGGGTGGTCTGGCGATCGTCTCAGGCGTGGTGGCCGCCGGAATCTGGCTTACGGTGCATGATCCAAAACAGGTTGAGACCGAACATAAAGGATCGGTTCTGGACCTGCTGAAAGAACCGGCTCTGTGGGCGATCCTGCCTCTGATGCTGGTGGCATATGTGCCGTCGGCAGCGCTGCGCGGGCTTTGGGCCGGGCCGTATTTGCGCGATGTCTTTGACCTCGGCACCACGCAGATCGGGCAGGCAACGCTGATCATGGGGGCGGCAATGATTGCGGGTACATTTGCCTATGGGCCGCTGGACCGCATCCTCAAGACCCGAAAATGGGTGATCTTTGGTGGCAACACCCTGGGCGCTGCAGCCTTGCTGCTGCTCTGCATTTGGATCGACGGGGGTGTCTGGCTTTCGGTTTTGCTGCTTGCGGCCATCGGCTTTCTTGGGGCCAGCTTTCCGGTCATCATGGCCCATGGGCGCGCCTTTATCCCGGCGCATCTGGTCGGGCGCGGCGTTACCCTGCTGAACCTCTTCGGCATTGGCGGTGTCGGGCTGGCGCAATTTGCCACAGGACGCATCCATGCGGCCAGCGCCGGGATCAGCCCCTCGGCACCCTATACCGCGATCTTCGGCTTTTTCGCCGCCACCCTTGCCATTGGCTGCGTGATCTATCTATTCAGTCGGGACAGCGTGGACTGAATAACCGGAGACCGCCCGTGCAGGACATTGAGGTGATTGCACCCAATCTGAAGCATTCCCTGTCGGGCGTGACGACCACGGTGATCCGGCTGCTGCCGATTCAGGAGAAAATGATCAGCATCCGCGCCACCGGTCCCGGCCTGCCGGCGGATTTGCCCCATATCAGACTCTGGAAACTGTTGTTTCTGCCCAATCGCAAACGGGTTTGGCATGCGCGCCGGAATACCGAGATGTTGATGGGGCTGTTCCTGCGCAATCTGTTGCGGCGCAACTACAAGCTGCTGTTCACCTCGGCCGCGCAACGTGAGCACTCGGGATTCACCAAAGGCCTGATTGCGAAGATGGATGCGCTGATCGCAACGACGCCACAGGCGGCTTCTTTTCTGGAACATCCCGCAACCGTCATCATGCATGGCGTCAATACCCAGCTGTTCCACCCCGCCGATGATAAGCAAGCCCTGCGCCAAAAGCTTGGCCTGCCAGACGGGTTGCTTATCGGCTGCTTTGGCCGCATCCGCCCTCAGAAAGGCGTCGATCTGTTGGTCGACGCCGCCCTGAAAGTCCTGCCCAACCATCCCGACGCTCATGTGATATTCACTGGCCGCGCCACCAAGGAGTTCGAGGGCTTTCAAGCCGAGCAGGAGCAAAAGCTGCGAGATGCAGGACTTGGCAACCGCGTCCATTTTCTGGGTGAACGCCCATGGGATGAGATCGTCGAAACCTACCGCGCGCTCGACCTATTCGTCGCCCCTGCGCGCCACGAAGGGTTTGGCCTCACCCCGCTTGAGGCGATGGCTTCGGGCGTGCCCGCCATCGCGTGCCACGGTGTTGGCGCGTTCAGTGCGCAAATCAGGGATGGCGAAACCGGGAGACTGGTTGAAAAAGACAACGCCCAGGCGCTGGCCGACGCTCTGGAGGACATGCTGCAGGACCGCGCTACACTCGCCACAGCGGGTCAAGCCGCCCGCGCCCATGTCGAACAGAATTTTCGAATCGAGGGCGAAGCGCAGGCCATCGTAAAGGTCTATCGGCACCTTCTGGACGAAGACTAGCCTCCGGCAACCGTGACAAATCGGTGTGAGCGAGCGAAATATGCCCCGAAAGCCCTTTTTTCTTCGCCGCAACGCAGCTATGAACGCGCGTCCTTAACTTTGGAGACATGAAATGGGCTATCGCGTCGTAGTCGTCGGCGCCACGGGCAACGTGGGCCGCGAAATGCTGAACATCCTGGCGGAACGCCAGTTCCCCGTCGATGAACTTGCCGCCCTGGCAAGCCGTCGTTCGCTGGGTACCGAAGTTAGCTTTGGCGACAAGACCCTCACGACCAAAGATCTGGACACGTTCGATTTCACCGGCTGGGACATGGCGCTGTTTGCCGTGGGCTCCGAGGCCACCAAAATCTACGCCCCAAAGGCGGCGGCGGCTGGCTGCGTGGTGATCGATAACTCGTCGCTTTATCGCTATGACCCGGACATTCCGCTGATCGTGCCGGAATGTAACCCCGAGGCGATCCACGACTATAAGAACAAGAACATCATCGCCAACCCCAACTGCTCGACCGCGCAGATGGTGGTGGCGCTCAAGCCGCTGCATGATCGCGCCAAGATCAAGCGCGTCGTTGTCTCGACCTATCAGTCGGTTTCGGGTGCCGGTAAGGAAGGCATGGATGAGCTTTGGGATCAGACCAAGGCCATCTATAACCCCACGACCGAAGTTGAGCCAAAAAAGTTCCAGAAGCAGATCGCCTTCAACGTCATTCCGCAGATCGACGTCTTCATGGAAGACGGCTCGACCAAGGAAGAGTGGAAGATGGTTGTCGAGACCAAGAAGATCGTCGATCCGTCGATCAAGGTCACAGCCACCTGCGTTCGGGTTCCGGTCTTTGTTGGCCATTCCGAGGCCGTGAATATCGAGTTTGAGGAATTCCTCGACGAAGACGAAGCCCGCGACATCCTGCGCGAAGCGCCGGGTATCATGGTGATCGACAAGCGCGAGGCCGGTGGGTACGTCTCGCCGATCGAATGCGCGGGCGACTTCGCCACTTTCATCAGCCGTATCCGTCAGGATTCAACCATCGAGAACGGTCTGAACCTTTGGTGCGTCTCGGATAACCTGCGCAAGGGTGCCGCACTGAACGCGGTACAGATCGCCGAACTGCTGGGCCGTGAGGTTCTGAAAAAGGGCTGATCCGCCAGATCTGAAAGACAAAGAAAACCCCGTTGCACCAGCAGCGGGGTTATTCAGTTGGCACACCATGCGCGCTCAATGCGGCATCAGCATCGGAGGCAATCCTCCAAGCGCGGCCGGGGTCGCAGAGACCCCGTCGGCAACTTTGAAGAAGTCATAGACCCGGCTGCCGTCCGGTGCAAAGAACTGATCCTGCCACTGGGCATGCAGGCCGGGACCACATTCCTTGAACCCATCGCGCACGCAATTCGCCATGATTTGCGCAGATTCTTCCGTCCAACCCGCTACATAGTCAGCGTGTGCGGACATGCCTTTGGGCGCATAGTTCATCCGGTCGGAGGAGAAATACCAGCCAGAATTGAACGGCACATCGGCCCAGTTCACATTCTGGGTCAGTTGCGGAATCGTATAGGGATGCGAAGGCGGGCAAGCGCCTTGTGAATAGGCGACATGGCTGGTTCCGCCGGGGCTGGAAAGAATCGGCGCGCCTGTCTCATCGACTGCAATGCAGTCGGGAAAAAGGACCTCGAGCGTAAGCCCGGAATGGGGAGAAATACGGATGGTCGCACCCCAGCGTTCTTCTTCGACCGCACTGACGACAACCCCGCTTGAACCTTGCACCTTTGCGTTGGCCAAGATCTCCAGACCCGCGGGAATTGGCTTTATTTTGCTGCGATCATTCACCCAGCTTTTATAGTAGTTGTTGATCGAAGACGGCAGTACGACCTCTCCGTCCTCGTTATAGAGCGCCGGAATCCAATAGGCCGAGCGGTTGGTTATTCCACCGTCACACGTCGTTCGCCCGGCATTGGCGATTTCGTCAGCGGTTGAGTGGGCATCAACTTCTGTGTTGCCAAAAAACATATGCAGATGGGCCGCACCTTCCTGGCCCGGATATACCACCGGATCATGGTAGGAATAGTGCGAAGGGACACAAAAGAAGCGAAACCCATGATGGTCCAGATTGTCATTTCCGCCATGAGGAGAGGGCATCGAGCTTTTGTCGGTACCGCGCGTGACGATGTAGTTGAAATCCGGCGCTACATGTTGCGCACGGGCTGTGTTTGCTACGCTGCCAAGGATCGCAAGACACAGTGCGATGAAAACCATGCCGCGACCCTGCGCAGAGGCCGAACTGAATCGGTGGAAGCGGCGCTCAACACAAATGTTCTGAAAAATCCGTCTGGCCATCTGCGCTTCTGCTTTCTCGTTTCAAACGGTTGGTCCAAGTTGGGTATCGTGTCTGGGGTTTTATCGCGGCGTAATTCTGATCTCGATGCCTTCATAGTTGACCTGATTGTTCCAAATAGTGCCAACGGGTTCGATTTCACCGAAAACCTGTATGATTCCGGATTGGGGCGGACAATAGTTTCAGGCATCTGAGCGAAGCTTGGCAATTTCAGCCAAAACCGCCCACCGCACCATGTTCACCCCTGCCCCTCAACCAATGCCTTGAGATTATCCAGCCCGCGCTCATAGTCGCTGCCGACCCATTTATCCATCATCAGCCCCATCCAGCGGGACATCGGATTCATGCCCAGATCAGAAGTGAACCCCCATGTGACCTGCGTTCCGGACCCTTCGGGCTGCAGGACAAACGAGGCCTCAGCCGTGCCCATCGGGCCGAAATCAAGCGCCGTGCTGACCTGTTGGTTCTCAACACTCTCGACGATTTCCTGCGAACCGGTGCCCACTTGCGGATGCTCGGAACTCCAGTTCAGGGTATTTCCGACCCCTTGATCGGGCCCGGAATAGGACAGTTTGGTCTCGGGATCGCGGGACAGCCAGGGCGACCATTTCTCGGTCTCCTGCATCGAATTCACGTAAGGAAATATGGCCGAGGCGGGCGCATCTATGGTGATGCTGCGCGACACTTCGGCCTTGCCGGGCAGCAGGTAAGACACCCCGACAAGTGCCAGAATGATCACAAGCAAGGTGACAAGAATGCGTTTAATCAATCTCATGGGTTCGATCCGATTCCAGAAAAACACCCGGATCATATCAAAAAATGGCGCGAAATCAGAGGTCTGATCCGCGCCATCCTGAAAAGTCAGTATTCAGCCCGTCAGACGACGACGAATTTCTTCTCGTTCGGGTCATAACATTGCAACCCGCCCTCACCAATATCGGTCCAGAGGCCATGCAGGCTGAGCGCGCCCTGTTCGACGGCCGAGGACACAAAGGGGAAGGTCATCAGGTTTTCGAGCGAGGCAACAACCGCCTGACGTTCGAACTGGCGCGCCTGATCATCGCTGTCTTCCACATCTGCGACCAGTTCGAATTTGGGTTTGAGGATTTCCATCCAGCGGCCCACAAAGCTGCCCTTGGCCTCCAGATGCGGTGCCTGACCCTTGCACATGTCAATGCAGCCCTGCACCCCGCCGCATTGCGAATGGCCCAGAACGATCAGATGCGCCACTTTCAGCGCCGTCACCGCGTATTCGATGGCCGCGCTGGTGCCGTGATGGTCACCGTCAGGCAGGTATGGGGGCACAAGGTTGGCGATGTTGCGGTGGATGAAAAAATCACCCTGATCGGCTCCGAACATCGAGGTCACATGCACCCGACTGTCACAGCAGGAAATCACCATTGCACGTGGCCGCTGCCCTTCGGTCGCAAGCCGCCGATACCAGACCTGATTTTCGGAATAGGTCGTCGCTTTCCACCCGTGGTACCGTTTGACCAGATAGTTTGGCAAAGGTTTGGCAAAGTTCATTCTTCTGTTCCTGTTTCCTGATCTGACCCGCTCTGTAACCCGAATTCGCGCAAAATTCGAGACATTATCCCGATGCGCAGCAACGAATTGCAAAGCACTGTGCCACAGAGTGTTTCCGTGCCGTGGGGGCAAGAAAATTGGGGTGAATGTGGTGGACAAAGTGATAACGCTTGAACAAAAGGAAACCGTGCGACTGGACCCGGACAGGCTCAGCAGCCTGTATCATCAGCTGGGGGACGCAAACGCCCTGGACGTGCTGTGCCGAACGGTTGAGGAACTGGCGGTGCGGCTGACGAATTGCGAACGGTTCTGGCGGCAACGCGACTGGGCCGGGCTGCGCAAATGCGCAAAGTCGCTGGTGGCGATTGCCGATCAGATCGGCATGACCGCTTTGGCCCGGGTGGCCGGCGATGTGGCGCATTCAGTGGATGCCGGGGACGTGGTGGCGACAGGTGCAACATTGGGGCGTCTGATCCGGGTTGGTGAACGCTCGCTTACCGCGGTCTGGGATCAACAGGACCTTTCGGTCTGAAGGGGTTGCGGGTGGGCCGCAGACGGCTAGTCTGGGCGCGAGATGAACCAGCCGAGACGCTCATGACCCTGTCCTTTGCCCCTTCTTCCGATCCTTCGATTCCGCTGCACGTTCTGGAACAAGCCTCGCTCGAGCCGTGGCTGGCCGATCAGCCCGATCAGGTGCGCTCCTGGGTGGCGGCCAACCGGTTTACCGGGGCTTTGGGGCAGGCCCTTCTGGTGCCCGGCCCGGATGGCGCACCCGGAATGGCGCTGGCGGGATATGGCAATGCGGCGCGACGGGCGCGCAAACGGTTCCCGCTGGCTGCAGCGGCCGAGGCGTTGCCGGAGGGGAACTATCACATCGCCTCTGGGGTCGCAGCCGACGCGCTGGAGGTCGAGTGTTTCGGCTGGCTGATGACAGGCTATGTCTTTGACCGCTACGCCGCGAGCACGCCGTCAAAGGCGAAGCTGGTCGCGCCCGAAGGTGTTGATGCCGCGCGTATCGAAACCATGGCCAATGCCGAATTGCTGACCCGGCATCTGGTCAACACACCCGCTTCGGATATGGGGCCGAACCAGCTGCAGATCGCGGCCGAGGCGCTGGCGCAAGAATGTGGGGCGGCCTGTTCCGTCATCTCGGGTGACGCGCTGCTGGATCAGGGGTTTCCCATGATCCACGCGGTCGGGCGCGCCGCCGAGCAGGCTCCCCGGCTGATTGAGATGACCTGGGGAGACAGCGGCCCAAAGCTGACACTGGTGGGCAAAGGCGTTTGCTTTGACACCGGCGGGCTGAATTTGAAGCCGGGTGCCTCGATGGGGTTGATGAAAAAGGACATGGGCGGTGCTGCCAATGTGCTGGGGCTGGCGCAGATGATCATGAAGCTGGGCCTGAACGTCCGGTTGCGCGTGCTGATCCCCGCCGTTGAAAATGCGGTGGCGGGCAACGCCTTCCGTCCGGGCGATATCCTGACCGCCCGTAACGGGCTTACGGTTGAGATCAACAATACCGATGCGGAAGGACGGCTGGTGCTGGCCGACGCGCTGGCGCTGGCGCATGAGGGAGACCCGGATCTGGTGATCTCGATAGCGACGCTGACGGGCGCGGCACGGGTGGCGGTTGGGGTCGACCTGGCCCCGTTCTTCACCGATGATGACGCCGCGGCCGATGCACTGGCGCGTGCAGGCCGCACCGCCGCCGATCCGGTTTGGCGGATGCCGTTCCACACGCCTTACGAGGCGCTGATCGAACCGGGCATCGCTGATCTGGACAATGCCCCCTCGGGTGGATTCGCGGGATCCATAACCGCGGCGCTGTTCCTGCGGCGCTTTGTGGGCGACA
Source organism: Alphaproteobacteria bacterium (assembly GCA_030426685.1). GTDB lineage: Bacteria > Pseudomonadota > Alphaproteobacteria > Rhodobacterales > Rhodobacteraceae > Ruegeria. The sequence continues at coordinate 57,455 of JAUHYC010000021.1, forward strand.
GCCGCTATATGCATTTCGATATCTTTGCGTGGCAACGCAGCAAGGAGCCGGGCCGCAGCAAAGGGGGTCTGGGCCAGGGACCTCGCGCCCTGCTGACCGCACTGCCCGAGATCCTTAGCCTATGACGCAGGCCCGCATCATTCGCCCGGTTGTGGACCTGCTGCGCCAACCCGATGGCCCGCGCGACCGGCAATTGCTGTTCGGGGATACTGTAACCGTCACCCAAGAGCAGAACGGGTGGAGCAAAGTCACCGCCAACAAAGATGGCTATCCCGGTTGGGTGGCGGCGGCTCATCTGGGTCCGATTGAACCGCAGACCCACTGGATTGTTGCCGCCGCCACCCACGCCTATGCGCGACCCGATCTGAAGAGCCCCGATCAAATCTCGCTGAGTTTTGGCAGCAGGATCCGGGCGCTGTCGGAACAGGACGGATTTCTGGAAACCACGCTGGGCTTCATCCCTCTGGTCCATGCGGTGCCCACCTATTCCCGGCTGACCGATCCGGTTGCAGTGGCCCAGCTGTTTCTGGGCACGCCCTACTTGTGGGGTGGCAACAGCCGGTTCGGTCTGGATTGCTCGGGGCTGGTGCAGGCAGCCCTGCTGGCCTGCGGCATCCCCTGTCCCGGAGACAGCGGTGAACAGGAACACGAACTGGGCAGCGCACTACCCGCTGGTACACCCGCACAGCGCGGCGATCTGATGTTCTGGAAAGGTCATGTCGCCTGGGTTGCGGCCGAGAACCTGTTACTGCACGCCAACGCCTATCACATGGCCGTGGCGTTGGAGCCGATGGATCAGGCCATCGCCCGCATTGCCGCACAGGATGACGGGCCCGTTACCGCGCATAAAAGGCTCTAATCCGGGTCGACCGCGCGGATCAGCTTGCGCTCCAGCACGCGCAACACCGCGCGCAGGTCATGGCCGCGTTTCAGGATGCGCCCATCCATGCCGACCACCGAGTACATCCCCTGCCGCAACCGAAGGCGGGGATGTTTCTCGACGCGATAGATGGGGTGTTCAGCGGTGCGCCGGAAGATCGAAAACACCGCCGTATCTCGCAAATTCGAAATGCCATAGTCCCGCCATTCGCCAGCGGCGACCATTCGGCCATAAACTAACAGGATTTGAGACATCTCACGCCGGTCAAACGCGACCGGCATCTGGGCAGAACCGGACCCGATCCGGCTGGGAGGCTGCATGTTCATACCACAAGCCTTGCCGGAAATTGCTGTTGAATCAAGCCCGGTGCCAACAAGGTGTGGTATTTTTGAACTGCGCGTGACTATTGCTTGCGGCCCACCTGACGGCAAATCAGGATCACCGGCAACAGTCCGACGGCCAGAATAACCAGCGACGGCACCGCCGCGCCCTCAAGCCGCTCGTCCGAGGCTAGCCGATAGGCCTGCACCGCCAGCGTGTCGAAATTGAAGGGCCGCATGATCAGCGTGGCGGGCAGTTCCTTCATCACGTCGACGAACACGATCAGCAATGCCGTCAGCAACGAAGGCGTCAGGATCGGAAGGTGCACCCGGCGCAATGTGCCCAGCGGTGAATGCCCCAGCGACCGTGCAGCGGCGTCCATATTGGCGTGCACCGTGCTCTGCCCGCCCTCATAGGCGCTGAGCGCTGCGGCGAGGAACCTGACCATATAGGCCGCCACCAGCAGCCAGATCGATCCGGTCACCAGCAGACCGGTCGAGGTATCGAAACTCTGGCGCATCCAGGCATCCAGTGCATTGTCAAAAGCCGCGAAGGGCACGATCAGCCCGACCGCGATCACCCCGCCCGGCACCGCGTATCCCAGCCGCGCCAGATACGCCGCCGTGGCCGAGCCGCGTCCGGGCCTGAGGCGCTGAAAAAACCCGACCGCAATGGCCGCGCACACCGTGACCACCGCTGCTGTTCCGGCCAGCGTCAGTGAGTTCCGCGCAAACCCGAGATAGCGCCGAGACAGCAGGTTTTGTTCGGATTCCAGACCCATCTGTACCAGAATCACCACCGGCAGAAGAAATCCGAACAGGACCGGAATGGCGCAGAGCAGAAACGCAGCCAGCGATTGCCAGCCCTTCAACTGTGCCGAAGGCAGGACTGCGTGGCGCTTACCCGCCTGATAATATTTCGCTTTCCCGCGCTGGGTACGCTCGGTCACCGCCATGATCAGCGCGAAACCCAACAGGCACAGCGCCAGTTGAGCCGCTGCCGCGCGATCCGCCATCGAGAACCAGCTGGTGTAGATGCCGGTGGCAAATGTCTGTACGCCGAAATAGGCGACGGTGCCAAAATCGGCGATGGTCTCCATCACCGCCAGCAACACGCCCCCCGCAATCGCCGGGCGCGCCATCGGCAACGACACGCGCCAGAAGGCGGACCAAGGACCATTGCCCAGCGCTCGCGCGGCCAGAAAGGCGGTGGCGCTTTGTTGCAGAAAGGCAGCGCGGGCCAGCAAATAGACATAGGGGTAGAGCACGAGGATCAGCATCACCGCCGCGCCCTCGGTCGAGCGGATTTCGGGGAACCAATAGTCGCGGGGGCCCCAGCCTGTCACATCGCGCAACGTGGTCTGGACGATTCCGGGGTGATCCAGAATGAACGTATAGGCATAGGCCAGCACATAGGCCGGGAAAGCCAACGGCAGAACCAGCGCGATTTCAAGAAACCGCACGCCGGGGAATCGGGTCATCGTGACCAGCCACGCGGCCCCGACACCGATCGAAAACGTGCCCGCGGCGACCAGAACCACCAGGACCGCCGTGGTGAGGGCGTATCCCGGTAAAACGGTCTCTAACAAGTGTGATATCGTATCAGTGCCACCGGTGACCGCGGCAAGAACAACGGCCACCATCGGCAACAGACATGCTGCGGCCACCGCATAGGCAATGCCGCCCACCAGACGTGTGCCCAGCACGCCACGATTGCGCGTTCCGTGTTCTGAATATTCGATTTCGGTCATGGCGTCTGACTGAGAATCCCGCAAGTTCCGCCTTTAATCGACCAAAACTCTAAGAAACACCAGTGCAGCAGCCAACAAATCTGCGGCACATACTGCCGCAGAGCACAGGTGGCAGGTCATTCATAGACGCGCTGATCCTCGATCACCAAGCCATCCTTGGGCAGGGATCCGGGGGACACGACCTCGATCGCGCCCTTCAGCTTCAGCACCTCGACCACGGATTTGGCATAGGCTCCTTCATTGCTGCAGGGGCTTTCGATCTGGACGGTCATCGTGTCCATCTCGCCCTCACGGGCCGCGATGACCCGCGCCTTAACGATCTCATCATGCTTGTCGACCAGTGCGGCCACCTGTTCGGGCCGCACGAACATGCCTTTGATCTTGGTGGTCTGATCGGCACGGCCCATCCAGCCCTTGATGCGCATATTGGTGCGGCCGCAAGAGGACTCGCCGGGCATGATCGCCGAGAGGTCGCCTGTGGCAAACCGGATCAGCGGATAATCGGGGTTGAGCGTGGTCACCACGACCTCACCCACCTCGCCTGGCGCGACTGGTGTGCCAGTGCCAGGGGTAACGATCTCGACGATGACATGCTCATCAAGGATCATCCCCTCCATCGCGGGGCTTTCATAAGCGATATTGCCCAGATCGGCGGTAGCGTAACATTGCAGGCAGGCAATGCCACGGTCAGCATAATCCTGCCGCAGGCTGGGAAACAGCGCGCCGCCGCCCACAACCGCCTTCGAGAAATTCAGCGCAACGCCCATCTCATCGGCCTTATCGAGGATGATCTTGAGGTAGTCCGGCGTGCCCGCGTAGGCGGTGCAGCCGACATCGCGCGCAGCGGTCACCTGCAATTCGGTCTGGCCAGTCCCGGCTGGCAGTACCGCAGCGCCGACTGCCCGCGCACCGCTTTCAAAGA
>JAUHYC010000022.1 GCA_030426685.1 Alphaproteobacteria bacterium
AGTGGTGCCCCCACACGGACTCGAACCGCGGACCTACTGATTACAAATCAGTTGCTCTACCAGCTGAGCTATAGGGGCACTGAGAGCCGATTAATGCCTCAGCACAGTGACTGCAAGCCCGAATCTTTGCGTGATCTTAACACCGGGATGCTTTTCTTTCTGTGCAGCAGTAAAAACCATCAATCCATTAGCAATTTGACTGCGCTGAGGGCACGCTGTAACCCAACTGGCAACACCACCGGATGGAAGGACAAACAAGAAATGCAGGTTGCCATCCACGCCGGCGCGCTTTTCACCGACGAGGGCGAGCTTCTTAATCTGCTCAAGGCAAACGCGCAAATTGTTGGTCAGAATAGCACTGCGCTTTGGGGGTTTCGTGCCTACAGGAAAGTATTCCGATCCGCCCTAGGGCCGATCGGTGACCGGCCTCCCGTTCAGGACACTCTTGGGAGAATTCAGAAATGGGTGCCGGATGGGCGGACGTTCAATCGTTCCATCCTGTCAAGCGCAGAGTATATTGGTGAGCATTCGACGGTTATCATGGACGGGCAGTTCTATCCGCAGGCAGGGAAAAGAATGTCTCAGCTCGACCAACTTTTTTCAGATGCGTCGGTTGAGCTTTATGTGGGCCTGCGCAATCCCGGTAGCTATATTCCAAAGGTCCTGATGTCGCTGTCACCTCCGGAACGGCAGAGGATCCTCGAAACCACTGACCTGAGCTGTCTGAGTTGGCTCACCATGATAGAGGATGTGCGCGATTTGGCCCCCGACGTGAGCATAACATTGTGGAGCAATGAAGACTCGCCGCTGATTTGGGGGGACATTGCGCGTGCGCTGGCTGGACTGCCCGAAGATACCCCTCTGGAGCAGGAATATGCATTTCTGTCGTCACTCGTCTCGGACACGGGCAAGCAGGAGATACAGAGCCTGGTCCAGCAGGGCCGTCCCCCAAACGATCCTGCACTTAAGGACAGCCTCGCAAAAATTTTTCAGGAATATGTCCTGCAGGATGCAATCGAGGAAGAGGTGGACCTGCCCGGCTGGAATGAGGATGTTGTTACCGCATTCACAGAGCTTTATGAGCAGGATCTGGCACGGTTGCAGACCATGCCAGATATCCGGTTTCTGAAACCGTAGCGGACCGCGCTACATGCCCAGCGCTTCTTTGTACATCTCCAGCACCGCTTCTTCTTCGGCGATGTCGTCCTTGTCGCGCTTGCGCAGGGCAACGACTTTGCGCATCACCTTGGTGTCGTAGCCGCGAGCCTTGGCTTCGGCCATGACCTCTTTCTGCTGGTCGGCAATATCCTTCTTCTCAGCCTCAAGACGTTCAAACCGTTCGACGAACTGGCGCAGCTCGCCGGCGGTCACTCGGTAGTTGGCTGCGGCCTGATCTTCGGTGATGTCTTCCATCTGAGTCTCTCCCATGAGCTGAAAAGTGAGGTGCCGGATCATCGGGCAGTCTGCCGGATACATCGGCATAGGCCCGACCGCAAGCGCACATTCCGGCCACAAGGCTTGTCTGGCACGCATTGATCCGCTAAGCGCGGACGCAAGTCTAAAGGTGGGCGTTGGGAACCATGTTCGACATTATCGTCTGGGGCGGCGCAGCCCTTTCTCTGGCCGGGCTTTTGGGCCTTGTCTGGTGCATCTTGCGCGTGATGAAGGCTCGCAAATCCGGCCTGTCTGACGACGAACTGCGCGCCGCTGTCCAGAGCGTTCTGCCCTGGAACCTGGCATCGCTCTTCCTGTCGGTGCTGGGGTTGATGCTGGTCATCCTCGGTATTTCCTTTGGATGACCAACCGGGTTAAACCGGCATGTTGTCGAACCGTGCTTCCAGCGCGTCTTCGCAAAGGGCGGCGTCCAGCCGTCGTAGACGCGACGGGATGTGAATCCCTTGCGAGCGCATCTTGTCCAGCACTTTGCTAACACTGGGTTGCAGCGCCAGACGCGTATCCAGATTTGCGCCGTGAAGTCGTTGTTCAAGCTTTGCCGCTTCGGTGTAGAGATCCTGAGCAGTCATTTGCATCCTCCCACATTGTGCTAGTCTGCCTGATATTGGTAACAAGATTAAGACCAACACGAGACCCGATAGAAACATCGCGGATTCTTGCCAGTTCCGGCCAAAAAACGGCAATGCGTCGGGGGTCGCCCAATGCTTAGGCAAAAGAAACCCTGAATGCTTTGACCAAGATCAATTCGCGATTTGGAACTTGCATCATATTCCGCTATTACTATATGTATACTGTCTGCGCGGAGGATCCCATGACACCGATTGTGAAAGCCTTTTTCGACCCTCAGACCTTTACCGTCTCATATGTCGTGCAGGAACCTGAAGGAATGGCCTGCGCCATTATCGACAGCGTGCTGGATTTTGATCACGCTTCGGGGCGTACCGACACCAGCTCAGCCGATCAGATCGTGAAATATGTGACCGATAAAGGACTCAAGGTCGAGTGGATCCTGGAAAGCCATGTCCACGCTGATCACCTGTCGGCAGCGCCGTATCTGCAGGAAAAGCTGGGAGGTAAAATCGGGATCGGCGAGAATATCGTGATCGTTCAGGACACGTTCGGAAAGGTCTTCAACGAAGGCACCGAATTTCAACGCGACGGCAGCCAGTTCGACGCGCTGTTTGCCGAAGGGTCCAGCTTTCACATCGGTCAGATGCGCGGTGACGTGTTGCACACTCCGGGTCACACCCCGGCCTGCATGACCTATGTGATCGGCGATGCGGCATTTGTGGGCGATACGTTGTTCATGCCGGATTTCGGAACCGCGCGCTGCGACTTTCCAGGCGGGTCTTCGGCGGATCTCTATGCTTCAATCCAGAAAATTCTGTCTCTGCCTGACGAAACACGCATTTTTGTGGGCCATGACTACAAGGCGCCCGGTCGGGATGAATATGCGTGGGAGACCACGGTAGGTGAACAGAAGGCGCTGAACGTCCACATCGGACAGGGCCGCAGTATCGAAGAGTTTGTCGAGATGCGCGATGCACGGGATGCGACCCTGGCGATGCCGCGCCTGATTTTACCTTCTCTCCAGGTCAACATGCGGGCCGGGCAAATGCCGCCTGCGGATGAAGAAGGCGATGTTTTCCTGAAACTTCCCGTCAACAAGCTGTGATACAGGATCGAAAGAGGAACCGAACATGAATGTCGATTGGCTTTGGGGGGCGGCAGGTGGTCTGTTGATCGGCTTGGGCGCGGCGGTTTACCTGCTGTGCAATGGTCGGATCATGGGGGCTAGCGGAATTCTGGGCGGGCTGCTTCAGCGCAGCGACCGTAGCGCCATGACCGAACGCCTGGCCTTTGTCACCGGTCTGATCGGTATGCCGTTTCTGTTGCGGCCACTCATCGCTCCGCAAACGCAAACCCACCTGACCGGGGATCTGGCCATCGTGATCCTTGCCGGATTGCTGGTAGGGGTTGGTACGCGGATTGCAAATGGCTGCACCTCGGGGCATGGGGTCTGCGGTATTTCGCGGTTCTCACTGCGCGGCATCGTCGCCACGGTGTTCTATATTCTGGCGGGTGGGCTGACTGTCGCCCTGTTTCGCCATGCAATGGGGGTGATCTGATGCGTGGTTTGTTTGCTTTTCTTGCCGGATCACTGTTCGGCACCGGGCTTTTGATCTCGGGTATGACCGACACCACCAAAGTGCAGGGATGGCTTGATGTCTTCGGCAACTGGGACCCGACGCTTGCCTTTGTCATGGGCGGAGCGATCCTGCCCATGCTGGTGGCATGGCAGTTGACCCGCAACCGGACGCCTGTGGTTGGCGGCCACTTCCCTGCCCCGCCGCATACCGAGTTGGACCGGCGCCTGGTCGTCGGATCGGTTTTGTTCGGGGTTGGCTGGGGGCTGGCCGGCTTGTGCCCGGGCCCGGCGATGGCCTCGCTCAGCTATGGCGGCATTGGCGGGGTCGTGTTCATGATTGCAATGATCGCGGGCATGTTGGCGGCCCCAAAACTGGGCGCGCAACTGGACAGGATGGCCAACGCGGCCTAAGCAATTGCCATGGAGATTCGACCGATTACCCCCCGCTACGCCGTCTCGCCTCAGATCTCTGTCGAGGACGTGCCAGCCATCGCCGCGGCAGGATTTGTCAAGGTGATCTGCAACCGCCCAAATTCCGAGGTGCCGCCGGATCAGCAATCCGACGTCATCGGTCAGGCCGTCCGTGACGCCGGCATGGAATACGAGGTGCTGGAGTTGACGCACCAGACCATGACGCCTGAAAACATTGCCCTGCAGCGTGATTTGGCCGAAAGCTGTAGCGGGCCAGTGCTGGCATATTGCGCATCAGGGACGCGATGCTCGGTGATCTGGGCGCTCGGACAATGTGACCGGTTGGGTACAGATGAAATTCTCGAAGCAACGGGCAAGGCCGGCTATACGCTCGACAATCTGCGCCCTGCACTGGAACAGATGCGCCAACAAGGCTGATCGTTTTACCCCTCCTTATCCGTGTTGGTTAAACCGGCGAGATGTGAGATTTCAGCAACCATCTGATCAGAATCGGGCGTTCTCAGGCCATCGGCCCTAACCGGCAAGCCATGTGACACAGGTTCAGTGATGACACCCGTCTCTGGTGGTTCAGTTGGCGGCAGGTCAGGAATCTCACCCGATACGCCACCGGATTGGTTCGCTAAAAAGGTCTTGGGACCGGCTTGTGGTAGCATTGGTGTGGCGGCGCTTTCATTAAGACGAACCGCACGCATCCCGCCGCTTTGGCCCAAACGGCCTACGGCTGCGCGGGTACGGTCGATGGCGCGCAGCTCGACCCGATCGACCTTCGCCGGACCCAACGGCAAAACCTCCCCGACTGAAAGGCTGGATAGCGTGGTCAGCGACAGCGATACCCGGCACAGAACCGCATTCAGTTCGGCCCGGATCACACCCGATGCCTGATTGAGGTTCAATCCCGTGCCCAAGATGTCTGCATTTTGATCCTCATCGGCGACTGGGCATTGAGGCAGTAAGATGCAGATTTCTCCCTGATGCGCGCCACCTGCCAATTCGACAGTCAGGTTGAATACCCGATAGACGTCATCCGTCATGGCCAGAACCAACGCAGACCTGTCTTCAGCCCGCGCTGCATACTCAAACCCCGCAAGACTCGCGATATCCTCAGGTGTTTCAATAAGCTGGCGTGCACGGGTCATCATGTCTTCGACCAGCGGCGCGGCCATTGCGGCATCCGTGTTGGTAAAGGTGCGCTCGGGCGACAGGCCCGAGGTGACCACGCCGATCGTCTGCTGCTGTACGATGGCCGAGACGCATCCCGGGTCCAGACAGAACGCTGCGCTGCCGCCCTGGTCTGAGACAAACATCAGCAACAACCATCCGTCCCGCACTTTGCTTATCAATTCATCCTGCGCGCATACGGATTGTTTCGCACCAATAACTGACAGGGTCAGCCCCATCCCCCCACCCGCGGCGCGGGCCAATCCAAGGCGCAGCGCCCGCAGAAGAGAGCGGGGATTGTCCGCAGCACCGTCCTGCCCCGCCGATAGCTTGCGTACCAAAGCTGCGTTGGCCTGAAGTGTCATCGCCCGTACCGCCATATGCCGATATTCCGACCCATGGTGTAACCCGGCGACCGTTACGAATGTCTTTATGGCTTCGTCATTGCGCCGCTTGCCGATAGGCCAGCGGCAGGCTGACACGGAAGGCGGCACCGCCTTGTCCAGGCAGGTAGGTAACTTCGCCGCCAAGGCGCTGCATGATCTCGCGGCAGATTGCCAGCCCCAGACCGGCCCCGCCCGCCTTGTCCGAACCGACACGGGAAAACTTCTCAAACACCATCGACTGTGCCTCGGGCGGGATGCCACTGCCATTGTCGATGAAATCAATCACCACTTGCCCGCCGACATCATGGGCCGAGATGGTCAGGATCGGCTCGGCCGCGTCACAGTATTTTTGCGCGTTCGAGATCAGGTTGATGAACACCTGCCCCAGACGGTCCAGATCGGTGTGCAATTGAATGCGCTCGCTCGACCGAACGCGCCGGACGCTGAGTGGGCGCTCACCCCCGGCCAACGCGCTTGAAACCGCGCGGTCGAGCATCGCGCGCAGCGTTCCGTCGCCCATGTTCAGGTTAACCTGGCCACTTTCCAGCACGCTCAGGTCCAGCAGATCATCCAGCAAACGGGTGAGGCGCAGCGCCTCGTCGTGGATGATGGCGGCATAGCGTTTCTGCTCGGCCGCGCTCAGCCCGTCGGTATCGCGCATGATTTCGGAAAACGCACGGATCGAGGTCATGGGTGTGCGCAGTTCGTGACTGACCTGGCTGAGAAAGGCGTCTTTCTGCATCGAAACCTGTGTCAGCTTTGTGTTGGCTTCGCGCAGTTGACGTGCGGTGCGGCTAAGCTCGGCTGATTTTGCTTCCAGTTGGCTGGAGTATTCCAACAGCTGTGCAGATTCGTCAGCCACCGCCAGCAGATCCTCGACCGAGACAGACGCGCCACCCACGATCTGGCCGATCATCGCATGGGCCGTGGCTGCCCCGACCGAGCCGCTCAGTTCCCGTTCAAGCCGCTCCAGAAAACCTGGCGTGGGTTCGGGCAGACGTCCGCGGCGGCCATTCTGACGCTCGGCCTCGGCCTGAAAGAACTCCTGCGCGGGGATGGTGCCCAGAATCCGCTGGGTCATTATCATCAGATCCTCGCTTTGTGCGACCGATCCGGTCCAGCCGCGCAGCGCGGTGGAGTGGTCAAAGACGTTGACGAATTGCGCGCCCTGCAGGCGTTCCAGCGGGCTGGGAAAACTCAGCATCGAGGCGACACAGAACGCGATTGTGTTCAACGACAGCGACCACAAGACCGAATGAACCAAAGGATCCATCCCCTCGATCCCGAACAGCGCCTGCGGGCGCAGCCAGCCCCAGCCGAAGGGGCCGTATTCGATCACCGAATTCGGTATGATCCCACCGCCCATATCGGGTAGCAGCATCGTATAGATCCACAGAGCAAACCCGACGCTGAGGCCGACAAGCGCCCCGGTGCGCGTGGCGCCGCGCCAGAACAGCCCCCCCACCAGCGCGGGCAGAATCTGCGAAATACCGGCGAAAGCCACCAACCCGATAGAGGCCAGCGCCGCTCCGCCTCCCGACAGCCGGTAATAGAAATATCCCAGCGCCATGATCGCCGCGATCGAGACCCGACGCGCCAACAGGACAATGGTGCGCACATCCCCCGACACTGACCCCGTCCCTTCTTGCGTGTTCAGCCAGATCGGCATCACCACATGGTTCGACACCATGGTCGACAGCGCCATGGCCGTGACGATCACCATCGACGTGGCCGACGAAAACCCGCCGATGAATGACAACATCGCCAGCCATTCATTGCCCTGCGAAAGGGGCACCGTAAGCACGAACAGGTCGGGGTTCGAGCCCTCTGGCAGCAGGTCCAGTCCGACGACAGCGATCGGGACGACAAAGAGACTCATCAACAATAGGTAAAGCGGGAAAGCCCAAGAAGCCGTGCGCAGATGGCTTTCGTCATCGTTCTCGACCACCATGACCTGAAACATCCGCGGCAGGCAGACAAAGGCGGCGGCCGACAGAAAAACAAGTGTGGTCCAACGCCCTGCATCCACTTGCCATTGGCCGATTTTCGAGGCGTCGATCCGGTCCAGGGTCGGCCCCAGTCCACCCGCAATACCCCAGACAACAAAAAACCCAACTGCCAGCAAAGCAAACAGTTTCACCACCGATTCCAATGCGATGGCGGTGACGACGCCGTGGTGCCGCTCATTCACATCCAGATTGCGTGTACCAAACAGGATGGCGAAAACTGCTAGCCCGGCGGCCACCCAGAACACGCTGGAACCCTCTCGGTACAGCCCCGCCGGATCGGCCTCGGCAAAAATCGAGAACGAGAGCGTGATCGACTGCAACTGCAAGGCGATATACGGAGTCCCCCCAAGCACCGCCAATGTCGTCACACAGATCGCCAGCGTGTTCGACTTGCCATAGCGTGACGAGATCAGGTCAGCGATGGATGTCACGCGCTGACTGCGTCCAATCCGGACCAGTTTGCGCAACCCCCACCACCAGCTGACCATCACCAGCGTCGGGCCCAGATAAATCGTTACGAACTCCAGCCCAGAACGTGCCGCATTGCCCACCGCGCCATAAAAGGTCCACGCGGTGCAATAGATCGAAAGAGACAACGTATAAATCAGCGGCGAACGCAGCCACTTGCCACCCCCGGATGCCGCGAGCCGGTCAGCGACGAAGGCCACACCAAACAGAAGCACGACATAGCCCAGACAAACCAGTATCAGGACATTCAGCGTCGCCATGTCTCGGCCTCAGGCTCGGCATTCTCCCCTACGGACATGCGTCTGGCGGCAAAGCCGAATACGACGTTGACCAGAATCAGCGCGCCCCAGCAGGCGAAGATGTAGAAAATTGCCGAAGACAATGGCAGGGCCTTGGTGCCGTCACTCGAATCAGGCCACAGCAATGGCAAGGCAAATAGGGCAGCCCCCAGGAACGGCAGCAGCCGCGCCGCATCTGCAAGCCTGCGCCTGCGATAACTTTGACGTTCCAGAAACAGCGACGGGCGGACCGGCGACGGCTTACTCTCGCCTGCGTCCTGAGGGCTCATGACCGTGAGGCCTGAGCGTGCAAGTCACGCACCGCAGTCAGGACCTCGGTGTTCGAGAACGGCTTGGTCATGAATCGGCTGACACCGGCCTGCTCGGCCATTTCCCGATCACGGGATTGTCCACGCGCGGTCAGCATCAGAACCGGCAGTTTTGTCATCTCATCATGTTCACGCAGATCGCGCAGCACGTCCATTCCGCTTTTTCCAGGCAACATCACATCCAGTATGACCAGATCGGGCCGGGCCGCCAGAATCACCTTCACCGCATCCGTACCTTCGGCATGCGTATCCACCTGCCATCCCTCGCGCGTCAGCAAAAACCGGATCGCCTCGGAGATGTTGGGCTCATCCTCGATCAACAGAACCTTGCGGCTCATAATTTCAGTCCCTCCCCATGACCGGTTGCACATCCGGCCACCTGTCCCGTCCAGATTAAGCGCTGTCTCTGGACCCTGTCAAAACCCTTCGCTCAGGATCGACGGCTCGCGTCGGGCGCTGCAATCGCGTTTGGGACAAATACGGCAACTCGCCCCCACGTGCGAGGCTGTCTCAGCCCGGCGCTCAACACCCTCTGCAGGGAGAACCAGCATGACAGAGCGGTAAACGGGATTGTCTCCAAACGCCTCGGTTGGTTGCGGCCAAGCGATGGCGAAACATTCGAATTCAGCCGCCGCTCGGCCCAGCTGCACGATCCGTTTGCGGATCGGTACCAATGGCCGGTTCAACGCAGTAAACAGCGGCCATAGCGGACAAGCCTCTCCATGGCGTGGCAGCGCAAAGCCCGGTACGGGCTTGTAGAACAAAACACTGCCCGAAGCGTCGCAGATCACCAGCCCCGCCGGACGCGTCAAAATCCCTTCGGGCAGAAAGGCAAGCCGCCGCAGCACCGTTGCCAAATCCACGGAAAACGCAGCCGCCAGTGCCAGCGGTTCGGGATCGGCAGCATTCAGCGCGGCACACACCTTATCCAATGGCATGGCGCGCGCGTCCGCCGCATACAGGTCGAGCAATCCGGCAGCCACTTTCCTGGCCGCCGCCGACTCCAATCCGTCCAGGGGAATGTCCGATGTTTGGTCGCCCGACTCGATCTCGGGAAAATGGAACCCCTGTTCCGCAAAAAACGCCTCAACCGCGTCGAGCGGTATTCCCCGCAAGTCTCCCTGCCCCTCGCTGTCATCCAGATACGTCACCAACGCTTTGGAGCTTTCTGCCAAACGCTCGGCATCCTGATGCAAATTTCGGTGAAAGCGGTCGCGCCACTTTGCTTCGATCTCACCGGGCTCGGCCAAAATCGCCGCTGTCGAGCGGATGGCGGCGGCCGTCGACAGCACCTCATGCATCGAAGCCGCGAGATGGGGATCGTGAGTCAATCGGTCCGAGAGCGTTTCAACTGTACGCTCCAACGAGACCACCCGGCGATGCATTTGCGCCAGCACAGCGGACCAGCCGGGGAAACGCCCGGCAAACTCTTCAAGCCCGTCCACCTCGGCCTTCTGACCTACCGCATCCGCCGCCGCCTCGCGCAGGGCCGAAATCAATGTCTCTTCGATTCCCTGCGTCAGCAACGAGGGTTCGACCGACAAGGCGCCCGCGATATCAACCAGCAACTTGCCCCCGATACGACGGCGATTGTGCTCGATCAGGTTCAGATAAGAGGCTGAAATCCCCACCTGCCGCGCAAGCTCTGCCTGCCGCAGCCCCGAGATTTGCCTCCTTTCACGTATCCGGCTGCCGGTCAGGGTATCTCGCATTGCTTTAACGCCTTTGGCTGTGTCACTTCACTTTTCAGATTTACCTTGTGTTTTGTACCTGTTGGAATGACTTTTTCAAAGCACATTTACAGCATTGACAGTTGCCGCTGTCAGAAACCAACCAATCCCATCGCCTGCCCCTTCTCTTTCCCCGCAATACGCGTCACCATAGGTATATGAGCGATCCCGCCTTCGAATATGCCCCTATCGGTCTTGTCGAGCTTGAAAACCGCATCATCCGTCGCTGCAACCTGCAATTTGCGCGCACGTTTGGCGGGGATGAGGGCGATTATCGCAACATGCCTCTGCTGCACCTCTATCCCTCGGTCGCCGACTGGGAGCGGATCGGCGCGCGCAGCCTGCAGGTGATGCGCGACACCGGGTACTATACCGACGAGCGGGTGATGCGACGGCGCGATGGAGGCTTGTTCTGGTGCCGTGCACGAGGTCGGTCTCTGACACCGGACGATCCGTTCCGCCACGGAATCTGGAGCTTTTCAGACATCTCGGAGGAGCGCCCGCTGGTCGAACTGACAACCCGCGAACGCGAGGTCGCAATCCTGTCGTGCCGGGGGCTGTCAGCGAAGGAGATCGGCGTCGAACTGGGCCTGAGCTACCGCACGATCGAGGCCTATCGCGCCCGACTGCTTGAAAAATACGGGGCCCGAAAACTGCCGGAACTGGTGGCAAAACTGTCGGGAACGCCGTTGTAATCGAAACAACGCTCGAAAATTACGCAAAAACCCCCATTTGACAGGCTCAGACGGCGCTTTTCATGGCCGACCGCATGGCTTATAACCCTGCGTAATCAGACCAAGCCCGCAGAAAACAGACGGGCCATAGGGGAACCTTCGAGGACACTCATGACAGATACCAAACACGAAGCGGATGTCGCGTTTATCAAGGCACTGGCTGAACTCCTGCGCGAAAATGACCTGACCGAACTGCAGGTCAAGCGCGAATATGGCGATGACGACAGCCTGAATGTGCGCGTCAGCCGCGCGATTCAGGCCGCTGCCGCCCCGGTTCAGGTTGCCGTACCTGCAGCAGCCCCCGCGCCCGCAGCCGTTCCCGCTCCGGCCGCAGCCGAAGCGCCTGCCGCGATGGACGATCCGGCCAGCCACCCGGGTGCGGTAACCTCGCCCATGGTCGGCACCGTTTACATGCAGCCCGAACCCGGCGCACCCGAGTTCATCAGCGTTGGTGCCTCGGTGTCCGAAGGCGACACGCTGCTGATCGTCGAAGCGATGAAAACCATGAACCACATCCACGCGCCCAAATCGGGCACTATCAAGCGCATTCTGGTCGGTGATGGCGACGCCGTGGAATTCGGCACCCCTCTGGTCATTGTTGAGTAAGGCGGGCCCATGTTCGACAAGATCCTGATTGCCAACCGAGGCGAGATCGCCCTGCGGGTCATCCGTGCCGCGCAAGAGATGGGAATTAAGACGGTCGCCGTCCACTCCACCGCCGACAGCGACGCGATGCATGTGCGTATGGCTGACGAATCGGTCTGCATCGGTCCGGCGCCCAGCCCGCAAAGCTATCTGTCGGTGCCCGCGATCATCTCGGCCTGCGAAATCACGGGCGCACAGGCAATCCACCCCGGCTATGGCTTCCTGTCCGAGAATGCCGAGTTCGTGCAGATCGTCGAAGACCACGGCATAACCTTCATCGGCCCCACCGCAGAACATATCCGCGTCATGGGCGACAAGATCACCGCCAAGGACACGATGAAGGAATTGGGCGTGCCCTGCGTTCCGGGTTCGGACGGTGGTGTGCCTACTCTGGCCGAGGCCAAGCGCATCGGCGAAGAGTTCGGCTATCCGGTCATCATCAAGGCCACTGCCGGTGGTGGCGGTCGCGGCATGAAAGTCGCGATGACCGCCGACGAGATGGAAAGCGCCTTCATGACCGCGCGCGCCGAGGGCAAGGCCGCCTTTGGCAATGACGAGGTCTATATCGAGAAATACCTGACCACGCCGCGCCATATCGAAATTCAGGTCTTTGGTGACGGAAAGGGCAAAGCGGTGCATCTGGGTGAACGCGACTGCTCGCTGCAGCGCCGCCATCAGAAAGTGTTTGAAGAGGCCCCCGGCCCCTGCATCACGCCGGAAGAACGCGCCAGAATCGGTAAGATCTGTGCCGACGCGGTTGCCAAGATCAACTATATCGGCGCGGGCACGATCGAGTTTCTGTACGAGAACGGCGAGTTCTACTTCATCGAGATGAACACCCGCCTGCAGGTTGAGCACCCCGTCACCGAAGGCATTTTTGGTGTCGATCTGGTGCGCGAACAGATCCTTGTCGCAGCAGGTGAACCGATGTCATTCGGTCAGGACGATCTGGTGATCAACGGCCACGCCATCGAAGTTCGGATCAATGCGGAAAAACTGCCCAACTTCTCGCCCTGCCCGGGCAAGATCACGGCCTATCACGCGCCTGGCGGACTTGGTGTGCGGATGGATTCAGCACTGTACGACGGGTACGCGATCCCGCCCTACTACGACTCGCTAATTGCCAAGCTAATCGTTCAGGGGCGCGACCGGGACGAGGCATTGGCGCGCCTGAACCGTGCGCTGGGTGAGTTGATCGTTGATGGCATCGACACCACCGTGCCCTTGTTTCACGCCCTGCTGCAAGAGCCTGACATCCACAGCGGAGACTACAATATCCACTGGTTGGAGAAATGGCTTGCGGAGAACATGGCCCAATAAGCTATTGGGACCGGATGGGTTGCGCCCACCGGTCCCGGCGCATTTGAAATGAGCCTTTCACCCGAACTTCTGCTCCATGGGTATTCCATCGGTATATTTCCGATGGCCGAACATCGCGATGATCCCGAACTGTTCTGGGTCGATCCAAAGTTCCGGGGCGTGTTCCCGCTGGACGGCTTCCACATCTCGCGCAGCCTGGCGCGGCGCATTCGGTCATGTGGGTACAGGATCACCATCGATCAGGATTTTGCAGGTGTTGTCGACGGTTGTGCCGACCGGGCAGATACCTGGATCAATCCCGAGCTTCGCAGACTGTATGGCGCGTTGCAGCAAAGCGGTCATGCCCATTCACTAGAAGTGTGGGAGGGCACGACGCTGGTCGGCGGGGTATTCGGTATAGTTCTGGGCGCAGCTTTCTTCGGTGAAAGCATGTTTTCACGTCGCACGGATGCGTCGAAAATCGGGCTTGCCTATCTGGTTGACCGATTGCGTCAGACCGGGTTCACCCTGTTCGACACACAGTTTATCACGGCGCATCTGGCCTCATTGGGGGCCATCGAAATTCCGCGCGCGATATATCATTCCGAACTGAATCAAGCCCTTGACGCCAGTGCGGATTTCACAACCGAACTGGAGCAGTCACCTCAGGGCGTGATACAGCGGATCACCCAGACATCATAGCGCGCATGATCCAGAGCATTCAGTGCCGGTGAGGTTGCAATCATCCAACCATCAAACAGTTGCTGGGCCTTGCCCTGTTCCCAAATGGTCAGATAGGCAAAGGCGTCACCCGTCGGGTTTTCCGCCGGATAGCGGCAATCGCCCAGAGCGACATCCAGACCGAACACCGTTGCGGTCTGCCCGTTCTGCACCTCAACATCGACGGTTTGCCCACTCACCTTGTCGAGCCCGCGCAACATCGCACCGGGACCGGATTCGACCTTTTGCTGCGCAGCCACCCCGCCTGCGGTCACCAGCAACGCGATCAGGGCTGCGCGGATCATTCGCTGCCATCTCCGGCAACGAATTTGACCAGCAGTGAAATCAGGCTGACCGCACCCTGCGTGTCCTCGATCTCATCACCCGCCTCGAAATAGAACGGAGACCCGCCGGGCATAACCTCGACAAAATTTCCGCCCAACAACCCCTCGGATGAAATCACGATGGCGCTGTCATCCGGGATTTGGATTCCATCCGCTACGGAAAATCGCGTATCGGCGCGATAAGTGTCGGCATTCAGGGTGACGTTTGTTACGGTCCCGATCTTGACCCCGGCAAGGCGCACATCGGTGCCGACCCCGACACCTTCGAGGGATCGGAACGACGCGCCCAGCTCGTATCCCGCGCGGGTCTGTGACAAGCCTGTGGACTGGCTGGCATAAACGCCAAACGCAATAGCACAGGCCAGCACGACGCCGCCGACAATTACTTCGGTTTTTGTATGAGCAGACATCTATTTACCGCCTATTCCGGGCTCCACGCCTCGTAATCCGAACGTTCAACCGGATCGGCGCGACGCAGAGACCCCGCTGGCGCGTAGGCAAGCGCGGTACCTGTCAGGTTTTCCTGATGCGGTTTTTCCCAGGACTTGTGCGCCAGAGGTTTATCGGTCGGCGGTTCATCCCATGTGCGATGCAGCCAGCCATGCCAATCCGGGTCGATCCGGCTGGCCTCGGCCTCGCCGTTGAATATCACCCAGCGTTTGCTGTCATCGGCAGTGCGATAGAACACATTGCCTTCGTTGTCTTCACCGACTTTAACACCCTTGCGAGCGGTGAAAATCTGCGTGTTCAGGGTGGCCCCGTTCCACCAGGTCACGGCCCGCAATAGACTGTTCAGGATACCCATCGGTTGCCTCCGGCATTTCTGTTCCCGCAGATATGGACCAAAGGCTCGCCAAGGTCCAGTGCAACTAGGGCCGCACCTGCTAATCCGGCAAAACTGCGGTCACTTCGATTTCGATGCGGTCCTCTGGGGTTATGAGATCGCATTCGGTCACTGTCGCCGCCGGAGGGTTGGCACCAAATGCTTCAACCAACAGAGGCCAACACAAGTCAAATTCGCTCATGTCGGGGAGGTAATAGTTCACACGGACCACATGCGCGAAATCCGTCCCAGCCTCAGCCAGCGCTTTTCCAATGGCATCCAGAGCAGATTTGCACTGCCCGACAATATCTTTGGGAATGTCGTCACCCTGCGCACAGGTTCCGGCAACAAAGACAAACCCATTCGCAACAACGGCGCGGCAGTAGCCGACTTTGGCCTCGTATTCTCCGCCTGACGAAATACGTTTGATCATCATAATGACCCCCATAAGAAAACGGCGCGGTCAGTGCCGCGCCGTGATTGCTAAAACGGTTTGAACTTAACCAGCCGAGGCCGATTCCGCGGTATCCGCATAGATGATCAGCGGTTGCGTCTCTGACGTCACCGCCTCTTCGTTCACGACAACCTCGGTGACGTTCTTCAGCCCGGGCAGTTCGAACATCGTGTCGAGCAAGATGTCTTCCAGGATTGAACGTAGCCCGCGCGCGCCGGTCTTGCGCTCGATCGCCTTCTTGGCGATGGCCTTCAGCGCGTCGTCGGTAAAGGCCAGCTCCGCATCTTCCAGCTCAAACAGACGCTGGTATTGCTTGACCAGAGCGTTCTTAGGGCTGGTCAGAATTGTCACCAGCGCGTCTTCGTCCAGATCCTCGAGCGTCGCCAGAACCGGCAGACGGCCCACGAATTCCGGGATCAGACCGAATTTCAACAGATCTTCGGGCTCCAGATCCTTGAAGATCTCACCCACGCCGCGTTCGTCATTATCGCGCACATCAGCGCCGAAACCCATGGCCGAGCCCTTGCCGCGCTGCGCGATGATCTTATCGAGACCCGCAAAGGCACCACCGCAGATGAACAGGATATTGGTCGTATCCACCTGCAGGAATTCCTGCTGCGGATGCTTGCGGCCACCTTGCGGCGGAACGCTGGCCACGGTGCCTTCCATCAGCTTCAGCAGAGCCTGCTGCACACCCTCGCCCGAGACGTCGCGGGTGATCGAGGGGTTCTCGGACTTGCGGGTGATCTTGTCGACTTCGTCGATATAAACGATGCCGCGCTGCGCGCGTTCGACGTTGTATTCGCTGGCCTGCAACAGCTTGAGGATGATGTTCTCGACATCCTCACCCACATAACCGGCTTCGGTCAGCGTGGTGGCATCCGCCATGGTGAACGGCACGTCCAGAATCCGCGCCAGCGTCTGCGCCAGCAGGGTCTTGCCGCAACCGGTGGGGCCGATCAGCAGAATGTTCGACTTCGCCAATTCGATATCACTGCCCGCTTTCTGAGCGTGATTCAGGCGTTTGTAATGGTTGTGAACGGCGACCGACAGCACCCGTTTGGCCGTGGATTGCCCGATCACATAATCGTCCAGTACCTCACAAATATCCTTGGGCGTCGGAACCCCGTCCGAGGATTTAAGCCCGCTGGCCTTGGTTTCCTCGCGGATAATATCCATGCACAGCTCGACACACTCGTCGCAGATGAACACGGTCGGGCCCGCGATCAGCTTACGCACCTCATGCTGGCTTTTGCCGCAAAAGCTGCAGTAGAGCGTGTTTTTGCCGTCTCCGCCTGAATTCGTCGCCATACTTTACCCCTCGGGCTCCGTCTCAGGGCCCCTCAGGGCCGCGCTTGCCGTATATGCCTGCAGCTTAGGCCAGCACTCTGGCGGCTACAATCTCAAAATCGATCCGCTCGCTGAAGCGCGCGGTTTCATACTCAGTCGTCTTCGCCATCTATTTTGGCGCGGTTCTCGACGATTTCGTCGATGTGACCCCATTCCTTGGCCTCTTCCGGGCTCATGAAATTGTCACGATCCAGCGCCTTTTCAACAGCCTTTTTGGTCTGCCCGGTATGACGAACGTAGATATCATACAGGCGATCCTTCAGCTTTTGCGTCTCGGCCGCGTGGATCATGATATCGCTGGCCTGGCCCTGATACCCGCCGCTGGGCTGATGCACCATGATACGGCTATTGGGCAGCGAAAAGCGCATTCCCGTCTCGCCACCGGCCAGCAGAACCGACCCCATCGAGGCCGCCTGACCAATCACCAAAGTGGAACATTTCGGCTTGATATACTGCATTGTATCGTAAATCGACAGGCCGCTGGTCACGACACCACCCGGCGAGTTGATGTAGATCGATATCTCTTTGCTGGGGTTTTCCGCCTCAAGATGCAGCAGCTGCGCGACGACCAGATGGCTCATGCCGTCATGGATCGGACCGTTGATAAAAATGATCCGCTCTTTCAGAAGGCGCGAGAAAATATCATATGCGCGCTCACCCCGGCTGGTCTGTTCGACGACCATGGGGACGAGCGTGTTCATGTAGGTGTCAACTGGATCGAACATTCGGAACCTGCCTGCTTTGCTGTGGATCGGGACGCTACCCGAATAAGAGTTACCCGAGTCTTAGTGCCGCCATCGGGGGGCTGCAAGGGGGGCCAGAGTTTCATCACCGTTCACCACCTCGGGAGTGTCCGCCTGTCGAAAAGCAATCACGGGTACACCCCGCATGCGTGCTCGACAAATCACGCCAATTTGATCCGCGATTGTTAGGGAAAGACGCCCAATTTCCACATCAAAATACATCTCCGCCCAAATGAGCTCAGGCTGTTTCGGCGTATCGCGGTGCTCGCCGGGAATTCGAATATGGCTATCTCTCAGTAAACTAGGGAAATGTCGCCCGGCGATCTGGAACGGCGGGTTGAAAATGCAACGCGGGCAACGAATTTCCAGAAAGCAATCTGCCATGAAGGGCGCCTTATGATTCTGAGTCTCCTCGTCCCGGGCAAAAAATCGGTGACTGAACTGGAGCGTCTTCTGTCGGCCCGTCAGGCTGCGGTATCGCAGCAGATGTCGCCCCTGAGTTTCGATGGGCTGGTCGTGCCCGGGCGCGAGGGTAAGGCGATCTAATACCAACTGGCGGACAACCGCCCGGTCCGAATGCAAGCGTTGGTTTATGAGCTGTTTTGTGGCCCTGACTCACCCTGATCAACGACGCATTTCGCTGTAATGCAGATGCTTGCGCGGGTTCAGCCCAAAACCTGTGGCGATGTTTTGCCAAAGCTGCTAATCAATACGAAACAAGCACTTAAGGAGACACAAATGATCCGCGCGTTCATGATTGTTCTGGCACTGTTCACCCTGACCGCCTGCGAAACCGCAAAAGGTGCAGGCAAAGATATCGAAAAGGCAGGGGATGCCATTCAGGGCGCTGCTGAAGACGTTCAGGAAAACATCTGATCCTGACGGTATGTTGCGTCTTCGCAACGCCAGCCCGCTATATGTTGTTGCCAACCTCCGCTTTGGCGGCTAAGATGTCGGGCACAGGTGCATAGACGCGGCATTGCATTTCTGACTCACTTACGGGGTTCTTTTGCGCATGCGAAAGAACCCCGTATCCGTCTGGTGGGTGGTGCGTGGTAGCCTGTATAAACCCTTGATCCAAAAAAGGAAAAGGCGTCAGGTGCTCAGACGCGGTCTTTGCATACATCCTTGCGGACATCCCTGACGCCTTGCCGGTCCGATCCGCCCGAGGGACGTTTCGATCCAGTTGCCGAAGCTCTCGAAAGAGCCCTGGCTACCGCTCCGCGTGCTATGTCGCGTCACGGCACGCACTGACCTTCTGAGAGGCTGACCACTCGGCCCAGGCACGAAGCCAAGTCCAACCGATCTGCCACCGATAAGCCATTGCGGTAAAGAACAAATCCTAAAATTCGCCATCACCGCCTTGGCCCTCTTGGCCGTTGCGTCCCACCCCGTTTCCGAAGAACCGTTGCGGTGATCAGACTGTTACATCAGTGTTATGATTGGACAAGAAAATAGCACTGCAGCATGAAAATTAGCCGGGGATAAACTGTTGATATCCGTTGGGAGAGCGATGTGGATATCTCAGGAATGTACGACATCGCGCAGAGTTGTGGGTGGAAAAGTTCAGACATGAAAATCGACCCCAAAATCCGCGCGTTTCTGCACCTGCAAAGACCCCGCGCGATGCGTTAGGGGCGAATTGTCCGAGTTGTACAACACTCAGAGCCCCAATATTTCGACTTGTACATCCGGAGATTCGCCGATGCGCCTCACCATTTCACAGGCCCGCGCCCGCCTCGGAGAGCTGGCCACCCTCACTCAGGATCCCCGTCAGGTGATCGTTCTGACACGCTATGGCAAACCGCTGGCCGCGCTGGTCTCGATGACCGAGGCGGAGCGAATCTGGGGCTTGCAGGATGACGACCGGATCGGACGCAAGCACCCGCTCAGCGGACTGCGCGGGTGGTGGTCGAAAGGGCGTGGAATTCCGGGAATGGAACCTGGGCCGGACGGCAGTTACCTCACCGCGCGCGACGCTGCGCTGAAGGTCCGCGAGATCCAGATGACCCGTGCCGAGGAACGCCGCATCCTCAAGCGCGGAGGTCTGGACCCTGTCGCGGGCGGCGAGATTGCCGCCCGGCCCGTCGCCTCCCTGTGGAGACGTGTGTTCATGAGAAACGCTCCGACCTGACCGGGGTACCTACTACTCCTGCCGCAGTCATCATGCTCAGCGGCAACACCCCCCTTAACATCCGCTCAGGCCGGAGACGCTTCAGTTCACCTGACGTTCCAGAACGGTGCTGTAGGTCGTTCCGTTCCGCAGGCTACGGAAATCGGCAAAGATCTTGCCATCCTCGTACCGGGCATCGATCAGCGCGTTGGCACCGATCACCAGCGGTGATGTTTCGACGATGCCGATCGAACCCGAGCCATCGAGGCTGATAGTCCCGGTGGCCTCGTATTCGTACCAGTCCGTATCGCCATCCCGGCGCCACTTGCTGGGCCCCCAGAACACGTTGCCGTCCTGCATCTGGACGTCCAGCATCCATTCGGCCTGATTGAAGCGGGGCTGGTCGCCTTTATGGTAGTGGCTGGGCTGCACGGTGGTATAGCTGCCCAGCCACGTGCCGCGCAGGTCCGGTGTATTGTCGGCCAGCGCGGCGGTTCCAAGCGTGAGGCTTGTGGCCAGGGCGGCTGCTCCGGCAGTCATGTATCTGGTCATGGTCTCTCTCCTCCTGAGATCGTGGCCGTCATTGGCCTTGGCGAACAGATTGGGAGGGTGAGAGACGGTTACAACTTACCTAAGGGAAACTTCATGAAGCGTTCAGACAGGCCTTAGCCTGACGGCAGGCGAGACCCGCAATCGGTTCAGAACACAATCGCAACAAGCTCTGCCAGACCGATCAGACCGAGAAAAACGTTCGAGGTCAGGATCAGCCCTTTCATGTTGCGTGCCGATATGCCCCTGGCAAAGTGGGTTCGCGCAAATTCCTCATCCATGTCGTCGCGCAGGTTCTCGACATCTTCCAGCGCGGTCTTGCCCGCCAGAATGCCATAGGCGGTGGTGGCGATGACCAGAACGATCAGGGCCAGTGAAATCCCCTCAGCCCCGAACCCGATGATTGCGGCAATGGCGACGAAGGCAAAGATCGTCGTGCGCATGATGTGATAATAATGATCGAGACGCCCCTTTGTGATTTCGGACCGGAGATGCGCGTCCATGATAGCTCCCCCTTTGAAATTTTCGTTTGCAATAAAGGGAGTGTATCACCTTGCGCCGCATTTCCGAAATCTGCCTGTCCGAACAGCGGGATAAGACCGCCCTGCGGGGCCTCTCCTGCGGCGCTTGTTGCGTTGGAGTTGGGAATGATGGGTTTATTACCCATCCTACGTAGGGTGGGTCTTCACACCCGCCCATTGGTGCATTTCGTAATCCGCAATGTTTGCGTCAGGCCCAGGCCAGCGCGGTGCCGAGGATGACGAGGCCGATGCCGATCCCCTCGCGATACGAGAAGTTCTCGCCGAACAGAAAGAACGAGGCGATGGCGATCAGAACAACCTCGGCCCCCAGAATGCCGGTATAGATGATGCCCAGCCGTTCCTCGCGCAGCGCGGCGAGTTCGAGCGTTGCGGCGGCCAGCAGGGTCGCGACGATCAGCAGGCCAAGGCCGATACCGGGGAGTTTCCACCAGAACTTCATCGCGATCATGGCCACGGAATAGAGACCCGCCGACCCGAGGGCGATGATGGGGATCATGGATGTGGACATCTGCGCCTCCTGCCGAGGGTTCCGTAGGGTTAAGTCTAGCAGGAGGGTGCGGTTGGGGCTGTGAGGTGGGTCACAGTTGCGAGTGATAGGTTGAAAACCCATCCACGTAGGGTGGGTTTTCAACCCACCAATCCACCCGTAGGGCGGGCTTCAGCCCGCCATCAGCCCTTCCGATCCACGCGCGTTGGTTTTGGGTCAGGCGAATGGCGGGCTGAAGCCCGCCCTACGGTTGTTCAAAGCTGTTCGATCAAAAGAACCGAGGGCAGCGCCGACCCGAGGGGGTGAGCGGCGTCTTGGAATTCGTTCAGTGGACGAATTCAGCCGCGATCGGGCGGAGCCCCGGGGCGCAAACGCGCTTCCGACGGTTGGTCGAAAGAACTGAGGGCCGCGCCGACCCGAGGGGAGGCGCAAACGCGCCACCCGCTTTGCCGGAGGCAAACCTTCGGTTTGGCGGGGCGGGTCGGCGCGGCCCGGCGGTGCCGCACCTCTCGAATATAGAATAGCGGCAAAACCACAAGTCGGTGTATCGGGTTTATAGATCGCTCCCACAATTCTGGATGTGTCAAAATTGACCATCGGTCTGACAAATGGTAATTTTAAGAGGGATTGACCGTCTTTTTGTCAATCTGAACAATTTCTTAGTACAGAAGTTAATAGAGATGTGCCATGTCAGAAAGCCTCAAAGCACTCTTTGAAAATTTATCTGAAATTATCGATGCTGCGGCGCAGAGTCCGATGGCTTTGCTCGCATTGGTGGCAATTGCTATTACGTTCGTTGCCGTAATTTTTTTCTTAAAGTCAAGCCAGAATTATCGAATGATTGTGTTTTTGTGCATTTTGGCCTCAGGTTTTTTGTTAACTGCAACTATTCTTAGGCCTACAATAATTCCCGAAATCTATCAAACTCCTCCTCAATCCGACACAACCGAAGCCAGCGATCTGGAAACCCCTGTTCCCTCATCCAATCGCGCTTATTTGAAGGCGTTTGGATTTGAACTCGGAGTTAACAAATTGTCGGAAGTTTTGGAAAATCAGGGCTTACCAGCATCTCTGGCGAGCACAGTCGAACTATACTATCCTGAGCATTACATGGACGGTATTTATGAATGGGTTGGTGACGTTACCCCTGACCATAGTTATCCGCAGGGACTAAAGTTCCAGTTATATTTTAAAAGCGGTGTACTTTCAGCAATCTACGCCTTTTTTGAATGCGAAAGCAAATCATGCCAATCAAGATGTGACAAAAATATAAAGTACTTTAGCAGCATAATTAGAGATAAATTGAATCGTGAACCTGATACGTTTAGCATCAATAAGTCGGTGGGGGAAACCACACAGCGGGTAAATGGTAACGCTTCTTGGGGAACCGAATGGTACTATACGACCGTAAAGCGTACTTCAATATCAAAATACCGCGGTGTTGCATTTACGATAAGAGACACTGACGTGAGTGAAGACTACCACTCCTTTGAAGTCTCAAGTGGCCGGACTCGAGACGATGCGAACTATGGCGGATCGACTCCAGTTGCTTGTTTTACCAATTTCACAATGGCGCTAGCCAAGAGTTAGAAGTCCCTGCATTATATAAAGTTCTATTTGATAACTGACTTACAGGTTACCTTCACCCATCCATCTTCAACGCCGAAATAAACGCCTCCTGCGGGATATCCACCTTCCCGAACTGACGCATCTTCTTCTTACCCGCCTTCTGCTTGTCCAGCAGTTTGCGTTTCCGCGTGGCGTCGCCTCCATAACACTTGGCGGTCACGTCCTTGCGCAGCGCGGACAGGGTCTCGCGGGCGATGACCTTGCCACCGATTGCGGCCTGAATCGGGATTTTGAACATGTGGCGCGGAATCAGGTCTTTGAGCTTTTCGCACATCGCCCGGCCCCGCATCTCGGCCCGGTCGCGGTGAACCATGGTCGACAGCGCGTCGACCGGTTCGTCATTCACCAGCACCGACATCTTGACCAGATTATCCTCGGTATAGCCGGTCATCTGGTAGTCGAACGAGGCATAGCCCTTGGTCACCGATTTCAGGCGGTCGTAGAAGTCAAAGACGACCTCGTTCAGCGGCAGGTCATAGACGACCATGGCGCGGCTGCCGGCATAGGTAAGGTCCAGCTGGATACCGCGGCGGTCCTGGCAGAGTTTCAGCACGTCGCCGAGGTATTCATCCGGCACCAGAATGGTCGCCTTGATGCGCGGCTCCTCGATATGGTCGACCTTCGAGGGGTCGGGCATGTCGGCGGGGTTGTGCAGCTCGATCATCTCGCCGTCTTTCATGTAGACGTGATAGATCACCGACGGCGCGGTGGTGATGAGCTCGATATCATATTCGCGTTCGATCCGGTCGCGGATGACCTCAAGGTGCAGAAGGCCAAGGAAGCCGCAGCGGAAGCCAAAGCCAAGGGCGGCGGAGGTTTCCATTTCAAAGCTGAATGAGGCGTCGTTCAGCGCCAGCTTGTCGATCGCGTCGCGCAGGTCTTCGAATTCGGAACTGTCGACGGGGAACAGGCCACAGAACACCACCGGCTGCGCGGGTTTGAAGCCTGTCAGAGCCTCTTCAGTACCGTTGCGGTCATTGGTGATGGTGTCGCCGACGCGGGTGTCGCGGACCTGTTTGATGGATGCGGTGAGAAAGCCGATCTCGCCGGGGCCCAGAGAGTCCACCATCTCCATCTCGGGGCGGAAGACGCCGACGCGGTCGACATGGTGCAGGGTGTTGTTCGACATGAACTTGACCCGCATCCCCTTTTTCAGCGTGCCGTCCATGATGCGGACCAGAACGATAACGCCGAGATAGGCGTCGTACCATGAATCCACCAGCATCGCCTTGAGCGGCGCGTCCAGATTGCCCTGCGGTGCGGGCAGTTGCTGCACGATGGCCTCGAGCGTCTCGTGAATGCCCTGCCCCGTCTTGGCACTGACCTGAATGGCGTCGGTCGCGTCGATGCCGATCACATCCTCGATCTGTTCGGCCACGCGGTCACAATCGGACGCGGGCAGGTCGATCTTGTTCAGCACCGGCACGATCTCATGATCGGCGTCGATGGCCTGATACACGTTCGCCAGCGTCTGCGCTTCAACCCCTTGGGTCGAGTCGACGACCAGCAGAGAGCCCTCGACCGCGCGCATGGACCGGCTGACCTCATAGGCAAAATCCACGTGGCCGGGGGTGTCAATCAGGTTCAGCACGTATTTCTCGCCATCATCGGCGGTATAGTCGATGCGGACCGTGTTGGCCTTGATGGTGATGCCGCGTTCCCGCTCGATATCCATGCTGTCGAGCAGCTGTTCCTTCATGTCGCGATCCTTGACCGTTCCGGTCTCTTGAATGAGCCGGTCAGCAAGGGTGGATTTGCCATGGTCGATATGCGCGACGATGGAGAAATTGCGGATATGAGCGAGGTCTGTCATGGGTTGGGGATATGTAGAGGAATCGTGGGTTGGTCAAGGTGGATTGAAGGGATCACGATGAAAGTAAAAGCGCTGACCTATCGATCTTAGACGATGTGCCGGAAGACATTCAAAATGCCCTCCTAAGCAGGGCTTGCCTTCGGATGGTACCGATGCTGGGCAGTGAAGTCCGGGCAGGAAGAAGTTTCCTGCCAGAGCCGCCTGATGAAACAGTCTTAGGTGCATTCCGTACGTTGGCAACTGTAGCTATGACTACTGTGGACCACGACTACGAATTAAAACAGCAGTTAATGCACGCTCTAAACAGCGAGTGCTTTGTTGACGACGCTTCTCACGGCTTTCAAGATCATGGAAATTGCATTGACGCAATCAGACACCTGTCAGAAAAACTACTTCCAGATACGTTTCTTGTAGAAGCAGACTATGTATTAGAGGCAATTGTTGACGCTATCTATGGTTCACACGCCGTCAACAGAGTTCAGTCTGACTTAAACATTCTATGTTCTGATCATCCAGATTTGAACCGGCTTGGTGCCAATGAAAAGAATCCGTACAAACTACCATTGTGGACCGATGAGCGACTAGTTCCGAAGACGCTCGATCTAGATTTTTCCAGTTTTCACGCCAAAAGTAGTGCAGCGGGTGGCAAGTGGCAGTATTGGATTGAGTGGTATCAATCATTTGCAATGGGCAAGCCCCTCGATTGGGAGTTGCAACGTCGCGTCGTAATGATCGAAGAAAAATACTGGATTGCAGGGCCAGGAGCCATTGCAGACGAAATTGAACGCATCCGAGCACGTTGGCAGGTCGAAACAGCACAAGCTGATCTTGGAAGTAGCTTGCGTATTCAAGCTGCCGAGCGCCATGGTATCGGGGGGAACAATCCTCCTGAGAGCATCCAAGACGAGCATTTGTCCGGCGCGGTTACATTGATTTGGGAAGCCAAAGAAGAGCTTTCGACCGCGTTAAAGCAGGAAAATCCTGCTCGCGAGTGGATTGAGGCAATCTTGGCCAAGTTCAAAGCAGGACTAACCAGCCTTCTCAAGTGGTGTGCTGGAAAGGTCAATTTAGCTGTTGGCACCGCAATCGTGGTTGGCACGACCAAAGGTTCGACCGTTGTTGTGGATACTTACATCGCCAAGCATCCAGAGAAGATTGAAGCCTTGATTGAAGCCATCGAGCGGTGGCTGCCGTTTTTGTCGTGACCGGTGCCGGGCTGAAGCCCGGCCTACGGGGTGGGGTGTTTCTGACTCGTTTATTCACTTTTTCGCAACGTGTGATTGATCCCTTCCCCCGTTTGTTTCATACTCCGCCGCAGACCGAGAGGGGCGTAAGACCCGTCCGGGCAGGCAAAAACGAGGCATGAGCATGAAACAGTTCCTCCTTATCGCATTTTGTGCGGCATCGCTGACATCGGTGGCTCCGACAGTGGACGCGGCGCAGATCAAGCGGGCGTGTTTGGCGTCGGACCGTGAGGCGGCGACGCGGGCGCGGTGTTCTTGCATTCAGCGCGTGGCCGATCAGGCGTTGACGCGTGGCGATCAGAAGACCGTGGCCAAATGGTTCGAAGACCCCCATCAGGCGCAGGAGTTGAAGATGTCGCAGACCGCGCGCGATGATGCGCTGTGGGATCGGTATCAGAACTTTGGCCAGATGGCGCAGGCGATCTGCAGCTAAGCCCCTGTCAATCCTTGACCTGATGCCCGCTGCGCCTCAGAAAAGGCGCAGCGAAAGGTATGTGCGATGGTGATGAAAGGGCTGACCCTGCGGGGCCTTGAGGTGTTCGAGGCGCTGGCGCGGACCGGATCGGTGGCGCAGGCGGCCGAGATCACGGGGCTCAGCCAGCCCTCGGTTTCCCAGCAGTTGCGTAATCTGGAAAAGGCCCTGGGCACCGATCTGGTCGATCACGGGCGGCGGCCGATGCGGCTGACGCAGGCCGGGCGCAGCTTTCTGGCGCGCGCGCAGTCGGTGCTGGGTGAGCTGCAGGTGGCCCAAAGCGAGCTGGCGGTGATGGATCTGGGGCATCTGACCACGCTGTCGATCGGATTGATCGACGATTTCGACAATGATCTGACGCCTCGGCTGGCCACCCTTCTGGCCGACAGTCTCACCCGGTCGAAATTCAAGCTGATCACCCTGCCCAGTCTGGACCTGTTCGCGGAGCTGGAGGCGCAGCGGCTGCATATGGCGGTGTCGGCCCATTCTGGCGAGGTATTGGAAGGTGTGATCGAATATCCTCTGGTGCAGGACCCGTTCATTCTGGTCGCGCCCAAGGGTGCCGAGCAGCCGATGCAGGACCTGCCCTTTCTGCGCTATGCGCGCGAGCAGTTGATCAGCCGTCAGATCGAAAGCCATCTGGCCCGGCAGCAGATGGAGTTCGAGGAACGGTTCGAGATCGGCTCGCACCTCGCGTTGATGGCGATGGTGGCGCGGGGTCTGGGCTGGGCGATCACCACACCGCTGGGCTATATGCGCGCAGCACGGTTCCATGACGGGATGGAAGCGCACCCGGCCCCGTTTGGTGAATTCGCGCGAACGATATCTCTGTTCACCCGTGCCGATTGGTCGGATCAGGTGCCACAGGAGGTGGCAGACATGATCCGGCGGCTGATGCAAAGCCAGATCATCGACCCCGCGATTGCGCAACTGCCCTGGTTAAGCGGGCAGTTGAAGGTGATGGGGTAAGTCAGAGCGCAGGTGCATACGGGAGTGTCGCTGGCGGGTGCAAGGTTGAGTTTGCGCAACGCAGCCAACCGTCAATGCTCTTGGTTTTTGGTCCGTTTTGAAATCATCTCGCCTGTTCACGGTCGAACTGCATGCGTCGTCGTCTGACTTCCTCCATCTGTTCATGCGACCAGAAGACGAGCGGCTTCAGCATCTCAAGCAAGCTTCGGCCCAAGGGTGTCAATTCATAGGATACTGCGACCGGAGGCCCGGGATCGACGGTGCGGGTCAGGTAACCGTCGCGCTGCAATCCCCGCAGATTGTCGGTTAGCACGCTTTGTGTGACGTCTCCGATGCAGCGCTTGAGGTCGCCAAACCGTTTCGGCTCATCCTCCAGCGCGAGGATGATGATCATCCGCCATTTGCCGGTCACATTGGACAGCACCGAGCGGATCGAGCAGTTGGAGGCTTCTGCTTTGTTGGCAACGCCTATCGGTAGCATATCTGTCTCTGGTATTGTTTCAAAACTTATCGGCACCTTAGCCACGCAACGTCTTCTGCGCAACACTTTGAATTATATGGTAGTTGCTTTGAGCATACCAGGTCAGCTCAAAGTACCTAATTGCAATGTGGTATGTTTTTGCTACCACGTATCGAGAGGATACGAATCAGAGGATAATGCCATGTCTCCCAAAGAACTTGTAATCGCGCTCTTCACCGCGGCCTTTGCCGATCACGATCCGGAAGCCGCGCGGCAACTCGTTACCCCGGACTATATCCAGCACAACCCCCAGATCCCGACCGGGGCAGAGGGTTTGGTTGGCCTGATACCGCTGGTCGCGCAATCGGGGATGACCGCAACCACGCATAGGATCATCACCGAAGGCGATTTGGTGGTTTTGCACAGCACATTTAATAATGCTGACGCCTTTGGCGCACCGACCCTTGCCGCGTTCGACATATTCCGGGTGGAAGACGGCAAAGTCGCCGAACATTGGGACAATCTTCAGCCAGTTCCCGACACCACCGTTTCCGGCCGGGGCATGACCGATGGCGCGACTGAGATCACCGATCTCGACAAAACCGAAGAGAACAAGGCGTTGGTTCTTGGATTTGTGCGCGACGTCCTGGGTGGTGCCGCACCAGAGAAAGCCCCCATGTATTCCGAGGTCTACATGCAGCACAATCCCATGCTTGCCGAAGGGATTGACGGCCTGATGGAAGGCACCAAAGCCTGGGCTGAACAGGGCAATGTCATTACCAAATTCGAGCCGCAGATTGTTGTGGCAGAGGGCAACTTTGTCTTTGTCGCCTCAAATGCCACTGTCAGCGGGAAACCCTGGGCATTCTTTGACCTGTGGCGCGTCGAGGACGGCAAGATCGTCGAGCATTGGGATGTCGTTTCACCAACCCCGGCAGAGATGGTGCACGGCAAC
Organism: Alphaproteobacteria bacterium; assembly: GCA_030426685.1. Lineage (GTDB taxonomy): Bacteria > Pseudomonadota > Alphaproteobacteria > Rhodobacterales > Rhodobacteraceae > Ruegeria. The sequence goes on from JAUHYC010000022.1 coordinate 28,740, forward strand.
GGCAAGTTCTGACAAGCGATGAGGCAATGGCGGGTCGGAATTGGCTGGCTCGCCAACCCAAAACGGGCCTTCGATCAGACCGCCGCAACAGGCCCATTGAGCTCAAAGCTGCCATTTACCCCTTTTAGATGCGATACAAAAACTGCCCGAGCGGCTAATGCTGGGTCCGCAGGTGGAGCGCTAGCCCCTCCACCGCCTCTTCAATCAAATCCAGTGCCCCATCGAAGTCGCGCGTATAATACGGGTCGGGCACGTGGTCGGCACCGGTATGAGGCGCGAAATCGGTTAGCAGGCGAACGGGAGTGTCACTGCCACCGGGGCGCAGGGCTTCGATATTGGCGATATTGTCCGCGTCCATGCCGACGATCAGGTCGAAGCGGTGAAAATCCTCGGCCACGAACTGGCGGGCACGCAGATCGCTAAGGTCGATATCGCGGGCACGGGCGGCCTTCTGCATTGGGCCATAGGGCGGATCGCCGATATGCCAGCCCGAGGTTCCGGCGCTGTCGGTTTGGTGCTGCGGTGCACGGGCGCGAAAGGCGCCCTCGGCCGCTGGCGAGCGGCAGATATTGCCCAGGCAGACGAAAAGGATACGGTGTGTCATGGGAACGGGTGTAGCGCGTGAGGCCGGTATGGAAAAGATCGTCATTCTGACAGGAGCCGGAATTTCCGCCGAAAGCGGTTTGGGGACATTCCGGGACGAAGGCGGATTGTGGGCACAGCACCGGATCGAGGATGTGGCCACGCCCGAAGGCTTTGCCCGCAATCCGGCGCTGGTGCATGGGTTCTACAATGCCCGCCGGGTGCAGGCCGCCAAGGCACAGCCCAATGCGGCGCATCAGGCTCTGGCCCGATTACAGCAGGGCTGGCCCGGAGAGGTGGTCATCGTCACCCAGAATGTCGACAGCCTGCATGAGGCCGGAGGGGCCGAGGACGTGATCCACATGCACGGCACATTGGCCGGCGCTTTGTGTGCGGTTTGCGGGCACCGCTGGACCTCACCCCCCGAGATGGAGGTGAGGGAGCCCTGCCCGGCCTGTCAGCAGCCCTCGGCCCGGCCCGACGTGGTGTGGTTTGGCGAAATGCCGTATTTCATGGAGAAGATTTTCGACCACCTGACCGAGGCTTCGCTCTTCGCCTCGATCGGCACGTCGGGTCAGGTCTATCCGGCGGCGGGTTTTGTGCAGGAGGCGCGGGCAATGGGCGTGCGGACGGTCGAGCTGAACCTTGAACCATCAACCGGGGCGCCGATCTTTGACGAGGCCTACTGGGGACCAGCCACGGAGGTCGTGCCGCGCTGGGTCGATGGGCTGTTGGCACGGTGCCACGCGCAATAGGGGCAGACACCGGATGGTTTTCGCGTCTATGGTGTTGAAAACGCAATCCGAGTGAGTGACATGACAGACCAGCCGCCCCGCGAAGGGGAAATCCTCGATGATGACAGTATCAACGCCCGCGACACGCTGAGCGGCAATCTGGCCGGCCTGTGGTGGACCTTTCTGCTGCGCGGCATTCTCGCCGGTCTGATCGGCATCGCGGCGCTGTTCTGGCCGACCGGCAGTATCTCTTTGCTGTTGCGGCTGGTGGGGGTGCTGCTGATCCTGGATGGCGCGCTGACCTGGCTCGGCTTTGGGCGGCGCGGGTTGATCGGTGGGTTCGGAATTGGGGCGGCGCTGGTCGGGCTGGTTCTGTTGATCTGGCCGCAGGGCGTGGCCTGGGTGGCCTTTACCCTGCTGGGCGCGATGGCGCTGCTTGTTGCCTTTGGATCGTTGATGGCACTGCCACAGATGCATCCGAATGACCCCGAGCGCGCGACGGTGCGCAATTCGGGCATTTTCGCTTTGATCATCGGGTTGGTGCTGATCTTCTGGCCCGGCAGCGGGATGGTGGCGCTGGGCTGGGCGATTGCCTTCTTCGCGCTGACCTCGGCGGTGGTGATGTTCTTTCTGGCCGCGCGGTTCAAGAAAGCGGGCGAGCGGTTGGAAATGCGCGTCGTCAACCGCTAGAGGCTACAGGCCGGGCACCGCCCGGCCTGACGCATGGATGACGGCCGCAGCGCGGCCCGAAGACAGGCGTTAGTTCGAATGTGCGCCTGCGTCCTGACGTTCCAGATCGACGGGGATTTCGACCACCACCTCACCGGCCTGTTCGAAAATCAGCGTGACGGGCACTGTCGCACCCTGTTCGAACGGGGCTTTGAGGCCCATGAACATGACGTGATCGCCGCCGCGCTTGAGCATGTGCGTCTCGCCCGCGGGAATGGCAAAGCCTTCCTCGACATGGATCATCTTGGCGACACCGTTCTCATCGATTTTGTGCGTGTGCAGTTCGACCCGGGCGGCCACATCCGAGGTCGCACCGATCAGGCGGTCATCGGTGTCACTTTGGTTTTCGATCATCATAAAGGCCGCTCCGGCCTTGGCGGTCTTGCCCGAGGACCGAGCATAGGCGTCTTCAACCGCGATGGCATCAGCGGCAAACGCGCCCGAAGCCAGAGACAGAGTTGTCAGGGTTGCAAGCAGAGTGGATTTGAGGGACATGGCGCCTCTCCTTGTTTTTAGGTCTGATTTTTCTGAAGAAGATGGAATCAGGCCAGAGCAGGAGGCGCACGGGCGGGGTGCTGCGGTAATGGAGCCGAGATCAGGTTCCGCGATTGAAGCTGCAACGCGGGCAGCGCAACAGCAGGCGCTGCAGGAACTTCTGCCTGCGCCTGATGTACCGCACCCAGCAGGCTCAGCGCATAGTCCGGACAGTAATGCGGTGCCTGAGTCGGCTGGCCCTCCGCGTCCATATAGACAACGACAGGCCCAGTGCCGGTACACAGCACCATCTGCCCCACAACGCGGTCAATTCCACGCGACGCGGCAAGACCCTGCCCGGTGACGATCACCAGCAAGGACAATGCAAATGGCAGTAAGCTGCGGATTATGGCTTTCATATCAGCCCGGATATACGCCCCGCGTCAGGCCTGCTTCAAGTGGAAAGGCAGGCCTGAGACAGTATGCCCGGTTCAGGGCTTGGGCGGTTTGATCGGCCTAGCGTTCATTCCGGTATGAAGGCGATTCACCCGGCGTTGCATCCGCGTGCAGCGCGCCATCACAGCCGCAATGGAATTCGGTAAGATCAACAGTAAATTCGTTACTCTAAAAGGCATGAGGACCCCCTCCTCAACAACAATAAGCATGAACATATGCCGAGTCGGGCGGTCAGTATGTGAACAACATCACGGATTTGTATGCTTTATCATTAATTCGAGAACAATGGCCTGCCAATCGGGCGGGGCTCAAACAAAAAAAGCCCCGCACCGTGAGGTGCAGGGCCGAAAATTCGTGTGAGAAAAGGCTTTAGGCCGAGGCTTGTGCCTTGGCGATTTCCTTTTTCACTTTCAGGGCGTTGGCCGACAGTTCGTCATCCTTGGCTTTGGCCAGGAACGCGTCCAGACCACCACGGTGGTCAACCGAGCGCAGGGCAGCCGCCGAGATGCGCAGCTTGACACCGCGGCCCAGAGTTTCGGACTGCAGGGTAACGTCGTTCAGGTTGGGCAGAAAACGACGACGAGTTCTGTTTTTGGCGTGGCTGACATTGTTGCCAGTCATCGGGCCTTTTCCGGTCAGTTCGCAACGGCGCGACATGGTTTCTTCCTTTGTTTCTGGAGGCCGGGTACAAGACCCACGGCCAAATCACAAGGGGCGCAACCCGAAGTCGCGCCCGAAAACTGGTTGGATGCGTGTAGTGGGAATCGCGCAAAGGGTCAAGACGGATGCGGCGAAATCTTTGCACTCTTGTCGATTTCACCTGCGCTGCCGTTCGGGGGCATCTGCAACAGGGGTTTGTTGTTCTTCAGATGCCGGGTGATCAGCTGTGCCTGCAGACGTCCGCGCGGGATCAGGCGGGCGGGGTCGCTGATGTGATTTACGTCGGCGAGTTCGGGAAAAATCCCGAAAATCTCTTGCCGCGCGGCGGTGCTGAGTGATTTTAGCGCCTCAGGCCCGGTATAAAGGCTTTCGGTCGGGGCCTCCTCGGCAAAGATCACCTGATGGCGGTTGAACAGCAGGTGGAAATATTCGACGCTGTCGACGCTTTCATCGACATAAATGCCGGGCAGCGCGGTAAGCTTGATGGCCGGAATAAGAACCTCGGCCGCACCGAACATACGCTGGGCGATTTTGGATTGCACCAGCATGCGATGCTGGCGCGAAACCAGCAAATCGCGCGCGGGCAGCCCGCCGCCCAGAGCGCCTGCAAGAATGCGCACCGGCCAGAGCCGAGGATTGGCCTGCAATGTCCTGCGGTCAAATCTTCGCCGCCCGATCCATCTGATCGGGTGCAACCCCTGCCCGAGGGTGGGGATCATGTCGCCGGGGTGCAAACTCTGGATCATTGCAGCCCCGTACTGCGTCATGATCCGCGTATCGCGGGTGAAACAGGGCATCCCGGAGCCGTTTTCGAACGCCGAATAGGTAACGGTCGTCCCTGATGGCAGTGTAAATGTGCCGCTGGAGACCGAGTAGCCAACCCCGTCTTCTACCGTGATCGTCCCGAATGTGTCATCTGTGATGACGGTGCCAACGGGCAGGTTCAGCGTGTCGGTGCCAGAACCGCCGCGAATGTCGCCCGATACGGTTGTACTGATGATATTCAGCGTATCATCGCCGCTGCCCAGTCTGATGTTGCCAACGGTCGAACCACTGATATCGACCGTATCGGCATCGGCTCCGCTGGCGATGCGCCCGCCCACCGTACTGCCAGTGACGGTAATGGTGTCGGTGCCCGCGTTCCCCAGAACATTGCCGGAAATCGTACTGTTGATGATGTCGATGTCATCGTCACCACCGCGGCCCCGAATGTTATCGATCGGGGTCCTTGCGGCGAGCCGTTCAGAGTACCGGTGTCATTCGTGACATCGATATCGTCATTGCCGTTGGTTCCGTTGATATTGGGCATCTTGAAATGTCCCGCTCGTCAGTCCATCCGGTCGCGATTCAAAGCGTTTGGACCCGCGCATTGCCCAGCCTCACACTCAGCAAATCATAAACGGACCATTGCAATAAACATATATAAAATACACTTCTGGCGGCCGCAGCACCAGCCGTTGCCAGATAAGCCAGTCAAACTGTTACTGTTCTGCAAGCCGGTTGAGGATTTGCTCGGCCGCGGCAGAAGGGCTGAGGTCACCGGCGCTGACCTGCGTGCCGAGTTCGGTCATGCGGTCACGCATCTGCGGCGTCTCCAGACGGGCCAGAAGCGCATGGCGCACCTCCTGTTCGAACCAGTATTGCGCCTGTGTTGCGCGATTGGCGGCCCAGTGGCCGGCCTCGCGTCGCCAGGAGGTGAGGGATTGCATCTCATCCCAGGCCTGCTCCAGCCCGTGTTCCTCGACAGCCGAAACGGTCATGGCCTTGGGAAACCCCTCGGGGTCTTGCGGGCGTTTGCGCAACAGGCGCAATGCCCCGGCGTAGTCGGCGCAGGTGCGGGTGGCGGTGGCTTTCAGGTCGCCATCGGCCTTGTTGATCAGGATCATGTCAGCCATTTCCATGATGCCGCGCTTGACGCCCTGCAGCTCATCCCCACCTGCAGGTGCGAGCAGCAGCAGAAACAGATCGGACATCTCGGCCACCACGGTTTCGGACTGGCCGACGCCAACGGTTTCGATCAGCACGACATCAAAGCCCGCAGCCTCGCAGAGCGCAATCGCTTCGCGCGTGCGGCGGGCAACACCGCCGAGGTGGCTCTGGCTGGGCGACGGGCGGATAAAGGCATTTTTCTCTCGGCTGAGGCGTTCCATGCGGGTTTTGTCGCCCAGAATCGAACCGCCCGAGCGGGCCGAGCTGGGATCGACCGCCAGCACGGCCACCCGCAATCCCTGCCCCGTCAGCATCATGCCGAAGCTTTCGATGAAGGTGGATTTGCCGACGCCCGGTGTCCCGGACAGGCCGATGCGCAGCGATTGCCGCCCAGCCCCGGCCAGTTCATCCAGCAGCGCCGTGGCCTGCGCGCGGTGATCGGCCCGCCCGCTTTCGACCAGCGTGATCGCGCGGGCCAGCGCCCGGCGGTCTCCGTTCAAAATCCTGTCGGCTAGGCTGTCTGTCTGCATTCCGGTACCTTCATGTGCGGCACGACTACTTGCCGCCCCCTTGGGGGCTTTGTCCAGAGCCTAGCGCGGCAAATGTCACGGGAACTGGACCTCTGCCAACAGTTGGCGGATAAGAGCCCGATGACGACACGCCTGCCCATAGATGATGCCATTCCCGAATTGCTGGAGGCCCTGCGTGCGCATGGTCGGGCAGTGCTGCAGGCGCCTCCGGGCGCGGGCAAGACCACCCGCGTGCCGCTTAAGATGATGCAGGCCGGGTTGTGCGATGGCCGGATCGTGATGCTGGAACCGCGGCGGCTGGCGGCCCGCGCCGCTGCCGAGCGGATGGCCGAGACGCTGGGCGAGAAAGTGGGCCAGACCGTCGGCTACCGGGTGCGGGGTGAGGCGAAAGTATCCAAAGCCACCCGGATCGAGGTGGTCACCGAGGGCATTCTGACCCGAATGCTGCAATCCGAGCCCGACCTGCCGGGCATCGGGGCGGTGATCTTCGATGAGTTCCACGAACGTTCGCTGAATGCCGATCTGGGGCTGGCGCTGTGCCTTGAGGTGACTGGCGCGCTGCGGGATGACCTGATCCTGCTGGCGATGTCGGCGACCCTGGACGTCGAGCCGGTGGGGCGGCTGATGGGGGCGCCCTTGGTTACCTCCGAGGGGCGCAGTTATCCGGTTGAGCTGCGCTGGCTGGACAGGCCTTTGGGCGCGCAGGCGCGGCGGTTGGATGCGTTGGTCGATCTGGTGGTGCAGGCCGAACGGGAAACGACCGGTGGCATGCTGGTATTCCTGCCCGGCGAGGAGGAGATCAGGCGCGCCGAGGCCGCGTTAGCGCGTCGTCTGCCCGCAGATTGTATGCTGAGGCCGTTGTTTGGTGCCCTGCCCTTTGCCGCCCAGCGCGCGGCGATCGCACCGGTTGAGGCCGGGCGCAAAGTGGTGTTGGCGACGTCGATTGCCGAAACCTCGCTGACTATTCCCGATATCCGCGTGGTGGTGGATATGGGGCAAGCGCGGCGGGCGCGGTTCGACCCGGGTGCAGGCATGTCGCGGCTGGTGACGGAACGGGTGACGCGCGCCGAAGCGACCCAGCGCGCGGGGCGTGCGGGACGCGTGGCCGAGGGCACCTGCTATCGGCTGTGGTCGAAGGGCGAAGAGGGGGCGCTAGCCTCCTACCCGCCTGCCGAGATCGAAGCTGCCGATTTGACCGGGTTGGCTTTGGAGCTGGCGGTCTGGGGCGCGGAACCGGGAGAGCTGGCGTTTCTGACCCCGCCACCCGACGGCACCATGGCCGAGGCGCGCGCGTTGCTGGCGATGCTGGGCGCACTGGATGGCCGGGGGCGGATCACCGAACACGGCCGGGCATTGGCGGCGCTGCCGCTGCATCCGCGCCTGGGGCATATGCTGGTACGGGCCGGGTCTGGCGCCGCAGCTCTGGCGGCGCTTATGGCCGAGCGCGACCCTCTGAGAGGCGCTCCGGTCGATCTGTCTCTGCGGCTCGAGGCGCTGCGCGACCTGCGCGCGTTTCAGCGCAACCGGGTGTGGCAGGTCAATATGGGCGCGCTGGATCGCGTCAAGAGCGAGGCAAAGCGGCTGCGGGCGCAGGCCAGTGGATCGTCTGATCTAAGCCCGGCGGCGATGGCGGCACTCGCCTATCCCGACCGGATCGGGCAGCGGCGCAAGGGCGATGTGCCGCGCTATGTGCTGTCGGGTGGAAAAGGCGTGGTGCTGGAAAGCGATGATACGCTGGCGGTGGCCCCGTATCTGGTGGTGACCGATACGGACGGAAACCCGCGCGAGGCACGGGTGCGGATGGCGGCGCGCATCTCGGAAGCAGAAATCCGCGAACTGTTTGGTGATCAGATCAGCTGGGCCGACAGCTGCGAATGGTCGAAACGTGAGCGTCGGGTGATCGCGCGGCAGCAGGAGCGGTTCGGGGCGATCACACTGGCGGATCGCATCTGGAAAGACGTCCCCGAAGACGCAGTGGCACGTGCGATGCTGGACGGTGTGCGCGATCTGGGTTTGCGCCTGAACGGGGCCGCCGCACGGTTTGCGGCGCGAGTGGAACTGGTGCGGGCCGCGGGCGTGGATCTGCCGGATTTCTCGGATCAGGGGCTGCTGGAAACGCTTGAGGACTGGCTGTTGCCCATGCTCTCGGGTGTGCGCAACGCCGAGGACTGGAAACGCTTTGATCTGCTGCCCGCCCTGCGCGCCCGTCTGGACTGGACCCAGACGCAGGAGCTGGACCGCCGTGCACCGGGGTCTTTTGTGACACCTCTGGGTCGTAAATTACCGATCGACTATGGCGGCGCGGTGCCCGAAATCTCGGTGCGCCTGCAAGAGGTGTTTGGCGTGACGCAACACCCGATGATCGGTGACGAGCCGCTGAAGATCACCTTGCTGTCACCAGCGCAGAGACCGATCCAGATCACCCGTGATCTGCCGGGGTTCTGGGCCGGGTCCTATGCGGATGTACGCAAGGACATGCGGGCGCAGTATCCCAAGCATCCCTGGCCCGAAGATCCTACGCAGGCCGACCCGACCCTGCGCGCGAAACGCCGGAAAACCTGAAGCTGAATCCAACCTGTGCGCGGGATATTCGGGTATTCCCGGACGCAATTCAGCCAAAAGGCAACAAAATCGCGCATTTCGGTTGCAATCCGGTCATAAACGCTCAAATCTGAGCGGGCATATTGTTAAGTTAGCGCTACATGATTATGTAGACCTTTCGAATAATAACAAACACCTCCGAGCAGGCCGAACATGACAAACTGGCTAAGCAACATCTGGGAAGAAGTCGCGCGACCGCTGGTCCAGCGCCCCAAACGGGTGCAGGTCGCGGCGCTGTGCACGCGCAAAGCTGGCCCCGATGATGAGGTTCTGCTGATCACCAGCCGCGGCACCGGACGCTGGATTATCCCAAAGGGCTGGCCCATCGATGGCTGCAACGGCCCCGAAACCGCGCTGCAGGAAGCCTGGGAAGAGGCCGGGGTTCGGGCCAGCGAGGTGCAGAAAGAACCGGTCGGCCAGTATTCTTTCGACAAGACATTGGACGACGGAACGGCGCAGCAGGTTGTGACCACCGTTTATCGCATTCATGTGTCGGATCTGGCCAATGAGTATCCCGAAGCCGATCAACGCCAGCGGTGCTGGGTCTCACCCGATATGGCCGCAGAACGGGTGCAGGAGCCCGAGCTGCGTGATTTGCTGCTGCATTTGTAACGAATCTGTAAAAAATTGATGACATCCTGTTGCCGCAGAGCCCGGAAACGGGTAGCGGCGGGCGTCAAATAACTTGGCACTTGTGAACTGATGTCAGATATACCTCCCAAATCCCGCTGGCACGCGCTGGACAGTGACCTTCACCGCATCTCGCGCGTTGAGTATGCAAACGCCCATGTCGCGCGCCCCTTGCTGGCCCCCGGGATTGCGCTGGCCTTTATCGCACTGGCCGGTCTGATCGCGGCTGTGCTGTTCGGACAGGCGGATGGTGGATTGATCGTTGTCGCCGCGGCGGCTTTCGGGGCCTATATGGCGATCAATATCGGCGCCAATGATGTGGCCAACAACATGGGTCCGGCGGTGGGCGCGAACGCCCTGACCATGGGCGGTGCCATCCTGATCGCCGCCATCGCCGAAAGCGCGGGCGCATTGCTGGCGGGGGGCGATGTGGTCTCGACCATCTCGAAAGGGATCATCGACCCTGCCTCGGTTCAGAACAGCAACGTGTTTATCTGGGCGATGATGGCGGCGCTGATCTCATCGGCGCTGTGGGTCAATCTGGCCACCTGGGTCGGGGCGCCGGTCTCGACCACACACTCGGTCGTGGGTGGCGTGATGGGTGCAGGTATCGCCGCGGCGGGTCTGAGCGCGGTCAGCTGGGGCACGATGAGTGCGATTGCGGCAAGCTGGGTGATCTCGCCCGTTCTGGGCGGGGTGATCGCCGCAGGGTTTCTGGCGCTGATCAAACACAGGATACAGTATCAGGACGACAAGATCGCGGCCGCACGCCGCTGGGTGCCCATTCTGGTCGCGGTAATGGCCGGGGCCTTTGCCACCTATCTGTCCGTCAAGGGCCTGAAGCGGATCGTTAAGATCGATCTTGAATATGCCCTGCTGATCGGGCTGGCCTCTGGCGGGCTGGTCTGGGCCATGACAGTGCCGTGGGTGCGGCGAAAATCCGAGGGGCTTGAGAACCGAACCCGGTCGTTGAAGACGCTGTTTGGCCTGCCTCTGGTGATCTCGGCGGCATTTCTGAGTTTTGCGCACGGGGCCAATGATGTGGCCAATGCGGTCGGCCCGCTGGCTGCAATTGTACACGCCGCCGAGTTTGGCGACTTCGCGTCGAAAGTCTCGATCCCGACATGGGTGATGGTGATTGGGGCCTTTGGCATTTCCTTTGGCCTGTTCCTGTTCGGGCCCAAACTGATCCGCATGGTGGGCAGCCAGATTACCAAGCTAAACCCGATGCGCGCCTTCTGCGTGGCGCTGTCGGCTGCCATTACCGTGATCGTTGCCAGCTGGCTGGGTCTGCCGGTCAGTTCGACTCATATCGCGGTCGGAGCGGTGTTTGGCGTCGGGTTTTACCGGGAGTGGCATTCGGACCGGCGGTGGAAACATTCGAACCGCCAGCGCCCTGCAGATCTGCGGCTTGCCCGGGAAGAGCGTCGGCGGCGCAAGCTGGTGCGGCGGTCGCATTTCATGACCATCGTGGCTGCCTGGGTGATTACCGTTCCGGCGGCGGCGGTGATGTCGGCGGTGATTTACTGGGTCCTGACCGCGTTCGGCTGATCCGGTTTATTTGCGAGGCTCTGCCTCGCGCTCCGAGGTATTTTTGGCCAGATGAAGCATCGGATCAGGGGATGATCTGATCGACCGTGAGTGGCTTACTCGGGGCTTGGTGGATCAGTTGGGCGACACGGCTGTTGATCGGGGTCGGGATCGCTGTTTCGCGGCCAAGTTTGATGATTTCTCCTTGCAGGCTGTCGATTTCGGTCGCGCGACCCGCCATCAGATCGTAGGCCATCGAAGTGCGGGCGCTGGGGTCGATGGTGAGCATTTTCGCGGCGATGCGGGTGAAGAGCGGCGTTGGCAGGCGCAGGATATGCGGTGTCATCCATGCGGGCAGCGGTGTCGTCGAGGCCACGTCGATGCCTGCGGCAGTTAGAACGCGCAGCGCCTCGGCCATCTGATCGGCCATCAGGCGGCGCCAGTTGCGGTCAAGCAGCTGGCTCTGCAAAGTCAGGCCCGACAGGGCATTCAGCGCATTGTTGAGGTTGATCACCAGCTTGCCCCATTGCACTGCCTCGATCCGGTCGCTTTCGGTGACCGGAAGATCGGGGGTGCTGAGGTGCCGGGCCAGCGCATCGGGGCCGGTTTCGATGACGATCTCACCCGAGGTGGCGCGGTGATAGGTTGCCGCGTCCGTGGGCACCACATTGAAGGGCACCATTCCGGCCCGCACGTCGCGCCCGGGAAGCGCGCCGCGCAGGATGCGGGTGTTGTCCATACCGTTTTGCCAGGACAGAACCGGGGATTTGGCCGGGGCATGGGCGGCGATCAGCGTCGCCATTTCGGGTGTTGCGCCGGATTTGACTGTGACGATGATCAGCTCCGCCTCGCTCAGGCAGGCGGGATCCTCGGAAAGGGTCAACTGATCGGCGGGCACAGTGCAGTGCAGGCCCGAGAAATCGGTGGCCGTTAACCCCTGCGCGCGGATCGGGTCCAGCACGCGGGTGCGGCCCAGCAATGTGACGCTGTGGCCAACCGCGGCCAGCAACGCGCCGCAATAACAACCGATACTGCCTGCGCCCGCGATGACAATCTTCATGGCGACCCTCCGATGGCGGTTGAAGGATCGCCGGGATTGTTCGGCAGGGCCAGCCTGACGTCAGGTCAGACGCGCGCCCGGCGCGGGCTTGTGCGTTCGAGCTCTTTCGGGATTGAGATGAACTCCTGGTCGTCGCCGGGCGGCAGGTGAAAGGCGCCGCTGGCCCAGTCGGCGGTGTGCCATTCGCGTGTGGCGGCTTCGATCTTCTCCTTCGAGGACGAGACGAAATTCCACCAGATATAGCGATCCTCGTTCAGCGTCGCGCCGCCCAGTAGCATCAACCGCGCACCCTGCGGCCCTGCCCTGACAGACAGACGATCACCGGGCCGAAACACCATCATGCGCCCCTCGTCGAACGTGTCGCCGGCCACCTCGACCGAACCTTGGGTGACATAGACGCCACGATCCTCGTGATCATCCGGCAGGGGAAACGACGCGCCGGGGTTGAGCTGCATGTCGAGATAGAAGGTTTCGGACAGCATGGTCACGGGGCTGGTTTCGCCATAGGCGGTGCCGAGGATCAGCCGGGCGCTGACGCCTGTATCTTCGATATGGGGCAGTGCGGCCTGCTTGTGGTGTTCGAAATCGGGAGCCATGTCTTCCTGCGATTCCGGCAGGGCGAGCCAGGTTTGGATACCGAACAGGCTGTGCTTTTTGGCGCGTGTTTCTTCGCTTGTCCGCTCGGAATGGGTCACGCCGCGCCCTGCGACCATCCAGTTGACCTCACCGGGGTAGATCATCTGATGGGTGCCGATGCTGTCGCGATGCTCGAACTCGCCCTGATAGAGGTAGGTCACGGTGCCCAGCCCGATATGCGGGTGTGGGCGGACGTCGATACCGCCATCGGTGATGAACTCGGCGGGGCCCATCTGGTCAAAGAAAATGAAGGGGCCGACAAGCTGGCGCTTGACCGACGGCAGCGCGCGACGCACTTCGAACCCGCCCAGATCGCGGGCACGTGGGATGATCAAGGTCTCGAGCGCATCGTTTTCGGAGGCGCATTCGGGGTTATGGGTGGGGTTCCAACTCATATTCGCATCCTCATCTTCATGGGTCATCCAATGCAGGCAAGCATTCGTCACATCAGAGTATATGCAGGCAGGCGCTCGGTGTCAGTGCAGCCCTGCACGGGTGGCGTGCGTATTTGAGAAACCCAGACGCTGAGACGCATCTTGATAATATCCCTAATTAGGGATAAATAACTTGCATGACACAAGAGACTCAGAACCGAGAGAACCAGGCCCTGGTTTTGGCCCTGCTGCGAAGTCAGCAGTTATTCATGCGCGCCATGGGACCGGTGTTTCGTGCAGGGGGGCTGACGGCACCTCAGTGGGACACGCTGGAAACGCTGAGCACCAAAGGCGCGTTGACAATCAATGACCTGATGCGTCTGACGCTTTCAACATCCGGCAATCTGGATGTTGTGGTCAAAAACCTGATTCAGGCCGGTCTGGTAGAAAAGACGGTTGATGAAACCGACAAGCGTGCCCGCGTTTTGCGCCTGACAGAAGCCGGGCAACAGAAAGTGGCCGAGTTCATGCCCGTCCACAATCAGGCGCTGGAGCAAGTATTCGGACGCCTGAGCACCGAAACCAGACGCGAGATGATCAGGACGCTCAATCAGCTTCGCAAAAAGCTACCCCAACCACAGATAGGCGAGACATGACCAACAAAACCTTCCTGACCGCGCATGGTGTGATCTACATATTTTTCGCACTCGCGCTGTTTTTCGCGCCAACCATCCTTTGGCCCAATTACGGCCTGCAGCTGAACGATCAGTATGCGGTGTTTCTGTCGCAGCATAACGCGATCTTTCTGGGCGGCATCGGCATCATCAGCTTCCTGTTTCGAAACACCGAAGCCGGCAGCGAGACGACACAGAACATTCTGAAAGGTTTGATGTGGACCAATATTCTGGGCGTCATCATCACGCTATATGCCTGCCTGACCGGGGTGTTCACGGGCTTTGGCTGGTCCGATCCTATCTTCTTTGCGCTGCTTGCAATTCTAAGCTTTGTGCAGCTTGGCAAGAACCGCTGATCACACGCTTTTAACCTCTTAACATGGAGCACTCGACCATGAGTACGATGAAAATCTGGGATCTGCATTTGGCTTATGACGGGCCTGTCACCGAAGAGTTTCTGGCTGGCACAAAAGAACTGGCAGAGAGCATCGCCCAAGAGCCAGGTGTCGTCTGGAAAATCTGGACCATAGAAGAAGGCACGAACCATTTCGGGTCAACATATCTGTTTCGCGATCGTGCGAGCCTGGAAACCTACAAAGCGATGCATATGAAACGCCTTGAGGCCATTGGGGTTACAGTGACTTCGGATCATGTCTTTGACATCATGGAAGATCTCAGCGCGATCAATAACGCGCCGATACACGGCTGAGGGAAGCGCCGGGCATCTGCGCTTGCCACCCAGTTGCCCGGATTGTTCACTTAGTTCTCAGCCACACTCGGCCATGACGAAATCCGAGAGTGTACGCTGCATCAACCTGAAAGGCGTTTTGCGTAAGTGGCACGGGTCATTTCAACGTCCTGCACGGTAATGCTGCCGACCTCGGGCATGGTTCTGGCCAGAACGTCCAGAATAATCGCGTTGAGCTCGGTCCGCGTGGCCTCATCCCGGCCCTGCATCAGCAAGAGCGTGGCATGGATGAAGGTCTGCGGTTCGGTTCCGATGCGAGAAAACGGTACCGGGGTGGCGCGGATTTTGAGCGTTGGCGGGTCAAACTCTTCATGCCCGGCGAGAACCGTATAAAGCTGTTCGCAGACGGCTTGAAAATCATGAGACTGTTCAAGACCTGCTGAGAATTCAAGGGTAACGTGCGGCATGGGGGCTCCGAGAATTAAGAGAGCCGTGTGGCTCTCTCGGTGGTTTCAGTGAGTCTCAGACGCCCAGGCACCAGCGCATGACCGCTTTTTGCGCATGCAATCGGTTTTCGGCCTCGTCGAAGATCACCGAGTTGGGGCCGTCCATGACTTCGGAGGTCGCCTCTTCCTCGCGGTGGGCAGGCAGGCAGTGCATGAACAGCGCGTCGGGCTTGGCATGCGACATTAGCTCGGCGTTGACCTGATAGGGGCGCAGCATGTTGTGGCGGCGTTCCTTGGCAGACTGGCTGTCATGCATCGAGACCCAAGTGTCGGCGACCACCAGATCGGCGCCTTCGACCGCCTTGTGCGGGTCCCGTTCGATCACGATCTTCGAGCCTTTCTGGCGGGCAAGCCCCATGAACTCTTCTTCCGGATCCAGCTGAGCCGGGCCGGTAAAGGTCAGGTCGAAGCCGAACTGACCCGCGGCGTGCAGGAACGAGGCGCAGACATTGTTGCCATCGCCGGTCCAGACCACCTTTTTGCCTTTGATCGGGCCGCGGTGCTCCTCATAGGTCAGCACGTCGGCCATGATCTGGCAGGGATGGGTGCGGTCGGTCAGGCCGTTGATCACAGGTACGTCCGAGTATTCGGCCATTTCGGTCAGGATGGTTTCATCAAAGGTGCGGATCATGATCATGTCGACATAGCGTGACAGCACACGGGCGGTGTCGGCAATGGTTTCACCATGGCCCAGCTGCATGTCCTTGCCGGACAGCACCATGGTCTGCCCGCCCATCTGGCGCACACCGACATCAAAGGACACCCGGGTGCGGGTTGAGGGTTTTTCGAAGATCAGCGCCACCATGCGACCGGCCAGCGGCTGATCGTCATCGGGGGCGGCCTTGGGGCGGCCAAGGCGGGCCTGTTTCATGGCGCTGGCGTTGTCGATCATGGACCGCAAGGCGGTGGGGTCGGTTTTGTGGATGTCGAGGAAATGGTTCATATCGTGTCGCTTTTGGCTGTCGGTGGCCGGGGGCGCTGCCCCCGGACCCCCGGAGTATTTGGAAAAAGATGAAGCTCAGGTGGTGGTGAGCTGGGATTCAACCTGAAGGGCGGTCTTGTCGAGGCGGATCATTGCCTGCGCGATGTCATCCTCGGTCAGCGTCAGAGGCGGCAGCAGGCGGATGACGTTGTCGGCGGCGGGGACGGTGATGACCCCGTTGTCATAGCCCGCATTCACCACGTCGATATTGGCTACCTTGCACTTCAGGCCCAGCATCAGGCCGGACCCGCGCACCTCTTCGAACACGTCGGGGTGGTCGGCGATCAGGCCCTCGAGCTTCTGACGCAAAAGGCCCGCCTTGCGGTTGACGCCTTCGAGGAAGGCAGGCGTGGCGACCTGATCGATTACCGCGCAGCCCACTGCGCAACCTAAGGGGTTGCCTCCATAGGTGGAGCCATGCGTGCCTGCCGTCATGCCGCTGGCGGCCTCTTCGGTGGCAAGCACTGCGCCCAGAGGGAAGCCGCCGCCGATGCCTTTAGCCACCATCATGATGTCCGGGGCAATCCCCGCCCATTCATGCGCGAACAGCTTGCCGGTCCGGCCGACGCCGCATTGCACCTCGTCCAGGATCAGCAGCAGGCCGTTGTCCTCGCAGATCTGGCGCAGCGCCTTGAGTTCTGCATCGGGGACCGGGCGGATGCCGCCTTCGCCCTGGACCGGTTCGATCAGGATGGCCGCTGTATTGTCCGAGATGGCGTTGGTCACACCATCGAGGTCACCAAAGGTCACGTGCACAAATCCGGGCAGCAGCGGGCCGAAGCCTTTGGTCATCTTTTCCGACCCGGCGGCGGCGATACCGGCAGAGGACCGGCCGTGGAAGGAGCCATCGAAAGTGATGATCTCAACCCGCTCGGGCTGGCCCTTGTCATAGAAATACTTGCGGGCCATTTTCACGGCCAGTTCACAGGATTCCGTGCCGGAATTGGTAAAGAACACCGTGTCGGCAAAAGTATGCTCCACCAGCTTGTCGGCCAGCGCCTGCTGTTGCGGGATCTGGTAGAGGTTCGAGACATGCCACAGTTGATGCGCCTGTTCCGTCAGCGCCGCCACCAGCGCCGGGTGTGCATGGCCCAGAGCGTTCACCGCAATGCCCGCGCCGAGATCCAGGAAACGTCGGCCGTCCGCCTCGGTCAGCCAGGCGCCTTCGCCCTTTACGAATGTCAGGGGCGCGCGGTTATAGGTCGGCAGAACGGACGGGATCATCGCATCATCCTTTTCGAATAGCTTAAGCCCTGTGAGTGATACACGAGAGCTATGGTCGTCAACTGATTTGGAGGGGGTTGCGCGGATTTGGACAGCGCAATGGGATCAAACGGGCCGGTTACGCGGTCAGGCGTCGGCGTCGGAGGCGCAGGATATGGGCGTGTTTGATCATGCCGCGCCATATAGCCGGGTGCGGGCGGTCTGAAAACCCTGAAAATCGCAAACATTGATATTTCAGTGTGAGACTGCAATTCCCGCTTGCCATTTCGCACACTCTGCCGCACCGCTGAGCCATGTTCGTCGCCAAAGCGCACAACCCACCGCTTGCGGCCTTGCTGATTGTTGCCGCCAGCGCCTTTATCGCCAGCACCACTCTGCTGGCCAAGGCGTTGGGTACGGATGTGCTGGGCCCACCGCTGCACCCGATGCAGATCAGCCATGGGCGGTTTCTGTTTGCGTTTCTGGTCATCATGAGCGCGGTCGGCCTGCTGCGTCCGCGCCTGAGCCGTCCGCATTGGGGGCTGCATATCGGGCGGACGAGTTTCGGCTGGCTGGGAATCACGCTGATGTTTGCCTCGGTCGCGTTCATTCCGATTGCGGATGCCACGGCGATCTCGTTCCTGAACCCGGTCTTTGCAATGGTGCTGGCGATTCCGCTGCTGAAAGAGGGCGTGGGGCCCTGGCGCTGGTTGGCGGCCGCGGTGGCGCTGGCCGGGGCGCTGATCCTGTTGCGTCCGACACCCGCCAGTTTTCAACCCGCTGCATTGCTGGCGTTGAGCGCGGCGGTGGTGATCGGGATGGAGCTGATTTTCATCAAGAAACTGTCGGGCCGTGAGAGCCCGATTCAAATACTTCTGGTCAACAACACAATGGGGCTGACCATCGCCTCGGTCGCGGTGAGTTTCGTGTTTCAGATGCCCACGCCTCAGCAATGGGCGGCGCTGGCGGGGATCGGCGTGCTGATGGCCTGCGCGCAGGCCTGTTTTGTCAACGGCATGGCGCGGGCAGATGCGTCCTTTGTGGCGCCGATCAGCTATGCGACGCTGATCTTTGCAGCCTTTTACGATTTTGCCATCTTTGGGGTGATCCCGGATGGGGTCAGCATGATCGGCTCAACCATCATCCTGACCGGGGGCTTGATTCTGGTCTGGCGCGAGGCGCGGCAGCGTCAGGCCTTGAGCCGATAGCCGGTGCGCAGCATCTGCCAGGTCAGCGCACCAACCAGAACGGTCGCGGTGGCACAGACCACCATCCCCAGCCACGGAGAGCTGTCGGACACGCCGATCATGCCATAGCGCAGCCCGTCGATCAGATAAAAGACCGGGTTCACATGGCTGAGGCGGTTCAGCACCGGCGGCAGCGCCTGCACCGAGTAGAAGGTGCCGGACAGGAAGGCCAGTGGTGTGACGATGAAGTTGGTGATCGCCGCCATCTGGTCGAACTTGTTGGCAAATATCCCGGCAAACAGACCCAGCGCGCCCATGAAAGCGCCACCCAGCACCACAAAGGTCAATGCGACAGCCGGGTTCTGCGGGACGAGACCGAGAACCAGCGCCAGCGCGATGGCCACGACCAGTGCGATCAGGATGCCCCGGACAATGCCGCCTGCCAGATAGCCCAGCAGGATTTCCAACGGCGACAAGGGCGGCATCAGTGTATCGACGATGTTGCCCTGCACTTTGGCGATCACCATCGAGGACGAGGTGTTGGCAAAGGCGTTCTGAATCACCGTCATCATCATGATACCCGGCGCCAGAAAGGTCAGGAACGGCACGCCCATCACATCCGACCGGCTGGGGCCGATGGCGATGTTGAAGATCAGCAGGAACAGGCCCGCCGTCACCAGCGGCGCCAGCAGCGTTTGCGTCCAGACCGCCATGAAGCGCTGCGTTTCGCGCTGCGCCAACGTATAGAGGCCCATCCAGTTCACCGCGCCGAAGCGGCGTGCATCCTGATCCGTGAGATTCTGCATGTTCTGCCTAATAGCTGATTCGAAGACCGCTTGTAACTCGGCCCGCAGTGATTAAAATAGGGGGCTGAGACGATTTCCCAAGGCGGCCCGAATCTGGGGCCGCTTTCCGCTTTTGAAAGGCAAATGATGTCCTGGACTGACGAGCGCGTAGAACTGCTGAAAAAGATGTGGGGCGAGGGCCAGTCGGCCAGCCAGATCGCCAAGGAACTGGGCGGCGTGACCCGCAACGCGGTGATCGGCAAGGTCCACCGCCTGGGCCTGTCGAACCGCGCCACCGGTGCCACCCCGGCCAAGGCCGAGCCCAAGGAAAAACCGGCTCCTGCCCCCAAGGCCGAGGCCAAGCCCAAACCCGCACCCAAAACCGAACCGGCCCGGCCGGCCCCTGCTCCGGAAGCGAAACCGGCCACACCGGCGCGCCGCCAGATCATCCCGGCCGGTCAGCCGCTGCCGCCGCAGCCCTCGGCCAATGAGATCAGCCCCGAGGCACTGGCCAAGGTCAATGAGGTTGAGAAAAAGGCCAAAAAGCTGTCGCTGATGGAACTGACCGAAAAGACCTGCAAATGGCCCGTCGGCGACCCCGCGACCGAAGATTTCTGGTTCTGCGGCCTGCCGGTTGAGGCAGGCAAGCCCTATTGCGAGGCGCATGTGGGCGTGGCGTTCCAGCCGATGAGCTCGCGCCGGGATCGGCGGCGGTAAAGACAATGCGCCAAGATCCGACTGCAAAGGAGGATGCCTGGCTGGCGCGCGCAAAACGTCTGTTGGCGCTGGCCGAAACCGGCCAGCACTTCACCAAGGACCCGTTCGACCGTGAGCGATATGACGAGATCGCAGTTATGGCCCGCAAGATGCTGGCCGATCTGGGCCATGTACCGCTGTCACGGATCCATGGGCTGATCACCGAACATGTTGCCGGCTATGCCACGCCAAGCATTGATATTCGTGGCGCGGTAATCCGCGATGGGCAGATACTGCTGGTACGTGAACGCAGCGATGGCCGTTGGGCAATGCCAGGTGGGTTCGCCGACATCGGTAGCTCTGTGGCCGAGAACATCGAGCGCGAGGTTTGGGAGGAGGCCGGTTTGCGGGTTCGGACGGATCGTTTGTTTGCGCTGCGCCACAAGGCAAAGCACCCTTACCCACCAAGTTCGAAAGATTTTTACAAAATATTCCTCCTATGCAGCCAGACCGATGGAAGCGATCCAGAGGCCGGATTAGAAACCGACGATGTTGGGTTCTTCGCGCCCGATGCCCTGCCGGAACTTTCACTGAACAGAGTTATAGAAGCCGATATCAATGAGGCCTTCAGAGCGCATGCTGAAAGCACGCGACCAACGATTTTCGACTAAATCAGCCCTACTGCGCCGGATGCGAGGGCAAGTCCGGCATCGGCACCCAGCGGGGCAGCTCATCCGGCGAGACCGAGACATGCAGGCGCTCGGACCTGTCCTTGCCCACCGTCCGGTGCTTGCGCAGCAGGAAAATCTTGCCCCAGCCGCGCCATGTGCCGACCGAGGGTGCGTGGGTGTCGGTGGGGAAGCGGTCGCGCCAGCCTTGTGGTAGCGGCAGGCCGTGCAACTCGGCCTTGTCCAGCATCCAGATCAGGGAAATGTTGCTGAGGGGACGGGCCTCCTCGAACCCGTTCAACTGGCCGCCGACATCACCGTGGGTGCCGCGGAACCAGACCTGTTCGACATGGCCCTTGAAATCGGGGGTACATTCCCACAGGACCGGCTCGAACACTTCACGGGTCTCATCCAGCGCCAGCGCGTGATAGCCGTGGCGCGTTGCCGGGCCAAGCTGATGGCTGTGGAAGGCGTGACGTTCCTCAGCCCAGCGCCAAAGCAGCGGCAGACGCAGGCCCAGCGCCTTGACCGTGTCCCATACGCCGATCATCTCGATGGCGACGTCCTCGTGGCAGAACTGCCGCCGGAAGGCCGCCGCCGCGTCGCCCTTGGCGTTACATTCATAGTGGCGATAGGCCTGTTTTATGTTGCGAACGGTGGCGTGTTCGGCCTTGAGCAACCCGATTGCGTCAATCACGCCTGCAAGGCTGCGCACGCCATAAGCCCCGCGCGAATAACCGATGAAAAAGATCTTGTCGCCGGGCTTGTAGCGCGAAGCAAGATAGCCGTAGGCGCGACGGATCTGACGATTGATGCCCCGGCCCATCATCACATCCATGGAGGATTTCCAGCTTTCCCACTGCACGCCGGATTCGTAGAAGACCGAGACCTTGCTGCCCATTTCGCAACACAGGCGCAGGGTCTGGCCAGCATGGGTTTCCCGCCCCGGCTCCAGCGTCGACATGGTGCCGTCGAGGATAATGACATGGCTGATGGGTTCACGATGGCGCGTCTCGGCCGAGTGCTCGGACCGTAAAGGTCGCCCGAGCCACCCCAGTATCTTTCTACTCAGCCGCGACAGATCCATGCGTCAGCAATTCCCATACTTTGTGGGGTGTGAACGGCATATCCGCCTGCCGCACCCCATGATCCCAGAGCGCATCCTGAACCGCGTTTGCCACTGCGGCCAATGCGCCGACGGTGCCAGCCTCGCCACAGCCCTTCATCCCCATCGGGTTGGCGGTTGACGGAACCGGCGCCGATGTAAACTTTATCATGGGTATCCCGGCGGCACGGGGCAAGGCGTAATCCATGAACGATGCCGTGAGCAGTTGCCCGTGCGCATCATGAACGACATGCTCGTTCAGTGCCTGACCAATGCCTTGCACCACCCCGCCATGCACCTGCCCCTCGGCCAGCATCGGATTGATAAGATTGCCGAAATCATCCACCACCGTGTAGCGGTCGACCCTTGTCTCACCTGTGTAAGAATCGATAACAACCTCGGCAACATGCGCGCCATTGGGATAGCTGCGCGCCTCAAGTCTGGCGCGCGCTTCGTGCTGCAACAGATCATTGCGCCCGTCAGCTTGCGCCATCTCGGCCGCCTCGGTCAGTGTGGGGGTCAAGTTGGACCCCGGTGCGCGGAAGGTTTCATGGTCAAAGGTCACATCGCTTTCCTCAACCCCCATCTTATCCGCAAGATAGGGCGTGAATGCGGCGATCATGGTCTCGACCGTCACCAGCGTGGCGTTGCTTTGGGTCGTGACCGAGCGTGAACCACCGGTGCCGCCCCCCTGCGCCAGCCGATCGGTATCGCCTTGCACAACGGTGATCCGATCGGCTGGAATGCCGGTCTGATCCGACAGGAACTGGGCAAAGACCGTTTCATGCCCCTGCCCATTCGATTGGGTGCCGACATAGAGATTCACTGTTCCGTCCTCGCAAAACTCGATCTTCGCGCCCTCGGAAGGATCTCCCAGAATACTTTCAATATAGTAACAGAGGCCCTGCCCCCGGATCAGGCCGTTTTCCGCGTCCGCGGCCTTGCGGACCTCAAACCCTCTGGTCTGCTCAGCGGCGCGGGTCAGGACCATGTCAAAATCGCCGACGTCGTAGGTCTCGCCGGTGGCGGTCTTGTAGGGGAAAGCCTCGGGCTGGATGAAGTTCTTGCGCCGCAGTTCCCACGGGTCGACGCCCAGCTCGCGCGCGGCGCGGTCCATGACGCGTTCGAGGACATAGATCGCCTCGGGCCGTCCTGCACCACGATAGGCATCGACCTGCGTGGTGTTGGTAAAGAAGCCCTCGGCCCGCAGATAGGTGGTCTGCACGTCATAGACGCCCATCAGCACGCGGCTGAACAGGTTGGTCTGGATGGCCTGCGCAAAATGGCTGTTATAGGCCCCCATGTTACATCTGCTGTGCACCCGATAAGCGGTGATCCGGTGATCGGCGTCAAAGGCGAGCTCGGCCAGCGAGGTCAGGTCGCGGCCATGGTGGTCCGACAGCATCGCCTCGGACCGGTCTGACATCCAGTGAACAGGCCTACCCAGTGTCATCGCGGCGACGGCGACCGAGAAATACTCAGGGTACGGCATCGCCTTCATGCCAAATCCACCGCCCACATCCGGTGTGGTTACGCGGATCGCGTCCGAGTCCAGCATAAGCTTTTGCGCCAGTTGCGCCTTCATACCCCAAACGCCTTGCCCACCGTAGGAGAAATGCAGGCGGCCGCCGGACCAATCGGCCTGACAGCCGCGCGGCTCGATCGAACTGACGATGACCCGGTTGTCGTGGACATCCAGCGCGACGGTATGGGCGGCGGCCTGAAACGCGGCCTCGGTGGCGGCTTCGTCGCCCATATGCCAGTCAAAGGCGCGGTTGTCGGGGGCTTGCGGGTGCAGGGGCTCTCCACCCGGTGCGACATCCATCTTGACCGGCAAATCCTCGATCTCGAACGCGATCAGTTCGACAGCATCGCGGGCCTGCAGCTGCGTCTCGGCGACAACAACGGCGATGGGCTCGCCCACGAACCGTACGCGATTGCAGGCCAGCATGTGACGCTCGGACGCCGCGCCTTGGGTACCATTGCGGTTGGGTACGGTGGTGGCGTTCATCACGGTATCGATCCCGGCGGCCTGCAATTCCCCCAGCGTCATCACAAGGTGCACGCCCACCGCTGCACGCGCGGCGTCCAGATCGAGCGAGGTGATCCGCCCATGGGCCACCGGGCTGCGCAGGAAAGCGGCAAACAGCGCGTTTTCCGGCACGGCATCATCCATGTAACGCCCCTGCCCGGTCAGAAACCGCTGATCCTCGGTCCGTTTGACGGGCTGGCTTTTGCCGAACTTTTCCATGGGCTGATCCTTTGGCCTGCGTTTGGGGCGAGATTAGGTTGCGCTGGTTCGATGTCCAGAGCGCGTGCAGACCCTTCCCCTTCCCGCACGCATTCGTTATTGCAGGCGCTGACCCGAATTTGTTGACGCAGGACGCATCCCATGGCGATGGAAAAGACATTCAACGCGGCCGAGGCCGAGGCCCGCATATACAAGGCCTGGGAACAGGCCGGAGCCTTCAAGGCCGGCGCGAACAAATCGCGCGACGAAAGCTTTACCATCATGATCCCGCCGCCCAACGTGACGGGTGCGCTGCATGTAGGCCATGCGTTCAACAACACGTTGCAGGACGTCCTGACCCGTTGGCACCGGATGCGGGGGTTCGACACCCTGTGGCAGCCCGGTCAGGACCATGCAGGCATCGCCACCCAGATGCAGGTGGAAAAGATGCTGGCGGCGCAGGGCAACGAAGGGCGGCGCGAGCTTGGACGTGAGAAATTCCTTGAGAAGGTCTGGGAATGGAAGGGCGAATATGGCGGGACTATTATTGAACAGCTTAAGCGTCTCGGCGCCAGCTGCGACTGGTCGCGTAATGCCTTTACCATGGCAGGGGCTCCGGGGGACCCGCGCAAGGGGCACGAGAACTCACCAAACTTCCATGACGCGGTGATCAAGGTCTTCGTCGACATGTACGAGAAGGGTCTGATCTATCGCGGCAAGCGACTGGTCAACTGGGACCCGCATTTCGAGACCGCGATCTCGGATCTGGAGGTCGAGAATATCGAAGTCGCGGGCCATATGTGGCACTTCAAGTATCCGCTGGCCGGTGGTGAGACATATGAGTATTTGGAAAAAGATGAAGATGGGAATGTGATCTTCCGGGAAGAACGGGATTACATTTCGATCGCCACCACACGTCCCGAAACCATGCTGGGTGACGGAGCGGTCGCGGTTCATCCATCGGATGAGCGTTACGCGCCCATCGTCGGTAAACTCTGCGAAATCCCCGTTGGCCCGAAAGAGCATCGCCGCCAGATTCCGATCATCACCGATGACTACCCGGACCCGGATTTCGGCTCGGGCGTGGTGAAGATCACCGGTGCGCATGATTTCAACGACAACATGGTGGCCAAGCGCGGCGGCATTCCGATGTACCGCCTGATGGACACCAAAGGCGCGATGCGGGCCGATGGCGCGCCTTACGCTGACGAGGCAAGTAAGGCGCAGGAATTCGCGCGTGGGCGCGAGTTCACCGAGAACGAGATCGACGCGATCAATCTGGTACCGGATCACCTGCGTGGCCTCGACCGGTTCGAGGCGCGCGCCAAGGTGGTCGAAGAGATCACTGCGGATGGTCTGGCCGTGATGTGCAGCCCGGATGATCCGCGTCTGGGGTCAAGCCGGGCTGAAGCCCGGCCTACGGAAGACGAAGACGGTAGGCCGGGCTTCAGCCCGGCACTCGTCCCGCTGGTCGAGAGCAAACCGATCATGCAGCCCTTTGGCGACCGCTCGAAAGTTGTCATCGAGCCAATGTTCACCGACCAGTGGTTCGTCGACGCCGCCAAGGTCGTTGGCCCCGCGCTGGACGCGGTCAAGGACGGCACGGTCAAGATCATCCCCGAGTCGGGCGAGAAGACCTATTACCACTGGCTGGAAAACATCGAGCCGTGGTGCATCTCGCGCCAACTGTGGTGGGGGCATCAGATTCCGGTTTGGTATGGCCTCGATCTATCCGCCGAAGACTTCATCGACGATGAGAACGACGGCGACCTAGATCTGGTCGAATTGGGCCGTCTGCTCAATGAGGGCGGCATGCTGCACCGTGGCAATGTCATGGAATGTGCGCCTAGTCTGGAGGCCGTTACCGAAAAATTCCTCGACGACAATGCAAACATCCCCAGCCCACTGAGCCATGCGACGGTCATCGAAGTCGCCGACAAGCAGGAAGCGATCCATCAGTTCGCCGAAAGCCTTGCGCAATTCGCAGTCGAACAAGATCCGACCAAGCTGGTCTACCCGGTCTGGCGCGACCCCGACGTCCTCGACACGTGGTTCTCCTCCGGCCTCTGGCCCATCGGCACGCTGGGCTGGCCCGAGCAGACCGAGGAATTGGAGCGCTACTTCCCCACGGACGTTCTGATCACCGGCTTCGACATCCTGTTTTTCTGGGTCGCCCGGATGATGATGATGCAACTGGCCGTGGTGAACGAGATTCCGTTCCACACCGTCTACCTGCACCAGCTCGTCCGCGACGAGAAGGGCAAGAAGATGTCCAAGACCACCGGCAACGTCATCGACCCGCTGGAGATCGTGGACGAATTCGGCGCCGACGCTCTGCGCTTTACCAACGCCTCGATGGCGGCGATTGGCGGCGTGCTGAAACTCAGCCGCGAACGCATCACCGGCTATCGCAACTTCGGCACCAAGCTGTGGAACGCCGTCCGCTTTGCCGAGATGAACGAGGTCTTCACCGACGCCGTGCCGCAATTGGATGTGGCTGATCTGAAGCCCAAAGCCGCCGTGAACCGCTGGATCATCGGTGAAACTGCCCGCGTGCGGGAAGAGGTCGACGCAGCGCTGGAAAGCTATCGCTTCAACGATGCAGCCAACGGGCTTTATGCCTTTGTCTGGGGCAAGGTCTGCGACTGGTACGTCGAACTGTCGAAACCCCT
>JAUHYC010000076.1 GCA_030426685.1 Alphaproteobacteria bacterium
CCTCGCGCCGCAGTTCTTTCAACGCGCTCCAGCCCCGGACCACCCCGGCCAAGGAGTTCCGGTCGGTGATCGCGATGGCCTTCAGGCCCAGCTCTGCCGCGCGGGTCACCATCTCTTCCGGGTGCGAGGCCCCGGTCAGGAAGGTGAAATTGGTGGTCACGCCCAACTCGGCATAGCCGGGGTCCTGCGCATGTGAGCTGGGCGGGGTCGGTTTGCTCATGCGAATTCCCCATGCACGAACCATCCGGGGTTTTGCGGCGTGTAATACAGCCACAATCGCCGCCCCTGCCGGGTTTCAACCTGCCAGTAATCGCGCAAGCCTGTGCGCCAGTTCTCATCCTCCAGCCACCATTCGGGGCAGATGCGTTCGGGGCCGGTTGAGCGGCCTGTGGTCAGCGACATCCGCCGCCAGCGAAAGCGGCGCGGCGGGTGTGGGCCTGATCCGGCGATGGGTTCTGGCGGAAATAGCTGCAGAGGGCGCGGGCGCAGAGCGCACCACCCACCTGCGGGGTCGGAATAGGCGGCGGGCGAGATGATGAAGCTGCGCTCGGGGATATGGCTTTGCGCGGGCAGCAGGCGGTGGACCTGCTCCAACCCGATCCGGGTGCCGATGCGGGTGATCAGGTCATCCAGTTGGTCTTTGTCCCGGCTTGCGGCGCGGCTGATCTGGCGCACCGGCAGGGGTTCCACCAGCGTGGCCTCGAGCCGCAGTTGATCGACGCCAAAGCCTGCATCCACCTCGGTCAATCCACGCTCGAACAGGGGCAGGATGCGATGTGGATCGCGTAGAGGGCGGGCCAGCCGCAGCTCGACATGTTGGTGATCCTGATCCACCCGGCGCAAGGTCATGCACAGCTTGCGCGCGCCCATCTCCTGCGCTTTCAGCTTTTCGCAGAGTCGCAGCAGCAAGCGTTCCGCCCCGGCCATCATGTCGGACAGCAGGCCAATGGGCTCGGGCAGGGTCATGCGCACGCCGTAATGGGGCGGATTGGCCAGCGGGGTGATCTGTTCGGGCTGATCCCCCAGCGCCTGATCCAGCCGCATCAGAACCTCGGGGCCAAACCGGCGTGTCAGCGGCGCGCGCGGGGTTTGCGCCAGTTCGCCAATCCGGCGCAGGCCCAGCCGTTGCAGCGCGACCGAGGTATCCTCATCCAGCCGCAGCGCCGCCACCGGCAGGGCGCGGATCGCTTTCAGCGTATCCTCGCCCGCGACCCCCTCGCCATAATGCGCCAAGGCCCAGGCCGCGCCGCGTGTCGGGGCAAGGCCGATTTGCACCGCCAGCCCGGCCCGGGCCAGCCGTCTGCGCATATCGGTCAGCATCGCCTCTTCCCCACCGGCCAGATGGGCCGATCCGGTGATGTCCAGAACCAGCCCGTCCTCACCCTCCAGCCCGACCCAGGGGCAATAGCGCGTTGCCCAGCGGCGCAGGGCGTGCAGAAACCGCTGATCTCCCTGCGGGTCGGCGGGATGGCTTTGCAGATCGGGGCAAAAGGCGCGGGCATCGGAATAAGGCATGCCGCGATGCAGGCCCTGCCGCTGGGCCAGTGAATTCAGGCAGTAAACCCGGTTTGCATTGTTCTGTTTCAGCGTCAGAACAAACGGTCCCTCAACCGACCGCACCCGCAAAACCCGATCACTTGCCAGCCGGGGAAACCAGAGTGAAACGATACGCCGTTGGGTGCCATCGAGCATGCCGGAAACCAAAATGTTCTGTATTTGTTCTTTTTAAAACCCTGGCGATAAAGAGTCGAGTCCCTCATGGGTGAAAAGAATAAAAGCCATCCCCGATCATGCGGGGTTCTCCGCCCGAAACAACGCCCAGGCATCCTGTGCGGTACCATCGGGTTTGGTGCAGATGCCAACCTGTCCCTGCTCCGTGTCTTCGATCCGGTAGCTGCCGCCAATCTTGAGGCAATAGGCCGCCGCAGGGTTCACCAGCCCGACAGACCCGTCGGAACCCGGATCGGGGTGGTTTTCCCGAAAATAGGTCCATGCGTCGATCTTTGTACCGTCGGGCAACTGGCAGATCCCGCTCTGTCCCTCCGCCCCGTCCTGAATGCCATAGAGACCACCCTGAACGATGCAGTAAGTCGCCACCGGATTGGCCAGGCCGGAATTGGCCAGACCGCTGGTCGGGGTCAGAACCATAACGGCCAGCGCAAGGCTTGAATTTAATATTCCCGGCTTCAAATAGATCATTTCAGCAGTCCACTGAACCGCGCAATTGCGTATGTGTCAGAGTTGTTCAACCTTAATCGACTCGAGCGGGTAAAAGGCCAGATGTTCCTTGATCTCCGCCAGCTCCGGGGTCGGGGCCTCATAGCTCCAGGCCGCGTTTTCGGTGACCGAGGATTTGTTCACGATGGAAAAATGCGTGGCGGCCCCTTTGTCCGAGCACTGCGTGACCTTATCGGTCCGGTCCAGAAAGGCCATCGCGATATCCGAACGCGGGAAGTAGATCACCGGATCGTGGCCCCCCTCCTGCAGTTCCAGCGCATTTGTGGTCTCGCCCAGAATGGCCCCGCCTGACCGGACGCACCATTTGCCCGGCGCCTTGCGGATTGTGATCTGTTTGGTCATGTCTGCTCCTTCCCTCGTCATTCGCGGGCATTCCCTTGCCCAATATATGTAACAGCCCGGTGTCAGACCGGTGCGGTTGCGGCATCCAACCACAGTTGAGCGGCTTCGCCCAGTCTCGGGCGGATCTTTTCCGCGACGTCGCGGTGGTAGGCGTTCAGCCAGACGCGTTCCTCGCGCGCCAGCATGTCGACCATGATCAGCCTCCGGTCGAGGGGCACATAGGTCAGCGTGCGCCACTGCAACATGGCGCGCTCGTCATCACCACCGGGCAGCGAAGTGGCCTCTTCCACGACCACCAGATTTTCCAGCCGGATGCCAAATGCGCCCTCGCGGTAATAGCCGGGCTCGTTCGACAGGATCATGCCCGGCTCCAGCGGGACATGGCTGACCCGCGACAGGCGCTGCGGGCCTTCATGCACGCTGAGATAGGTGCCGACGCCATGCCCGACGCCGTGGTTGAAATCCTGGCCTGCCAGCCACAGAGGCAGCCGCGCCACACATTCAATATCACGCCCGGCCATGCCGACCGGCCAGCGCAGCATCGACATGGCGATCATGCCCTTGAGCACGCGGGTATAGCAGGTTTTCTCCTCCTCTCCCACCTCGCCGATGGCGATCGTGCGGGTGATGTCGGTGGTGCCGTCCAGATATTGCCCGCCACTGTCCAAAACCAGCAATTGGCCGTTTTCCAAACGGCTGTCGGTGTCCTCGGTCACGCGGTAATGCATGATGGCCCCGTTCGGCCCGGTGCCCGCAATGGTGTCGAACGAGATATCCTGCAACGCATTGTCGCGGCGGCGGCTTTCTTCCAGCCGTGTCACCACCTGGGTTTCGGTCACGGTGCCGGGCGCTTGCCCGTCCAGCCAGCAGAGCAGCTCGACCACCGCTGCCGCGTCGCGCAAATGTGCCTCGGCGCTGCCGGCGATTTCAGCCGGGTTCTTGCATGCCTTGGGCAGTGCGCAAGGATCGCCGCCATTCACCATCCGATCCCCCAAGGCATCGGCCACGATCTGCGGCACCGTGCCCGGATCAACCTGCACCGGACCCTCAAGCGCGGCGAGGGCATCCAGAAAACCTTCGGGCTCGTGCTGGGTCACAGGCGTGCCCAGATGGTCATCCAAGTCCGACAGCTTGGCCTCGGCCATGAAAAGATCCACTCGGCCATCGCTGTGCAAAATGGCAAACCCATGCGCGACCGGGTTATATGCGATATCCGAGCCTCGAATATTCAGCAGCCACATGATCGAATCCGGCAGCGTGATCACCGCCGATCTACGCCCGGCATCGTGCAGTTTCTGCGCCAACCTTTCAATCTTGCTACCGGCACTTTCCCCTGCAAATTCAATTGGATGATCCTTAACCGGGTTCATTGGCGGATCCGGTTGATCCTCCCACACCCGGTCCACCAGATTGGCAGTCCGCACCAGTTCGATCCCGCTGCCCGTCAGATCTTTCTGCGCCTCGGCGATCTGCCCTGCCGCGTGCAGCCACGGATCAAACCCGACCTTGCCACCATCGGGCAGCTGTTCTTTCAACCAGATGCTCAGGCTGATGTCGGGCCACGGCACCGGCGTGTAATCCGAAGCCACCTGCGCCTTGACCTGGGTGCGGTACCGCCCGTCGATGAACACGCCCGCGACCCCCATCAGCGCCGCACAAAATCCAGCAGACCCGGTGAACCCGGTCAGCCAGGCCAGCCGCTCGTCCCTGGGTGCCACATATTCCCCCTGATACGCATCCGCGCGCGGGATCAGGAACCCGTCCAGCCCTTCGGCCGCCATCTCGGCCCTCAGTGCGGCCAGCCGGGGTGGTCCCTGTTCCGGGCGTGCGGTCACTTCGAAACTTTGGAACATGGGCGGCCTCTTTGGTCTGTCTTGCTGCGGTGGAACCTGCGGCCTGAGCAAACAAATGTCCAGCCGCTCAGCCACCGCCGCCCGCGAAACTGCGTAGGGCCCGCAGTTCAAACACCTGCACTTCCGACGAAAACCGGCGCATCCCGATGGATCAGTGCACACCCGGCATATTCGCGACGCTTGCGCCAACTACAGGCGGCAACCACTATCCGAGCGGATTCCGAGGGTTTCCGATGCCCCATCCGGACTGGGCAGGTTCAACTCGCCCGCTTCATCCCCATAACCCGCGCCCGTGCCCGCGGATCGCTGTCGAACAGGGCGGCCAGTTGTTCGGTCATGGCACCGGCCAGTTGCTCGACATCCGTGATCGTCACCGCACGGTCATAGTAGCGGGTCACGTCATGCCCGATCCCGATGGCCAGCAACTCCACCATCTTGCGCTTTTCCACCATCGCGATCACGTCGCGCAGGTGTTTCTCAAGATAATTCGCCGGGTTCACACTCAGCGTGGAATCATCGACCGGGGCACCATCGGAAATCACCATCAGGATCTTGCGCGCCTCTCGCCGCGCCAGCATCCGACGATGCGCCCATTCCAGCGCTTCGCCGTCGATGTTTTCCTTCAACAGCCCCTCTTTCATCATCAGACCCAGATTGGGCCGCGCCCGCCGCCACGGCGCATCCGCACCCTTGTAGATGATGTGGCGCAGATCGTTCA
Source organism: Alphaproteobacteria bacterium (assembly GCA_030426685.1). GTDB lineage: Bacteria > Pseudomonadota > Alphaproteobacteria > Rhodobacterales > Rhodobacteraceae > Ruegeria. The sequence continues at coordinate 5,152 of JAUHYC010000076.1, forward strand.
GACGTCCGGGCTGCTGCGGTCGGCCATCATTCAGCCATGCCTCACGCGCCAGACCACCTTTCCAGGCCCTTGTGGTAAAGCCCAGAATCTCGACCTTCACGTTGCATCGCTCCAGCGTGCGCGCCAGAACATCGGCGCAGATGGCGGCGATCGAGATCGGTCGGCCCCGCATTGATCCCGAATTGTCCAAGAGCAGCGTCACCACCGTGTCACGGAACTCGGTATCTTTTTCGACCTTGAAGCTCAGCGGTGTGGTCGGGTTCGCGACAACCCGCGCCAGACGGCCTGCGTCCAGAATGCCCTCTTCGCGGTCGAATTCCCAGGACCGGTTCTGCTGCGCCTGCAAGCGCCGCTGCAGCTTGTTGGCCAAACGGCTGACCGCGCCTTTCAGCGGCTCAAGCTGCTGGTCCAGATAGGCGCGCAGGCGTTCCAGTTCGGCTGGTTCTGCCAGATCCTCGGCCGCAATCTCTTCGTCGTGGGTGTTGAGATAGACCTTGTAATCCGGATCAGCTTCCGAAGCAGGCGGCGGGGCAGGTGGCTCCAGCGGGGCTTCGCCCTCGGGCATCTCCGCCTCATCGCCCATCTCATCCTCGGCCATCTCATCCATCGAGACCTGCGCCTGAGACTGATCCTGCTGTTCTTCCTGTGTCTGCTCAGGCGTTGCGTCAGAATCCTGTTCATCCTGATCATCCTGCCCGGTGCTGTCGGGATCGGGCTGTTCTTCGGCGTCTTCCTCGGCCTGATCTTCCTGCTCGTCATCCAGCTCGTCCGGGTCGTCGCCCAACTGGTCGCCATAGCCCAGATCCTTGATCATCTGGCGCGCGAACTTGGCAAACTCCGCCTGATCCGAGAGGATTTCATCGAGGTTTTCCAGCGTCCCGCCGGCCTGTTCCTCAATGAACCCGCGCCACAGGTTCATGACATTCTCGGCCGCAGGCGGCATATCGCGCCCGGTTGCCAGATGCCGGATCAGATAACCCGCGGCCACGGCCAGAGGTGCGTCCGCAGGCTGCTTGCACTGGTCATACCCGCGCCGGATCGCTTCATGCCCGATCTTGACGTCGATATTCGACGCGGTGCCCGGCATGTCGCGCGCGCCCATCGCCTCGCAGCGCGCGGTTTCCATCGCCTCATACAGATCTCGCGCCATATCACCCGGAGGGGCATAGCGCGCATGGGTTGCGTCGTCATGATACTTGCGCTGCAACGCCAGCGCATCCGCCGTCCCCCGCGCCAGCAAAACCTCTTCCCGCGTCATTCGGCGCGACACCTGCGGCAGGCGCATCGACTCGCCCGACAGGCCCGAAGGATCGACGGTATAGCTGACGTTCAGTTCGGGATCGTCGGCCATCACCTTTGTGGCCTCGGCCAGAGCCTTCTTGAACGGATCAGCAGGATTGTCGTTCTTCTGCACCATGTTCAGACGCCCTTTGTGTTGCGGTGACCCGACCCCTCAACGCGAAACCGGATCCCCCTTCATCTGGCCCAAAATACCTCCGCCGGAGGCATTGCGCCCGGCACGGGCGCAATTCAGCTCCCTAGCCCAAACTCGCCGAAGCCGCGCTTTCCGGCAGTTCCTCGTCAAAGCAGCGCTGATAGAACTCGGCCACGGTCTGGCGCTCCAACTCATCGCATTTGTTCAGGAAGGACAGGCGGAAGGCATAGCCCACATCGCGGAAAATCTCAGCATTCTGCGCCCAGTTGATCACGGTCCGCGGGCTCATGACGGTGGACAGATCGCCGTTCATAAAGGCGGTCCGGGTCAAGTCGGCCACGGTGACCATCTGGCTGACTTTCTTGCGGCCCTCGGCGGTGTTGTAATGCGGGGCCTTCGACAGCACGATCATCGTCTCGGCATCATGGCTGAGGTAGTTCAACGTCGAGACAAGCGACCAACGGTCCATCTGCGCCTGGTTGATCTGTTGCGTGCCGTGATAGAGGCCCGTGGTGTCGCCCAGACCCACAGTGTTTGCAGTGGCAAACAGGCGGAAATTCGGGTTGGGCGTGATGATCTCGTTCTGGTCCAGCAGGGTCAGCTTGCCGTCATGCTCCAGCACGCGCTGGATCACGAACATCACGTCGGCGCGGCCTGCATCGTATTCGTCGAATACAATGGCAACGGGGTTGCGCAGCGCCCAGGGCAGGATGCCTTCGTGGAATTCGGTCACCTGCTTGCCGTCGCGCAGCTTGATTGCGTCCTTGCCGATCAGGTCGATCCGGCTGATATGGCTGTCCAGGTTCACCCGCACCGCAGGCCAGTTCAGACGGGCGGCGACCTGCTCGATATGGGTTGATTTGCCGGTGCCGTGATAGCCCTGGATCATCACCCGGCGGTTATGGGTAAAGCCCGCCAGAATCGCCAGCGTCGTCTCGGGGTCGAATTTGTAGGTGTGGTCGATCACCGGCACCCGGTCGCTGCGCTCGGCAAAGCCTTTGACTGCCATATCGCTGTCAATGCCAAACACCTCACGGACCGAGATATCCTCGGTGGGTTTTGCGTTGATATCAATCGATCCGTCAGCCATGTGCCTCGTCCTTATCCTCTGGCCCGCTCACCGGGTTTGAACCCGTGTGTGGTGCAACATATTGCGGGTAAGGGCAAGGGGAAGCCTCGCACACCCAAAGGTAGCCGGATGTTTCTTTGAAACTGGCCTTATGGACGGGGCGCGCTGGAAGGACGGAGCACTCTATCAGGCAACAACGCAAAATACTTCTCCGTCTCACCAGGAGAGAGGCTGCCCCTTTTAGTCAACTCTTCCAGACACAGTCCAACAAGGTCATATGCGCTCATTACGCTGTCTGCCAAGATACAAAGCTTGGCAAGCTGCTGGTCCGTGAAAGTGTTCATTGCGCGTAGGTCCCGGACAAAAAATGCATCGCCATCTATGACTTGGGAAAACGCGCGGCGGCGAAATTTCTTTCTCAAATATGGGCTGCCCAAGACTTGCTTCAAAAAGTCGAAGCTGTGAAAGAAAAACCCCTGCTCACGCAGCTCTCGCTCAAGTTCTCCAAATGTTGGCTCGTTTTCGTACAAAGGAAAAAAGCGCACTGCAGATTGCACGACCAAGGCTGTTGAGAGCTTCTCGCTTGCATTGCGAATTACGTCCAGCCCTCCGCCCTGAACGCCGATCTTCAGATAGTCGATGGGAGGTATGAAATCCAGATCGTCTAGCCGAGAGGTTGCGATTTCCTCGACGCTCGATATTCGTGTCGCCCGTTTGAATCCAAGGTATTCGGCGCTAGCTTCATCCGGGCGGAACAAAGATGAGAAGCCTGAGTGCTGTGTCAGATAGAGTGTATCCTCACCGCCGCGCCCAATCGCACGACAGTAATAACGTTCATTGGAGGTGTCGTTTTTTGTCAGCTCTTCGAAGGCTTCTTCGTTGGGCTCAAAGCCAATGAGCTGGGCTTGCCCGTGTCCCAGCAGGTTTGCATATGATGGGCTACCTTCTATCGGATTTGCTCCTACGTCGACGATATCTATAGGTTCGTAGCTTTCCAGCAAATTTATCAGACAGGCCAATCGCTCCAGCGTTTCAAAGGGTTCCTTTTGGCTGCTCCGCGGCTCTGCGGGCGTACTTGCGGCCCGTTCCAACGCCCTCGACAAAGCTAAGCGGACTTGTTTCGGACTGTCCCGCAGTATGCCCCTCAGGCGGTGTTTGGAGTAATTTTTCTCCCCATTCTGAATTCTGTCCAAAACTTTGGCCAAAGGTACAGTTGGGTGGAAGACACGTATATCACCACCCTCGCATTCCAACGCTTCCTGTAAGAAAGGCGGATTTGT
>JAUHYC010000077.1 GCA_030426685.1 Alphaproteobacteria bacterium
CGCGCCTCGTCCAGTTCCGGGTTACCCGGCTTGATCGCGGTCGAGACAACAACCACGGCGGCGTTCTGCAGGTTCTCGGCGCGCTGGCCTTCGAAAATCTCGGCCCCCAGCGAGGCCAGACGATCCGTGATCTTCGACGACTTCAGGTCCGAGCCCTGAACCCGGTAGCCAAGATTCAGCAACACCTCGGCGATGCCCGACATGCCGATGCCACCGATGCCAACGAAATGGATCGGGCCGACGTCCTGCGGCAGTTTGGTTGCTGGATTCATGCGGTCTCCTTCTGCGCCAGATGTTCGACAAGGGCCACCAGACGATCTGTTGCGTCGGGGGCGCCGGTCGACAGCGCGGCATGGGCCATTTTCTGGGCGGCTTCGGGGTTTGTCAGAACCGTGGTCATTTGCTGCGTCAGCGCGGCAACGTCAAGGGCGTTTTCGGGGATCATGATCGCACCACCGGCCTGTACCAGCCCGCGCGCATTGGCGGTCTGGTGGTCTCCGGCGGCGGCAGCGAAGGGTATCAGGATCGAGGGCCGCCCGATGACCGAGATATCGGCGACGCTGGACGCGCCCGAGCGTGAGATGACCAGCTGCGCCTCGGACATGCGGCGGGGGACGTCTTCGAAAAAAGGCTGCACATCCGCCAGTATGCCGTGTTCTGCATAAAATGCCGCAACACGGGCCTGATCCTCATCGCGGGCCTGATGCGCGACGCGGATGAAACCGCGCAGATACTCTGGCAACGCGGCAATGGCACCGGGCACCACGTCGCTGAGGACACGCGCGCCCTGACTGCCACCCATCACGAGGACCGACATCGGGTAGTCGCCAGGCGGGATATAGGGGGCGGCCGCGCGCTCCAACACAGCGGCGCGGACCGGGTTGCCGGTGTGAATACCCTGTGCCCCGTCGGGCAGATCGGTGGGCCAGACACCGCAGGCCACCTGCGCCACGCGGGTGGCAAACAGCTGGTTCACCCGGCCCAGAACGCCATTCTGTTCATGGATCATGCGCGGAATCTTCAGCGCGGTCGCCGCACTCAGCGCCGGGATCGAAGGGTAGCCGCCAAACCCCACCACCACATCCGGCCTGTCGCGCAGCATCTGCACCGCCATGCCGGTCACGCCTGCAGCGATCTTCGGCCCTGCCAGCACCTTCGCGGCCAGCCCGCCACGGGCAAAGGTGGCCGAGGAGGCCTCGGCAATCTCAACGTCTTTCGGGAAGGCCCCGGTATAGCGCGCACCGCGCGGGTCGGTGGACAGGCGCACGCGCCAGCCTTTCCCCAGCATTGCCTCGGCAAGCGCCTGCGCGGGGAACATGTGGCCCCCGGTGCCACCTGCTGCGATTAGTAGATAAGGTTTGCCCATCAGCCTCGTCCGCGCAGAATGTCGCCCAGCTCGCCCTGCGGGCGGGTTCGGGTGAAGGCCAGCAACATGCCAACCGCGATGCCGCCTGCAATCAGGGACGATCCGCCATAACTGACAAACGGCAGCGTCATGCCCTTGGCGGGCAGAAGACGCACGGCGACGCCCATGTTGATCATAGCCTGCGCGCCAAACATGCAGGCCAGACCAGTGCCAGCCAGACGGATGAACATGTCGCGTTCGCGCATCAGTCGCAGCAGAGAACGCACAACGATCAGCGAGTACAGCGCGATGATGATCAGCACCAGAATCAGCCCGTATTCTTCGGCCGCGACCGCGATGATGAAATCCGTATGAGCATCAGGCAGAGACCACTTGACCTGCCCCTCACCCACGCCGACGCCGAATAGACCGCCTTCGCGGATGGCATTGGTGGCATAGCCAAGCTGTGTGGTGGGGTCGAGTTCCTGATTGAGGAAACCGTCGATGCGACGGGCGAAATGCTCGGAATTGGAATAGGCAAACATGCCGCCCAGAACCACCGCTCCGGCCATGCTGACCAAGAGCAGCATGGGCGCACCTGCCACGAAATACATCACGCCCCAACCGAACAGGATCAGGCAGGCCTGACCGAAATCGGGTTGCATCACCAGCATCGCCACGATGGCCATGCATAGCGCAAAGGACCAGAGCCGCCCCGGCGGTCCGTTGATCTCCTGCGAGGCGGCCAGCAGCCAGGCGGCCACGACGACAAAACCGGGTTTCAGAAATTCTGACGGCTGAAGTGAGGCGAAGCCCAGCGAATACCAGCGCACCGCGCCTTTGCCGAAATCGGTGCCGAAGATCGGCAGAAAGGCCAGAGCCACGAAGGAAGCCAGAAAGCCAAGGATCGCCAGCCGCCGCACCAGCGTGGGCGACATCATCGAGGTCAGCAGCATCGCCACCAGCGCCAGCCCGCCGAACAGCGCCTGACGCTCGACATAGTGGAACGGATCGAACCCGTTGCGCCCCGCCAGTGGCGGCGACGAGGCCAGCCCCAGCAAAAGCCCGATGACAAACAGGATCAGGACGCAGGACATCGTCCAGCGATCAATCGTTCGCCACCACTTTGGTAGAATCGGTTCGCCGCGCTGGTCCTGGACCGCGCCGTACACCATCTCAGTCATGAGATACCGCCACTCTCTGCCTCGTTCACGTCCCGTTTTCGGGATCTGATTGAGAGTCTACAGGGATTTTGGCGTTTGGGCTAGAGGGTTGAAGGCTGAACCAACAATTGATCCACACTTCATTCTGCTTGATGATTTTTGCGACAAATGCGAGTGTAGCAAGCAGCTTCAGTGTTGCGTATCGCGATAGGGGGAAGGACCTCAACCCCTCCCCCAAGCTGCTCGCTGGATTGTGAGGGTGTCCGTCCGTCAAAACTGGCACCCTCCAATTGTTTGATCTGCCCTAGAAACTCTTTAGGACAAAGATCAGGCTCAGAATTGAGGCCACTGCGCCAGAAAGCATCAGCAACTCTCGAACCCCGCCAAAAACGATGATCACTTCAGTCATCGTATGGGGAATATACTTGAGGGAGACGATGGTTAAAACATGATTGATACTGCAATGAAGGCGATTGTCGAAGCATCATTGATGGCTGTCATTCGCGGCAGTTCATGTAGCTGCCAAGGGAAAGAGGCTGCCTCCAAACCGGCCAGTATTTAATAGCTTAACTAAACCGAAATGTTTCCTTCTTGCAAACGAAAGAAGTTCACGGCATCCCCCGCTCATGACCTATGACACGATCATCTTTGGGGCCGGCGCAGCCGGAATGATGTGCGCCGCCCATTGCGGCGGGCGGGTGCTGGTGATCGACCACGCCAAGGCTCCGGGTGAGAAGATCCGCATCTCGGGCGGCGGGCGGTGCAATTTCACCAATTTGTATGCAAGGCCGGGCAATTTCCTGTCGCAGAACCCGCATTTCTGTAAATCGGCGCTGGCGCGGTATACGCAATGGGATTTCATCGATCTGGTGGGCCGACACGGCATCGCGTGGCATGAAAAAACGCTGGGGCAGCTGTTTTGCGACGGGTCCTCGAAACAGATTATCCAGATGTTGCTGGACGAGATGGCGCGCGCGGGGGCCGAGCTGTGGGTTCAGACCTCGGTGACCGATCTGCGCAAGGTTGAGGGCGGGTTTGCACTTGAGGTTGAGCGCGACGGGCAGCGCGTCCATTTGAGCTGTGCCAATCTGGTGCTGGCAACGGGCGGCAAGTCGATCCCCAAGATGGGGGCGACCGGGCTGGCTTATGATATCGCGCAGCAATTCGGGCTGCGCGTGACCGAGACGCGGGCGGCGCTGGTGCCTTTCACGTTCTCTGACGGGCGGTTCAAGGAACTGTCCGGGGTGTCCCTGCCTGCGCGTCTGGCCAACGAGCGCAGCAGTTTCGACGAGGCGCTGCTGTTCACCCACCGCGGCCTCAGCGGACCTGCGGTGCTGCAACTGTCCTCCTATTGGCGCGAGGGCGAGGTGATCGCGGTCAACCTGATCCCCGACCTGCCGCTGTTCGATCTGTTGCGGGATCAGCGCCAGGCCGGTGGGCGTAAGGCGCTGACGACCGAACTGGCGCGGTATCTGCCCGCACGGCTGGTCGAGTATCTGAGCCAGCATATCTCGATGCGCGGCAATCTAGCGGACCAGTCCGACGCGGCGCTGGCCGGTCTGGTTGCGGCGCTGTCTGACTGGAGGCTTACGCCGTCGGGCACCGAAGGCTATCGCACCGCCGAGGTCACCCTGGGCGGGGTCGCCTCCGAGGGACTGTCGTCGAAAACGATGGAGGCCAGGGATATCCCCGGCCTCTATGTCATTGGGGAAGCGGTGGATGTCACCGGCTGGCTGGGTGGCTACAACTTCCAGTGGGCGTGGTCCTCGGGCCACGCTGCAGGAACTGCAATCGCCAGCCGATAACCTACATCCATAGTTGCGCGGCTTCAGCCGACGACGTTATAGCCACGTCCGCGCATGCAGTTGCGCACCAGAACTTCCTTATTCTGGTTCTTGTTGATCACATCAGCACCTGCACCGACCAGCGCACCGGCCACGGCGGCGCGGCCCAGATTGTCGCTGCTATCCTGCACGATCCCGGTCACGGCAGCCGCACCAACCGCACCGATGGCTGCATTCCCGGCGGTCGATCCATCGACGCTGGCCTGCGAGGCCGCCAGTTGCTGGCATTGCTGCAGATCTACATTGTAATTCGGACCCACGGGGCCGTCGATCACGGGCTGATAGTTGGCCCCGGTGTTGGTGCAGGCACCCGCCGCGAGCAGAGCGGGAACGATCAGAAGAAGTTTGCGGTTTGGCATATTCATGACCTCTTGTTGAATTTCCTGCAGGCAGAAACCAATAGGAATGGCGCGTCAAGCAGATAGGCCTCAGCTTCGCCGAACCGGCGGTCAATTGCAAACGGGACCCGCTCAGAGGCGCTTTTGCACCTCGGCCACGAAGTCATCGCCGCGCTGTTCGAAATTGTCATACTGATCGAAGCTGGCCGCAGCAGGTGCCAAAAGGACCGTGTCGCCCGGTTGCGCCTCGGCCATAGCCTGCTCAACGGCGGTGGCCATGGTGGTGCAGACCTGCGCTTCGGCGTCCAACTGCATGGCGAATCCGGCGGCCTCGCGCCCGATGACATAGGCCTTGATCACGCGGTCCCCCGCCCCGTTCAGGGCCTCGAGCCCACCCTCTTTCTCAAGCCCGCCGCAAATCCAGCGGATCTGTTTGAACGCACTCAGAGCTTTGAGGGCGCTGTCGACATTGGTGGCCTTGGAGTCGTTCACATAAGTCACCCCCTTGGCTTCGGCGATGATCTGGCTGCGATGCGGCAGGCCCGGGAAACTGTGCAGCGCATCCTCGATCGCGCGCGGCGCAAGGCCCAGCGACCGGCAGGCGGCATAGGCGGCGCAGGCGTTCTGGTGGTTATGCGCGCCGGGCAGGCCCTTGATCCCGCGCAGGTCGATCGCGCCCGTCTGACGGCCCTTACGGTATTCCGACAAAAACCCCTTGCGCGCAAAGACCTGCCAGCCAGGCCCGCTCAGCTTGCGTGCCACCGAGATGCGGATCACCCGATCATCCGAGGGACCCTCGGACAGCTGGCCCGCCAGAAACGCGCCCTCGGCCTCATCAATGCCGATAATCGCCCGGTCCGGCCCGCCTTCGGCAAAAAGCCGGCGCTTGGCGGCGAAATAACCGCCTATGCCACCATGCCGGTCCAGGTGATCGGGCGAGAGATTGGTGAATACCGCCACATCCGGGGTCAGCGCGCGGGCTAGTTCGGTCTGATAGCTGCTGAGTTCCAGCACCACGACCGAGCCATCACCACCGGGATCGATATCCAGTACGCCGCGACCGATATTGCCCGCAAGCTGCGCCTCGCGCCCCGCTTCGGTCAGGATATGGTGGATCAGCGCGGCGGTGGTCGATTTGCCATTCGATCCGGTTACCGCGATGACGCGCGGAGGTGTGTCGTAACTGTTCCATTCCGGCCCGGCGAACGAGCAAAAAAACAGGCCGATATCGTTGTCGACGGGAACGCCCGCATCCAATGCGGCAGCCACCGCCGGGTTCGGTGCGGGGTAGAGATGCGGAATGCCCGGCGAAACGATCAGCGAGGCAATGCCCTCGAACGCGCCATGTTTTCGTAGATCGGTGCAGGTAAAGCCCTCGGCCTCGGCGGTCTCGCGCGCGGCCGGGTTGTCGTCCCAGCAGACAGGTTCCGCCCCTCCAGCGCGCAGCGCCCGCGCTGTGGTCAGGCCCGACCGGCCCAGTCCCAGAACCGCAACTTTCTGCCCTGAAAATCCTTTCACCGGGATCATCTGCCGCTCACCTTCTCATACACAGAATTTGCGCCACACTGCACCGAGCGATTCCCCAAAGGCAAGGGTGCGATCAGGCTCGCGCGAGCCCGGCCCAACGGGTGGCAGGGGGCCGCAGGCCCTCCGAACCCGGCGGGAGAGCTACCGCACTTTCAGCGTCGCCAGCCCGATCATCGCCAGGATCAATGAGATGATCCAGAACCGGATCACAATGGTGGGTTCGGCCCAGCCCTTTTTCTCATAATGATGATGGATCGGCGCCATCAGGAACACGCGTTTGCCGGTGCGTTTGAAATAGAGGACCTGAATGATCACACTCAGCGCCTCGACCACGAACAAACCGCCGACAACGGCCAGAACCAGCTCGTGCTTGGTCGCCACCGCGATCGCACCCAGCGCACCGCCCAATGCCAGAGATCCGGTGTCGCCCATGAACACCGCAGCTGGAGGCGCGTTGTACCACAGGAACCCCAGCCCGCCGCCAAAGAGCGCGGCGGTGAAGATCAGAATCTCTCCGGTGCCGGGCACGTAATGCACGTCGAGATATTCGGTGAAGTCGACCCGGCCCACCGCATAGGCGATCACGCCCAGCGTCGAGGCCGCAATCATCGCAGGCATGATGGCCAGCCCGTCCAATCCATCGGTCAGATTCACCGCATTGGCGGCCCCGACGATGACGATCACCGCAAAGGGAATGTAAAACAGGCCAAGATTGATCAGCGTATCCTTGAACACCGGCAGCGCCAGCTGGTTCTGCAGATCACCAGGATGGTGCAGCGTCGCCCAAAGTGAGGCCAGAACGGCGATCAGAACCCCCAGAGCCAGACGCATTTTGCTGGAGACACCTTTGGTATTCTGTTTTGAAACTTTCGCATAATCGTCGGCAAATCCGATGGCCGCATAGGCCAGCGTCACAAACAGCACCATCCAGACAAACGGATTGTCCCAGCGCGCCCAGATCAGGGTCGAGGTCACCAGCGCGCCCACGATCAGCAACCCGCCCATGGTGGGTGTTCCGGCCTTTGACAGATGCGCCTCGGGGCCGTCATCGCGGATCGGCTGACCCTTGCCCTGCCGCTTGCGCAACACGTTGATCAGGGGTTTCCCGAAGATAAACCCAAAGATCAGAGCGGTCAGAAAGGCCCCGCCTGCCCGGAAGGTGATATAGCGGAAGAGGTTAAAAAAGTCCCCTCCGTCCGACAGGGCGGTCAACCAATACAGCATTACACTACCTTTCTCACACAGGCGTCACGGGCGCTTTCGGCTCAGGCGCGCCCCCTTGCCCCATTTTCCGCAGACCGTCAACAACGCTTGCCAAAGCCATGCTGAGCGAGCCCTTGGCCAGCACCGCATCGCCATCGCGGATCAGCGCGGGCAAGTGCGCGGCCATCTCGGCGCTGGTCTCGGTCCAGAGCCCGCGTTTGCTCTCGGGCAGTGCCTGATGCAGCGATTGCATTAACGGACCGATGCAGTGGACCTGATCGACCTGCGCCATCGCGGCGGCATCTGCCATTGCGGCATGCATCGCCTGCTCCTGCGCGCCCAGTTCTTTCATGTCGCCCAGAAAGGCAATCTTGCGCGCACCCTTTGCTGCAGCCAGCACGTCCAGAGCGGCCTCCATCGAGGTTGGATTGGCGTTATAGCTGTCATCCAGCAGCTCGATCTGACCACCATCCGGCAGCGCGATCACCTCGCGCACACCGCGCCCCTTGACCGGAGACCAGTGACGCAGGCCCGCAATGGCCTGATCCAGATCGACACCCATCTCGACACAGGCTGCCAAGGCGCCCAGCGCGTTCATGGCAAAATGCGTGCCTGCGGACTGAACGTCGAACGAGATGGCCTGCCCGCCGACCCTGCCCTGCGCCTTCAGGCTATCGGCCCCCTGCACGACATCGGTCAGCACATAGTCACGCGCGTTGCGGCCAAATTCGATGATCTTCGCACCCTGGGCCTGCGCGCAGTCGCGCAGGATACCGGCATGTTCGATATCGGCATTGACGATGGCTGCTCCGCCGCTCGTCAGCCCATCGAAGATCGCGGCCTTTTCATGCGCGATCCCGGCGACCGAGTCGAAAGCCTCAAGGTGGACGGCGGCCACGGTTGTCACCAGCCCCACATGCGGCTTGGCCTGACGGGCCAGAGGGGCGATTTCTCCGGGATGGTTCATGCCAATCTCGATCACGGCATATTCGGTGTCTCGCGGCATCCGCGCCAGCGTCAGCGGCACGCCCCAATGGTTGTTGTAGCTGGCGACGCTGGCGTGGGTTTTTCCTTGGGTTTCCAAGATGCTGGCCAGCATTTCCTTGGTCGAGGTCTTGCCAACGCTGCCTGTCACCCCCACCACATGCGCCGCAGTTCTGGCGCGGGCCGCCTGTCCCAGCGCCTCAAGCCCGGTTTGCACGTCATCCACAATCAAGAGCGGCGCATCCGCGGGCACGCCGTCGGGAATGCGCGAAGCCAGCGCAGCGCCTGCGCCCTTCTCCAGCGCTTGCGCCACGAAATCATGACCGTCGCGGGCGGCCTTGAGGGCAACAAACAGGTCGCCGGGTTGCAAGGTGC
>JAUHYC010000023.1 GCA_030426685.1 Alphaproteobacteria bacterium
CAAGTGATTGATTTCACTGAGAAAGGCGAGTTGGCGGAGTGGTGACGCAGCGGATTGCAAATCCGTGTACACCGGTTCGATTCCGGTACTCGCCTCCACGACTTCCTGTTAATGTGCAAAAATCCAATGGCATCAATCTGATCGCCGCGACACGGGTTATTCTTTGGGCTTTTTTACCTGCTTTGAAAGGTGAAAGTGATTGGTGAGATTTCCGCTCGATACCGGCACGTGCACAGGAAAACTTCTCTGCCGATAGATCAAAGCAAGCTTTGGATTCCAAAGTGGCTTTGGTAAAGTTCTTCGGGGCAATAGAGCTATAATGAAGGATTTCTGTCCGGATGTCCCCTACTGGCCCGCCACCTGCCCGGTCGCAAAGCCGCCTTAAAAAACCATGACAAGTCAGCAGCGACCACATAACAATATGTGTTACGCTCACGAAAAGAGGAGACAGGAAGCCGCGTGGAACAGCTGACATTCACCTACGAAATGGGCGTTGTCTGCGCCTTGCTGGCTTTTACGGTTTTTCTTTTTGTCTCGGAAATCGTCAGGATTGATCTTTCAGCCATCATTGTCCTCGTGCTGATCGGTCTGCTCAGCTATACGCCGGGACTTGGCAATCTGGCAGATGTTCCGCATCTGTTTGACGGTTTTGCTTCAAATGCCGTGATTTCGATTATAGCTGTGATGATCGTGGGGGCTGGTCTGGACAAAACCGGCATCATGAACAAGGTCGCGGCGGTCATTCTGAAATATGGTGGCACAGCGGAAAACCGTGTGTTGCCAATCGTTTCGGGAGCCGTGGGGGTCATCTCGTCCTTCATGCAGAATGTTGGGGCTGCGGCACTGTTTCTGCCGGTGGTTAGCCGGATATCGTCGCGGTCGGGGATACCGCTGTCGCGCTTGCTGATGCCCATGGGGTTTTGCGCCATTCTGGGTGGTACGATGACGATGGTGGGGTCATCCCCGCTGATCCTGCTCAATGACTTGGTCCAGACGGCGAATGAAGGTTTACCGGACGACCAGAAAATCCAGCCCTTCGGACTGTTCTCTGTCACTCCGATCGGAGCGGTCCTTATTCTGACTGGTATTACATATTTCCTGCTGCTGGGCCGTTGGGTCCTGCCCGGCGAAGCCGGCTCGGAAAGCAGCGGGACAGGACAGGGCACCCAAGAATATCTGCAACGCGTCTATGGCCTGAAGGCAGATGTTTTTGAGGTGGTTGTTCCAGCCGACAGCCCGCTTGTGGGACAGGTTCTGGCCGATATCAATTATGAAAACCACCTGTATATCATTTCGACTTTCTATCGCGGCAAGACCTCAATGGTGCAGGTTTTGACGGCTGAAATCGCAGCGCCCTGTCGTTTGGCCATCATAGGTCGCCGCTGGGTTGTCGAAAAGTTTGCCCAGAAATTCGGGCTGACGGTGCTGCCCGATCTGGACGTTTTTGTCGAAGAGTTCGCCCCGACCAATGCCGGTATCGCCGAGGTGGTTGTGACGCCGGATAGTAAATTGATCGGCAAGTGCCCGCGCGAGCTGTTGTTTCGCAAAACCTATGGGATGTCCCTTCTGGCGATTCACAGGGGTGAAGAAACACTCAGCCATGTCGAAACGGAAGATCACCAATCCACTCAGATCGGGCTGGAAAAGCTTCATGCGGGTGACATGCTGGTTGCACATACGCGATGGGATAACCTGATGCGGATCAAGCGGGACCCGGATTTTGTCGTGGTCACGTCCGACTTCCCGCAGGAGGAGTTACGTCCGCAAAAGGTCGGATGGGCGCTGGGGTTCTTTGTCGTCTCTCTGTCGATGATCCTGTTTACCGAGATACGCTTGTCGCTTTGCCTGCTGACCGGCGCAGCTGGGATGATGCTGGCAAGGGTTCTCAGCGTTGATGAGGCCTATCGCGCCGTTGGCTGGAACACCGTCTTCCTGCTGGCCTGCCTCATCCCCCTGGGTCAGGCTGTTCAAAACACCGGTACCGCGGCGTGGATCGCCCAACAAATCATGACCATACTTGACGGTTGGCCTATCTGGTCGCTTCAGGCCGGAGTGGCCGTACTGGCAACAGCCTTTTCTCTGGTTATGTCAAATGTCGGTGCTACGGTGCTGCTTGTTCCGCTTGCCGTCTCGATCGCGGTGGCCGCAGGTGCGAGCCCTGCGCTGTTTGCGCTGACAGTCGCCATTTCGACCTCGAACAGCTTTATTATCCCGACACATCAGGTGAATGCGCTGATCATGGGGCCCGCGGGTTACAAGGTCACTGACTTTGTAAGGTCCGGAGGTGTGATGACGGTGCTATTCCTCGTTGTCTCGCTTGTGATGCTGAACCTGCTTTTTTGATCGATGTCCGCCGCATTGGCCAACGCCAATATCGCCATTCCATCGAAACTTAGGGCATGAGATACCACCATGAGGCGATCCGCCCTCACAAGTTTCGCATGGACGCATAAGGCGATCCCCGCTACCCTTTCAAAATTCAATAAAGTTCAGTTCTTTCAATGCTGCCCAGGGGGGCCTTGTTATGAAAAAACAAACTATTGCAACAATTGTAGCCGCATCGCTGGCCGCTTCGGCCCCGGCGGTTTCCATGGCCGACACCAAGGACTTTCTGATCGGCGGTGTCGTCGGCGCTCTGGTCCATAAGGGTATCACCGACCATCAGCGGGCCAAACAACAGCAACAGCAGCAGGTCACGACCCAAAGATCAAGCTCGGGTGGAGCGCAAGCGGTGCCCAGCCTCAATGGTCAGTACACCCGTTCTGAACGCATTCAGATTCAGTCAGCATTCCGGGATCTGGGCTATGGGATCGGAACGGTCGACGGCGTACTGGGCCGCAACAGCCGCGCCGTGATCCGTCAGTTCCAGGCCTCGCTGGGCGAACCGCAGACCGGCCAGTTGACCCGTGCGCAATATGTGACGCTGATGAGTCAGGTGCCCGGCACCAACCATGTTTTTGCGCGACGTGAGTTGAACCGCAACGAGGTCGTGATGCTGCAGCAGGGGCTGCAGACACTGGGTTATTATCACGGTCGCATCGACGGCTCGAACGGGCCAGGCACGCGCGGGGCGATGAATACGTTTCTGGCACAGAACGGCATGTCACCGGCCACAACCACTCCGGTGCAAGGGCTGGTGATGGCGCGCAACGCTGCCGGTTTGCAATCGCCACCCTATCTGTATCAGGAAGCAAACGCTCAGAGCGCTACTCAGCAGCCGTTCGGTGTACAGCCGCAGATGCAGGCCGGGTTTGGCACGCAGCAGCAACAAGCTAACCCGTTTGGCGCACCTGCGGGTCAGGGTTTTGCGCCGCAGCCTCAGCCACAACCGAACCCGCTATTTGGTACGCCAAACGCGCAACAACCGGTTCAGGCGCATGGCGCGCCCGCCCAACAGCAGGTTCCAGGTCAGGGTGGGTACGCCTCGGCACCAGCAGCGCAACCTGCCTTTGGTGCACAACAGCAACCGGCTGCGGCAAGTGCAACGCCACTGTTCGGCGCGCCACAGCCGCAGGTCGCACCGCAGGGGGCCGCACCAGCGAATACCCAACAGCAGAACTTGTTCGCACCGGCTGCGCCGCAACAGCAATCGCCTCAGCCTGCGGCACCGCAGGGTGGACAGAACACGACATTGTTTGCTGCGGGAACAAACCCTGCCCCAACACCGCAGGTGACTCAACAACAGGCTCCGCAAAGCGGTCTGGACATTTTCTCGGGCAGTGCTCAGCCGCAGGTGGCACAGCAGCCTCAGCCAACGGCAACTGATGGAGACCAGTTCAGCGCGCCAGCCTCCCTGGCCTCGACAACCGCTTCGGGAAATTGATTAAGGGTTAGTCGCTGGTTTCCGGCGTTTCGGCTTGCGCTTGCTCTGCGGGCGCGGTCGCTACGAACTGACCTTCAAATGGATAGGCATTGGTCTCGCTCACGCGACCGTTGGGATCAACTTGCAACACAACCGCGCGCCCAGTTACCGGTGCGGATGACGCGGTAATGTTGTTGAAATCGATCTCACCATACAGCGTCAAATACCGCTTTGATCCCGGTACATTTTGCAGTCCTGGCACCTGCTGATTCAACTGTGGCGCCGCAATCCGCATGATGAAGCTGGTTGCGCCCACTGCGGCCGAGCCGGACACGTCATAGGTTCCACCGACGGTGACCCCTGTACCTCTGCCTTTCCCGGTGCCTTTGGCTACGGCCCTGAAACCTTCCTGCTCCAACACCACGGCCGCATCCAAATTCAGCGGCTCTGATTTCACCTCCAGCTTGGTTGCAACATCAAGATAAGAAGGTTGCGCCAACGTGGGATGAGCAAACGTACGGGCGCGTACCACCGCATTGTCCGACAGACCAAACAACTGTGCATTGGTTGGAATGATCTGAACCCGATAGGTTCCGTCAGAGGCGGCCAGGACCTGATAGCTGACGATTGAATAGAGCTGCCGGCCAAACTGTTCAAATAGCGTGCGCGCATCCCCGGCATTCACCTGCAGGGCATTTTCGAAGGGAAATCCGGGGGATCTGAATTCACCCGCTTCATTCACGATCCTGAAATCCCAGGGGAATGTGTTTGTGGCCACCGATGTACCCTGCAGCATTTGCGTGGCACAACTCCGACCCTGATTGGAGTTTATCGAATGGTCCAGCCGCTCGCCAATACTGCGAATGCTGCTGAAGGGAAGGCTTCCGGTCGTGAAGTCATACTCGCCCGTTATGATCTGATAGCTGATTTCAAAGCGGTCCGGGATTGTCTTGTTGGCAATGACCTGCTGCAACTGTGGCAATGCCTGCAATGACTGAGTGAAGAAATCGCGCCTTTCAAACTCATTGGCAAAAGCATCCTGGCAATTGTGTTCCAGCTTGGTGGAAATCAGGTATGCGACAAAGTTCACATAAAACTGCTGGTCGTTCAGCAGGCCCGGGTTCGAGCGCAGTAGCTGAAACAGTGCCCGCGCATAGGCATTCTGCATCGACAGATCATTTGCAGCCTCAACCAGATTGACCGAAGCGGCCTTGCCTGCCTGGGTCGATAAATTCTGCGCATATCCTTGCCCAGCCAGAAATTGCGAAATGACAAGACCCGAAAGCCCGATAATCCGATTCAATGAACAAAAACGTCTAATATTCCAAAACATGCTGACCTCGCAGCCTACCAATCACTTTGAAAAACCTAACATAACTCGCAAATTGATCCAGCATTTTCATCCGGGCTTGTCGCAAGATGAGATTGGAACCTAGCCCCCGGCAATACGAGTACCGCTCTTCGACCCGTGCTGCCCCAGCAACGTCATAGCCATTTACGGGTGGGGTCAATTGTCAGATTTTCCGTACTTTTCCAGATTGTCAGCATTAGACTTTTTCATAAATTTGTGAGACATTTACCCGTGCAGCTATTTGTTTGGAGAGTTTGTATATGGTCTCGTTTCGGCTGTTAGGTTTTTTGATTTTCGTTCTTGTACTTGGGACTTGGACGCCAGTTACTTTTGCGCAAGATTCCAACGATGCTTCTCAAAATGCCGAAGAGGCGCCACAAACGGCTGCCACACTCCGGAAAATCCTGGCCCTGCTGGAAGAGGAAATTACACGGGCGCAATCCACCAAGACCAAGTTGATTGAAGATATTAACAAAGCGGAAACCGAGCTGTCCGAATTGCAGGCTCAAGTTACTTCGATCGACTCCGAGAGACGCGAGAACGCAGCGCGCCTTGCGGAATTGGAAGAGGCCCGCGGGCTGCTGGAAAAGGAAAGCGAGGCCAGTCAGGCGGCAATTGCTAAGCGGCGCGAGGATCTGGTTGCGCTCGAAACCTCGACGCAGGCTGCTCAGGTACAGCTTGCTGACCTGAACGTTCAAATTGAAACCGCTGCCGCTGAGGTCGGTAACCTTGAGCAGGCAAAGCTCGAAATGCGCGATCTTCTGACCAAGATGGAAGCCGACCGAATGCTGGCAACCGAGCTTGCGGCAGATGTCGACAAATTGACCCGCAGCCAAGTTGAAGTGAGCACCGAACTCGACGCTCTGAACGAAACACTGGCCGCAAACAAAGCAGATCTGGAAAAAGTGACTTCGGAAATTTCCGAAAAGCAACAGAAGATTGAACAGGTCAATTCGACGCTGGCGGAAAAACAAGCCGAGCTTGATCAAGCACAGTCGGACCTTTCCGGGCTTCGGGAAGGCATCGTCGGCGCAACCAATGATTTGAAACGCATACAGAAAGCCGTCGATGCGCGGCAAAAAGAGGAAGAAGCGTTGAACGCCGCCATAGCGGCTGCGACAGAGCGAGAGAAAAGCTTAAAATCGACCTTGAGCACGCTACGGCAGCAGGAAACGGCGCTGCGAGAAGAATTGCAGGCCCTGACCGCTGAAAACGCAAACACAACCCAAAACGCTGAGGATATTGCAACCGCGGAACAGTCGCTGCAGGACCTTTTGGAACAAAAAACCGCGGCCGAAGCTGAACTGAATCAGACTGGTGAACAGCTTGCAGGGATGCAGCAAGAGCTGGAAACGGCGCGGACAGAGCTTGAACAGGTCAAGACCGAGCTGAACACCTCCCGCGAGGCGATATCGGTCGAGATGGCGTCTTTAGCCGCCACAAGATCAAGCGCCGAAACTGCGGCGACTGCCGCACAGGAGCAGAAAGAAGCTGCCGAAGCTGCGCTTTCAGAGGCTCAGACCAGGCTGGCCGCATTGAAGGAACAGGAAACGGAAACCAGTCAGCTCCTCGCTGACAAATCCGCCCTCGAAAATGAGCTGACAGAGGCTCGGCAGACACTTGAGGCTCTTCGGGCCGAAATCGCCGACGGGGAAACTCAGCGCGCTGCTGCTGCGGATAACCTGAAGGCGCTGCAAGCGCAAACTGACGAGACTCAAGAAGAGCTGACGGGTCAGGAGGCCGCCCTGGCCGAAGTGAACACGGCGCTGCAAACTGTGGCCGAAGACCTGAAAGTCGGTGAGCAAAGCAAGTTGGATATTAGCTCTTCGCTGGATGAACTGCGCCAGGAACGCGAACGGCTGGTCACCGAGATCGCCACGTCGCAGGAAGAATTGGCGCAGGCTGAACGTGCGATCCAGATTGCGAAAGATGCAGAAGCGCAGGAAAAATCCTCACTTGAAGACGCGCTTGAAGAGCTTCGCGCAGAAAGGGAAATGCAGACTGCTAGCCTTGCCGAGATTGCCGGTGAACGTGACAGCATCCGCTCGGAAATTGCTGAGTTGGAGGCGCGGCGCGCTGAGCTGACCACTGAAACAGAGGCCGCGATCGAAGAGCGTGACCGGGTAGCGGCGACCCTTCAGCAGACGGCTGATGCCGAAATCGAATTGAATGCTGTTCTGGATGAAATCGCCATCGCACGGGATGAGTTGCAGCGCACAACTTCTGAAACCGCAGGGTTGGTTTCGCAGCGTGATGCGGCGGCATCCGAGATCGCAGCTCTGACTGAGGCCAAGGCGCGAGCGGAACAGCAAACCCAGCAGGCTGAGGCCGCGCTGAAACAGCAACGGGCCAAATTAACAAACGCAGAAGCGCTGGCCGCAAACGCCCGAATTGAACTGGAGGCCATGCGACAGCAGGCGGCCTCGTATCGAAGTCAGCTGTCAAACCTTGCGTCAAGCCTGCAGGCGCTAGAGAGCCAGACGCTAGAAGCGGATTCGCAATTGTCATCACTGAACGAACCGACCGAGGGCGACGCCGAGGTGGAAACCCCACAAGAGGAACCGCAGGCGCAGGCTGCCGCACACGCCCCGCGCGCCTCGGGTCCGCAAGTACCCATTGAAGTCGTTCGCGCAATCCTGAACGGCGCGCCGGGCCTAAACGACGTACCGAGCGACGTCATCGACAAGATCGCTGCCGAGTTAGCCAACGGTGCCTGCGCCGTTGACGCGCTCGAAACTGCCACCGGGGAGATCAACCGCCACACCCTGCTCCATTTGGTTCGCTCCGGAGAGTTCTGTTAGTTTCTGTTGATATTTTAGAGGGAGGTAAGAAATGGGATTGATCAGGCTGGGAAAGCTGCTGACCAGGGCTGCGTTATTGGCAGGGTTGGGCCTCGTGCTGCCTTCAACTGCTTCAGCATTCGAACGCAACATACTGACGGGGGGGGCGACGGGGACCTATATTCAGATCGGCGGCGATCTGAGCGGGCTGGCTGCGGCCTGCGGGATCGAGCTAAACGTCCGCGAAAGCGCCGGATCGCTGGAGAACTTCCTTGGCGTGCGTAAACGTCGCCACACCCAGCTCGGGATCGTTCAGAGCGACGTGTTGGAATACCTCAAAACCTATTCCAGCGAAGACCCCGAGATCGCACGGGCGATTTTCGGCGTCCGCATTGCATTTCCGCTGTATAATGAAGAGGTGCACATTCTTGCCAAGCGCGACATCAATTCGCTGGCGGACCTCAATGGTCGCCGTGTCGCGGTTGGGGTTGAGGACAGCGGCACATTTCTGACCGCGTCACTGGTCCTTGATCTGGCAGGCGTCGCCCCGGCCGAACGCCTAACGATCAATGCTGACACTTCGTTGCAAATGCTGCTCGACGGTGACATCGATGCGTTTTTCTATGTCGCCGGCGCGCCAACCAAGATTTTCCAGACCGACCAGATCGACCCGGAAAAGCTGCATCTTCTATCAGTCACGGATCCGACCTTGTCTGCGGTCTATACACCTTCGAAGATCGAAGCGGGCACCTATCCGTTCCAGCAAGAAACCATTGATGTGGTGGCGGTCAAAGCGGTCCTGATGACCTATGAATACACGCCAGAGCGCAACGGCTACCACCGGGCAAGCTGCGATGCGGTTGCCGATGTGGCGCATCTGATCGCCAAGGAATTCCAGACCCTTCAGCAATCCGGTCATCCGAAGTGGAACGATGTAGACCTCAATGACATCCCTCCGGGGTGGAATATCTCGCAGTGTGTGAATCTTGGTCTGAGCGAAAACTATCAGCTGGATTGCGGGCCAGCTACATCTCCCGAACCGCTCAGCATCGAAAGCGAGGCTAATGCCGCCTACCGCAGCAGAATCTGCGCGGTCATTGGATGCTGAGTTTAATGTAGGGCTGAGGTGGCAGTCGCTACCTCAGCCTGATCTCCATCCAGGGCGAAGCCGCTTCCCCACCATTCTGGTCCAAAGCGATAACCCGCCATATCCGTGCCGCCTGAGGCGGCTTCAGACGGATTGCCGAAGTTGTAAGTTCGGCGGTGTACAGGACGGTATTGCTCAGGGTGGACGAAAGCTCGATCCGGTAGGCCGACGGATCAGCCCCCTCGCCGCTTGTCCAGACAAGCTCGAGAGAGCCGTCGGGCATCTTGTTCGAATAAAGCGGCGTCGGTTCGGACACCGCTCCACCTTCGGTAGAGGGTTGCATATCTTCTAAACGCGCAGCCGCCCCATCAATCCCGGGCTTGGCCCTGGTGTACCAAACCCTGGCAAGAGCAAGGTCCACGGGCACTCCTTCTCCTGTTTCATAGATTTGTCCCAGGTAATAAGCGGATCGCGAGTGACCCGAAAGCGCTGCACGCGCATAGCCGACCACGGCCGCGTCCGCCGCGGTTTCCGCCAGCTCCAGCGCCGCCAGGTACTGACCGGTCGCACTCGGCTCGGACTCGGCAAGCGCAGCAGCGATCCGCGCCACACGGGCTTCGGCTACGGCAGCCGTTTGGCGCGATGCCCTGTTCGAGACGGCGGCACTTTCACCCACGAAGACATCCTCACCCGGAGAACCTGAGATCGTATCTTCGTTCGGTAATCCCGACTGCCCTATTGAGAACCGGTCCGTCCCATACAAAAAAGCAATAACCCCCGCGCCGACCAGCGCACATGCACCAAGCGCGGCACCGGCCTTACGGGCAATTCCCCGCTTCGCAGGTTGCGGCCGGCTGGATTGTTTCTGCTCGGCTTCCGCTGCAGTTCGCAATACCTCGGCAACATGATCGGCGCGGGCAACAACCTCAGCGTCTGTCGGCACCGCGCTGTGCGCGGCCGCGCCCTGCCCCAATTCAATCTGACCGCCGGGATCATCGGCTCTGATATGAGAGGCAGCCTGGCGTATTTGCACCTTGTCGATTTCAGATCGAACGTCTTGGGATATCTCCTTCTTAAGCCTGTCGCATATCGCGTTCAGCTTTGCCGGGATCCCGTTCGATAGTACAAAAAACTCTCGTATGGCGCTCTTATCGAGCTTACGGTTCCCAATACCAAGCTCTGCGAAACGGGAACGGACATACCCGCCCGTATCCTTTTCATCCATGCACTCCAGGGTAAAGGCCGGGCCAACAAGATCTGGTCTGACGCCCGACAGGATATCCGCCATGCCCGGACGCCCCACAAAGACCAGCTTCAGAAGCGGCCTTGAATTCACCGCCTGATCACACAGCTCGCATAATGCGCCAAGATAGACGTTTGACAGATCGTCCGCGTCGTCCACCACCAATACCGGAAACCGTTGCGCCGCATGCAAAGTCTCAAGCAAAGACATCAGATCTGCACGGTTCTGAGCCACGTTTTCCGAGTTGGTGCGTTTAGGGTTGAATGCGGCCAGAACGTCCGAGAATACCTCACCTGACAGCCGGTCCAGAGGGTTGAGCATTCGTACCACAAAAGCAGAGGTGTTCGTTTCGATCAGTTCACAAACCAGACGGGTCCGACCGGTTCCGACACGGCCCACAAAAACGGTCATCGGTACGCGACTTGCGACCGCAAAGTTCAAGCGCTCGAGCGCCAGTTCGTGCGCCTGACTCCGATAGATCGAACCAAGCTGCGCCGACCCGATATTCGTGCCCGAAGACTCCGACGATTGCGCCTTACTGCCTTCCATAACCCCCCAACTCGCATTTCACGCCGACAAATTCAGAATTGCGGCCTCGTCAATTCGAGAGCTCGATCCTGATGGCCTCAAGGCAGAAAGCCTTTGTCGAAACGTGCGAAAATCTCGCATCAACAGCCGCAAGCATCCAAACACCAACGCGTTGCGGTTACGCTTGGTATCGTGCCGGATATCCGGAAGAAAATCTAGGCGTCGCGCGGATAACTCTTCTACACGAGGACAATTACGTTCAAAGGGTCCGATTGGCCCGACAACGCCACCAGGCCGAGCGTGCCAGTATCGTATTAACAGCGACTACAGTCTTTTATGGGTGCTGTCAGACAAATTCAAACCAGTCTTGGCTAGGATCAGCGATCCTAGGTGGGCCAGAAGTTAATATGACACACCGACCCCACTCGGTTGCCTTGAAAAAAAAGGCAACCCATGGTAGTATCCCGCCTCATAAAATCCCGAAGTACATATTACCCTGGTACGAAAAAACAGACGAGAAATCGGGTGCGTTTGCGCCCGAGTTTTTTTGGCAATTTTTGAATTTATCAAGATTATCTTGCGCTGGTGAGTTTGCAAACGCGTAGCGTTCATTAGTCGGACTATAGTTGCTTCGGAATAATATTCTTTTCAGTCCCGTCTCTCGCCAGCATTTATTTTTCGGAGTATATCATGGCGAAAAAATCCAAACCCAAATCCCGACCTGTAAGCGACAATGATACAATTAGCTTTGAGGTCATTCCTAAATCAGCGAACAAGCCATCGCTTCTTGATGCCAAAAAGATATCGGCAACAAATGTCCGTCAGTATTTCGCGGACCGAGCTGCTATCGACGAGGCCTGTCGCCGACTTTTAAATGCGGACCTCGAAGTCACGCGGGTCGGCAATACATCGATCACGGTTCAGGCGCACCCGGATCGTGTCGCAAATGTGTTCGATGTCAAACTGGCCGCCCGGGACGTCAACGTCTTTGACCGGTTTGACGGGCTTGATGTGTCAACCCCGTCCTTCTTCGTCGCTGGCAAAGCCGAGGAAAAGATTCTGCGCGCCGGTGGAGATTTGAGCGATGTCATCGAAGCGGCGGTGCTGCCGACACCGCATGAGTTCATGCAATCCCCCCTGCCCCCCAGCGTCGGCTATCATCACCTGGACGTCCCGGCGGATGTGAACCTGTTCCTCAATACGGACAAGGCGCACAACCTGGGCTTCAGCGGCAAAGGTGTCCGTGTGGCCATGGTGGATACCGGGTTCTTCCGGCACCCGTTTTACATAGCGCGCGGGTATCAGGTGGATCAGGCGGTTCTGTCGCCCGACAGCCTGGGAACGAACCCGTTGGATGATCTGAACGGGCACGGCACGTCAGAACTTGCGAACGCCTGTGCTGGGGCGCCGAACGCGCGGTTTATGCCGGTAAAAACCAATCTGGCAAACGCGACGGCCGCCTTTGCAACCGCTGTGGATTTGCATCCGAATATCATCACGAACAGTTGGGGGCGCAGCCTGCCAACGCCGCCTTTCAACGATCTGCCCGCCGACGAGCTGCCGCTTGCAGCCGCAATCGCCGAGGCAGTATCGCGCGGCATCATCGTGTGCTTCTCGGCAGGCAATGGGCATATCGGCTGGCCCGCAATGCACGAAGACGTCATCGCCGTCGGCGGTGTTTTCGCCCATCCCGATGGCACGCTTGAAGCTTCGGACTATGCCAGCAGCTTCACGACGCCGATATTCCCTGGCCGGCAAGTACCGGATGTATGCGGTCTGGTTGGAATGCAGCCTCGCGGCATCTACATCATGTTGCCCCTGCAACCCGGAAGTTCCATCGACCAGGGTCTTGCAGGCGGAGCGTTCCCCAACGGTGACGAAACCGGCAACAACGATGGCTGGGCCTGTATCAGCGGCACGTCGGCCGCGTGTCCGCAGGCCGCTGGCATTGCCGCATTGATGCTGGAATGTTGCCCAGACCTGAAACCAATCGAGGTAAAAAGCATCCTCTCCGGCACCGGGCGTGACGTATCACAGGGTGCGACCAACCCAGCGGCCAATCAACCACCAGGCCCGCACAATGCGGTGGTAGGCCCGGATCTGGCCACCGGCGGCGGCTTGATCGATGCGACGGCAGCAATGGTCGCAACCATGGCGCGTTGCGATGACAAGTGCGGCTGCAAGGACAAGGAAAACAAAGAAGAGGAAGTGCTGGAGCGCCTTGACTACAAGGTCAAGTTCGTCTGCGGCTGCGCCAAGCAAGGGGTGGTCGCCGCCGGGCGGTACTTCACGGCAATTAACATCATGAACCCCGGCAACGAGGCTATTCGGTTCCGCAAACGTGTCTCGGTTGCCTTGCCAAACGAAAAGCCCGGCCATGTCAGCAAGACATCCGTTCTGCGCCTTGGGCCGAACGAAGCGCTCGAAATCGACTGCGCGGATGTGATGGAGGCGGTCGGACTTCCCGAATGCTGCTTCCTGAAGGGGTTCGTGACGCTGCAATCCCGCGCGCCGCTGGACGTGGTTGCCGTTTACACCGCTGCCGGTGCGGACGAGCAGGTGGAAACGCTACATATCGACACGATCGAGCCGACCCGGATAACGCTTAAAAAGAAAAAGCCGCCAGAGCGGCCGCCTGAGACGCCTCCGGGTGAAGATCCGGGTAAGAAGTTGCCGGATCTGGTTCCGGTGCCGCCGTTTCCGCCCGGTCCGCCTTTCTTCCCCTCCAACTTCTGCGAAACCCCGCAACAACTGGCCATCATTGTCCGAAATCTCGGGCCGGGTGCAGCCGCGGCAACGACAACGCGCGTCGAGTTCTCGAATGTTGGCGGGGCCGTGGACGTGCCCACGCCACCGCTTGCACCCGCCGGCCAACCAGGGTCGGAAACGCAACTTTCGGTTCCGATACCAGGGCGCTGTTACAATCCCGAAAGTTGCGAATTTCGGATCACGGTGAACGCTGTGCCTGCGGACGGTGTGGTGGAGCTGGACAGTTCCAACAATACGGCCAACAGCAATTGTGTCGTGCTGCTTTGAACCCGATCTACCCATCGGAAAGCCCCTCGGGGCTTTCCAATACCACAATATCCTAGGTGGCTGGTATCAGGGGAAGGTTTCGTGCCGTGTCGGGAACTCGATGCGATCTATGTAAGGGGCAAGACCCGGTGGGATTACGGCTGCGGGCCCAACGGAAACAACCTGCCCATCCTGGGCAACTTCCAGACGGACGCCAAATACCTGCTCAAACCTGTCTCGTGGGGCATTGATGGTCAGCGCAAACGGCCCACCGGGGTAGACCTCAAACCCCAATGCCCGAAGTTTTAGACTGGCTTGGGAACTGGACGCATCCTGCACAGCGGACAGAACGGCGAGCGCAGATACGACTTCCATTGCAATATCCTCCTGAACAGTGACAGCTAACAAGACCTCAACTGCCGCTTTGCACTTGAGAGATTGTAGTATCTATTAGCTACGATTCCCAAGTCAGTTTCGATCTGGATATCCTTCGGGACAATCAGGGGCACTCTAAAGTCAGCAACTGTATTTCTCAGGGCGCCTGATCACCCTCCCGGCCTGCGGCTTCTGGGAATGTCGCATTGAAAGGCCTTACAGAAGTTCGCACTCGATCACGCACCTTCAGAGTCAAACACTCCTTGCACTTGGGGCGGCAACCACAGAAGCGACTAGACTGGAGCCAGGGCTCAGGTGAACAGCCTTCCATCAGCTGATTAGATATTGGGTGATAGCGGCTATGACGCGGACTGGTCCCGCGTAACCCTGACAGACAAGGGAATAATGCCCTGGATCCCAGGCCGAAAATCACGCGACAAACCTGTTCGGTGCGATAAGCGCCGCTTCAGTTTCTTAAGGAATTTCAGTGCTGCCTGCTTGTTTCGACGTTTGGTGACAATGGTTTCAAGCGCCTCACCTTCGTGACCAACGGTGCGTCAAAGGTAGTGCCGCCGACCGTTTATCTCTATGAAGACTTCGTCGACAAGCTGGGACCGCGGGCGAAGTTGTGATTGAGGCCTACCTTCAATTTCGCTTGGTCTAATCCTTTGGCAGGTTGTATTCATCGGAAAGGAGGAAAAAGCGTGGAGCGAAAGCTGGCGGCCATTCTGATGGCTGATATGGTCGGATATACAAGTCGGATGGAACGGGACGAAGATGGCACTCTTGAAATGCTGTCAACTCATATCGAAAACATCGTCGCGCCGCTTGTTGACCTTTATCACGGGCGTATCGTCAAACAGATGGGTGATGGCTTATTGGCGAGCTTTGAAAGTGCGGCCGATGCCGTTGCATGTGCCGTTGATTGGCAAAATGCGCCAGTGACGGGTCCTGATCCGGTACGCTTCCGCATCGGCGTCACTCTCGGGGACATTGTCATGCGCGACGGAGACGTCTTCGGATCAGGTGTGAACCTCGCGTCGCGGCTGGAAAAACTAGCCCCGCCCGGTGGAGTACTGGTATCCGAAGCGGTCTATCGCGTTGTCGGCAATAATCTTCCAGTCACCTGGGAGGATGCCGGAACCCATAATGTACGAAACATCGCCGAGCCGGTGCATGCCTGGCGTATTGGCGGGCCGGTTCAGGGGCACCCCGAACCGTCTCAACCTGTGGCGTCCGGAAAAGCCACAATTGCGGTGCTACCTTTCCATAGCCTGAGCGGCGATCCAGAACAGGCCTTCTTCAGCGACGGCATCGCGGAAGATGTCATAGTCGGTCTGTCGCGATTTCGGACGCTGCAGGTTGTTTCCCGAAATGCTTCTTTCCGGTTCAGAGCACAAGAGATCGATCCTTCCGAAATTGCCAAGACCTTGGGTGCAGACTACTTGGTCGAAGGCAGCGTCCGAAAGGCCGGTGGCCGTGTGAGAATCTCGGTACAGCTCGCTGACGGTCATTCAGGCGCGCAACTATGGTCCGAACGCTATGATCGCGAACTGGAAGACATTTTTTCTGTTCAGGATGAGGTGACCCGCAGCATCGTTGCGGTTCTGCCGGGACGTGTGCAGCACGATGTTGTTGGCCGTTCGGCGCAGAAGCCAGCAGACGAGATGAAGGCATATGAATTGATGCTTAGGAGCAAGGCGTTACGCGATAGTCTGAATGCCCGCGACACAGCCAAAGCCAGAGCCCTGCTGGAACGGGCAATTGCGCTCGATCCGTCCATCGCTCGATCCTACATGTACCTTTCAGATACCTACGTGATTGATCTTTGGCTCGGACTGGCAGATCCCGATGCGCCGTCCCATACCTTGACGATCGCCCGAAAGGGCGTGGCGCTGGACAACCGTGATGTCTACATCCAGGACCAGCTCGGGTTTGCCTATCTGTGTGCCGGACTTTGGGACGAAGCCGACGCGCAATTCAAAAAGACACTTTCAATGATAGAAAACGAGGCGGAGTCGATGGCTTGGTGCGGTTATGCTTTCCTCCTGCTCGGCCAACCAGAAAAGGCGCGTGAAGTGGTGAGGCAGGCGATGCAGATGGACCCGCTTCATCCACCTGCCATTGATTGGATCATGGGGCAGATCGAATTCTTCAACAAAAATTTTGAGGCGACGCTCGGATTTCTGATGGGAGCAGCGCGGCTCAACTCACTAGCTACGGCGTTCGTTGCAGCTTCCTATGCTCGGCTTGGGCGGGACAAGGAAGCCTCTGCAACACTGAGCGAGTTCATCACTGAACGTCACGATGAGTTTTCAAGCCGCGGTATCGCGATCGGAGAAGTCACCGTCGAAAGCCTTGTACGCGGGTTCAAGTCCATGTGGAGGCGGCCAGATGATTTCAAACAGCTTTCCGATGGCCTGCGGCTGGCAGGTCTGACAAGTTGACGATTGGTCACCAGCCCAAAACCGACAACCACCATCTTCCAGAAATCACTGACCGACGACCCGGGAGCCGCCAATCGTGAAATGCGCAGCATTTAAAGTTTCTATGATTGCGCGGCGAGACATGCTGGTGTCCCGTGCCTTGCGCCAATGGCCAATTCAGCTCAATGCCTACAGAAGCATTCAGTACCTTGGATCGTTAAAGCGTTTTCTCGGTTCCACGGGAATCCGCCCCGTCGTTCAATGGTCGGAGTCCGCAGCTACTCAGTCGAAGCGGAGTAGCCGCGGATCTCGTTGATTCCTGCCGCTTGGCTTTCTGACCGACTGTTCGAAGCGAACGTTGCTGGCATGCCCAGCATGACCGCGGCTTATGGCCTTCTGAGCCCTGGCGCTCACGTCGGTCGCGATCTGGAGAGCCCTTTACCTGACCTTCAAATTCTCAAAGTGGTTGTAGCTGGCCGCCAAACCCGCCTCAACCGGCGTCCTTTTGATAGGGGTCGTCGCCCTGATTATCGCCAGCGAGGTCCAACGCGTCGGCTTCTTCTTCACCCATCGCCAAGGCAGCCGTTTCCGGCGTGGAAATCCGCGCGGGAACAGTAACCTGGAAACTACCCTTCTCTGCATCCGGCACTGCGGCGCGTTTCATAATTCGCAACATCGCAAAGGCAATGACAACGAAATGCGCGAAGATCGTCGTGAGGAACAGCCCTTGCGGCCCCAGATCCGACATCAACACCCCGGCGATCAGCGGTCCGACGATGGATCCGATCCCAAACACCATCAACAGACCGCCTGAAACCTGAATCGAAGTCCCCTCGGGCGCGTGGTCGTTGGCATGCGCAATTATGACCGGATACATCGAAAATATCGCTGCCCCAAACAAGCCGACAAGCAATATGTTGGCACCCTGCCCTTCGGGTGAAAGCAGGATAAAGACGAGGTCCGTCACCAGCGCAATCGCTGAGATTCCGACAAGAACAATTCGGCGGTCCATTCGGTCACTCAGGTATCCGACAGGGAGCTGCGACAGCGCCCCAGCAAGCACAGGAACACTGGCAAATAACGCTATTGCCGTCAGCGTAAGACCAACGCGATCAGCGTAAACAGCCGCAAGCGTACCGAAAGAGGCATTGGAGATGCCGACCAGAAATACCGCAACCACGGCCACAGGCGAATTTCGCCACAACGCGCCAACGTCAAGCCGAACGGAGGTCAGAGGTGTAGGGATCGCTGAGGTCGACAATGCGGTCGGAACAAGCGCTAGGCAGTAAACCATTGCGCCGATGGCAAAGAACGAAAACGTCGCCGCATCGCCCAGCGAGATCGACATTTGCCCTGCGGTAATCGCGATCAGATTGACCATGGAATAAAGGCCGAAAATCTTGCCACGGGTTTCGGGCCTGGACCGGTCGCTCAACCACGATTCGACGATCATGGCAGCACCGGCAAAGCAAAAGCCCGAAATACCGCGCACCGGTATCCACGCCCAGGTTTCGACGATAAGCGCCTGAAGCAAAATCGAAATAGCCGCAAAGGCGCACATCACACCGTAAGTTCGAATATGACCGACCGCTCCGACCAGCCGCGGCGTGACCAGGCACCCGGTGACATATCCCACGGCCCAACCGGTTCCGAGCAGCCCCAGCGACGTTGCGGAAAACCCCTCGATGGATCCACGAATGGGCAGGATCAACCCATGTATACCACCCGCAAACAGCAAGAGAGCCGAGCCGAATAGCAAAGCGGATATGGGGGCAAGCTGTTTGACCATTTACGAAAGGACGCGCTGTGATTTCATAGTACACAAATCGGACTGCTTCAGTTGATCTGGTGGTAGTGTACCATCGCCGCGATAGATAGCCATATCTACAGATGGCCGATACACCCGATCGGAGTCACTCCTTGCGCCAGCTACTTTAGAAACTTCCAATTCCGGCCAATCTGGGCTTACAGTCAAACAAGGGTCTCGTGAAAGGAGCCGAAGGTGACAATTGGCAACATCGTGAAAAAACAAAGGCTAAAACGGCGCCCCTGTTGCACGTCCGAAATCACCGTTTTCGAGGCCGCCGTTGAGATTGCTGCGCTCGAGGTCAACGCACTGGGCGTACTGGATGCAGGCAAGCTCGTCGGTATCATCACCGAACAAGATATTCTGCGGTGCCTGGTGGATTCGGGCTCTGATTTTTATGACCAAACCGTATCGGACTGGATGAGTGCCGACCCGGTGATCTGTTCGGTCGGCTCCAAACTGTCGACCGCACTCAACCTGATGGCCAAGCACAACATCCGGAATCTTGTGGTCATGCAGGACAAGCTGCCCATAACCATCGTCAGCAGTAAAGAAATTCTTTCGGAAGTTCACGAAAGAGACGAACTTGAGCTCAGGGTACTCCGCGACCTGGCGAGTACGCCACGTGACGGCGCAACGGCTTAATGGTTCTGACTGCGAATAGTGGCTGGAAACCCGCTTTACGCAGGGGCAAGCCATCGAGACCAAACAGAAAACACTCTAGCCACTGCGTCAATCGGTACGTAAACTGGCCAAACGTCTTTAACGGGAGAGCCGCTCAATATGACTCCATTCGCCATCGCTGGCGTTCAGATGCACGTCGCTGCGTTACACTCAAACGTGGAGGCCATGCGCCATCGAATTGAAATTCTAATGGCCCGCTTTCCGTGGACTCAGATGGTTTTGTTTTCCGAGTTGGCCCCGTACGGACCGCTGGATCAGTTTGCGCAACCCTTTCCAAACGACGCTTTGCAACAATTTCAAGAGGACGCGCGCCGGTTTGGTATCTGGCTCATCCCCGGTTCGATGTTTGAAAAAACCGAAGACGGGCGCATCCTGAATACATCGGTTGTCATCAATCCCGAAGGTGAGATCGTGGCCCGGTACTCAAAAATGTTCCCGTTCCGCCCCTACGAGGCAGGCATTTCCGCCGGGACTCAGTTTTGTGTATTCGACGTACCCGAGGTTGGACGTTTTGGCCTGTCCATCTGCTACGACATCTGGTTCCCCGAAACAACGCGTCAATTGACCAGCCAGGGCGTCGAAGTTCTGCTGCATCCCGTTCTGACCGGCACGACGGACCGCGAGGCGGAACTGGCCATTGCGCGGGCGACGGCAGCTCAATTCCAGTGTTATGTCTTTGACGTTAACGGACTTGGCGCGGGGGGTGTCGGCCGTTCGCTGGTCGTCGATCCATCAGCCACTGTGCTACACCAATCCGCCGGACAGGAAGATATGTTCCCGATCGAAATCGATCTGGATCAGGTCAGGCGCCAGCGCGAGACCGGTCTCAAAGGGCTGGGCCAGGTGCTCAAGAGCTTCCGAGATCGGGACGCCGAATTTACGGTCTATGACCGAAACAGCGGCGCCGATGCATATTTGCATACGCTGGGACCACTGGAGATTCCCCGTCAGGGATCTAGCCGGGGGCTGCTGGCATCGGACCCCAGAACTTCGCTTGAGGACACGGACAAGAAATTAACAACGCCGCCCAACATTTCTGTCTTACACGGAAAGACAGGTTCGGATTAATCGGATCAGATGGCGGCACTGATCCGGACGCGACAGAAAGGAGGCAGGTTTTGAACTTGCACGCGCGGAAGAAGGAGTTGCCGTCAATACGAGATTACTACAGCGCAACGCAGCTTCGTGCCGACAGGTGGAGCGCGTTGCGGGAGGCTGCTGAGGGTCTTTCTCGGCATGGCAGAGAAAAACGTCAGAGCCAGAAATTGCTTTCGACGGCGGAGCATCTGTTCGATGTCCTAGAACCAATCGAACTTTATTGGGCTTTCCCCGGGATACACGCTTTCGAACACCTTCGGCGTTTGCTGCACAACGGCAATGTCGATGACCTGTCCATCTGCGTCAGACGCATCGCGCGCGCGCTGACGTCGGGTGCCTACAGGCGTCGCTCTATCCCACTGTCTTCTGACGAAATAGACAATGAGGACTATGAAGACGAAGCCTCGCT
This sequence comes from Alphaproteobacteria bacterium, assembly GCA_030426685.1. Lineage (GTDB taxonomy): Bacteria > Pseudomonadota > Alphaproteobacteria > Rhodobacterales > Rhodobacteraceae > Ruegeria. The sequence continues at coordinate 20,606 of JAUHYC010000023.1, forward strand.
TGCACCCGAAGCCCGCGCATTGGGTCGGCCCTATTTCGAGGTTCTGATCGTCGATGATGTCACGGAACATCAAGAGAGGTTCCTGCGGCAGAACCTGTTGCGCATGCGTCGCTTGGAAGACCCGTTCATCTATGAGCCAGTCATTGTGCCATCATTGGAGGACGCGCTGATCGGGGTTCTGTTCAACTACAACGTTCAGGCCGTGGTGATCCGACCGGGCTTGTCGCTCAAATCAAAGATCGATCTTCCGATCCTGAACCAATACTTGTCGCGGGTCAGCGAAGATGAAGATGTTGATGACCTTGACCCGCATGAATACGGGCCGGAAGCCTGCCGGCTGATCGCAAAAATCCGGCCCGAGCTGGACGCCTATCTTGTGACGGATCGGTCGGCCGAAGATATCGCGGGCTTGGATCTGGGGCGCTGCCGCCGGGTGTTCTACAATCAGGAAGATTTTCAGGAACTGCACCTCAATATCCTGCGCGGTGTCGACCGCAGGTTCAAAACGCCGTTTTTCTCGGCCCTCAAGGAATATTCGAAACAGCCCACCGGTGTGTTTCACGCCATGCCTATCAGTCGGGGGAAGTCGATCAGCCGCTCGCACTGGATTCAGGACATGGGCGCGTTCTACGGATCTAACATCTTTCTGGCCGAAACCTCTGCGACCTCGGGCGGGTTGGACAGCTTGCTGGAACCGCGCGGCCCGATCAAAGAGGCGCAGGACATGGCGGCCCGGGCGTTCGGGGCGAAACACACGTTCTTTGCCACCAACGGAACCTCGACCTGCAACAAGATCGTCGTTCAGTCGGTTGTTCGCCCCGGCGACATCGTTCTGGTCGACCGGGATTGCCACAAGTCGCACCACTACGGAATGGTTCTGGCCGGGGCCAGCGTGGTCTATATGGACAGCTATCCGTTGCACGAACACTCGATGTATGGCGCCGTACCTCTGCGCGAGATCAAGCACTCCCTGCTAAAGCTCAAAGATGCCGGAAAGCTCGATCGCGTCCGGATGGTACTGCTGACCAACTGTACTTTCGACGGGGTTGTCTACAACGTGCAGCGTGTCATGGAAGAATGTCTGGCCATTAAGAAAGACCTGATCTTTCTGTGGGACGAAGCCTGGTTCGGTTTTGCCCGATTTGACCCGACCTACAGGCAGCGCACCGCCATGGGGGTAGCGAACGTGCTGCGGCAAACCCTGCGCACAAATGCGGCCGCCACCGCGTGGGAGGCGCAGCAGGAAAAACTCAAAGGGGCCAGCCACGAACAGTTGCTGGAAACCCGGCTGGTTCCGCCGCCTGATGCCCGCGTACGTGCTTATGCCACACAATCGACCCACAAGACCCTGACGTCACTGCGGCAGGGGTCGATGATCCATGTCAACGATCAGGACTTTAAAGGCGAAGTCGAACAGGCCTTTCACGAAGCCTACATGACGCATACCTCGACCTCGCCGAATTACCAGATCATCGCGTCCTTGGATGTCGGGCGACGGCAGGTCGAGCTGGAAGGGTTCGAGTTTGTACAAAAGCAGATCGAAACCGCCATGTCGATCCGGCGCGCAATTTCGGATCATCCGGTTTTGCAGAAATATTTCAAGGTGGTGACAGCCGGTGAAATGATCCCCGAGCAATACCGGGAAAGCGGGGTGCAGGCCTACTACGATCCCGACCACGGATGGATCGACAATTGGACGATGTGGAGCCAGGACGAATTCGTGCTGGACCCCACCCGCATCACGCTGGCCGTGGGTGGAACGGGATGGGATGGCGATACGTTCAAGACCAAGATCCTGATGGATAAATACGGCATCCAGATCAACAAGACGTCGCGCAATACCGTGCTGTTCATGACCAATATCGGCACAACACGGTCCTCGGTCGCCTACCTGATCGAAGTTCTGGTCGAGATTGCCAATGACCTGGATGAATTGCTGGACGATGCCTCAAAAATGGAACGCCGATCCTTTGAAAACCGGGTCAAGGCGCTGGTGGAAGATGTTCCACCGCTGCCGGATTTCAGCCGGTTTCACGATGCGTTCCGGGACGGGTCGGACACGCCCGAAGGCGACATCCGAACCGCGTTCTTCCTCGCCTACGACGAAGACAATTGCGACTATATCCCGACCGATGACAACCTGATGGCGCGGCTTGAGGCAGGGGAAGAAATGGTCTCCTCCAGCTTCATCATTCCCTATCCGCCCGGTTTCCCAATCCTGGTGCCCGGACAGGTGATCAGCCCGGAAATCCTGTCTTTCATGCGAGCGCTGGATGTCAGCGAGATTCACGGGTTCCGCGAAGACCTGGGTCTGCGTGTATTTACCCAAGAGGCCTTGGAGTCCGTCAAAAAATAATTCACAGGGGAGAGGTTATATGCCCAAGAAGGTACTCAAGAACATTTCGGAAATCCGCCGTTACTTTCATACGAATTCGGACCCGATCTATTTTGTCTCGGCAACCAACTTCAACCTTCTCGGCCTGGATGAATGGGTCAAGAATTTTAAGTATATTTGCTACATGGATTGTTTTGACGGGCGGCATCCAAACGTGATTGTTCCTTCCGAACTCCCCCACGACGAATTTCAGTCCATCGAGGACATCAACAACTATCTGCTGCAGCACAAGGAAGTGGTCGATTACGTCAAGGCGCGCGGCGGCAAGCCGAAATTCGTGTTCCTGATGTTCGACGAAAAGACGGAAAAACTGGCCAAGGAACTGGGTGGTGAAGTCTGGTTTCCCAAGGCCAAGTTGCGCACCAAGATGGACAACAAGATCGAGACGGTGCGAGTGGGAAACAAGGCGGGCGTTCCGTCGGTGCCCAATACCCTATCCAAGGTCGACAGCTATGATCACCTGAAGAAGGTCTGCAAAAAGGCAGGGCTTGGAAACGATCTCGTGCTGCAAAGCGCATTTGGCGATTCTGGCCACACTACCTTTTTCATAAAATCCGAGGCTGATTTCCGCAAACACGAGCATGAGATCGTAGGCGAGGGCGAAATCAAGATCATGAAACGGATCGACTGCCGAGGCTCGGCGATCGAAGCCTGCGCCACATCCGAGGGCACCATTGTCGGCCCCCTGATGACCGAGCTTGTGGGTTTCAAGGAGTTGACGCCTTATCGCGGCGGCTGGTGCGGCAATGAGATATTCTCAACCGCCTTCCCGCCCAAGACCCGTGAAAAGGCGCGGGAACTGACCTTCAAATTCGGCGAACAGCTGCGCAAGGAAGGTTATCGCGGCTATTTCGAACTGGATTTCCTGATCGACAAGAAGACCGGCGATATCTGGCTGGGCGAGCTCAATCCCCGGATTACAGGCGCGTCATCAATGACCAACCACGCGGCCTTTGCCCATGCCGATGCGCCATTGTTCCTGTTCCACTTGCTCGAGTTCTCAAAAAAACCCTTCAACCTGGATGTCGAAGAACTGAACGCACGTTGGGCCGATCCCGACATGATCGATTCCTGGTCCCAAATGGTGATCAAGCACACCGAGGACAGCGTCGACATCATCACCCACGCCCCCGAATCCGGCATCTATAAGATGCTGCCCGATGGCCAGGTTGTGTTCGACCGGTTCGATTACCACCGCCGCGCGGTTGAAAGTGAGGATGAGGCCTTTTTCCTGCGCATCTCGAATGTCGGCGATTACCGCTATGAAGGTGCTGATCTGGGCATATTGGTGACGCGCGGGCGGTCGATGACCAAGGGGTTCCAGTTGACGGCCAAGTCGAAAAACTGGATTGCAGGCATAAAGAACGCTTTCTCGGCGCGCCCGCTGCCCTCTGCCCAGGCATTTGAGGATCCGGCGTTTAAGATTATGTAGGGCGCATGAAACTGACTTTTCGCGCCGTTGAAGAAAAGAAACCCGGGCAAAAGCTGTCTGCGATCTTCTCTGAATACCGAGATTCCTACCTGAAGTGGTGGGCCAGCGAGGGATTGTCGTCGCGTCCGACATATTCCGAGTGTCGTCACGCTCTGAAGACACATATGCCGGAAATGGTTGAGACATATGACATGCTGTGCGCTTCCTTCGGCGCAGGCGATCTGGAGGCGCGGTTTCTGAGTTTTTTCTGCCCGCCCCGCTATTTGGCCGGGTGCAGCCAGGCGATCTGGCAGGGGCCCGAGCCGTTGATGGTTCGAAACTACGACTACGATCCGTCTGCCTTTGATGGTGTTTTCCTGAAGACTTCATGGAATGGTCGAAAAGTCATGGGCACCACAGATGGGCTGTTCGGGCTGTTGGACGGAATGAATGACGCAGGTCTCACGGTTTCACTGACATTCGGTGGTCGCCGCGCGGTGGGGGAAGGCTTCGGCGTACCTCTGATCCTGAGGTACCTGTTGCAAACCTGTTCGACGATCGAAGAGGCAATGAAGGTCCTTTTGAGGGTCCCCTGCCATATGAGCTATAACGTTACGGTTCTGGACCGGGATCGGCAGTTTTTCACGGCCTTTCTTGCACCGGATCGCCCAACGCTCATTACCCGCGCTGCGGTTTCAACCAACCATCAGGAGCGTGTTGAGTGGAAGAGCCATGCACGCCTCACTGCTACGGTCGAGCGTGAGAGATTTCTCTTGCACCGACTGACACTACACCCCGAAACCAAAGAGGTTTTCGTCGGATCCTTTCTCAAACCGCCACTATATTCGCTGGCGTTCGATCAGGGTTTTGGCACTTTGTACACAGCTGCGTACCATCCTCGAGATCTGGAGGCCGAACTACTGTGGCCGGGTCGCCGGTGGAAAAAGAGCGTCGCTCAATTCAACTCAGATAATCTGCTGGTCATTTATCCGGTATCGCCAAGTTGATTTGACTGGTCGCGATGGGTCAATTGGACCACCGGTCTGCTGCCAGTTCCTCAGTGTGTCCACTCACTTGTTCGGGCCGAACAGGCCTTCCTGATACACGGCTCGACCTCCCTGTTCGCGCGAGAAAATTCCCTGTTCCACATTTAGGGAATTGGCAACATAAGCCACTGAAAAACATGCAGTTCTAACCTGTAAAACGTCTGATGTCGAATCCATCTCACGAGAATTCCCTGTAAATTGCAGGGTAACAGGGAAATCCAACCCAAGGCAGACCCAGCTAAAAGCGGCGCTGAGACTGGGGTCTGAATTCTGCTCTAAGTGCAGGGTTTGCTCTGACCTGATTTATACCGCACGTGCCAACTCGCAGGAATTGCGGCACAATTCCGGATCAGAAAACACAACTCAAGTGAGACCGGTATGAGTGGCGGGGAGACAGGGATTCGAACCCTGGGGACGCTCTCACGCCCAACGGTTTTCAAGACCGCCGCATTCGACCACTCTGCCACCTCCCCGCGTGGAGCCGGGTCTAAGGCCAGTTGCAGGCAGAGGCAAGACATAAAGCGGGAAATATTGCCGAAGCGAATGCAGCAGTCTTTCCTTGGCCCGGCACCCGCGTTATGATCCGCGTGAGAGACCGTATCAGACTGGCGAAAAGAACCAGCAAGTACGCGGTGGGGCGCGGCCGGGACGGCCTTGTCAGGCAAGGGATGAGACAATGAAGCGAGCGACAGGCACACGCTTTGGGCCGCAATGGCTGGCGTTTCTGGCGGTAAGTTTGGTGACATTGGCAGGTTGTGAAGAAGGGCTCCTGCGGGAGGCCCCAGTCGAAGAGACTGCAGCCGAAGACGCGGACAATACCAACCGCTTCGAACTGTTTCCCGAGGCCAACAGCGCCAATCAGCGCGACGTCGAGGCGCCTGAGGTATTTCAAATAACCGAAGCAGGGCTTTGGGACGGGAGGCCGTCGCTGGGCGGCGTCTGGGTGGCACATCCGGACGTATCCCAGCCCGAACGGGTGCTGATCAAGAACACCGCCAATAACAAAACCGTAACCGGAGCCTTGTTCCGTCGAGACCGGAACCTGCCGGGACCTGCGCTGCAGGTCTCCTCTTCGGCAGCAGAAGGTTTGGGGATATTGGCGGGCGCTCCGACCCGAATAGAGGTTGTGGCGCTGCGGCGAGAGACGATTGAAGAGGTACCACTCCCCGTAGCAGAAGAGCCTGCTGACGGTGATGAAACGGCAGAAGGCACAGAACCTGCCGAAGCGGACGCAGCCAACACGGATACGACCGAAAAGCCCGAAAAGCGCAAATGGTGGCAGAAAAAACCTGCGGATGAGACCACGGCCACTGGTGCGGCGGTTGCCGCCGGAACTGCGGCTGGTGCTGCTGTCGCCTCTGCCGGGGATGAGGCCACGTCAACAGCCGCTCAGGGTGCGGAAATTGCAGCCAGTGAGGCTCCGGTGCCTGAAAAGCCTGCAAAACGCAAGTGGTGGCAGAAGAAAACACCTAGCGAGGCCGATGTTGCAACGACCGGGGCCGCTGCCGCAACGGCAACTGATACAGAAGTCGAAGCCGCACCGGTGGAGACCCAAACCGCCGCCTTGTCAGATCCGGAACTGACACCTCCGGCGGAGAAACCCGCCAAGCGCAAATGGTGGCAGAAGAAGAAAACCAATGAGATCACCGAAACCCCGCTGGACCCGATCGCAGGGGCTGCTGCGGCCATTGAGGCCTCAGAGCCGACCACGACCGATGTTGCACCTGCTGCAGCCAGTGCATCGGCAACTGGCGGTTTGACCAAACCCTATGTTCAGGCCGGAACATTCAGCGTCGAGGCCAATGCCAATAGCGCTGCGCAGAAAATCCGCCGCAACGGCATGGCGGCCGAGGTTTCAGAGTTGAAGGGGGATGACGGCTCGGTCTGGCGCGTACTCGTTGGCCCGGTCTCCACCCGCGCCGAGCGCCGTGCGTTGTTGAGCGATGTAAAAGACCTTGGGTTCACCGACGCCTTTACGGCCAAGAACTGAAAGAACAGGAGGCCATGATGCTTTCCGCCTTAAGATCAACCACCTTTGCCTTTGGGTTTGCCATATTGGCCCTGCCCGCTCATGCCTTCGATACGCAGGCGCGTGCGGCCTATGTGATGGACCAGAAAACTGGCACCGTGCTGCTGTCGAAAGAGGCCGATCTGCCGCTGCCGCCGGCCTCTATGTCGAAACTCATGACGCTTTATGTCGCCTTCGAGGCGCTGCGTGATGGTCGGCTGACATTGGACGAAACATTACCCGTCTCAGAGCATGCCATGAGCTATGGCGGTTCGACGATGTTCCTGAATACGCAAGACCGCGTCAGGGTCGAGGACCTGTTGCGCGGCATTATCGTACTGTCTGGCAATGACGCCTGCGTGGTGATCGCCGAAGCGCTCAGCCCCGACGGAACCGAGGCCGGGTTTGCGCGGTTCATGACCCAGCGCGCGCAGCAGATGGGTATGGAGAACTCGAATTTTGCCAATTCCAATGGCTGGCCCGCTGCCGGGCACATGATGTCGGTGCATGATCTGGCGGTCCTTGCGAACCGGCTGATCACCGACTTCCCGGAATACTATCCGCTCTTCGCCGAAGAAGTGTTCGAGTTCGATGGCCGCGCGCCCTCAAACGCGCGCAATCGCAATCCGCTGCTGAAACTTGATATCGGGGCCGATGGGCTCAAAACCGGACACACGCAGGAGGCTGGGTACGGTTTGGTCGGCTCGGCCAAACAAGGTGATCGCCGCGTCGTCTTTGTACTTTCCGGTCTCGACAGCACCGCACGGCGGGCGGAGGAGGCTGAGGCCGTGGTTAACTGGTCGTTTCGAAATTTTGTCGAGAGGACAGTTGCCAAAGCAGAGAAACCGGTAGCCGACGCCAAGCTTTGGATGGGTGCCGAGAAAACCGTGGGATTGGTTCCCGAAGAAGATCTGACGCTGCTTTTCCCGGTACTGGGCGACAAGGATATCAAGGCAGAGGTGGTCTATGAAGGCCCGATCAACGCGCCGGTCAGCAAAGGCCAGCAACTGGCCGAACTGGTGATCAAACCCGAGGGCCTGCCGGAAATCCGTCGTCCTCTGGTGGCCGACAAGGATGTACCTCTGGGTGGTTTCGTCGTTCGTATGATGACCGTGGGCGGCATTGTCCTGAAAGATGTGATCAACACTCCGCTGGAGCAAATGTGACAGCGCGCGGAATGTTCCTGACCTTCGAAGGCATTGACGGTTCGGGTAAATCCACGCAGGCGCGCCTGCTGGCCAAACATCTGCGCCGCGAAGGCCGCGATGTGGTTCTGACCCGAGAGCCGGGCGGCTCGGACGGGGCTGAAGAAATTCGCAACTTGGTTTTGCAGGGCGATCCCGATCGTTGGTCGGCGGAAACCGAGATTCTGCTGTTCACCGCTGCGCGACGCGACCATCTTGAGCGCACGATCGAACCTGCTCTGGCCGAAGGCAAAGTGGTGATCTGCGATCGTTTTGCGGACAGTACCCGTATGTATCAGGGCCTTTCGCGCGGCGATTTGCGCGGACTGGTGGATCAGTTGCACAACCTGATGATCAGGCGTGAACCCGACCTGACCCTGCTGATCGACATGGACCCGGAAATTGGCCTGTCGCGCGCGAAAGGCCGACAGGGGGAAGAGGAGCGGTTCGAAGATTTCGGCATCGACCTGCAACAGAAAATGCGAGCCGGGTTTCTGGCGTTGGCCAATGAGTTCGCCGATCGGTTCCGGGTGGTCGATGGAAATCGAGACATGGACAGCGTCGCGCAGGATGTGACAGACATTGTCATGAAATCCCTGCGTTAGGCGAAACATGAGCGATGACACCCCGATACCGGATCAGGCCCCCGGCGCCCCTCATCCGCGCGAAACCACGCGGCTATTTGGGCAGGATGCGGCAGAGCAGGCATTTTTGACCGCCTACAACTCTGACCGGTTGCACCATGGTTGGCTTCTGACCGGCCCGCGCGGCGTGGGAAAGGCAACGCTGGCGTGGCGCATCGCGCGGTTTCTTCTGGCAACCCCACCGGCGGATGATGGCGGGTTGTTCGGCGCACCGCCTGCGCCGGATAGTCTGGAAATCGACCCCGACCACCCTGTCGTGCACCGCATTCTTGCGGGCGCTGAACCCGGCCTGGCAACGATCACCCGGTCGGCAAATGATCAGGGGCGGCTGCGGAATGAAATCGTGGTTGATGACATCCGCAAGCTGGGCCGGTTCTTCGGCCTGTCCTCTGCCGATGGTGGGCGGCGCGTCGTCATCGTTGATGCGGCGGACGAGATGAATGTCAGCGCGGCCAATGCGCTGTTGAAAATGCTCGAAGAACCCCCGGCGCGCACGACACTACTGCTGGTGTCACATCAGCCCTCGCGCCTGTTGCCAACCATCCGGTCACGCTGTCGCACCCTGCGTCTGTCTCCGCTTGGGGCCGACGATATGCAAGCGGCGCTGGCGCAGACCGGCACAGACCTACCTGTCCAGACCAGTCATCTGGCCGCCCTGGCCGCCGGTTCGGTCGGTGATGCGGTACGTTTGATCAATCTGGGCGGGCTGGAAATTTATGCCGAGTTGATCGCCATTCTTGGTACCCTGCCCCGACTTGACAGGCAGCGGGCGCTGAAGCTGGCTGAAACCGCTGCACAACGGGGCGCGGCCGAGCGGTTCGACCTGCTGCTATCGCTGATCGACGTCGCCCTGTCCCGGCTGGCTCTGACCGGCGCGACAGGCGCAGCCCCGCAACCCGAAGCGGCCCCAAATGAGGCTGAAACGCTTGCGCGCCTGTCGGGTTCGCCACATCAAGCCCGCCAATGGGCCGAGGCCGCCGCCCTCATCACTGCGCGTGCACGGCATGGGCAGGCTGTGAACCTTGACCCTGCCTCGCTTGTCCTAGATACGGTGTTCAAGATACAGGAAACCGCCGGTCGCAGCAGATGAGCCCCACCCCCGAAATTACCGACAGCCACTGCCATCTGGACTTTCCGGATTTCGACGGACAGTTGGATCAGATCATTGCCCGCGCGGCCGAGGCCGGTGTGACCCGAATGGTTACGATCTGTACCAGATTGCGCAACGAACCCACCGTGCGCGCCATCGCCGAGGCCCACACTCCTGTCTTCTACGCTGCAGGCACCCACCCGATGAGCGCAGCAGACGAGCCAATGGCGACGGTCGACGAGCTGGTCGCACTTGCCCGCCACCCGAAATTCGTTGGCATCGGTGAAAGCGGGCTAGACTATCACTACACCGCGGAGTCAGCCGAGGTGCAGCAGCAATCCCTGCGCATCCATATCGAGGCCGCCCAACGCACCGGCCTGCCGCTGATCATCCACGCCCGCGCCGCCGATGAGGATATGGCGAACATACTGACCGAAGAACATCGCAACGCGCCCTATTCCTGCGTGATGCATTGCTTTTCATCTTCGGCTGAGCTTGCCCGCGCCGCGCTTGATCTGGGTTTTTACCTGTCGATGTCGGGCATCGCCACCTTTCCCAAAAGTCAGGAGTTGCGAGACATCTTCGCAACCGCCCCGATCGACCGCATCCTAGTGGAAACCGATGCGCCCTATCTGTCGCCTCCGCCCCATCGCGGAAAACGGAATGAGCCCGCATACACCGCCCACACTGCACGTAAAGGGGCCGAGATATTCGGGCGGGACTACGCCGAATTTGCGGCGCAGACGCAGGCAAATTTCGACCGCCTCTTCACCAAGGCCGCCGCCTATAAGGCAGCCGCATGAGTGAGCTTCGCTGCACCATTCTGGGCTGCGGCTCTTCTGGCGGTGTCCCGCGGCTGGGGGGTGTGTGGGGGGCTTGTGATCCGGACAATCCAAAGAACACCCGCCGTCGCTGTTCGCTGCTGGTTGAACGCGATGGGCCGGATGGCACCACGTCGGTGCTGATCGACACCTCTCCGGACATGCGCAGCCAATTGCTGAGTAGTGGGACGGGCCGTCTGGATGGAGTTGTCTACACCCACTCACACGCGGATCACACGAACGGTCTGGATGATCTGCGAATGATCTTCTTTAACATGAAGGCCCGTGTCCCGGTCTGGGCGGATGGTGATACCCAGAACGACCTACTCAGCCGGTTTGGCTATGCCTTCGTGCAACCCGAGGGCTCCCCCTACCCGCCGATCCTTGAACTGCGCACAATTGACGGCCCGTTCGAGATCGACGGACCGGGCGGCGCGATCCCGCTTCACCCCTTTACGGTCAACCACGGCATGATCGACGCGCTGGGATTCAAGATGGGTAACCTTGCCTATCTTCCAGACGTCGCAAAGATTTACGACGAGGCCTGGGCAGAGCTACAAGGCCTGGATCACCTGATTATCGATGCCCTGCGCCGCAAACCTCATCCTACCCATGCACATCTGGAAAGGACGCTGGACTGGATTGAACAGCTGCAACCGGCCCGCGCTATTTTGACCAATATGCATATTGATCTGGATTATGAGACGGTCGACACCGAAACTCCGGACTATATCACACCCGCCTATGACGGCATGGTTATCCGGCAACCGCTTTAGGTCGAGCCGCTAACCGCCCCGAAACCACAACGGTGACATCGCCATGTTTCAGAGCCTGATCGATGTCATCCTTCCCGTCTTTCTGGTTATTGGGGCTGGGTATCTGTCGACCCGGCTGGGCTATTTTCGCGAAATCCATATCGACGGGCTGATGAAGTTCACGCAGGGATTTGCCATTCCCTGCCTTCTGTTCCTCGCCATTGCGCACCTGGATTTGAGCGCAAGCTTTGACCCACGGCTTCTGGCCAGCTTTTACGCAGCGGCTGGTCTGTGTTTTCTGATCGGAATGGTGGGTGCACGCTTGATCTTTCGGCGTGAATGGGAGGACTGCATCGCAATCGGCTTTTGCTGCCTGTTCTCGAACTCAGTACTGCTCGGCCTGCCCATAACCGAGCGCGCTTTCGGACCCGGGAACCTGACAGGCAACTATGCGATCATCGCCTTCCATTCCCCTTTTTGCTACTGTGTCGGCATCACCGTGATGGAGGTTTTTCGGAACCGGGGCAATGGCGGTGCGCGGATGATAAAGTCCGTGCTGTCAGTCATGTTCAAGAACGCGCTGATCCTGGGTATTGCTTTGGGTTTTGCCGTCAATCTATCCGGATTGGGCATCCCCGCCGTCGTGGATGAGGCGCTGAGCCTGATCACCCTCGCTGCCCTGCCAGGCGCCCTGTTCGCGCTGGGGGGTGTTCTGGTCCAATACCGCCCCGAGGGTGATCTGCGCGCCATTGTTTTTGTCTGCTGTATCTCGCTGATCTTGCATCCGAGCCTCGTCTGGTTGTTCGGAACAACGCTTTCTCTGCCGCAGGACCTGTTCCGGTCAGGCGTCCTGACTGCTGCGATGGCACCCGGATTCAACGCCTATATCTTCGCCAATATATATGGCCGCGCCAAACGCGTTGCCGCATCCTCGGTCCTGATTGGTACGGCGGCCTCCATCTTGTCCGTCTGGTTGTGGTTGACCCTCCTGGGATAGTTAGAACGCCATGCCACATTGACTCTGCCCCTGCGCAAGACATCTATCGCAGGACCAGTCCGGAGTTCGTGTATGCCACATGCCGTCATCGTCGCCCATGGCCAACCTTCTGATCCGCTGCCAGCCGAGGCAGCGCTGGCATCATTTGCACGGCAGGTGGGCGCCTTCTGCACCGCTACATCGGTACATTCTGCAACTCTGGCCGCACCTGGAGCATTGGAGAAGTGCCTGAATCGACTGCCCGAAGATACGACGATATACCCGCTGTTCATGGCCCGTGGCTGGTTCGTCACAAGCGCATTACCCAAGCGGATCGGTGCGCGGAATGTCCGTATTCTGGACCCGCTGGGCATCGACCCGTTCCTTCCCGAACTGGTCGCTGATGCAATGCATCAAGTTCTGGCGGACCGGCAGTGGGGCGCGCACCAAACGGATCTCGTGATTGCAGCGCACGGCTCGGGGCGCAGTTCCAACCCGGCAGCCGTGACAGAAGATTTCGCTCAGGCCGTTGGGCAATTGATCCCTTTCCAGAGTATTCGGACTGGTTTTGTCGAACAATCTCCGTCCATTGCCGATGCTGCTACCGGAACCGGACAGATGGCAATCTGTCTGCCCTTCTTTGCATGTACGGGTGGCCATGTCCTTGAAGATGTCCCGCATGAGCTAAACTGCGCTGGATTCAGCGGACAGGTGATGCCAGTCATATCGGATTTGCCGCAAGTCCAGCGGCACATCGCCAGGACGTTGGATTTAATATAACCGGCAACAGACTCTCTGATTATCCCGGATGCCTCGCTGTGGACGGTTCACTATAGAATCGATGACAGGATCGGCCACTTCGTTTCGCCGCATACAGAGCCAGATCGGCGGCGTGAAGAATATCGACCGCTTTGAGTGTGTCGAACTGCGTGGACAGCGCCGTGCCAATGCTCGCCGAGATCTGGCAGGCCTCCCCTTCGAATTGCATCGGCTCGGACAGGTGTTGGATCAGCCGTCGGGCAATGCCTCCAAGTTTGTTGCGATCAGTCATCCCCTTGAAGATCAGAACAAATTCATCGCCCCCCACCCGGGCAACTGTATCTTCGCCGCGTGTCTCTTCCAGCATGATACGTGCCGCTTGCTTGAGCACATGGTCCCCCGCAGCATGACCCAGACGATCATTGACGGATTTGAAGAAATCCAGGTCCAGATGCATCAACGCGAAACTGGATTTCATGGATATCAAATGACCCAAGATATGATCCATGGCCCGCCGGTTCTTCAGGTCGGTCAACGTGTCGGTATACGCCTGCTCCTCCGCGGCCAGCATCGCCCCTTGCAACCGCAGGTTCAAGGAGCGTGAAGCCTCCATCGCGGCGGATTTGGCCTCGACCAGGTATAAAAGTTCTATTGCCAGATCGGTGCCCGAAAAATCTGCGCTGGTCAGAGCATAGTCCCGCACCGCCTCCAATATCGAAATACCAAAGGACAGATTAATCACCGCCCCTCCGCCACCAGGTAGCGGAGCGATCAGACCTTTCAGTCCGGTTCTCGGCGCATCCTGAAACCTGAGATGCAGCCGAGTGCCCGGAGTTGAGGTCAACGTGGAAAGGTTGGTGACCGAACGCGGACGCTGCAGCTCAAATACGTTCAGAAAATGCTCTCCCGCCATCGGGCGATCAGGGCGCAGTTTCTGCAATATCGGGCCAACCTGCGTGATCCGGCCCGCATCATTGATCAATACAAACATAGGGCAGAGGGTTTCCAGCAGCCCAGCCAGATCATCTACACCGATCATGCCCCGCGCGCGCCCAGATCGAATTGACGCCCTTGGGAAAACGCGCTTTCGACCAAGGTGATCGAAATCACTTCGGCTCCGTTCCGGTCGCCGCCGTGGGACAGGAAAACCAATGCACCATAGTCATCCGCCATCGCCCGTAAAACACCGGTCATGACGCTGGCATAACCCGGCAATCCTGGAAAACAATGCAGTTGGTACTCAGCCGGTGCATGCTCTCTCAGTTCCAGCGCGGGCAGTTCAAGGTCTGACACAGCCAGCCGCACGCGATCAGACAAATCATCGAGTGAGTGCAGGAATTCGACATAGGTGACCCCCCCAAAACGCAGGAGTCGGCGCAGGCCTTCCATGTTGGGATGCGACACAAGGTAAGTCCCCAGATCTTCCAGAAACTCTGCTCTCGGACGGTTCAGTTCGGTACACAACACATCAAGGATACGGGTCGAAATGTCGGCCTCGTAGATCAGCATCGCCTCGAACTCGTCGAAGTCCAAGCCCGCCGCCTGAGTCGCCCGCAGCCAGCTTTTGCTGCCATAGGTGGCGCAGACAAAGGATTGGATCGCCCTGTTGATCAGCCCATGCATCGAAAACCCCGGATTGGATGTTTGTGCTAGGTGAACCCAGAAAGCTTAACAAACACCCAAAATCCAAAGGGAGATCATGAGAATCCCATGGAATCTGAATCTAAACGCACAAGGGCGTCAGAAGTCGGTCGGCGCTCCGCCTTCGGCCTTTCGACGGGCAACGAAATCGGCCAATTCATCCCGGATCGCGTCGTCTATCGAAGGCGGTTCGAAGTTGTTGACGATTTCTTTGAATATCCTGTGTGCACGTTCTGCGGTCCAGACGCCTCCGGCCACTTCCCAGGCTTCAAAGTTCTTCCAGTCGCTCAGGAACGGCTGGTAAAACGCAGTGGTGTACCGGTCCTGCGTGTGCTGAATGCCAAAGAAATGCCCGTCATTTCCAACCGCACGGATCGCATCGAGCGCGATCTCATCCGGACCGGTTGCAGTCAATTCTGGCTGCATATAGCGTTGAATTTGCTGTAATATCTCGCAGTCCATGACGAATTTTTCCGGGCTGGCGATCAGCCCGCCCTCAAGCCAACCCGCAGCGTGATAGACCATGTTGGTGCCTGATTGCACAGCCGCCCATAGCGAGTTCGACGTCTCCCATACCGACTGACCATCCGGCACATTGGCCGCGCACACCCCGGACGAACGCATCGGCAGACCATAGAACCGCGCCATCTGCCCGGTCATCTGGGTCGAGCGCATATATTCCGGTGTTCCGAACGCAGGCGCGCCGGATTTCATATCAACATTGGAGGTGAACGTCCCGATCACGCAGGGAATGCCGGGCCGGACGTACTGGAACAGCGCAATCGCACAAAGCGCTTCGGCCAGGGATTGCGCAACGGCACCCGCCATGGTCACGGGTGCCATTGCTCCGGCCAGTGTAAAGGGCGTCACGACAATCGCTTGCCCGCGCCGTGCCAGCCTCAGGCACCCATCGATCATCGGTTGGTCATGTTTCAGCGGCGAGGTCGAGTTGATATTGGTATACATCCGAGGCGTGGTTTCAAATTCCTCGTGGCTCAGCCCACCGGCGATGCGCACCATCTCCATCACATCTTCGACACGTTCTTTGCCCAGAGAATAAGCGTGCATGGACTTGTCGGTCAGCGTCAGCTTGTCATAGAGCACATCCAGGTGGCGAACGCTGGCATGAATATCCACCGGCTCGACCGGATAGCCGCCCGCAAAGTGAATGCAATTGAAATACTGTGTCAGCTTCAGCAAGTCCTGACACATTCGCCGGGTGCCGGGTACCTTCTTGCCAATCTCCATGTCCCAGTAATTCGGCGGCGAAGAGACATTTCCGAAGAGAATGTTGCGCCCGCCAATTTCAATCCTATGGTCCGGGTTGCGCGGGGTGATTGTGAACTTGCTCGGGGCCTTGCGCACCATCTCCATCACGAAATCGCGGTCCATGCGGACATTGTCACCGTTGATGGTACAGCCAGCCTCACGCAGGATACCGATGGCTTCTTCGTTGTAAAACTCGATCCCTATTTCTTCGAGGATACACATTGCACCCTCATGGATCGCTTCAATGCCTTCGGGGCCCAACGGCTCGGTTGGTTGGTCGATGTTTACCGGCGGGTTCCAGGGCATCTGATCGATCACGGCGCTGCCCCGGCGGGAAGCGGCTCCAGCGCGGCCACCGCCGCGACGTTTACGAGTTTTGCTGTCAGCCATGGGTATCCTCCGGGCGCTGCTTTTCCCATGCAAGCCCCGAAGTCAGGGTTCTGGCCGCTCTATCTGCGACAACAGATGTCGGTTTTGCCGCGCCAAGCGACGATTTTCAGTGAATGGTGATCAGTTGCTGGAAAGCCAGCCCGGTATATGCCCGATATCGGGCAGCACGACATCGGCCAGAGGCCGCAGAGTTTCAGCTGCAGCCATACCAGTCAGGACCCCAATTGTTACCATACCTGCGGCGCGCCCGGCCTCGAGATCATGAAGACTGTCCCCCACCATGGCGATCCGCGACGGATCGATGTCAATGTGACTGGCAAAGGCCAATAATTGCCCTGGACCGGGCTTGTATCCGTGGCCACTGTCATATCCCGCAACGAAATCGAAGTGATCCCGCACACCAACTGAATCAAGGTGCTGCAATGCGGGCATCTCAGCATCATTTGTGGCAACTCCCAATTTCAGCCCGGCGTGCCGCAACCCCTCCAGAAACGGAGCCAGCGGCACCGCTGGTATCTGCTGCGCGGCCGCCGACGCCTGGTTCAAGGTTTCCACCACCTCAGATAGCGACTTATTGGGCAGGTGCGGATGCAAAGCGCCCGCTACCTCATCCACGGTACCGGTAATTACGACGCTATCGGGCCCATATGCCTCCTGCGCATAGTCAAATCCGATGGCCTTTCCCATCTGCGACGCGTGTTGCGCATCGCCATCCGACAAACGCTCGAGCACGATGCGACCGAATACACCCCATGTCGCTGCAAAGTCAAAAAGCGTGCCGTCCTTGTCAAACAACAATGCGTCTATGGGCATGGTAAGGCTCCTGCGGGTTATGTCCAATGCATTTCCGAGGCGCCCGACAACACTGCATGGGCCTGCCCCGGCAATTCATAGGAGAGGGAATTGGCGTCACAAAATGCTATCACCCACGAATCGTCAAGCATCAGGAAGTCGAGAACCGAGGTCAGAAACTCTGGCTCACCCGCCCGCACGCGCAAATCCTCGGCTGAGGCCCCGGTTGCCCCTAGAAACACCGGCAGAAGCTCATCATTCCCCACCAGCCAGCTCAAAACATTAACGGCCAGAGTTTCGGCAGAATCGGCAGAGATTGACATAATCTGACCCCGGATCATCGGTTGGAAAGGGTTTATTAACCAGACTCATAAACACTTTGGCAACGCGTGCAATCTAACGGTGAATGGAAATGTCTGTGCAAGGCACCATACTCGTCCTCGACGATGTTTCAACCAATCGCATAATGCTCAAGGTTCAGCTTACGGCGGCCTGGTATCATGTTGTGCAGGGCGAAAAAGTCGCCGGGATTGCCGCGTTGCTTCGTCGCACACGGCCTGATCTTGTGCTGACCGCGCAAACTCTGCCCGACGGGACCGCGAAAGATATCAAACGCTTGATGCAAGCAGACCCCACACTAGCAGATGTGCCCATCGTCGCCATAGTACCGCAAAATGACAAGGCGGCGCGGTTGCGGGCGCTTTCGGACGGACTGGACGATGTGCTGGGGTATCCGCTCAAGGATACGCTGCTGCTTGCGCGCGTTCGTAGCCTACTGCGCGCCCGTGCCGACCGGCAAGAACTCGACGTCAAGGACGGTTCACAATCGATCGGATTTGCCGAACCCACTGCCGCATTCTTTGCACCGGCCCATATCGCGCGGATCGCAATCCTCTCCCAATCGGCCCGCACCGGCGCGTTGTGGAAGACGGCATTGGGTGGCAAGACCCGCCACCACCTAAGCAATCATACGCTGCCCAATCTACAAGGCGTGTTCTCAGGTAAGCCCCCTGATGCGATTGTGGTCGAGCTTGAAAAGGATGTCGCCGGGCTCAAACTGCTTGCCGATCTGCGGTCACGGGGGGCGACGCGGCACACGGTTTTGATCGCTGTCCTGGCGGACGAGGATGCTGACTTGGCAGCCGAGGTGCTGGATCGAGGTGCAGATGCGGTCTGTCTGGGTGGGTTCAATACTGATGAGATTTCGTTGCGGTTGGAAACGCAGATCGCACGAAAGACCCGCGATGACCGATTGCGCGCGACCCTGAGAAAGGGATTGGCCGAGTCGCTCACTGACCCGCTGACCGGTCTGCACAATCGCCGCTTCGCCATGCGGGCATTGGACCAGATCGCACGTCAGTCACTGCGCAGCGGGCGGGGATTTGCGGTGATGCTGGCTGACCTGGATCACTTCAAGGCCATCAATGACCGTTTTGGTCATGCGGCAGGTGACTTGGTGCTGTCTGAAGCCGCGCGCCGATTAGAGGCTGCAATGGTTCGACCCGGCTTTGTTGCGCGCATCGGCGGAGAAGAATTCATGATTGGCCTGCCCGACATCTCGTCTAAGCAGGCCCTGCGGCAAGCGGACCGCATCTGTGAAAGCATCTGCCATGAGCCTTTCCAACTTTGTGATCATCCCACCCTGATCCCTGTCACGATCAGTATCGGCCTCAACCTGTGCGCCCCGCCGGATCTGGTCAAAGCGGATGAATCTGATCCGGTCACCCGCTTGATCCGGTCGGCCGACAAAGCGCTTTATGCCGCCAAGAAAGCCGGACGCAATCAGGTTTACCTGAGGCAGAGCGCGGCGTGACTGCTCAGTCGCGCTTCTTGTGCTTGCGCGGGCCGCGCTTGACCACTTCCTCCAGCCGATCGGCATAATCGGCGCGTTCATCATCGCTCATGCCAGTGACCTGTGTCAGCCATTGTTGGTGGAGCGCCTCCTGAATATCTGCGGTGGCCTGAGCCTGCTGCTCCAGCAATGCCTGAACGGCGGTCGGGTCAAATGGAACATTCCTCAGCGCCTGGCTAAGCGCGCTGAAATCCTCTTTGCGCCGGTGCGAACCCTCGCCGCGCAGGCCCGAAAGCTCTCCCCTCAGTGCTTTGCGCTCGGACTTGGGCAGGGCATAGTACAGTGCGGGTCCGAAACCGGGCGGTCCTGCGCGTTCAGAGCCCTTGAAGCGCAGAACAGAGCCAAGGACCACCCCGGCTATCAACAGATTCAACGCAAGCGAGATAACCAACACTATCGGTATCCATTTGCGTTTGGGAGTATCGGTCATTCCGCGTCCTCCAGATATTCATTGTCCAAATTCAGATCAGCCATCAGGTAGGTCGTTTCCTGCGAAACGAGGTACTCCACCGGGTCGGGCAGAAAAGCCGGAGCAGAGAAGCCGATCCAAACTCCTGCAGCACTGGCCGCAACTAGACCGCCCAAGCCCTGCCAACCGCCAATGACGCGCAATCGCTGCCGTCGTGTCCGGCGCGGCGCCATAGCGAGCCGTTCCAGCCGCACCGCTTCGGCATCGGTCTCGATCCGAACGGCGAGGTCATCAGGAAACGCATCGCGCGTGGCGCGCGCCTGCGTAAAAAGATGGTCCAGTTCCTTGTCCTGATCAGCCATGTTCATACCCCAGTTCGTCCCTGCGTCCGGCCAATATCGCGGTCAGAGACCGTTTGCCCCGCGCGGTCAGGCTTTCCACCGCTTCCACTGAAATGTCCATGATCCCGGCGATTTCAGGATTGGACAATTCTTCGATATGCCTCAGCACGATCGCCTGCCGCTGCCGGTTGGGCAACTGATCCAACGCATCCTGCAGCGCATCCCTGCGCGAAGCATCCTGCATCCGGTCAATCGCGCTGGCGGCGCCATCCTCAGGCTCGGGTGCATTTTCCAACGTATCGGGCTGCTTCCGTCGACGCAGATCTATGCACAGGTTCAGCGTCACGCGATAGAGCCAGGTCGATATCTGTGCCTGTCCCGAAACCCAATCCGGAGCCATTTTCCACAGGCGCATCATCGCTTCCTGCGTCACATCCTCAGCCTCAGCACGATTGCCCAACATCCGCAGCGCCACCGAATAGCAACGCGGCCCCAACCGGTCGGTCAGCACCCGCGCCGCTGTTGGATCGCCATCAGCAAACCGGCCCAGCAACGCCTCGTCGCTGGGCTCGGGCATGGCAGAGACACTGCCATGCGCCATGTCCGGTTGCGAGGTCAGATCCTCCATCCCGCGTCAGTTGTTATCGCTGTCCAACTTCTGATGCCGCTTGTGCTTGCGGCCCATCCGATCCTTGGCATCCGCATATTCCTGTTCCGAGATCGACCCGTTTCCATCGGCATCGATACGCTCGAACATCTTGGAGGCACGGCGCGGCTTGGGCAATTCATCTTCGCTCAGAAACCCATCCGAATTTGCGTCATGCCGCTCGAACATCTTCGTCACACGCTCACTGGCCTTGACCTGAGCAGAAGCTTGCATCTCTTCGACGCTCAACTTCCCATCGCCATCTGTATCCGCGGACGTGAAGTTCTTCATGCGATGCGCGGTGATCTCGGTCAGCGTCACTTGGCCGTCGCCATCGATGTCTAGCTCTTCAAATGTCACGCGCGGTCCTTTGGCCAGTGCCGACGTGCCGGAGACGGCAACAGCTGCGACAACGATCGCCGAGATGAAGGTCTTGTTTTTCATAGCATAGTTCCCTGACTATAGCGGCCCCGTGCCGCTGTTGATATCTATTCAAACGCGGCTTCAGCTGGTTTCCGTCGCCACCACAGATATTTTTTTACTGAGTTTAAATTGGACCCGGTTCCTGTTAGGGTGCTGGCTGGCGCCACAAAGCGACGCACCCCCCTTTCCTGAAAGGTCAGGGCGGACTTATATCGCTTCTGGACAAACGCGCGAGAACCACATGACTGATCAGACCATCGATACAACGATCGAGAAAGAACGCCCGACCAAGCCCGCCCTGCTCCGTGGGTTTCGGGGCAAGTGCCCGAATTGTGGCACAGGTAAGCTCTTGCACAGCTATCTCAAGGTGAACGACGCCTGTTCCGAATGTGGTCAGGAACTGTATCATCACCGCGCCGATGATGGGCCGGCCTATCTGACGATCCTGATCGTGGGGCACCTTCTGGCACCGGCGCTGCATGTGTCCTACGTGCATTGGCGACCCGACCCGTGGACCATGGCGATCGCGTTTTCAATCGGATGCGTTGCACTATCGCTCTATTTGCTGCCGCGCCTGAAAGGGGCCGTTGTCGCATATCAGTGGGCACGGCGGATGCACGGGTTCGGCAAAACCGCATGAGCGCCGACAGGACCGCTATTCGTAATGCCGCGACCGTCATTGTACTGCGTGACAGGCTGGATGATCCATCGATTCTGATGGGTCAACGCGGTGCAGAGGCGGCGTTCATGCCAAACAAATTCGTCTTCCCGGGTGGAGCGGTTGATCCTGCGGATGCTGAGGTGCTACTGGCTTCGGCGCTGCCCGAACTGTGCTCAGAACGTCTGTCGCAGCAGTCCGAACCCGGTCTGCAGAATGCGCTGGCGGCTGCCGCGATCCGTGAGTTGTGGGAGGAAACCGGATTGATCCTCGGACAACCCGGCATGTGGAACGAGCCTGTGCCTGCGGACTGGCAGGGATTTGCCGGGATGGGCTTTGTCCCTTCGGCTGCAGCGCTGCAATTCGTGTTCCGCGCCCTTACCCCGCCGGGTCGCCCCCGCAGGTTCGATGCGCGGTTCTTTCTGGTCGATGCCGATGCGATCCAGGGTGATCTAGATGACTTCACACATGCATCAGACGAACTGTCCCATCTGCAATGGGTCAAGATCCGTCAGGCGCGAGAATATGATCTGCCCTTCATCACCGAAGTTGTTCTGGCCGAAATTGCTGCCCGCACCACCGATCCAACCCCGCCTGAGACAGTGCCTTTCTTCCTCAATAACGAAGAGGCCAGCCTGTTTCTGCAACTTCGGGGTTACCCGATACCTTATCGGGACTAGCGCATCCGGCTGACGACCACGGTCACCTCGGGTTTCTTACCAATCTCGGCCTGTGCGGTTTGACGCGCAATCCGGCGCAGCCCTTCTTCCAGCTTATCATCGTCGCGCAATGTCTTGGCACCCGCACGCATCAAGAACTGGTTCAGGTCCTCTTCCAGCACCTCAACCAGCCCGGCCCGAGAGGATCCGATCTCGGGCAGTCCTATCGTGTCGCACCACGGCTCACCCAATGGCTCGTCTTCTTCGTCCAGAATGACGGTGATCGTGACATGGCCATTCAGTGCCATGCGGATGCGATCACGAACCACCCCGTCCAGCGCGCCGATCTTGACAGAGCCATCCAGATAAGTGCGCCCTGTTTCGATGTAATCGACGACCTTCGGTGCGTTGCCCGTCAGGTCCAGCATGGTTCCGTTCACGGCCAGAATACCAGTGCGTCCGCCTGCCTCCGCCAGTTTGGCATGCTCGCGCAGATGGCGGTGTTCGCCATGCATCGGGACAACCATCTGCGGGTCGACAAGAGCATGCACACGCTCCAGGTCCGGCCGGTTGGCATGGCCCGAAACGTGATACAGCCCCGAACTGTCATCCACTACATCCACGCCCTTTTCGCTAAGCTGGTTCATGATGCGGATCACACCGCGTTCGTTTCCGGGGATGGTCTTGGACGAGAACAGGAACAGATCGCCCTCCTTCGCCTCAAGTCCTCGGTACTTGCCACGCGCCAGTTGTGCACTTGCTGCGCGGCGTTCACCCTGACTACCGGTAACGATCAGCATCAGGTTCTGGTGCGGCAGGTCCACGGCCTCTTCAGCGCTGACAACTTTCGGGAAATCGCTCAGGATGCCTGTCTCAGTCGCAGCTTCGATCATCCGTCGCATCGCGCGACCCAACAAAACAACCGAGCGTCCCGCCTTCTGGCCCGCTTCAGCCAATGTCTTCACCCGTGCCACGTTCGAGGCAAAGGTCGTGGCGATCACCATGCCACTGGCCTCCTGCACAAGGCGCGTAATCTCAGGGCCCAGATCGGATTCCGAGCGTCCGGGATGGGCGGAGAACACATTTGTACTGTCACACACCAGTGCCTTCACACCGGATCTGGCGACCTCGGACCAGAGATCGGGATCGAACGGCTCCCCGACGATTGGTGCGGGATCGAGCTTGAAATCGCCAGAATGCACAACACGACCTGCGGGTGTATCAATCACCAGCCCTGCGCTTTCCGGGATTGAGTGGGACACCGGCAGGAACGCCACCGTAAACGGCCCAGCTTCGATCTGCTCGGGCCAGGGCGAAGCGGTGTGGACAGCTTCGGTCGGATGGCCCTGCTCTTCCATCTTTCTGCGTGCAATATTGGCAGTAAAGGGACGCGCGTAAATCGGTGCGCCCAACGCCTCATAGCAATGGGCAACCGCGCCGACATGGTCCTCATGCGCGTGGGTGACAAAGATCGCCTCAAGCCGATCGGCACGCTCTTTCAGCCAGGTGATATCGGCAAAGATCAGATCGACACCCGGTGAGGTATCCATATCCGGAAACGCGACACCGAGATCTACAAGGATCAACCTCTCTTGCCCCGGCTTGCCATAGCCGTAGACATAGGCATTCATGCCGATTTCGCCTGCACCGCCCAGCGGCAGATAGATCAGTCGTTCACTGCTCATGTTGAGCCATTTTCCTTGTTATAGCGATGGATCACGGTCAACCCGTGCATCGTCAGATCGTCTTCGATTGCGTCGAACCCTACATCGGCCTGATCGAACAAGGGGGCAAGCCCTCCGGTTCCGACAACTTTCATCGGCAACCCGTATTCGGCCTTGATCCGGGCAATAAGCCCTTCGATCAACCCGGAGTATCCCCAGTAAACGCCTGACTGAATACAGCCAACCGTATTTGTTCCGATCACTTTATCGGGACGGGTAATATCGATATGCGGCAATGCCGCCGCGCCCTGATGCAACGCTTCGAGGCTGAGGTTCACACCCGGTGCGATGACGCCTCCGACATAGGCACCATCGGAGGAGACGACATCGAAATTGGTTGCAGTACCGAAGTCGACAACCACCACATCCCCGCCATGGCGGTCGAACGCGCCAACGGCATTGGCCAAGCGATCCGGGCCCGGAATTGTGCCTTCATCGATACGTGGGTTCACGGGCAGCAAGCAGTCGGGCTTGCCAACCACCAATGGGCGGCATCCAAAGAAGCGGTCCGCAAAGACACGCAGATTGAACACGACCCGCGGCACGGTCGAGGCAATGATGACATCGGTGATATCGGCCTCAATCCCGTAATGCTTCACCAGTGTTGAGTACCATGTGAAATAGGCATCCGCCGTACGCGCATGGTGGGTCGAAGTGCGCAGAGTGCACAAAAACGCCTCGCCATCCCAGATTGAGAAGACGGTATTGGTATTTCCGCAATCAATCGCCAGAAGCATCTGCGCCTCCTTCAGAAATAGACATCCGCGGCAGGTATACTGACACGGCCCTTGGCGGTGTTTAGGACAAGGTTCCCGCCCGCGTCCACCGTTTCGAACGTACCGGTCGTTTCGGACGTTGCGGTACGGGCGATTATGACCTCGCCCAGACGCGCTGCGCGTGACAACCAGGCCGTCCGGATGGGCTCGAACCCGTAGGTGGTGAACTGGGACTCGTATCGTGCGTAGGCTACGGCCAGTTCCGTCAGGAAATCCTCGGGCATGACCTGCGCGCCGGTTTCGGATAACAGCGAAACCGGGCGCACCGCGCCGGGCTCAACCTTGTCGGCCGAGGGGGCCTCGGACAGGTTAACGCCGATTCCGATTGACAGATGTGATACTCCGGCCCCCTGCCCGGTACTTTCCAGCAATATCCCGGCCAGCTTGCCACCATTCAACAGCACGTCGTTGGGCCACTTCAGCGACAGCCCTGCCGCGCGGCCAGTGACCGCAATACAGGCATCAAACAGCGCCAATGCCGCAACAAAACTACGCAGCGCCGCCTGTTCGGGGTTTCCGTTTGGCCGCATCAGCAGGGTCGCGGCAAGGTTCCCCTTGGGATTAGCCCAGGCCCGTCCCCGCCGCCCGCGTGCAGCCGTCTGGTGATAGGCCATGATCCAGACCGGGCCCTGGGCCGTGGGTGCGATCCGCGCAGCCTCATTCAGGGTGCTGTCGACCTCCTGCAGGACGTGCAGGCCATATCCCTGCGGCCAATCACTCATGCCAAAAAGGCCCGGTCTTGTGACCGAGCCTCTGGTTTTTGATGCAGCATAGGATCAGTTGACAAGCGTCGCTGCCGCAGCAGCCGCTGCGCCTTCCACGCCGAACTGATAGAACACGCCGATCAGCATCAGGGCCGCCGAGCCCATCAGCGCCGCCCACAAAACCGGGGTCGAGCGGGTGTCGAGCGGGTCTTCGTTCTCGGCCCCAAAATACATGTAGAACACGATCCGCAGGTAGTAGAACGCACCGATAACCGAGGCGATGGCCGAGACGATGACCAGCCCAAACAGATCAGCGTCGATACCCGCCTGCCAGACACCGAACTTGGCAAAGAAGCCCAGCATAGGTGGCACGCCCGCGAGGCTGAACATCAGGATCAGCAGGGCGAGCGCATTGCCCGGGTTGCGTTTGGAATACTGGCGCAGTGCATCGATATCGGTGACCGGCTTGCCGTCGCGCTCCATCATCAAAATGAATGCAAAGGTGCCGATATTCATGGTCACGTAAATCGCCAGATACATCAGCATCGCCTTGACGCCCATCTCGGTTCCGGCCGCCAGCCCAATCAGCGCATAGCCCATATGGGCGATCGACGAAAACGCCATCAGCCGCTTGATGTCCCGCTGCCCGATGGCCGCAACCGCGCCCAGCAACATCGAAAGCACAGAAAGCAGCACGATCACCTGCTGCCAATCGCTGATCACGCCGCCAAAGGCGTCATGCAGCAGACGGGCGAACAGGGCCATCGCCGCGACTTTGGGCGCAGTGGCAAAAAAGGCGGTGATCGGGGTCGGCGAGCCCTCGTACACATCCGGTGTCCACATATGGAACGGCACGGCCGAGACCTTGAAAGCCAGCCCCGAGATCAGGAGAACCAGACCGAACAACAAACCGATCGAGATATCGTCGTGATGGACCGTCTGGATAATGCCCGAGAACAGAGTGGTGCCGGTAAAGCCGTAAACCAGCGACGCTCCATAGAGCAACAGGCCCGAGCTGAGCGCACCCAGCACGAAATACTTCAGGCCCGCTTCGGTCGATTTTGCGCTGTCTCGGCGCATCGCCGCCACGACATAGAGCGACAGCGACTGCAGTTCGAGCCCCATATAGAGCGACATCAGATCGCCTGCGCTGACCATCATCATCATGCCGACAGCAGCCAGTGCCACCAGCAGCGGGTATTCGAACCGCAGCAGATCACGGCGCGACATATATTCATGGCTCATCAGCAACACCGTTGCGGCCGAGAGCAGGATCGCGACCTTGGCAAAGCGGGCAAAGCCGTCATCGACGAACATGCCATTGAAAGCCACGTTGGTGCCATCGCCATTCATCGCGATCCAGATGGCAAGGACCGCCATCAACCCCGACGTTGCCCAGACCAGCACAGGTGCCAACCCGTCTTTGCTGGTGTAGACAGCCCCGATCAGAGCCGCCATCGCATACACGGCCAGAACGATTTCCGGCAGGATTATTGTCAGATCAGCCTGGATCATGTCTCCAAAGCCCCCTTAATGCGAAGCGGCTGTCTGGGTCGCGGCCTCAGCCGCGGCCAGGGCCGTGTCATAGTTCGAAATCAGCGCCGCGGTCGAGTTCCCGATCACATCGGTCACCAGCGACGGGTATACACCCAACAGGATGGTCATCACGATCAGCGGTGCAAAGATCAGCCTCTCACGCGAGCTCATGTCAGTGATGGCCTTGAGACTTTCCTTGATCAGATCGCCAAAAACCACCCGGCGGTACAGCCAGAGCGCGTAAGCAGCCGAGAAAATCACGCCGGACGCAGCCACTGCCGTCACCCAGGTATTGACCTGGAAGGCGCCCATCAGGGTCAGGAACTCACCGATAAACCCGGATGTACCCGGCAGGCCGACATTGGCCATGGTGAACAGCATGAAGACCAGCGCATAGGCGGGCATCCGAATAACCAGGCCACCATAGGCCTCGATATCGCGGGTGTGCATCCTGTCGTAGATTACGCCGACACACAAGAAGAGCGCGGCAGAGATAAACCCGTGGCTGAGCATCTGAAAGATTGCTCCGTCAATACCCTGCTGGTTCGCTGCAAAAATGCCCATGGTCACAAAGCCCATATGCGCGACCGAGGAATAGGCGATCAGCTTCTTCATATCCTCCTGCACCAACGCGACCAGAGAGGTATAGACAACCGCAATCGCCGACATCCACAGGACCAGATCGGTCATCACCGCCGAACCCACGGGGAACATCGGCAGACTGAACCGCAGGAAGCCATACCCCCCCATCTTCAACAGGATCGCGGCAAGCACGACCGAGCCCGCTGTCGGGGCCTGTACGTGTGCGTCCGGCAGCCAGGTATGGACCGGCCACATCGGCATCTTCACCGCAAAGGAGGCGAAGAAAGCGAGGAACATCAGCGTCTGCATGCCGCCGACAACGTAGATTCCCAACACGCTGAAGCTTTCTGACGAGAATTGATGACTCATCAATGCCTCGATATCGGTTATTCCCGCATCGGCATACATCGCAACCATCGCCACCAGCATCAGCACCGAGCCGAGGA
Organism: Alphaproteobacteria bacterium; assembly: GCA_030426685.1. Lineage (GTDB taxonomy): Bacteria > Pseudomonadota > Alphaproteobacteria > Rhodobacterales > Rhodobacteraceae > Ruegeria. The sequence continues at coordinate 48,543 of JAUHYC010000023.1, forward strand.
AGGTGTAGAGGAAGAACTTGAAGCTGGCATAGATTCGCTCCTTGCCACCCCAGATACCGATGATCAGGAACATCGGGATCAGGCCCGCCTCAAAGAACAGATAGAACAGCACCAGATCCAGCGCCATAAACACACCCAGCATCAGCGTTTCCAGCAGCAGGAAGGCGATCATGTATTCCTTGACGCGGTCCGTCACATTCCAGCTGGCCAGGATGGTCAGCGGCATGATGAAGGTGGTCAGCAGAACGAACAGAACGCTGATCCCATCGACCCCCATCTTGTATTTCAGGCCCATCAGCCATCTACCTTCTTCCACCATCTGGAAGCCGGTATTCGACGGATCAAATCCGGAATAGATGCCAATCGAGACAAAGAACGTCACCGTCGTCGCGACCAGCGCCACCCACTTGGCGTTACGCTGCGCGGCCACATCTTCGCCGTGCAGGAACAGCGCCAGGATGCCTGCTGCGATGGCGGGGATGAAGGTGACAATAGATAGGATATTGTCCATTAGTGTGCGCCTCCGCCGATCGACATCCAGGTGACAAGGGCGGCCAGACCCAAAACCATCCAGAAGGCGTAAGTAAAGATGTAACCCGTCTGCGCCTTGCCTGCGAGGCGGGTAAAGAAGGGAACAACGCCCATGGCGACCCCATTCAGGAAGCCGTCGATTGTGTTGCCGTCACCGCGTTTCCAAAGGAACCTGCCAAGGGCGACGGTGGGTTTGACGAAGACCGCGTCGTAGATTTCGTCGAAATACCACTTGTTCAACAGGAACAGGTACAGCGGACGCTGGTTTGCAGCCAGACGCGCGGGCAGCGACGTGTTCACGATGTAGAACCAATACGCGACGACAAAACCCAGCAGCATCGCCACAAACGGAGAGACCTTCACCCATTTCGGAGCCGCATGCGCATCGTCCAGAACATGGTTGTCCGGCGCCATATAGAGCGCGCCTTCACCCGGTTCGCCCGCAAACACATAGTGGTGGTCACCACCATGCGCAGCGTCGTCGGCATGGCTGTCATCTGCGTGGCTTTCATCGGCATGGCTGTCTTCGCCGTGACTATCTTCACCATGCGAAGTATCAGCCGCAGCATGATCACCGGCCTCGGCATACTCTGACGCTTCTGCCACTGGAATGCCGTAGAACTTGCCCACTTTGTCCGCGTGACCAAAGAAATTACTATACCAGATCATCCCCGCAAATACCGCACCCAGCGACAAAGCACCCAGTGGAACCAGCATGGTCAACGGACTTTCATGCGCGTGCTCATGGGTATGCTTGTCCCCACGCGGCTCGCCATAGAAGGTCAGGAAGATCAAACGCCAGCTGTAGAACGAGGTGAACATCGCCGCGATTACCAGCATCCAGAAGGCGAAGCCCGTGCCGCCGGCGAATGCGCTTTCGATGATGGCATCCTTGGACAGGAAGCCCGCAAAACCGATCTGTGTCAGAGGAATGCCGACACCGGTAATCGCCAGGGTGCCGATCATCATCGCCCAGAAGGTATAGGGGATCTTTTTCCGCAGCCCGCCATACTCGGTCATTTCCTGCTCGTGATGCATGGCGTGGATCACCGAGCCAGCACCAAGGAACAACAGCGCCTTGAAGAATGCGTGCGTCAACAAGTGGAACATGGCTGCCGAATACATGCCAACACCCGCCGCCACGAACATGTAGCCCAATTGCGAACAGGTCGAATAGGCGATCACCCGCTTGATGTCGGTCTGCACCAGACCCACGGTCGCGGCAAAAAACGCGGTCGAGGCCCCGAGGAAAGTGATGAACCCGGTCGCGCCCGGCGCAAACTCCATCAGCGGCGACATGCGGCAGACGAGGAACACACCAGCAGTAACCATGGTCGCGGCGTGGATCAGGGCCGACACAGGTGTCGGGCCTTCCATCGCGTCGGGCAGCCAGGTGTGCAGGATCAACTGCGCTGATTTCCCCATTGCGCCGATAAACAGCAGCACACAGATCACCTCGATGGCAGTCCACTCACCCCACAGGAAGTGCAATTTCTCTTCTGCCAATGCAGGTGCCGACGCAAAGATGTCTGAGAAATTGATGCTGTCAGTCAGGAAGAACAGCGCGAAGATACCCAGAGCGAAACCAAAGTCGCCCACCCGGTTCACGACGAACGCTTTGATCGCTGCCGCGTTCGCCGAAGGCTTGCGGTAGTAGAACCCGATGAGCAGGTATGAGGCGACGCCAACACCTTCCCAGCCAAAGAACATCTGAACCAGATTGTCTGCTGTCACCAACGCCAACATGGCGAAGGTAAAGAAGGACAGATAGGCAAAGAAGCGCGGCTTATAGCTCTCGCCTTCGCGCCACTGCGGGTCGTGATCCATATAGCCGAATGAATAGAGGTGCACGAGCGCCGAGACAGTCGTCACCACGATCAGCATGATCGCGGTCAAGCGGTCCAGGCGAATCGCCCAGCTTGTCGACAGCGACCCGCTCTCGATCCAGCGCATGATTTCGATCTGCTGGGTCTGGCCGTCAAATGTGAAGAATACGATCCAGCTGAGCAGACAGGCCAGGAACAGCAAGCCCGTTGCGGTCCACATGGCGGCCTTCTGGCCAATGAATCGCCAACCGAACCCGCAAATCAGCGCACCCACCAGCGGGGCAAAGAGGATGGTGGTTTCCATGTTCTCTTACCCCTTCATCATATTGACGTCTTCAACCGCGATGGTGCCGCGGTTGCGGAAGAAACAGACCAGAATGGCCAACCCAATCGCCGCCTCAGCCGCCGCAACGGTCAACACGAACAGCGTAAACACCTGCCCGACCAGATCGCCGAGGAAGCTGGAAAACGCGACAAGGTTGATATTCACCGCCAGCAGCATCAGCTCGATGCTCATCAGCAGGATGATGACGTTCTTGCGGTTCAGGAAGAGACCGAAGATGCCGATGACGAACAGCGTCGCCGCGACCGTAAGATAGTGTTCAAGTCCGATCATGATCTTAAAGTCCCTGCCCCGGTTTCACGTCCTTCAACTCCATCGCCTTGGCCGGGTCGCGCATCATCTGGCCGACAATGTCCTGGCGCTTGATGTCCTGACGGTGGCGCAGGGTCAGCACGATGGCGCCGATCATCGCCACCAGCAGGATCAGGCCCGCCAGTTGGAACAGAAGGAAGTATTGATCGTAAAGAATGACGCCAAGCGCCTCGGTGTTGTGGCGGTCGGTAGGCACCGGCTGGGCCAGATTGGCGTCGACGCCTTGCGCACTATCCCAAGCCCCGAAAGCCATGACGAACTGCATCAGGATGACCAGACCGATCAACAGGGCCAGCGGCATGTAGCGCGCCATCTCGGCCTTGAGCTCGGCAAAGTCCACGTCCAGCATCATCACCACGAACAGGAACAGCACCGCGACTGCGCCGACATAGACGATGATCAACAGCATCGCCACGAACTCGGCCCCCAGCAGCACGAACAGCCCCGCCGCGGACAGGAAGGACAGGATCAGCCACAGCACCGAGTGCACCGGCTGGCGGCTGATCACCGTGAACAGCCCGCCGGTGATGGCGCTGATGGCAAACAGATAGAAGGCAAAGACGGTCATTGATCCTCATCCTTGTTATCGCCCATGACCTCTTGCGCCAGATCCAGCGCGCGGGTCATGGCCGGGATGCCGGCAAAGACCGACATCTGACCGATCGTTTCCACGATCTCTTGTTTCCTGGCTCCGGCCTCTAGCGCGTGGCGCACGGTCTGACGTACGGCCGAGTCCGCCTGAGCGCCCTGACAGGTCAGCCCGGCCAGCGTCAGCAACAGGCGCGTTTTGGCATCCAGCCCGTCCTTGTTGACGGTGTTGCCGAAGATCATCTCCATGACCTCTTTCGGCATGGTCGGCCACAACGCCTCGAACCCCTTGGGCGAGAAGCTTTCCATCGCCGGGTTCATCGCCTTGGCCATGTCCTGAGCCTGCTTCATCATCAGCTCGAACGGGTTTTTCGGGCTGTCACTCATCTGTAAGGCGCGTCCATTTCCAGATTTCGGGCGATCTCGGCTTCCCAGCGTTCGCCGTTGTCGAGCAGCTTTTCCTTGTCGTAGAACAGCTCTTCCCGGGTTTCGGTGGCAAATTCGAAATTCGGGCCTTCGACAATGGCATCGACCGGGCAGGCCTCCTGACAAAAGCCGCAATAGATGCACTTGGTCATATCGATGTCGTACCGCGTTGTACGACGGCTGCCATCTTCGCGCGGTTCGGCGTCAATGGTGATGGCCTGTGCAGGGCAAACCGCTTCACAAAGTTTGCAGGCGATGCAGCGTTCCTCGCCATTCGGATAGCGGCGCAGGGCATGCTCACCCCGGAACCGCGGCGACAGAGGACCTTTTTCATGCGGATAGTTGATGGTAGCCTTGGGGGCAAAGAAATACTTCAACCCCAGCTTCATACCGACCCAGAAGTCCTGAAGCAGGAAGTACTTGGCGGCACGTGTGTAGTCGATATTTGCCATATCAGCCTCCTACGCTCCAACGGGCGAAGATGCCCCAGAACCAGTCGAATTTCGCCGCGAAGGCCACAAACACCACCCATACCAGCGAGAACGGCAGGAACACTTTCCAACCAAGCCGCATCAACTGATCATAGCGGTAGCGGGGTGTGATCGCCTTGACCATCGCGAAGATGAAGAAGAAAAACGCCATCTTGCCGACCATCCACAGGACACCATCGGGCAGCCCGGGAATCGGCGACAGCCAGCCGCCGAAGAACAGCAGCGAGGTCAGTGCACACATCAGGAAAATCGCGATGTATTCGCCCGCCATGAACAACAGGAACATAGTGGCGGAATATTCCACCTGATACCCGGCCACCAGTTCCGATTCCGCTTCCGGAAGGTCGAACGGGGGTCGGTTGGTCTCTGCCAGCGCTGAGATGAAGAACAGGAAGACCATCGGGAAATGCGGTAGCCAGTACCAGCCGAAAAAGCCGTATGCGGTGTCCTGCGCGCCTACGATTGCCCCGAAATTCATCGACCCGGTCGAGATGATCACGCCAATGATGATCAGGCCGATCGAGACCTCGTATGAGATCATCTGAGCAGCAGAGCGCAGCGAGCCAAGGAATGGGTATTTTGAATTCGACGCCC
>JAUHYC010000078.1 GCA_030426685.1 Alphaproteobacteria bacterium
GGGCAAGATTCAGTTTTCCTCAAGATCAACGCGAAAGACGGGGTCACACGCCCCCGACGCTGAGGAGGAACACATGGCTTTTCAAATCTACCCCACGCTCGAAATCCCCGAAACGCTGGCCGCGGGTCCGGGTCCGGGCAATACCGATGCCCGCGTGTTGCAGGCCTTTGCCGGTGCCGGGGTTGCCGACCACATGCAGGGCGACGTGCTGCGTGGCATGATCGAGTGCAAACATATGCTGCGCCAAATTTGGGGAACCGGGAATACCTATACCTTTGCCGTTGCCGGAACCGGTTGGAGCGGTCTGGATACAATGTTCTCGGCCGTGATGCCGGGGGACAAGGTCGTGGCGTTCTCAAATGGCACTTTCTCGGGCATTGACGCGTTGACCCTGCGGATCAAGGCGGCCACGCCTGCGGAACACGCCGCCAACCCGCTGAACCCACAAGCCACCAGCGTCACCGTGATCGAGGTGCCCCATGGCCAGCCGGTGACCGGCGAGATGGTCGAACAGGCGCTGGCCGATCACCAGCCGAAATGGGCTTTCATGGCGCATTGGGAAACCGGCTCGGGCCGGGTGAATGACCTGCGCGGCTTCTCGGACGCCTGTGAACGCCATGGCGCGATGGGCCTGATCGACGCGGTATCATCGCTGGGCGTCGCCGATTTCCGCATCGACGATTTTCCGGGTATCGCAGGCTGGGCCTCGTGCCCGCAAAAGGGCTTGTGCTGCCTGCCGCTGACCTACGCGCCAGTCAGTTTTACCGACGCCTATATCGACGCGCTGAAGACCACCGGGGCCTATAGCTATGTTCACAACCCGATTTTTGAGGCTCGCCACTGGGGCATTGTCGACGGGCAGGATGTGGAAAAGGGCACCTATCACCGGACCCATTCCGGGTACGCTGTGGCCGCCTTCCATGAATCGCTGCGCCTGACCCTGCAAGAGGGGCTGGCCAAACGGGCACATTCTTATCGGACACATGAGGCGGTTCTGCGCGATGCGGTCACTGCGTTGGGCTGCGAGGTGACCTCGGACATGCCCAGCCTTGTGGTGCTGAATCTGCCCGGCGACCTTGCGGGCCGCGAGATGGAGTTGGTGCAGAACTGCCGCGCGCGTGGCTTTGGCATCTGGCCGACGCTCAGCGCCCCGGTTCAGGTCCGCATCGGTATTTTGAACCAACTGAACCACCGGTCGATCAGCCGCATCGTGAAGCTGTTTGCCGAAGCGATCCGCGAGATGGGCGGTTCGGTGGATTTTGAAGCCATCGAAGCGCTGCTGGAAAGCCGCTACGGCACATCGATCGCTGCGTAATTGCACTGCATGAACGGGAGGATTGCAGATGGATATCCATGAATATCAGGCGAAAGAGCTTCTTTCGAATTTTGGCGTTGCCGTACCGTCGGGCGCGCTGGCCTATAGCCCCGAACAGGCGGCCTATCGGGCGCGTGAACTGGGCGGCGACAAATGGATCGTCAAGGCGCAGGTCCACGCGGGTGGCCGCGGCAAGGCGGGCGGTGTGAAGCTGTGCAACAGCGAGAACGAGATCCATGAAGCCTGCGACCAGATGTTCGGCCGCAAGCTGGTGACCCATCAGACAGGCCCCGAAGGCAAGGGCATCTACCGCGTTTACGTGGAATCCGCCGTGCCGATCGATCGTGAGATCTATCTGGGCTTCGTGCTGGACCGCTCCAGCCAACGGGTGATGATCGTGGCCTCGTCGGAAGGCGGGATGGAGATCGAAGAGATATCGGCCGAGCGTCCGGACAGCATCGTACGCTCCATTGTCGAACCGGCGGTGGGCCTGCAGGAGTTCCAGGCGCGCGAGATTGCCTTCAATCTTGGTCTTGAGCCCCGCCTGATGCAGCAGATGGTGCGCACCCTGCAGGGGTGTTACGCCGCCTTCAGCGAGCTGGATGCGACCATGGTCGAGATCAATCCACTGGTCATCACAGGGGACGACCGCGTGCTGGCGCTGGACGCGAAGATGAGCTTTGACGACAACGCCCTGTTCCGCCATCCCCAGATCGCCGAGCTGCGCGACAAGAGCCAGGAAGACCCACGCGAAAGCCGTGCTGCCGACCGCGGCCTGTCTTATGTCGGGCTGGACGGCAATATCGGTTGTATCGTGAACGGGGCCGGACTTGCCATGGCCACGATGGACACGATCAAGCTGGCCGGTGGCGAGCCTGCGAACTTTCTGGACATCGGCGGCGGTGCCTCGCCCGAGCGTGTGGCCAAGGCATTCCGGCTGGTGCTGTCGGACGACAACGTACAGGCGGTTCTGGTCAACATCTTCGCCGGGATCAACCGTTGCGACTGGGTCGCCGAAGGTGTGGTTCAAGCGCTGCGCGAATTGGAGATCGACCTGCCGGTGATCGTGCGTCTGGCGGGCACCAATGTCGAGGAAGGCCAAAAGATACTGGCGAAATCCGGCCTGCCGATCATCCGCGCAACAACTCTGATGGAAGCCGCCGAACGTGCCGTGGGCGCATGGCGCAACGACCTGACCCAAAACACCAAGATGAGGGCTGTATAATGAGCATTCTTCTGGATCGCGACACCCGCGTGATCGTTCAGGGCATCACCGGGCGCATGGCGCGCCTGCACACCAAGGATATGGTGCAATACGGCACCAATGTTGTTGGTGGTGTGGTTCCCGGCAAGGGCGGGGAAACCGTCGAAGGCGTGCCGGTCTTCGACACAGTCAAGCAGGCTGTTGAGGCCACTGGCGCAGATGCCAGCCTTGTCTTTGTGCCGCCCCCGTTTGCCGCCGATTCCATCATGGAAGCCGCCGATGCCGGTATCCGTTACTGTGTCTGCATCACCGATGGCATCCCGGCGCAGGACATGATCCGCGTCAAGCGCTACATGTATCGTTATCCCAAAGACAAGCGCATGGTGCTGACCGGCCCGAACTGTGCTGGAACCATCAGCCCCGGCAAGGCGCTGCTGGGCATCATGCCGGGTCATATCTACCTGCCCGGGAATGTCGGCATCATCGGCCGCTCGGGCACGCTGGGCTATGAGGCTGCGGCACAGTTGAAAGAGCGCGGCATCGGTGTTTCGACCAGCGTCGGCATCGGCGGCGATCCGATCAACGGCTCGTCGTTCCGTGATATCCTTGAGCGGTTCGAACAGGACGAAGACACCGAGGTCATTGCCATGATCGGCGAGATCGGCGGCCCTCAGGAAGCTGAGGCGGCAGAATACATCCGTGACCATGTCACCAAGCCCGTCGTGGCCTATGTCGCGGGTCTGACCGCGCCCAAGGGCCGGACCATGGGCCATGCCGGCGCGATCATCTCGGCCTTTGGCGAAAGCGCCAGCGAGAAGGTGGAGATTCTGTCCGCCGCTGGTGTGACGGTGGCCGAGAACCCTGCTGTGATCGGTGAGACCATCGCCCGTGTTATTGGAAAGGCTGCGTGATGGTCAAACCTTCGGTCCTTGTCACCCGTCGCTGGCCCGCCGCCGTCGAGGCGCAATTGGCCGAGAACTATGACGCTGTTCTGAATACCGGGGACAAACCCATGTCCCCGGCTGAAATCCGCGAAGCGCTGAAACGCTATGATGCGGTTCTGCCGACCGTGACCGACACGCTCAGCGCCGAGGCGCTGGACGTAGCCGCGGCCCAGACCAAAATCCTCGCCAATTATGGTGTCGGCTACAGCCATATCTGCGAACCTGCCGCCCGCGATCTCGGCATGACCGTCACTAACACACCTGACGTTCTGTCTGAATGCACCGCCGATCTGGCCATGACGCTGCTGCTGATGGTTGCCCGGCGTGCTGGTGAAGGAGAGCGTGAATTGCGCGCGGGCGGCTGGACCGGCTGGCGCCCGACCCATCTGGTGGGCACCAAGGTCAGCGGCAAGACGCTGGGCATCATCGGTTTTGGCCGCATCGGCCAGGAGATGGCCCGGCGTGCCCATCACGGCTTTGGCATGAAAATTATGGTGCAGAACCGCAGTACCGTTTCGCCTGATGTGCTGAAGCAGTTCGACGCCACGCAAGTCGAGACAGTGGACGAATTGCTGCCGCACTGCGATTTTGTCTCGTTGCACTGTCCCGGAGGGGTCGCGAACCGGCACCTGATCAACGGCTGCCGTCTTGACCTGATGAAACCCGGCGCCTTCCTGATTAATACCGCACGCGGTGAGGTGGTGGACGAGCATGCTCTGGTCCAGTCGTTGATGTTCGACACGATCGGTGGGGCTGCGTTGGATGTGTTCGACGGTGAACCGCGCATCTGCCCAGACCTCCTGCAATGTGACAATCTTGTCATGCTGCCGCATCTGGGAAGCGCCACCAAGGAAGCGCGCGAGGCCATGGGGTTCCGCGTTCTGGACAATCTGAGCGACTTCTTTGCAGGTCGGCCACCCCGCGACCGCGTGATCTGACCCACATATTTACCAAAGGACCAAACCCATGAGCTTTTACGTAATCGAACAAGCACCCGCGCGCCTGAACCGCAGCGAACTCGCCGTACCGGGCAGCCAGCCCGGCATGTTCGAGAAAGCCGCTAAATCGGATGTGGATGTTATCTTCCTAGATTTGGAAGACGCGGTCGCTCCCGACGAAAAAGAGCAGGCCCGTAAGAACATCATCGCGGCCCTGAACGACATCGACTGGGGTAACAAGACGATGTCGGTGCGTATTAACGGTCTGGACACCCACTATATGTACCGCGACGTGGTGGATGTGGTCGAACAGGCCGGTGAACGGCTGGACCTGATCATGATCCCAAAGGTGGGCACTGCGGCTGACGTTTATGCAGTTGATATGATGGTCACCCAGATCGAAGACGCGATGGGCTACAAGAAGCGCATCGGTTTTGAACACATCATCGAAACCGCGCTTGGTATGCAGAATGTCTCTGAGATTGCAGCCGCCTCGAAGCGCAACGAAAGCCTGCATTTTGGTGTCGCCGACTATGCGGCCTCAACCCGGGCGCGGACCACGATCATCGGTGGCGTGAACCCGGATTACTCGGTTCTGACCGACCCGGATGGTGATGCGAACCGCGCGACCCATTGGGGCGATATGTGGCACTACGCGCTGGCCCGCATGGTCGTCGCCGCCCGCGCCAACGGTTTGCGACCCATTGATGGCCCGTTCGGAGACTTTCAGGATGCCGAAGGCTACAAGGCTGCGGCCAAACGGGCCGCCGTGTTGGGCTGCGAAGGGAAATGGGCGATCCACCCCAGCCAGATCGCACTGGCCAACGAAGTCATGTCACCCGGGGATGCTGAAGTGACCAAGGCGCAGCGTATCCTGACGGCGATGGCAGAAGCCGAAGCCGCTGGCAAAGGGGCCGTTTCACTGGATGGCCGCCTGATCGACTATGCCTCGATCCGGCAGGCAGAGGTGATGGTCGAAAAGGCCCGGCAAATCGCAGCAGCGTAATCTGAATGACAACTCTGATCGCACCCTTGCCGTCGGCATGGTGCGATTACCTTTGTTCAGCATTGTCGACCTTGCGCAATCGGGAAACGGTGGCACGGTTTACGGATGGCGCGAGGTGCGGCTAATCTCTTCAGAGTGTCATCATCAGGTGTCGGGTTGTGAAAATCATATCAGGCGGCCAAACCGGTGTGGATATGACGGCGCTGGATTTCGCCAGAGCCAATAGGATTTCTTATGGTGGCTGGGTGCCCAAAGATCGGATGAACGAAGCGGGCCGCATATCCGATGTTTACGAGGGGCTGACCGAAACCCGATCTGAAAACGTGCTTGAACGGACAAGGCGCAATGTTGCGTCTGGTGATGCCACACTTGTTTTTGTCGATGGTTCGACCAGTAAGGGCACAGAGCAGACAGTCAAATTTGCACGTGATGCTCGAAAACCGCTTCTGGTGCTCGATCTGAGGGAAGGGGTCGTGCTGTGCGCGCGACAGCTTGAGGCGTGGCTCCTCTCGAACTCAATGGACGTGTTGAACGTCGCCGGGCCGCGCGCATCCGAGGCGCCCGGCATCGATACCCTGGTGACTGAGGTGCTGAGGCAAAACCTGCGATTGCTTGGCAACTGACCACAGACGCGCCGTAAAGCTCCGTCCGTGACCCCCGCGACCGCGTCGCCATACACGCGCGACGGCCTCCGGGATCGAAAGATTGCGCCTCACCGCCTGCCTGTTGCCAAAGCTACCGCAAAACTGGTGGAGTGTGTTAGTCTGCTGACCAGAAAGCGAGGTTGTAAGTGACTGACACACGCGCGTTCGAAAGAATGGAGTTAGAAGGTTGGTCGAACCCATCAATTGCCCAAGGCTACGCGGATGGGTTTGCACGCGCGACGCAGGCTGTTGCGCGACACCTTTCAGATGCTGTAATGGCAGACGCCAACACCCGCGCCCTTGATCTTTGTACCGGGCATGGCGTTGTGGCTGTTGAGCTGCTGCAACGCAAAGCCTCGGTCATAGGGGTTGATTTCTCCCCGGCGATGATCGCGCTAGCGCAGGCTGCCGCCCCTGGTGTGACGTTTGTGCAGGGTGACGCGATGGCGTTGGAATTTGCCGATGCCAGTTTCGATGCGGTCACTATCGGCTTTGGTGTTCCGCATTTTCCTGATCCTTACCGCGGGCTGGTCGAAGCCGCGCGTGTTCTGAAGCCGGGGGGTCGCATTGCATTTTCGGTTTGGCAAGGGCGCGGCTCTGACGGCGCAATCGGCTGGTTGTTCGACGCAGTGGAACGGTTTGGCGATCCGGCTGTCACATTGCCAGAGGGGCCTGACGCGCACTTGCTTGCAGACGCATCCGTCGCCCACACCATGCTCTCTGACGCCGGTTTCATAGATGCTAAATCCGAGGTTTTGGCTACTGAACTGGCTGTGTCTGAACCCGAGAGGCTGTTTGACGCATTCGACCGCGGGGCCGTCCGCGCCGCTTCGCTGCTGAGCGGGCAAACTGAGGCCCGGCGCGAGATCATTCGTGCCGAACTGGCCGAAAGGGTACGCTCAGACGCAGTCAGGCATGGGGCTGAATACCGGGTTCCTGTCCCGTCGGTCATCACCTCAGCGATCAGGAACTGACCTTTTTTTCTCGTTTCACCTCCAAAACAAGGCGGGCATAGCCAGATGGCTCGCTATCCTATAGTCTCGGTCGCATCTTCGCAGCACTGGACGGCGATGCGAAGTGGTGTTGTTATCTGTTGTGAGGATTAACGATGGGGGGCATGTCGTCAGTTCCGGGTTCCGGTGGCTTTGGTCCTATGGGCCGACATAGCTGTGCATATGACGACATCAGAGGCTGCTGATGGTATTGCACACCACCGGTTCCGATACCGATCTGGACGGGATGGAGCATCGCCATCTGACGGTGATGCTGGTGGATCTCGTTGGATCCACCATGCTTGCCCAGTCCCTTGAACCCGAAGACCTTCTATCAACCACTTTGCGCTATCAGAAGCTGGTTGAACAGGCGACGGCAGAATTCAATGGCAAGGTGCTGCAGATCGTGGGCGACGGGATTCTTGTCGTCTTCGGCTGGCCCGCCGCCTCTGAAAACAACGCTGAGCGCGCCTTGCGTGCCGCGTTGCGCATCCATGCTGATCTGGCTGCGCTGGGTGGACCCATCGATCTGAGTTGCCGGATCGGTATCGCTTCCGGTGTCGTGCTGGTCGGAGATATCGCGCTTGGTACCAATGTTCAGCCAGACGCCATCTTCGGATCCACCCTCAACCTTGCGGCCCGGCTGCAGGCGCTGGCGACACCGGGTGAAACCGTGGTCTCAGGTGCGACGCGAACCCTCGGGGCCGGTCAGCTTGAATTTGAGCCTTTGGGTACACAGGATCTGGCAGGGTTTGACCATCCGGTGCCCGCGTTTCGGCTTGCCGGTGAGGCGTTGGACTCAGAGCAACCAGGTGACCGAACACCTCTATTTGGCCGTGAATCCGAGCGTGCTGACCTTCTCGGCATCTGGTCCGGGGTCAAGGCCGGGGGTGGCCGGGTGGTCCATCTGAAGGGCGAAGCGGGCGTCGGCAAATCGCGCCTGATACGAGAGCTGCGCAAATCCGTTGGACCGCGGGCTTGGGCGACCTACTATTGCAGCCCGTTCCACAAGAATACTCCGTTCCATCCGTTTACCACTCAGGTTGAGCGGTGGTGCGGCATCCAAAACAGCGATGACACCACCGCGCGGCGCAACCGGTTGACGGATCATCTGCAGGACATTCTGGACACCTCACATCTGGAAACCCTGTTTTTTGTGCTCGCACCCGGTCCCGGTGATTGCGGCGCCACCAGCGAGGAAGAATTGCGCGCAAAGCTTGCGGCGATCCTCCTGCGGGTCTATCGCTGGCTCAGCCGCCAGGGCCCGGTCATGGTGGTGGTCGAAGACCTGCAATGGGCTGACCCGTCGACGATTTCGATCTTGTGCGATGTGGCGGAAAAACTAACGGACATGCCGGTACTCATGCTGATCACCTCGCGCGATCCATTGCCGTCAGCGCTTGCCAAGCGGGTCCCGTCACTTGGGCATCTTGATCTTGACCCGCTTGATACTCCTAGCGCCACGGCGCTGGCGCGGGCGGCATCGGGCGCGCAGCTGGGCACTGAAACCACCGCGCGGATCGTGGCACGGGGCAACGGTATCCCGCTGTTCATTGAGGAATGTGCCGCAGCAATTGCGGCTTCACCGGAGCGTGCCGCAGACGACATCCCCACAACGCTGCATGATCTGCTGGCACAGCAGGTCGATGCGGCAGGCGACATGCGCCGCGCCGCGGTTGAGGCAGCAGTGATTGGCGGTGCCTTTGACGCGACCATGCTGTC
>JAUHYC010000024.1 GCA_030426685.1 Alphaproteobacteria bacterium
GCCACCCTGCGCGCAAAGAAGTGACGTTCATCCTCAGCCCGTTCGACACGGTAACACCCGGTGCCATTGGCCCTGTCCAGAGGTGTCACCACCTCTCCTGCTCGGGTGATGACAAAGCGGGGATCGGACAGCAGGAACGGCAGGCCGGGATTAGCCTCGGCCAGTTCGAGCCGCAGATGGTGATGACCTACGGCCTCAGCTTGCCCGACCTCATCCAGAACCGCCAGAACATCGTTCACGCCCAGCTTTGCGCCATCATGAAACACAACATCATCGCGCAGATCAAAGCTCCAGACTCGCGCCTCGGCATCCGATTGCCAGCCAGTTGCCAGTTCGCCGCGCAACGCCCCATCCGGAGCGATTTCGGTCAAGGTATCGAACACCGCTCCGCGTGCGACTTGCTCAAGGCTGTTGTCGCGCGGCACGGCGAGCCGCAGCGTTCCCCCTTGTTTCGGCGTATCCGCCAACGATGCCCCGGTGGCCGCAAGCAAAGCGGCGGCAGCACCCGAGGCAAACAAAGCACGGCGGTCGATGCGGGTCATGCCAAGCCCTCCGCCACACGGTCCATGATGCGAACCAGTTCAGCGCTGATGCCCGGCTCCGAAAGCGCATGGCCGGCCTGACGCACCATCTTAAGTTCGACACCGGGCCAGCGTTCGGCCAGATTCCATGCGGCCTGCGGCGGGCAGATCATATCATACCGCCCCTGCACGATATGACCGGAGATATGGGCAATCCGATCCATCTGACCCAGAATCTGCCCATCCCGTTCCAGGAAAGCCTTGTTGACGAAGTAGTGATTCTCGAGCCGCGCAAAGGTGCGGGCATATTCACCCGGGCTTTCACCCACTGATCCGTTGGTATGGATTGACGCCAGCGCGTTTTCCCAATGGGACCATGCACGGGCATACAGGATCTCGGTCGCGCGATCGCCGGAAAAGAGGCGCTTGTTATAGGCTTGGATGGCGTTGCCCTGTTCTGACTCTGGCAGAAGCGATATGAACCTGGACCATTGTTCGGGCCAAAACTTTCCTGAACCGCCACCATAAAACCAATCCAGCTCAGCCTGAGTCGCCAGAAACACACCGCGCAATACCAGACGGTTGACCCGGTCGGGATGGGTCTGAGCATAGATCAGGGCCAGTGTTGCGCCCCAACTGCCGCCAAAGACGATCCAGTCTTCGATATCGAACAATTTGCGCAGGCGTTCGATATCGGCCACCAGATGCCAGGTCGTGTTGTTCTCGACCGAGGCGGTGGGCCGCGACCGTCCACAGCCGCGCTGGTCGAACAGAATCACCCGATACGCCTGGGGATCGAAATAGCGCCGCATTGCAGGACTGCAGCCGCCGCCGGGGCCACCATGTAGAATCACCACCGGAATCCCGTTGGGATTGCCGCATTGCTCCACATAAATACGGTGCCCATCGCCCATATCGACCACGCGCTGATCAAATGGCTCGATCGGCGGGTACAGATATTGAACTGAGCGCTTTTGGTCCGGGTACTTGTCCATTATGGGCCTATATAGTCCTTAAGATGTAAAAGAGCATACGGAGACAGGAATGCAAGCGCATCCGAACACGGTTGACCCGTCCGAGATCGCAAAATTCGAGGCGATGGCCGCGGAATGGTGGGACCCGCATGGGAAATTCAAACCTCTGCACATGCTGAATCCGTGCCGCCTGGATTATATCACACAGCAGGTCGCGGGTGAGTTCGACCGTGATTTGACCGCTCCGAAACCGTTCGAGGGCCTGCGCCTGCTGGACATCGGCTGTGGTGGAGGGTTGCTGAGCGAACCCATGGCCCGTCTTGGCGCCACCGTGGTCGGGGCCGATGCCGCCGAGGGCAACCTGCCTGTCGCCCGTATCCATGCCGAACAATCGGGGCTGCAGATCGACTATCGCCACACCACCGCCGAGGACATGGCCGCCGCAGGCGAACAGTTCGATGTGGTCTTGAACATGGAGGTGATCGAGCATGTGGCTGATCCGCTCTCTTACCTGACAGCCACGCAGCAATTGCTGAAACCCGGCGGGTTGGAGATTTGCTCGACCATCAACCGCAACCCGAAATCCTATGCCATGGCCATTTTCGGAGCCGAGGTCGTCATGCGCTGGCTGCCACGCGGCACGCATGAATGGAACAAGTTCATCACCCCCGATGAACTATTCGACCTATTGCGCCAGGCCGGGCTGGACCCGGTGGACCGCAAAGGGTTCGTGTTCAACCCGATCCTGTGGAACTGGTCGATCTCGGACCGGGATCTGAGCGTGAATTATGTGACGGCGAGTGTGAAGCCGGAATCCTAGAACAATGGAAAGACCATTTTTGAACTTGGACGTTTATCGTATTCCACAGAAATCGTACTACACTTCTCTCGAACAAGAAATCGATCACGCTTTTGATGAGCCTTTGTGGCGAGATGTACCCGAGGAAGTCAAAGAAAGGTCCAGAAAACAGCGACAACTACACCAGTACGAGACCCTAGGCCCGTGGGAATTCAATGAAATTGTTGGCTTCATACGACTCTATTTTTGCGGCACTCAGGTGCGTGGGGAGTACTTTAGCTCTGAAAAAACAAGAACCCGTCGGACAAGAAAAAAGGTGTTCACTTTCAGGGCCTACAAATTGGCAGCAGAAGTCAACTTCAGGCCGACATCGTCCAGTGAAGAGATCTATCAATGCATCCTGAAATACGTCGAAAGATGCAAAGTGAGCTCTCGGCCACCAGAGTTATCGACACTGCTCACCTCACCACCTTTGGACCACACACCAATTGGGCAAGTGTTTGGAAAAAGTAGGACAGCCCCTACTCCCCCTCCAACTGCAACCGCAAATCCCGCAGCACCGGCAGGGTGCTGCGGACCCGCTCCAGCCCCAGCTCTCCGACCACGCGGTTGATCAGCGGGGCAATCGAGGAAATCGCCTGATCCCGCGCCCGACGACCTGCGGGGCTGATCGCGACCATTTTGCGGCGGGCGTCGTCCCAGTCGGGGCGGATGTGGATGTATCCGGCCCATTCCAGCTTGGCCAGGGTGTTGGTCATCGCGCCTCGGGTCACATGGAACGTATTGGCCAGTTGTGCCGGGGTGCGTTCGTCACCGACAAAGACCAGATGATTCAGCACAGAGAAATGCGAGATTTCCATGCCCTTGGGCAGCACCCGGCTCAGCCGGTTGCGCAATAGCTGGTCGGCAGTCAGGATCTCGCTGAACAGCGTGACCGCCATGGCATTTTTCTCGTCCGTCATGGTCCGATTCTGGATCAGGGTCCGTCAAAGGGACGGATATGTGTCAACGAAGGCACGCGGCGGCGTGCCTCTGCCACAGAACTATCATCCAAATCGAAAAAGTGAATGCCCGGATCGGTGCCTGCGTCGATCAGCACCTCTCCCCAAGGGGCGACGACCATGCTGTGGCCGTGGGTGTAGCGCGTCTTTCCACGCGTCTTCGGGTGCTCCCCCGTCTGTGCCGGGGCAAGCACCCAGCAGCCATTTTCGATCGCGCGCGCGCGCAACAGCGATTCCCAATGCGCAGCACCCGTGACCGGAGAGAACGCCGCCGGAACGGTCAGGATGCGCGCACCCGCCCGCGCCAGCGCCGCGTACAGGTGCGGAAAGCGGATATCGTAGCAGATGGTCAGACCGACCTTGCCGAACTCTGTCTCGGCAATCACAGCCCGGTCACCGGGGCGGTAGTTCTTCGATTCGCGGAACGTCTCGGTCTCAGAGACCTGCACGTCGAACATATGGATCTTGTCATAGCGCGCCACGATCTTCCCCTGCGGATCGATCATGAAACTGCGATTTGCAAACCGCCCGTCAGCGTCGTGGGTCTTGATCCCCAGCGATCCGATCAACAGCCACACGCCCAGCGCGGCAGCCTGTTTGCGCAGGCTGGCAAGGGTGATGTCATCTTCTTCGTGCTGCAATACCTCACGCTGTCGCGTGACGCTGGTCGAGACGCAATTTGTCACTTCGGGCGTCAGGATAAAGCGCGCGCCCTGCCTGGTCGCCTGGGCCACCATGGCGCGCACCATATCCAGGTTTTCGGCCGGATCGTCCGACGCAGTGATCTGCAGCAACGCCGTTTTCATCAGGCCGTCAACAGGTTGTCCAGCTTGCCCTCACGTTCCAGTTCGAAGAGGTCGTCACACCCCCCGACATGGGTGGTGCCGATGAAAATCTGCGGGACGGTGCGTTTCCCAGCAGCCCGTTGGATCATCTCGGGCTTGCGCTTGGGATGTACCAGCACATCGATTTCAGTGAATTCGACGCCTTTCTGTTTCAGCAAACGCTTGGCTGCGTGGCAAAAACCGCACAGCGGCGAGGTGTAGATTTCAACCGGCTTCATATTCCGTTCCTTTTGGGTTTCGCGCAATCTTGGGCGAATTAGGCATCCTTGGCAACGCGCGCCAGTGCCAACACGAAAATATGATTTGCCCCCGCTGCACGGCACACACGGGCACAAGCCGCCAGCGTCGCGCCCGAAGTCAGAACATCATCCACCAGCAGGACATCCCGACCCTGCAGATGCTGAATGCGCCGGGGGTGCACACTGATGGCACCTTCCAGGGCCGCGGCCCGCTCCTGTGCCGTCTTCCCGTCAAGCACAGGTGTACGTTGTTTGCGCCGCAGCAGGTCGGGGACGCATTGATGCCCGGTCTCGCGCCCGAGATGCTGTGCCAGCAGAGCCGATTGGTTGTAGCGCCGCCTGATCAGTCTGGTCCAGTGCAGCGGCACCGGTGCGAGCATCATGCCAGGGTGGAATAGCTCGCGACCCGCCCGCGCCATCCAACGGGCGGCAGGACGCGCCAATTCCGGCCTGTCACCGTGTTTCAATGAGAGGATCAACGCTTTTGCGCGGCCCTGATACAAAAGCGCCGCCCGCCCGTCCCGCCATGGGCGCGGTGTGCGGAGACAGTCGTCACAATCAATCCGGTGACCATCTCGCCCACCCGGCAGTGGCACGCCACAGCTTTCGCAGATCGTGCCACCGATGAACGGTGTGTCACGCCAGCAGACACCGCAGAGGCCGAAATCGGATTCAGTCAACGCGCCGCATCCCAGACAGCGCGGTGGATAGATCATTTCGACAGCGGTTTGAATCCGCTGCCGAATGCGATACTTGCGCCCTATGAAACTGCCATCCGACACCGCACCCTCTCTGTTTGATCGCCGCGCCCTTGCACGCCATCGTGCACGCGCGCAGGACGAAGCGCTGTTCCTGCATCGCGCCGCGATCGACGAGGTGCAGGATCGTCTGTCCATGGTTAACAAATCCTTTAGCGCACCTGCCGTAGTGACACCGTTCCCCCAGATTTGGGAGGGGGAGCTACCAGCTGCCCGGATCATCTCGGATGATGAGGTATTGGATCTGCAACCCGGCGCCCATGACCTGGTCGTACATGCGCTGGCACTGCATTGGGCAAACGACCCGGTGGGTCAGCTGATCCAGTGCCATCGTGCTCTGAAACCCGACGGGCTTCTACTGGCGATCAGTCTGGGTGGTGAAACCCTGCACGAATTGCGCGCCGCATTGGGTCAGGCTGAAATCGAGATCGCTGGCGGCCTCAGCCCCCGAATCGCTCCTATGGCAGAGCTGCGGGACATGGGTGCATTGCTGCAACGGGCGGGACTGGCTTTGCCGGTTGCGGACAAGGCCACTTTATCCGCAGAATACCGCGATCTGATCCATCTGATGCATGACCTGCGCGCCATGGGCGAGGCCAACGCCCTGTCGGATCGCCTGAAATATCCCACGCGCCGCGCCGTAATCCGCAGGGCTCAGGAAATCTATGCCGCGCATTTTAGTACGCCCGGGGGGCGCTTGCGGGCGACTTATGAGCTGATTTGTCTGACCGGCTGGTCGCCTGACGAAAGCCAACCCAAACCCCTGCGCCCCGGGTCGGCTCAGATGCGTCTGGCCGACGCGCTGGGCACCGATGAGGGCAAACTGCCCGATTGACGACCGGTCGATTCCAGTTATCTCAGGTCAGACGCCACTTATTAGGAAGCCTCATATGTTTGACGCCACTCGCCCAAATCACGCCCCCGCCGACCATCCCAGGGTCAAAATGGGCCGCGTCGGTGTGCTGTTGGCCAATCTGGGCACGCCGGACGATTACAGCTATTGGCCGATGCGCCGCTATCTGAACGAGTTCCTGTCGGACAAGCGAGTCATCGACTACCCGGCCTGGAAGTGGCAACCGATCCTGCAAGGGATCATCCTGACCAAGCGACCCTTCAGCTCGGGCGAGGCCTATAAGTCAATCTGGAACCACGACAAGGGCGAAAGCCCGCTGATGACGATCACCAAGGATCAGACTGCCAAGCTTCGCGCGGCGCTCCAGACCCGCTATGGCGATCAGATCATGGTGGAGTTCTGCATGCGATACGGCAACCCCTCGACTGCCTCCAAGGTTCGCCAGATGGTGGCAGAAGGCTGCGACCGCATCTTGTTCTTTCCACTTTACCCACAATATGCCGGGGCCACGACGGGTACCGCGAATGACCAGTTCTTTCGCGCATTGATGAAAGAGGCGTGGCAACCTGCCAGCCGAACGGTGCCCGCCTATTTCGACGAGCCGACCTATATAGATGCGTTGGCGGGGTCTGTCGAACGCGCCTACGCGGCGATGGAGGTTAAGCCGGACATTCTGGTATGCTCTTACCACGGGATGCCTGAGCGTTATCTGCAGCAAGGGGATCCCTATCACTGCCAATGCATCAAAACCTCGAGATTGCTGAAAGAGCGCCTGGGCTGGTCGGATGATCAGCTGATCTCAACCTTCCAGTCGCGGTTCGGACCCGAGGAGTGGCTGAAACCCTATACCGTCGACCACGTCGCCGATCTGGCGCGGCAGGGCAAAAAGAACATCGCCGTCATCGCACCTGCGTTTTCCGCCGATTGCATTGAAACGCTGGAAGAGATCAACGAAGAGATCAAGGAAAGCTTTGAAGAGGCGGGGGGCGAATCGTTTACCTATATTCCCTGCCTCAATGATGAAGACGCGCACATCGCTGCCTTGGGTAAGGTGATCGAAGATAACCTAAGCGGCTGGTTGGACTAACGCGCGGCCTCAACCGGGTACAAAAAAAAGGCGGTGGAGAACTCCACCGCCTTTTCTAAAGATATTGCTCGTCGATTAGCTTGCGGCAACAGCAGCAGCAACAACAACCAGCAGGATCAGCGGCAGGATGATGCCCTGCGACGTGCCCTGGGTTTCTTCGACAACAACAGGTGCTTCAACAACCGGCTCTTCCAGGTTGCCAGCATATGCGGTCGAAGCAGCAGCAGTCAGAGCAGCAGCGAGAACGAGTTTCTTCATATTAACCTCCAGAATTTGCACGATTCCCAATAGCGAAACCGCACATCTAAGACTTACCTCGTGAGTTTTTCTAATCAGCTATGCCCGCGGATTGCAATTGCAACTTGCGCGGCAAGCGGGTTCGTGCGCGAAAATGTCGTCAAATTAGCAACACTTGCGTGCCAACTTTGGTCATCGAGAACAGCTCAGCGATATCTTCGTTGAACAAGCCGATGCAGCCATTCGACGAACGGCGCCCGATTTTGCGCGTATCATGGGTGCCGTGGATGCGGTAATACTTCCAGCTCAAATACAAAGCGTGCGTTCCCAATGGGTTATCTGGCCCCGGCGGAATATAGTCCGGCCACTCCGGATTGCGCTTTTTCATCGATGGCGTCGGTGACCAGCTTGGGCCTTCGACTTTGCGGATGACACTGGTGCGCCCGCGGCGGGTCAGCTCCTCAGTCAATGGCACCGATGAAGGGTAGAGTTTGTAGACAGATTGGTCATCTGACCAATAATGCAGCGCCCGCGACACGGTATCGACCAGAATGGCCCCGTTTTTTGTGTTCGAGAAATAGGGCTGCCAGTCCAGCGCCCTGAAACCTGATACGTTCCGGCGCACTTCGGGCTCCGGCTCGGGCGCGGGACGCAGAGGATCACCGGGAATATACTGAGCAAGCGCCGGTGAGGCGAGTGTCGCTGTCGCGCCCGCAAGAAATCCCCGGCGCGTCTGGGACTGAATGTGTTTCTTGACCATGCTGAGAGGTCCTTTGCTTAATGCGAATGCAAAATCTGAGGCATTTTATGGCCAGAATGCTTCAGTCGCAAATCAAACCGGCAGAATCACGCAAGGTAGGGTCATTGTGCATTTGCGATGGGGCTGGAAGCGGGTTATTTCCCTTGCGACACATAATTCAGGCCGATCATGACACGTATTTTCTCGCTCCTCACGATTTGTTTTGTCGCTTTGGCGGCATGCACCGATTCGGGCACATCTGCCATCGGTGCCGATGGCAGACCGTTGCCATCCGTCTACAAGATTCGCGGCAATCCGGAAAAGTTGCAGTTCCGAATGCTGGATTCGGTCAACGCGTTGCGGCAGGCTTCGGGGCTGCAGCAGGTTCAGCTAAACGCACAATTGAACGCGGCAGCTGAGACTCATGCAAAAGACATGGCGCGCCAGAATCGGCCCTGGCATTTCGGCTCGGACGGGTCTTCGCCGCTGGATCGGGCTTCGCGGGTCGGCTATTTCGGAACATTCCTGGGCGAGGCGATCTCGGAAACCTACGAGACCGAGACCGAAACCCTGGCTGCGTGGATGCAGGAACCCGGTCCGCGTGCGGTCATCATGGACCCCAAGGCCACTCAGATGGGCTTTGCCTGGCATCAGGAAAGCGGTGGCAAGATCTGGTGGACGTTGGAAATGGGAACCGGGGGCTGATTACGCCCCCCGAAACAAAAAAAGCCCCCGATAATCGGGGGCTTTATTGTTTCTGATGGCGCTTCAGGCCGCTTGCATCGACTGCGCTTCGGTCAGAATCGCGTACAGCTTGACCGGATCGGGATTGGCCCGCAGCTTTGCGCAGACAGCCTGTTCGCGAAGCGTGCGCGAGACAAGCGCCAGCGCTTTTAGATGGTCAACACCCGCCTCTTCCGGCGCAAACAGGGAAAAGGCCAGATCGACGGGCTGGCGATCGACCGACCCGAAATCGATAGGTTTTTCCAGCAATACAAACACGCCAGAGACTGTCTCAATCTCGGGCAGACGTGCATGAGGCAGTGCAACGCCATGGCCAACACCTGTGGGCCCCAGGCTTTCACGCTCTAACAGGCTGTCGACAATCGCCTGTGCGTCCAGACCAAGTGTCGCGGCGGCAACGTCGCCAATCTCCTGAAACAAGCGCTTCTTGCTGGACGCGGCAGAAAGCACGCGCACCGCTTCGGGCTTCAGAATGCTCGAAAGCTCCATCATTTTGCTCCTGAGCCTTGCCCCCGAAGATGGGGGCAGGCCAATAATTCTTGCCTGTTACGGATCGATCCATCCGATATTGCCGTCATCGCGCCGATAAACGACATTCAATCCGTCCTTGTTCTCATTCCGGAACACCAGCACCGGGGCACCGGCAAGTTCCATCTGCATGACAGCCTCACCAACGCTTAACGATGGGATCTTGGTTTCCATCTCAGCCACAATCATCGGCTGCAGCGATTCAGGTTCGTCGGCTGTACCCGATTCGTCAGAGGCGAGGATATAAGAGGACGCTCCAAAGAGTTCAACCGGCTCGGACCGATCCTTATGGTGGTCTTTCAGACGACGCTTGTATCGGCGCAGTTGTGTTTCCATTTTGTCGCAGCAGCCTTCGAACGCTGCGTAGATCTCTGTTGCATGAGCCTTGGCCTGAGCGGTCAGACCGGTCGACAGATGCACGGTGGTTTCGCATACATATTCATGCGCCGAACGGGAAAAGACGACGTTGGCGTCTGTTGGCCGCTGGGCATATTTGCCCACAACCTCGCCCAGTTCGGTCTGCACATGGGTCTGCAGGGCCGCACCGATGTCGATCTGTTTTCCGCTGATTTGGTAACGCATGTGATCTCCTTCACAATT
Organism: Alphaproteobacteria bacterium; assembly: GCA_030426685.1. GTDB lineage: Bacteria > Pseudomonadota > Alphaproteobacteria > Rhodobacterales > Rhodobacteraceae > Ruegeria. The sequence goes on from JAUHYC010000024.1 coordinate 9,926, forward strand.
CACACCCATTCTGGCGTCACGGACCGTGACGGACTTGTTTTTATCGGGTGGGGGGTCGCGGCAGTTTCTGCGGTTGCCGTTGATCCAGCCCTTCGAAGAAGGGGCATCGCGATCCAGACTGGAACCGAAGAATTGCCATATCCCAATTGAGGCAAGAGACGGCGGGAGAGTCAATCAAAACAGGTGTGTATATACCAGTTTTCCGCCATGCGCCCGGCGCAATCCCGCGCAAGCCTATGAAATACGGAAGTTTTCCCCCAAATACACCCTTCGCACATTTTCGTTTTCCACCACCTCGTCGGGGGTGCCGGACATCAGAACCTGGCCATCATGCAAAATATAGGCCCGATCCACGATTTCGAGCGTTTCGCGCACGTTATGATCCGTGATCAACACACCAATCCCACGCTTTTTGAGATCGGCCACCAGATGCCGGATATCGCCCACGCTGATCGGATCAACCCCGGCAAACGGTTCATCCAGCAACAGATATTTCGGATCGGCGGCGAGGCAGCGCGCAATCTCCACCCGGCGGCGCTCACCGCCTGACAAAGCCAGCGCAGGCGCACGGCGCAGGTGCTCGATCGAAAAATCCGACAACAGCTCTTCCAGACGTTCCTTGCGGCGATGCGCATGTTTTACGGTGATGTCCAGAACCGCGGCGATATTGTCTTCGACGCTCATGCCGCGAAAGATCGACATCTCTTGCGGAAGATAGCCGATCCCCATCCGAGCGCGACGATACATCGGCAGGGTCGTGACGGTCTGGCCGTCAATTGTGACGGTGCCCGCTTCTGGGAACACCAGCCCGGCTACGGAATAGAAGGTGGTGGTTTTGCCAGAACCGTTCGGACCCAGCAGCGCCACAACTTCCGACCGGTCCAGTGTCATTGAGACATCGCGGATGACGGTCTTTTTTCGGTAGGACTTCCGCAGCTTTTCGATCTTCAGGCCAGAGGTGCCTTCGGCAACGGACAGGTTGGGGCGATTCATCAGTTTTCACCCGGCTGCAAAATGGTCTTAACACGTCCCGACATCGTTGCGGTACCGGCGGTCAGGTTTGCGATCATCTGATCGCCGCTGATGATGCTCGGGCCTTGCGTCAGCAACACATTGCCCTTCATCTCGATCACGCCGGAATCAATGGTGTATTCCGCCCAGTCCCCTTCGGCTGCGTCGGGAGGGCTGACAAGAACCACGTTTTCGGTGGCCTCCATCCGCTCGATGGCCGAGCGTTCTTCGTTGTAGATCACCAGAACCCGCTCGGCAGACAGGCGCATTTCACCCTGAATGACGATGACATTGCCCAGAAACTCGGCCGATCCGTCCTCCTGGTTCACGTTCAACGTCTCGGATGTCACTTCGACTGGCTGACTCGGGTCGGCCTTGACCGCACCAAACGCAACTTGTGCCTCCTGCGCCGAAACGGGCGCCGCCCCAACGATCAGAGCAATACACACAGAGGCTACACGTAAATCAAACACGGGTTATCTTTCAGCTTTTTGAGGCTCGTATATCAGCTTCACGCCATCTGTAAAAAGAATATGGACCGGGCCGTCTTTTTTTTCGGTTCCAAATGTCATGCGCCCGGCGGTAAAGTCGCCAATCGGGCCGGTCCCGTCAATCTGGCCCGGCGTGTCGCCGCGTATTTCGTCCAGCGATGTGTTCAACAGGTCGGTTGTCACCTGAATACCATCTGCGGTGGTGATGACCACGTTCCCGGCGAATGTCGCGGTCCCCTTGTCAGGCCGGACCATGCCGGTGTTGGATTCCAACGTAATCTCACCGCCGCTGCTCAGGCCAAAACGCCCCTGCACCTCGGCCGCGGTGGGGCTGCCATCGGCACTGCCCTGGCTGGCACGGCGGGCCTCGACCCGGATCTCTTCGCCTTTGCGGGTCACACCTTTATAGTCCGGACGGGTGATGATCTGTTCAGTCAGACGTTCGTCAATCTCCTGACCGCTGAACGGGACCGAGACATTGGTGTCGACGCTGCGCGACAGAAGAAAAACCGTGGAGAGCAGCAGAATTGCCGCCAGTGGCAATACCACCTTCAGGAATTGTACCCATCTGGAATGGCGGTCCACCGGCGACCTCCCTCAGCCCAGACCGACGCGCAGGCAGTCGTGGATGTGTATCAGGCCCTGCGCCTGCCCCGGTGCATCGGGGTCGATCACGAACAAAGATGTTATCTTGCGGTCATTCATGATCGCCACGGCTTCTTCGGCCAGTATATCCGGGCCAACGGTAGTTGGATTCTCGGTCATGACCTGATCTGCGCTGTTCTCCAGCAACCCATCCATATGTCGCCGCAAATCTCCGTCGGTGATGATGCCGATCAATTGCCCCTGCCCATCTGTGACGCCGGCAACACCAAACCCTTTCTGGCTTATTTCAATCAGCGCATCACCCATGGGCGTGTCGTTCGACACAAGCGGTAATGCCGCGCCCGAATGCATCAAATCTCGCACCGTACTGAGGCGGGCCCCCAGCTTGCCGCCGGGGTGGAAAGCGCGAAAGTCCTCGGGTTTGAAATCCCGATACTTCATCAGCGCGATTGCCAGCGCATCGCCCATCGCCAGCGTCAGTGTGGTCGAGATCGAAGGCACCATGCCGAACCCGCAGGCCTCACCCAGCGACGGGATCAACAGATGCACATCGGCCTGCTTCATCAACGTGCTCTCGGGCTTGCTGGACAGCCCGATCAGCGGGATACCAAATCGGCGCGTGAAGGCCAGCAGATTGGCCAGCTCGGGGGCCTCGCCCGAGTTCGAGATCGCCAGCACGACATCACCCTTCGACACCATACCCAGATCGCCATGACTGGCTTCTGCGGGGTGCACGAAATAGGCGGGGGTTCCGGTGCTGGCCAGTGTCGCGGCGATCTTGTGGCCAATATGGCCGGACTTGCCGATACCGCTGATGATAATTCGGCCCGGAGCCCCAAGGATCAGCTGCACGGCCTCGGCAAAATGTTCGTCCAGCCCTTCGGCCAGCACGTCCAGCGCACGGGCCTCATCGGTGACGACCTGCCGGGCCGTTCTCAGAAATGCTTCGATATCAGTCATGAATGCGCAAAAATATCCGTTTCGGGCCAGCCCGCGAGATCCAGCTTCGCGCGCATCGGCAGAAAGTCAAAACAAGCCTGAGCCATCTCAGCCCGGCCCTCACGCGCCAGGCGCCCATCCAGCGCCTCGCGCAGCTGATGCAGGTACAGAACATCCGACGCGGCATAATCCAGCTGCGCGTCGGTCAGGGTCTCGGCACCCCAGTCGCTCATTTGTTGCTGTTTCGAGATATCGACGCCGATCAGTTCCTGACACAGGTTTTTCAACCCATGCCGGTCAGTGTATGTGCGCACCAGACGGCTGGCGATCTTGGTGCAATAGACCGGTGCGGCCAGTGCGCCGAAGGCATGATACATCGCCGCGATATCGAAACGGCCAAAGTGAAACAGCTTCAGCACATCAGGGTTTTCCAGCATCGAACAAAGGTTGGGCGCCTCTGTCTGTCCCTTCTCAACCTGCACGATATGGCTGTTGCCATCGCCGCCCGACATCTGGATCACACACAGACGATCGCGATGCGGGTTCAGACCCATAGTTTCACAGTCAATGGCCACGATAGGCCCCAGATCCAACCCGTCCGGCAGGTCGTTTTTATACAAGTGGTTCGCCACGCGGATATCCTCTGTGCGGTGTCGACCCCGAGATAGGGGGTTTGGCCTCCAAACTCAACGCCGTCCTTGGAAAAGCCCGATCTGGCAAGGATCGCTTGACCAAACCTCCAACACCGGAACTATGGGGCGCATGAAATCGCGATTGAGAATTCACGTCCGATGCTGAGCATATTGAGAAACCGCACCTACCGGCACCTGTTGGCCGCGCAGATCGTCGCGCTGACCGGGACCGGCCTGGCGACGGTGGCGTTGGGATTGTTGGCCTTCGATCTGGCCGGAGATGCCGCCGGGCTGGTGCTGGGCACAGCGTTGACCATCAAGATGGTTGCCTATGTGACCATCGCACCCCTGGCTGCTGCAATTGCTGAGCGGTTGGACCGGCGCAGGATGCTGGTCACACTGGATTTGCTACGGGCACTGGTGGTGGTTTGCCTGCCATTCGTCACCGAAATCTGGCAGGTATACGTGCTGATCTTTGTGCTGCAGTCGGCCTCGGCCGGATTTACCCCGGCATTTCAGGCAACGATCCCTGACGTGCTGACCGACGAGCAGGACTATACCAACGCCCTCTCTCTTTCGCGGCTTGCATATGATCTGGAAAGCTTGTTGAGCCCAATGCTGGCGGCGGTGCTGTTGCTGTTGGTCAGTTTCGACATCCTGTTTCTGGGGACAAGCGCCGGGTTCATCGCCTCGGCTTTGCTGGTTGTGTCGGTCGCCCTGCCTTCTCCGAAACCATCTGTAAGGCGAGGCATCTATGACCGAACCACTCGCGGCATACGCATCTATCTGAAAACCCCGCGCCTGCGAGGGCTATTGGCGCTCAGCTGGAGCGCGGCGGCGCTCAGTGCGATGGTGCTTGTCAATACGGTCGTGATCGTGCGTGCCGATCTGGGTCTGTCCGAAAGCGCCGTTGCCATCGCTCTGGCCGGGTTTGGCGGTGGATCAATGCTGGCTGCCTTTACCCTGCCGCGCTTGCTAGAGCGTGTTTCGGACCGCCAGACCATGCTGAGCGGGGCGGCGCTGGCGACCGGCACCATGGCCGTTGCTGCGGTCTTGTCTTCGACTATGCCAATATCGCTTGGGTTGCTGACACTGATCTGGGCCATGGTGGGCTTTGGATACTCTGCCACCCTTACGCCGTCGGGTCGCCTGCTGACGCGGTCCGCTCACCCCGAGGATCGCCCCGCCGTATTTGCTGCGCAGTTCACGCTGTCCCATGCCTGCTGGCTGGTCCTCTATCCATTGGCCGGTTGGCTGATGACCCGATATGGTACCACGGTCGCAATGGCCATCCTGGCCTCAGCCGCTGTGTTGGGGCTTTCCATGGCAATACGCGTCTGGCCACGCGGAAGCCGTGCGGCGGTGATCCACACGCACCCCGATCTGCCCGCAGATCACCCACATCTCGCCGGGCCTGACCCGCATGCCCATCCTATCGTGATCGACGAGCTGCATCCGCATTACCCGCGCACGCCTTGAGCCCGCCCCGCGTTCTGCCATAAACCGAGAGTTACGCACTATCCGAACCCCGGAGCCTTTATGGACCAGCTTGACCGCCGCATCATCGCCGCCCTGCAACACAATGCGCGCGACTCGACCACGCGCATTGCCGCAACGCTCGGCGTGGCGCGAACCACGGTTCACGAGCGCATCAACCGCATGGAAGAGCGCGGCATCATCGCGGGGTATTCGGTCGTGCTGCGCGAAACCGAAGATACGCCCCGGGTTCAGGTCATCGTTCTGCTGGAAGTGCAGCAAAAGGAAACCACCCGCATCATCAAACGGCTCGAAGCCTACCCCGAGGTCAAGCTTTGCCTGTCGATCAACGGTGAATTCGACCTGCTGCTCTCGGCCGAAGCTCCGCGAATCGAGGATCTTGATGTTCTCGTCGACGAGTTGGCGCGCATTCCGGGCGTGTCGCGGACCAATACCAGTGTTGTTTTTGGCCGGAAGATCGACCGCACCTGAGGCGTGCTAACCCTCTGTAAACCGAAAACTGGCTAGCCTGGACCGGATTGACCCCAATCCCGGACCGACAGAATGCCAGATCAAAAACTCCTGATCGCACTGTTTCTGGTGCACCTCCTTGCGACACCGGCCAGCTTTGCCGCGTCCGGTGTCGAAACTGCAGCGCTCTGCGATCGTGCCGCGCAGCGCGCGGCGCGGTCCGAAGGTGTTCCGCTGGATGTACTCAGGGCCATCGCCCGTGTCGAAACCGGCCGCACAATGGGCGGTCGGATGGAACCATGGCCATGGACCGTCAACCGTGAGGGCAAGGGGTATTGGTTCGCTTCGGCGGTTGAGGCCAAGGCTTATGTCTTCGACATTTTCAAGTCGGGTGAACGCAGCTTTGATGTGGGCTGTTTCCAGATCAATTACCGCTGGCATGGCAAGGCGTTCCGATCCATCGACGCCATGTTTGACCCCGACAAAAACGCGGCCTATGCAGCGCGCTTTCTGAATGAGCTTCACGCCGAGCTGGGCTCCTGGACCGCTGCCGCCGGGGCCTATCATTCGCGGACACAGCCCCTTGCCACCTCATATACCGACCGTTTTCGTACCGTTCTGGCACAGTTGAGCGAATCCACGGCTCAAGGCGGGCAGAACCCCCTTGCTTCTTCTGCCAGGCCCCTGATCCCACTGGATACCGGCCCGTTCAGCCAGAGCGCGTTGGGATCACTGGTTCCCCGATCCCGCGCCACCTCTACGTTCATCCCCTTCAACTAGGAGCCGCCCGTGCCCCGGATCGATATCCGAACTCTGTTTTCCCCGACCGTTCTGCTGGCCCTGGCTCTTATGACGGTCATCGTGATGATGATCCTGCCCATGCCCGCCTGGGTGCTGGATGTCGGGCTTGCGGCTTCGTTCGCTCTGGCAATTCTGATTTTCACCCTGACGCTTTTCATCGAGCGGCCGCTGGATTTCTCTTCGTTCCCGACCATCCTACTGGCTTCGCTGATGCTGCGACTCTCGCTGAATGTCTCGTCGACCAAGCTGATCATCGGGCAAGGCCATACCGGCACCAACGCCGCCGGTGACGTGATTGAGGGGTTCGCCCAATTTGTCATGAGCGGCAGCATCTTTCTGGGCCTTGTGGTGTTCGGTGTCCTGCTGATCGTGAATTTCATGGTGATCACCAAAGGCGCAGCGCGCATGGCCGAAGTTGGCGCCCGTTTTGCTTTGGACGGGATGCCGGGAAAGCAGCTGGCCATCGACAGCGATATGTCGGCCGGGGCGATTGACCACCAGCAGGCCAAGGAACGACGTGAGAGAGAACAGCAGGAGACAACATTCTTCGGTTCGCTCGACGGGGCGTCGAAATTTGTTAAAGGTGATGCCGTTGCCGGGCTTCTGATCACCCTACTGAACCTTGTCATGGGCCTTGTGATGGGTGTCATCGTGCATGGCATGCCGGTATCGTCTGCGTTTGAAACCTACGCGATTCTGACCGTGGGCGACGGTCTGGTCTCACAGATTCCGGCCGTGATCATCTCGATTGCCTCTGCGTTGTTGCTCGCACGTGGCGGTACACAGGGAGCGACTGACAGCGCGATCTTCTCGCAGCTCGGGCGGCATCCGGCGGCGCTGGCGACTGTCGCGGTTCTGATGGCACTGTTCGCGCTGGTGCCGGGTCTGCCGTTCCTGCCTTTCATCCTGGGGGCCGGTGCGCTGGGCTACGCCGCTTATTCCGGCCTCAGGAAACGAAGCGCCGAAAATGCAGGCGCCGAGGTCGCCACAAGCGAAACGGACACCCCCGTTCCGCAGGCCATCGGTGATGTGCTGGACCTTGACGATGTGCATCTGGAATTTGCACCCGATCTGGTCAGCATGGTGCTGAACCCCGGCACCGGTCTGGATGCCCGGATCGCCAATATGCGGACCTATGTCGCCTCAAGCTTTGGGTTGATCCTGCCCGAGATACGCCTGACCGACCGGACCGATCTGCCAACCGGAACCTACGTCATAAAGGTACAGGGCGTGGAACAGGCACGCGGCGTGTTGAATTCAGAACTCGTACTGGCGCTGGTGCAGGACGGGCAGGACATGCTGCCCGACGGTACCGATGTGACCGAGCCCGTCTATGGCGCGCCAGCACGCTGGATCCTGCCCAAGGATCAGGAGGCAGCCGCCCTGAACGGTGCCACCATCGTCACACCGCCCGAGATTCTGGCAACTCATCTGCTTGAGATCATCAAACAGAATTTCTCGCGCCTTCTGACACTGAAATCCCTGCGCCGCCTGCTGTCCGAGATGACGCGCCTCAGCGATCCCACCCGCGCCGAGGCCAATCGCAAGCTGCTGGACGAACTGATCCCCGACAAGGTGCCCATCGACACATTGCACGCCGTGCTGCGCCTATTGCTGGACGAAAGGGTCTCGATCCGCAACATGGCGCTCATTCTGGAGAGCGTGGCCGAAGCGCGCCTGACCACCACCCAGCCCGAAGGCATTTGCGAATTTGTCCGTCAGCGGCTGGGCTTTCAACTGGTTGCCGACATGAAGCGCGAGGACGGTTCGATCCCGCTGATCCAATTGGCTCCGGAATGGGAGGATACTTTTGCCTCCTATCAGATCGACACGCCGAATGCCGGTCTGGACGTGGCCCTGCCACCCAACCTGTTCAACAAGCTCGCCGATGGCGTCCATGACAGCGTAACGAAATCGGCTGATCACGGCCTGTTTCCGGCCATTGTCACCTCAACCCGTCGGCGGCGGCTGCTGCGCACGATCATGCACGCGCGCGGTATCGCAAATCCGGTTCTGTCCTTCGAAGAGATCGGGCTCGAGGCGCGGCCCGCGCTGGTCGGAACGGTGGCCGCGTGATTGCCCTGCCGCCCGAGCTGTTGCCGCATCTTGCGGAGAACCTGTGGCATTTGTTTGCCATTTTCCTGCGCGCCTCTGCACTGGTTTCCCTGCTGCCCGCTTTCGGTGAGCGCAGTATCCCTGTGCGGGTCAAACTGGGCCTGGCCTTGGCCTTTTCGCTGGTCGCTGCACCAGCGGTTGCTGCCACTGACGCACAACCGGAATTTGGACGAATGGTAACCTTGATCGGAACCGAGATCGCAACCGGCCTCGCATTGGGAATTGGATTGCGCCTTTTTGTTCTGGCGCTGCAGACCGCAGGCTCCATTGCCGCACAGGCCACGTCTCTTTCGCAGATCTTGGGCGGAGCAGCGGCAGAGCCCGTACCGGCGATGGGATATCTGCTGACTCTTGCGGGGTTGGCTTTGGCGGTCTTGCTGGGTCTGCACATCCGGGCGGCACAATTCCTGATCTACAGCTATACGCTGTTCCCGCTTGGCACATTGCCAATCGCGCCGGATCTGAGCCAGTGGGGCGTCGCGCAGATATCGCGCAGCTTTGGACTGGCCTTTGCGCTGGCGATGCCGTTTGTTATCGCGTCTTTGATCTACAACCTTGCGCTTGGCGTCATCAATCGCGCCATGCCTCAACTTATGGTCGCCTTCGTCGGAGCCCCCGCGATCACTTTCGCGGGTCTGTTTTTACTGTTCGCGGGCACGCCACTGATCCTGTCCGTCTGGTCTGACGCATTATTTGCCTTCCTGCAGAACCCATTGGGGCCACCAAAATGAACGCGTCAGATGATGATAGCGACAAGTCTTTTGAGGCCACCCCGCAAAAGCTGGAGAAAGCCCGCAAGAAAGGCGAAATTGCAAAATCCAACGACCTGTCGGTGGTGGCCGCCTATGCTGGCTTGATCGCCGCGCTTTTGCTGTCGGGCAAGCACCTGGCCGAGCAACTCGGCTCGTTATTCATGGTTCTGATTGATCAATCCGATCAGGTCACCGACCTGCTGATCTCCGGACCCGCTGCAGCCCCACTGACCGGCGTTTTGAAGGCAACTCTTGTACCAATTGCTGCGTTATTCGTTGTACCCGCCACTATGGTTCTGCTCAGCCTGATCGCCCAACGCGCTTTGATCTTTGCCCCGGACAAACTGAAACCCAAGGGCTCTCGCCTGTCGATCTTGTCCAATGCACGGAACAAATTTGGCCGTGGTGGCCTGTTCGAATTCGCCAAGAGCTCCGCGAAGCTGCTGATCTATGGCACGTGCCTGGCGCTGTTTCTGCACGCGCACCTGCCCGAGATGCTTTCGGCCAGCGCCGCCCCCACACGCTCGTCCATCCTGTTGATGATGACCCTGCTCATGCGCTTCCTGTTCATCGTCGTCACCATTGCTCTGGCAATTGGCATTGTCGACTACCTGTGGCAACACGCCGAGCATTTGCGCAAGAACAGGATGTCGCGCAAGGAAATTCAGGATGAAACCAAGGAATCCGAAGGGGACCCACACGTCAAGCAGCAACGCCGTCAACGCGCGCAGGACATCGCCTCCAACCAGATGATGGCTGACGTGCCCAAAGCAGATGTTGTGATCGTGAATCCGACTCATTACGCGGTTGCGCTCAAGTGGACGCGCGCGAGCGGAACCGCTCCAGTCTGTGTTGCCAAGGGTGTTGACGAAGTCGCCGCCACAATCCGTGCGACCGCCGGCAAGGCCAATGTTCCCATCCACTCCGATCCGCCAACGGCGCGTGCGCTTCATGCCACGGTGGAAATCGGCCACGAGATTGCGGAAGAGTATTATCGCCCGGTAGCGGCCGCCATCCGGTTTGCCGAAGCCATGCGGAAACGCGCAAAAAGTCAGGTTGCATGAAACGCAAACAGATGAAAGACCTGCGGGTCGTGACCGAAATCGCTTATCAGCGGGAGCAGCAAAAGCTAGGCCCCCTCTTGCAGCAAGAGGCACGGATACTGCAGCAGCTGACCCGACTCGATGGCCAGCTGGCCGAGGTCAAAACTCAAGGCGCGCAAACCGACGGATATAAGGTCACCGGTACGGATCTGCTGTGGCACGGTTGGGAATCCGCCACACGGCGGCAACTGAACATTGAGCTGGCGCGGTTGAGGTCCCAGAAGCTCTCGGCGATGGATGATCTGCGCCGGGCCTTAGGCCGCAAACAGGCGGTGGCGGACCTGTCGCAGCGCCTGCACGAAAGACCGGGCAGATCGCCTTGTATCAATGAAAGTTGAGGCGTGTTGGTAGGGTTCAGGTATCCTGTCGACTAACGCTCATGATCAGAACATTTGAGACATCCTGACCCAGTTCCTTTTGCGCAGCCTCCAACAGCGCTTTGCGGAGGGCTGCCAGATTGTCCGATCGCGTAAAAGCGCCGTCAAATCCTCCGCTATTCGCATGATCAAACATGACCTGAAGAAACCGGTCTCTTAGCTTTGGCTCAAGCTCATAGAATGCCTCGGCAAGCCCCGGGCGCATTTCCAGGCTGAGGGACATGGTAACAAGCGCGGATATCTCGTCTTCTGCAACCACGGGAACCACGAATTGCTTCGTGAGCTTCAGGTACTCCTGGGATATTTCCTTGTCCTCTTTCCCGGGTTTGGCGGGCATGGACTTGCTCTGATCAGCCTCTGAAGTGGCTGGTGCGTTCTCAACTTCAGTTTTCTTCGCAGGGCCCAGAACAACCCCGGCACCGACGCCTGCGGCGAGGCCGGCCACAAGGCATGCGATTGGCAACAACTTTCCCATAACGTCAAACCCTCAAAACGGTAAAACTGTATCGAGAATCTGTTGCCCGTATCGCGGCTGCTGCACATCCGTGATCTGACCGCGACCACCATAGGACACGCGCGCCGACGCAATCTTGTCATAGGTGATTTCATTCTGGCGTGAGATATCCTCGGGGCGGACATAACCTGCGACCAGCAGCTCGCGGAGTTCGAAATTCACCCGCAACTCCTGCGAGCCAGAGATAGACAGGACCCCGTTAGGCAACACGTCAACAACAGTTGCCGCCACGCGCAACGTCAGTTTCTCTTTGCGTTTGACTGACCCTTTGCCCTTGCTGACCGAGGCTGAATCAATAGACACGGCTTCATCCAGCGAGGCACCTTCCGGCAGCCGTTCAGCCGCGCGTTGGGGCAGACCGAACAGGTCGGGCACCGCAAGGCTTTCGGATCCCGCACGCGAACGGTTGGTGTCGTTGGAGAACTCGGCCTTTTCGTCCAGCTCGATCACGACCGTCAGAATATCGCCCTTCTTCATCGCCCGCTGATCCCCCAAGAGCGAGTGTTGACCACCGCTCCAAAGCGAGGAGCGATCAACGGAACGTTGCGGCTGGCTGTGCAATGGCAGGCCGGGCCACAGCATTGCAACGTGCTCGGGTGATTCTGTGTTGGGCGTCAGACTGGGCGGTCTGCCCAAATGGTCCAACCGACCGCAGGCGGACACGCCCAGAGCCATTAACAGCAGGAGTTTCGTCAGGTTTGGCATCACTTGACCTCGATTTGACCATCGGGGCGGATTACGCCCATTACCGTTGTGCGCGATGACAGATTCATCACGCGAATTCGCTCGCCCGCCGCGCCGCGACCCAATGCCCGACCTTCTGCAGTGATCGAGAGTGCGACATGGTCGAAAACCAGCGTCACCAGATCATTCCGGTCAACGATTGCAGGTGGACCGATATCTGACAGCCGAATGGGCCTGCCCGGGTAAAGCGCAATACGCGCCTCCTGGCCGATCAGGTCCGGCAGGTTTTGAATCGCACCGTTTGCGTCGATGGGTTTGACCTCCAGATCCGACGCTGCGATCACCTCCTTTGCGCGGATCGTGCGGGTGGGCACAACAATCTCGGCCAATGCGGCAAAAGGGATCAGCGCAAGAATGCATATCAGATTGCGCATCACCGGACCTGCGTTGTCGCGCCCATCATCTGGTCCACGGCAGATATGACTTTGGCGTTCATCTCATATCCCCGCTGCGCCTCGATCAGTTCTGTCACTTCTCGCACAGCATCGACCGAACTGTCTTCAAGATACCCTTGCCGCAGCGTACCCAACCCGTCCTCGCCCGGTGTACCCACAACCGGCGGGCCGGAGGCTTCGGTTTCCTTGAACAGGTTGCTGCCCACCGCCTCAAGCCCCTTGGCATTTGAGAAGCTGGCCAGACTGAACTCACCGAGCAATTGCCCTTCGGCGGTATCATCGAAATAGGCATAGACCTCACCCGCGGCGTTAATCGAGATCGATCTGGCATCGTCTGGGATGGTGATTTCCGGTGCAACGGCAAACCCGTCCGAAGTGACGATCAAACCTTCGGCGGACCGCTTCAGACTGCCATCGCGGGTAAAGGCAGACTGGCCGTTTGGCAATGTCACTTCCAAATAGCCGCGCCCTTCAATGGCAACATCCAGATCACTGCCGGTTGCGGACAAACCGCCCTGCTCCAACTGGACCGTCACGGCAGCGGGGCGCACCCCCAGACCCAACTGGATGCCCGTTGGTAGCACTGTACCGTCCGAGGCATTCACCGCCCCTGCCCGCGCCATCTGCTGATAGTGCAAATCTGCAAATTCAGCCCGGCGCGCGTTATAGCCCGTGGTGTTCATATTCGCGAGGTTGTTCGATATGGTCTCGACCCGCATCTGCTGCGCGGTCATGCCCGTTGCCGCAATTTTCAATGCACGCATGTGATTGTCTCCTCTTTCTGCTCAACGCATCAACGCCTTGAGGGCGCCACGAACCCGTTCGTCTTCGGCATCGAGAAAGCTCTGCCCTAGCTCATAGGCACGCTGAATCTCGATCATCCGCGTGACTTGACCGATGGCGTTGACGTTTGAACCCTCAAGAAACCGGTGCAGCACAACTGGTTCTTCGACCGGATCAACCTGCCCACCAGCACGAAAGTGAGCACTGCCCTCGCGCACCAGATTTTCCGGGTCAGCAACGGAATAGACACCGATCTGGCCAAGGAACTGGCCATTGACACTCAGCGTGCCATCGCTCCCGACGTCTATTCCCGCAGCATCCGAGGGGATAAATACCGGGGCGCCGCTGATGTCCATGACACGATGTCCATCCATCGTGACCAGATCGCCCTCAGCACTGGGTGAAAAGCTGCCCGCGCGGGTCAGCCGATTGCCCGCCGGTGTTTCGATCATGAAAAACCCGTCACCTTCGATGGCGAAATCGAACGTACCGCCGGTTTCGGTCAATACACCCTGCTGCAATGATGTGCTGCGCACCTGTGCCCGGCTCAGCGACAGAGAAGGGCCGCCCGGCAGATCGCGAACGAACTCCGAAAAGACCAGCCCCTGCTGGCGATAACCGGTGGTATTGGCGTTGGCGATGTTGTTGGCGACCAGCCGCATTTCATTCAACAGACCAGACTGGCGTGAGAGGGTGACATAGGCGGTGTCCATCAGCGACCTCCGGCGATCAGTGGGATCAACGTCCCGGTAAAAAAGGTAACGAGGGTTTGGGTCATGAAGCCCATCGAAATCCAGAACACGACAACGATGGCAATCAGCTTGGGCACAAAAGTCAGGGTCATCTCCTGCACCGAGGTCAACGCCTGAAACAGACCAACGGCGAGGCCTGAGATCAACGCGACCGCCAGAATAGGGACCGAAGTGATGACTGCGACCCAGAGCGCCTGGCGCACGATGTCATAGAACAGGCCTTCGCTCAGCATGACTCAGACCGGCATCCTCAGGATTTCCTGATAGGCCTCGACCACCTTGTTCCGCACGATCACCGCCGTTTCCACCGCCAGCTCGGTCTGCGCCAGTGCCTGAACCAGCGCGTGCGGATCGGCCTGGCCCACCATAGAGGATTGCGCCACCTGCTCGCTGTGTTTCAGCGTTGCGGCGAAATCCCGGAAACCGGATCGCAGCCCTTGCGCCAACCCTTGATGATCAGGATCGGCCTGCGTCGCCGGACGGGCGCCGGCATAGTTTTGTGCCGCGGTGAGGGATCGGATATCCATTCTGGCTTTCCTTTATTTGCGGAGTAGGTCCATCAGGCTCGATGACATCTGCCGGGTCTGATCGAACATTTTGAGATTGGCCTCATAGCTGCGCTGCGCCTCGCGCGCGTCAGCGATTTCGATCATCAGATCGACATTCGAGCCTTTGTAATGACCGGTTGCATCCGCCATAGGATGGCCCGGGTCGTAGATACGGGTCAGGTCCCGGCGGTCGAGCTTGACCCGCCCGGCCTGAACCATCTGCTGACCGCCCTTTTCAACGGTTTCGAAGGGCACCGTCTTGCGTCGGTATCCTGGTGTATCGGCGTTCGAGATATTCTCGGACACATGACGCAGGCGCGCCGCCTGTGCCCGCAGGGCACTCGCAGACGCGGACAGAGAAAACGAAAAGTCACTCATCCCAATCCTCCTTAAGCCCGGCCCAGAGAGGTGCGCAGGATACCGATGGATGAGCGATAGATGGCCAACGCCCGATCATGCTGCCGCTTGACCTCGACCGCTTTCAGCATCTCTTCTTCCAGCGACACGCCGTTACCATTGGGATCGCCAGACGGATCGGCAGTATATTCCACCCAGTTCTGGGCACCCGTGCCACCATGCAGATGGCTGGCGCGGGTAGCCGCCATCGCCACCTCGTTGCCAGTGTTTTCGAACGCAGTGTAAAAGGCTTCGATGTCGCGCGGCTGATATCCGGGCGTATCCGCGTTGGCCATGTTGCGTGAAATGACTGCCTGCCGTTGCCCGGCATGGGTTGCCATTGCGTACGCTGTCTTAAAGACGTTCAGGTCATAGAACATCGGGGTTTCTCCCTCGATCGATTTCAATCAAGGCTTAACCCCGATTCGTTTAGAAACCGTTTGCGACAAACCAATTTGGAGGGTCTCCGGTGGCTGATCTCGATCCAACGCATCTGAAAGGCGCATTCGACAGGATGTCGGCTGTACGGCATATGGGGCGGGTGACCAGCGTTGCGCGCGGCGTAATCGAAATAGACGGTTTGGCCGGACGGGCGAGGATCGGGGATCATCTGACTTTGCACCGCCACTGCGGTCCGGATCTGCACGGTGAAGTGCTGAACGTCGAATCGGATTTGATCCAGATGCTGCCCGGTGCCGCTCCTGACGGTGTTTGCCTGGGTGACCGGGTGCAACTGGATCAGATGCCCGCCTTCGCCCCAGGGATGCACTGGCTGGGGCGGGTGGTCGATCCGTTCGGCACCCCTCTGGACGGCAAACCTCTGCTGCCCGGAACGCAGGAACGTGATCTGATGCAAAATCCGCCCACCGCGGTCTCACGCAAACCGCTGGGTGCACGGATGGAAACGGGGTTGGCTATGCTCAACACCGTTCTGCCCATCGTCCAGGGACAGCGGGTTGGACTGTTTGCCGGATCGGGCGTTGGTAAATCGACCCTGTTGGCCACGCTCGCCCGTTCGATGCAGGCGGACGCGGTGGTCGTGGCGCTGGTAGGTGAACGCGGGCGCGAAGTGAACGAGTTTGTCGAATCCGCACTGGGTGCGGAGGGCATGAAGCGATCCGTTGTGGTCGCGGCAACCTCGGACCAGTCCGCACTGGCCCGCAGGCGTTGCGCCTGGTCGGCCATGTCAGTGGCCGAGTATCTGCGGGACGAAGGGCTCAATGTACTGTTTCTGGTCGACTCGGTCACCCGTTTCGCCGAAGCACATCGCGAGATTGCCGTTGCCATGGGTGAGGCGGCCTCATTACGCGGGTATCCACCCTCGGTCACACCCTTGATCGCCAACCTGTGCGAGCGCGCAGGCCCCGGCACGGCAAAACAGGGTGATATCACAGCGGTGTTCAGCGTATTGGTCGCGGGTTCGGACATGGACGAGCCGGTCGCTGATATTCTGCGAGGGGTTCTGGACGGCCACATCGTGCTCAGCCGGGACATCGCTGAGCGCGGGCGTTTTCCGGCCATTGATCTCAGCCGGTCGGTATCGCGCAGCTTGCCCGATGCGGCATGCACCGAAGAGAACCAGCTGATTTCCGAAACCCGCAAACTGGTCGGCAGCTATGAGCAATCCGAAGTCATGATCAAGGCCGGGCTTTATTCCGAAGGGTCCGATCCGCTTCTGGATCAGGCCGTTCGCGTGCATGAAGAATTGGACGGGTTCTTTGGCAAGGCAGAAACGGACGGTATCGCGAGCAGTTTTGATCGCCTGCGTTTGATCCTGCGCCGGGCCGGAGCCAACCTGCCCCGCGCGTGAAATCAAGACAGTTTTAAGTGTTAAGACCGCCTTAAGACCTGCCCTGTTACCCCGGTGGACGGGTGATAAAAGGTGGTGGAGATGGGTGCGCAAACCAATGCGGCGCCAATCATCATCAAGAAGAAGCGCGTGTCCGGTGGCGAGGGCCATCATGGCGGCGCGTGGAAGGTCGCATATGCGGACTTCGTGACGGCCATGATGGCCTTCTTCATGTTGATGTGGCTGCTGAATGCAACGACCGAAAAGCAACGCAAAGGGCTGGCGGATTACTTTTCGCCGACAATCCCGGTCAATCCAGTGTCCGGGGGTGGTGACGGTGCCTTTGGCGGTGACAATATGTTCTCGGAAAAAACCATGGTCATGGATGGCTCGGGCGCTAGTAACCGCAACCCGACCGAGGCGAAACAGGCCCGGGGATCAACCGGGGTCGATGCCAAAGGTGGCGGCAAGGGCGCATTCGAGGACTTCTCGTCGCTTGAAGCGCAGCTTTTGGGCCGGACAGGTGAAAGCCTGGTGTCGGACAAGATGCTCAAGCACATCGTCACGCGCGTCACCGACGAAGGCTTGGTGGTGGAGCTGTTTGCAACCAACGAACAGCCCCTTTTCGAATCAGATACCGACAAACCTACGCCCATGATGCGGGCTCTCGTACTTCTGGTCGCCAGATCTTCGGATCTGGTCACCAACGCCATTGCGGTCGAGGGGCACGTGCGGTCATCACCAATCGTACTGGCCAAAAACCCCGTCTGGGACCTCTCGACCGCGCGGGCGCAGATGATCCGGCAAATATTGCAGGACAAGGGCGTCGCGCCACAGCGTCTGGTTCGCGTGACAGGACATGCAGATCGGCAATTGTCAGTCGCAAACCCGATGGCTCTGCGCAACAACAGGATCGAGATCATCTTCCTGCGCGCACCCTGAATCAGAAAGGATAGACCGCATTTTACCTGTTAGCGCGCTGTTAAGGGCCGGCGCGGTAGGTGTTGCATCAACGATTGACGCAACAAAAGGGCGTGCCGATGACCATTTCCTCTTCGCTGAATGCCGGTGTGGCGGCGTTGAAGGCCAATGCCAACAGGCTGGCCACAATCTCCGACAACATCGCCAATTCGTCGACCTTCGGCTACAAACGGGTCGAGACGGATTTTCACAGCATGGTTACCACAGGACAGGGCGGCAGCTATTCGGCGGGTGGTGTGCGGACCACCAGCCAGCGCCTGATCGACCAGCGCGGTCCACTGGTCCCGACTAACAATTCGACGGATCTGGCCGTACGCCAACGCGGCATGCTGCCGGTCCGGCCAAGCTCTCAGATCGGGACGGCATCGAATGAGATGCTTTTGACCACAACCGGATCGTTCCGTACCAACGACGCCGGGTACCTGGTCACCGAATCCGGTCTTGTTCTGCTGGGATGGCGGGCTGGGGCGGACGGCTCGATTCCGAACGTACCGCGAGACACTCCGGCAGCGTTGGAACCCATTCAGCTGAGCGTCAACCAACTCTCCGGTGCGCCCACTACTCTGATAAACCTGCGAATGAACCTGCCCGCCACCGCAACCGATGCCGGGACGCCGGGCGATCCCCAGCCGTTGTCGGTGGAGTATTTCGACAATCTGGGAAAATCCGAAAGCGTTGACATCCAACTCGTACCAACGGTTCCGGCCTCGGGTTCCAGCAATGAATGGACAATGACACTTCGCGACTCCGCCTCGGGCGGGGCGGTCATCGGCGAGTATACACTGGCCTTCACCGACAGTCGCACCGCCGGCGGGACGCTGGCGAGTGTAGCGACAGTATCCGGCGGGGCCTATGATCCGGCATCCGGCAGTCTGGTAGTGAATGTTGCAGGCGGTCCGATTGAGATCAATATCGGCCAGATCGGCGACGCTGACGGGATTACGCAGCTGTCGGATACCTTCGCTCCCGTCTCCATCACGCGCGACGGCTCGGCCGTCAGCACGATGACGGATGTTCAGGTTGACGCAAAAGGGTTTGTCTTTGCGATCTACGAATCAGGCGTCAGCCGCCGCATGTTCCAAATTCCACTGGCGGATGTACCAAACCCCAACGGGCTGACGGCGCTGGACAGTCAGACTTATGCCCCGTCCCGCGAAAGCGGTACGTTCTTTTTGTGGAACGCAGGTGAAGGGCCCACCGGGGATATCGCTTCTTTTTCACGCGAGGAATCGACAACCGATGTCGCCACCGAACTGACGTCGATGATCCAGACTCAGCGGGCCTATTCCTCGAGCGCCAAGGTCATCCAGACCGTGGATGAGATGCTGCAGGAAACAACCAATATCAAACGCTGATCCAGCGGTTGAGCACCAGGAAGGGGTGGTCCGATGAGTATGTCGACAGCTTTGAACAACGCCCTTAGCGGGCTCAGCGCGGCCAGCCGCGGCGCCGCAGTTGTTTCAGGGAATATCGCCAATGCCCTGACGCCGGGATATGCCCGCAGATCACTGGAGCTGACAACCAGTGCAGTTTCGGGCAACGGCGTACGCATCGCCGGCCTTGTGAGGCATCAGGATCCGGTTCTGCTGGCCAACCGTCGCGCAACCGATGCGGATCTCACAGCAAGCATGTTGCTGTCCCAATTTCATACAGGTTTCGAAAGCCTGGTTGGAACCGCCGACGACGCCACTTCGATCGCCGCAAAGCTGTCAGAGTTTGAAAGCAGCCTGATCACGGCTGCCAGTCTTCCCGGCTCGGCCCAGCGTCTGGACCAGGTCGCCCGATCTGGTCGCGACTTGAGCAAGACGCTCAATCAGGCGTCCGAGGGGTTGCGGCAGATGCGCTCTGACGCCGATCGTACGATTGGCAAGCATGTCGAAACCCTGAATCAGACCCTGAAAGACATCGAAAAGCTGAATGCCCGTATCCCTGCGATCCGAAATTCAGGCGGTGACATTGGCGCGTTGCTGGATCAGCGGCAAGTGCTGATTGATCAGGTCAATGAAATGGTGCCCGTGAACGTGGTCGCCCGCGACAACGATCGAGTGTCCTTGTACTCTGACGGTGGCCTGATCCTTCTGGAGGGAAGCGCCGCTGAGTTCTCGTTTTCGACAACGGGCGATACCATGCCGCACATGACAATCGGAAACGGCTTGCTGTCGGGTCTCGAACTCAATGGTCAACCTGTGCGGCTCACTGGCGATTTCGCGCAGATACGTGGTGGGGCGTTGATGGCACAGTTTGACATCCGCGACAATCTGGCGGTCGAGGCGCAGGCAGATCTGGATACCGTTGCCCGCGATCTGATCGAAAGGTTTGAGGCCGCTGGCCTCGACCCGACCACAACTGCCACTGAGCCCGGCCTGTTCACCGACTCGGGCAACAGGTTTGACCCCTTGACGCAAACCGGCCTGGCCCTGCGGATATCTCTGAACACGATCGTCGACCCCGATGAGGGTGGCGACAGCTGGAAACTGCGGGCAGGGCTGGGTGCCGCGGCCCCCGGCGCACCGGGCGACGCACGCCAGTTGCAAGCCTTTGGCGCAGCTCTTTCTGGCGCGCGTGCCGTCCCGGGAACGGGTCTTGGAACCGGTGACATGCGCGCTGCTGAGCTTACTGAGGCGCTGATTTCCAAAGCTGGAGCAAACGCCCATGTCGCGGAGAAGCGAAACGCCTTTGCGGCAACTGCCCAAAAAAACATGGAGCAGCTGGTGGCGGAGCAAGGTGTCGACAGCGATACGGAACTACAACACCTGATTCAGATCGAACAGGCTTATGCAGCAAACGCGCGCGTCATTTCGGTGGTCGACGACCTGATGGAAACTCTGCTGAGGCTTTGAACATGACCTTGAATTCAATCGGCGATCTAGCGCGCGGCCTGACCCTGAGAACCCGCAGCACCGAGATCAAATCACAGATCGAGACCCTTTCTTACGAAATGTCCACCGGCAAAGTGCGGGATATTTCGGACCGTCTGGCTGGCGACTATTCCCATCTGCTGGATCTGGAGCGCAATCTCGAACGGCTGCAGGCTTTTTCCGTCGCCACGGCTGAGGCGCGGATATTCACCGATGCGATGCAGCTTGGTCTGAAAACATTCAGCGATTCAGTGTCCGAGATATCATCGTCCCTTCTGTCCTTTGGAACCGCCAATCAAACGGTTACGCATGAGCAGGCATCGGTTCTGGCGCGAAATGAGTTGGACACGATGATCTCGGCATTGAACGGTCGAGCGGGTGGGCGCAGCCTGTTTTCCGGCACTGCGACAGATGTCTCTGCACTCTCGGCAGCTGATACGTTGCTGAGCTCGCTACAGGCGGAGCTGACCGGATTGACCACGTTGACGGATATTCGTCAGGCCGCAGAGGATTGGTTCAATGATCCGGCAAGATTTGACGCCGTGATTTACCAGGGCAGTACGGCCTCGCTTTCCCCCATACAGATCTCCGAGAACGAGCAGGTTGAGGTTTCGATCACTGCAACCGATCCCGCGCTCAAGGCCGCTCTGCGGGACACCGCCGTGGCAGCACTCGCCTCAGATGCCGCGCTGAACTGGGCACCCGATCTGCGCACAGCATTGTTTACTCAGCTCGGCGTCGATCTGTCCAACGCCCAGAATGCAACGGTCAATCTTCGCGCTCAGGTCGGTACAGCCGAGGCGCGTGTGGAGCAGGCGGCAACGCGAAACGCCGCCGCCAAGACTAGCGCCGAAAGCGCCCGAAACGATCTGATCCTGGCTGATCCCTACGAAACCGCTGCGCGGCTGCAAACCGTGCAGTTCCAGTTGGAAAGCCTTTATTCCGTTACAGTCCGCAACGCCAATCTATCGCTGGTGAATTTCCTGAGATGAAAATCCTCGCTTTGCTTCTGATATTGCTGCCCTGCATCGCCAGTGCCGGGACAATCCGCCTAAAGGATCTTGTGGATTTCGACGGCGTGCGCGGCAACGACCTGGTGGGCTATGGTCTTGTAGTCGGGCTAAACGGCACGGGCGATGGCCTGCGCAATGCGCCATTCACCGAAGAGATCATGTCCAACATCCTCGAACGGCTTGGCGTCAACGTGAATGGCGAGGATTTTCGTCCGAAAAACGTGGCTGCAGTGCTGGTCACCGCCAGCCTGCCACCGTTTGCACGGGTCGGAGGCCAAATTGATGTCACGGTTTCCGCGATCGGTGATTCTAAAAGCCTGCTTGGCGGAACGCTGGTAATGACCCCGCTCAACGCAGCGGACGGACAAATTTATGCGGTGGCACAAGGCACTGTGCTGGCAGGTGGTGCAGTTGCCGAGGGTGACGCCGCCTCGGTCGTGCGAGGCGTACCGACGTCGGGCGTCATACCATCGGGCGCACGGGTGGAGCGCGAGATCGATTTTGAACTCTCCGACCTGACCCAACTCAGGCTGGCGCTACGCGAACCGGATTTTACAACCGCAGGGCGGATTGAAAGGGCAATAAACACAGAATTCAATCGCACCGTGGCGCTCATGCGGGATTCCGGAACGGTGGAGTTGAGCATTGAGGCGACGCAAGCGATATCAACCGCCCATGCGATCGGTCGGATTGAGAACATATTGGTGGAACCTGAAAGTAAGGCTCGTGTTGTTGTGGATCAGAGGTCCGGCACCATCGTCATGGGTCAAAATGTCCGAATTTCGCGCGTCGCGGTGTCTCAGGGGAACCTGACACTGACGGTCGAAGAGGCTCCCATTGCCGTTCAGCCCAATCCGTTTGCGCGCGGCGAAACGGTTGTGGTCCCGCGCACGCTTGCGGGAATAGAAGAAGAGGAAGGCACCGGGCTTGCCGAAATCCCCGAGGCGACGACGCTCTCAGAGGTTGTTGCCGGATTGAACGCGTTAGGGGTGTCGCCACGCGATATGATCGACATTCTGAAAACGATCAAAGCCGCGGGCGCGCTTCATGCCGAGTTCATCGTCCGGTAAGTGCGCAGCCCTGAGATAGCCGCGCGCTTCGTTTTGGCGTCATCTGGATTTCCAGCTGTCCAACCAACGTCGGAAGCCTTTGCGTTTCTCGTCAATCGCGTCCCCTGCGGCATACAGGCCGTCTTCCATATTCTCCAGAACCGGGTCAATTTTCCGTTGCCGAAAGCGGCGCCACCGAACCCAGATCGCCCACACCAACGCCGCCAAAACCGTCAGGAAGATGATATTGAACCAAGGTATGATACGCACATCCGGTCCTTCAACATGCCGGATGAATATCGCGTTGGGAAAGATCGACATGAACTCATTGCGCCAGCCGTAATGTGTCACGATCACCCAATCGGGGTTTTCTTTGGTCGACTTGGCGTCATTAGCCTCGGTATAGAGGTTCGCCGTGTCGAACTTGAAATAGGGCGGCCAACCCCAGCCGGTGTCTTCGTTGCGATAGACGATTGGTTTACCATTGGCGCGGACGGCCTGAATGAACTGCACATCGCGATTGGATAGGCTGGTGGATTGATCTTCGGGTTCTGACCAGAAGATCCGGGTCCAATCGGTCAGGTCCTGACGCTCTTCGTAGGTGTTGACGATCCGCACGACATCGTGCTGCGGCAGGGAATACTGCAGGATCGCCCCAACCGTGACCCAGAAGATGATGATAATTGCCCATTTCACATAGGCCATGCCGTTACCCTCACATATAATTCACGACGTAGATCAGCGCGCCAATCGCCACCCAGGGCACAATATAGACACCCAAAATCAATTTGCGCCGGAACGAATTGTCATAGACGTGCAAACCGCGGGCGACAAACACTTCTTTGTTGCCGGTTTTGCCTTTCTCGTCCCACCAGGTTTCCAGCTTCTGCCGCCTGACACTGCGCGAATAATAAGACAGCGCGAAATAGGCAATCGTCTGAACAACCAGCAGGATCAGGAACAGGCGCATCGCTCCGAACATTTCAATTCCTCCCGACCGCACCCCATGGACCAACGCGCGAGATGACCTCATCGCTGACCCGGTAATTGCCGCTCATATCCGGTTCATGCCCGAACAGCGCGGCGCGGGCACCAGCCTTGTCCACCTGATACTCGCGCGCAAGGAAATCAGCAACATAGGCTTTCTTGGTCTCGGGCCAACTTGCGTAGGTCTTGTAGAACAGCTCCTTGTGGCAAATGAACAGCTGGCGTGGGTCCAGCGGGGCAAGCTCGGCCAGCAGCATGTTCACCAGATCGCGGTTCGGCGTATCCGCCGCACGCAGGGTATAGAAATAGGCCGGATGGTCCGAGGTGATGCGCGGCCAGCGCCCGCCATCACTCGCCCAGCGCAACAGCTGCGCAAGACCGTGATACGCCTCAGGCAGTTGGTCCGAGTGATTGCGCGCCAGACGCCTCATATCGCTGCGGTCCAGCCCGGTCAGGTCAACATCGGCATCTGCAGCGGCAGCGATGGTCAGGAAATCCATTTTCTGTTGCAGGATCGCGGCGGCATCTACGCCGCGCGCTTTGACAATCGGTTCAACCAGATCGTTGTAGTCCAGAAACTTTGCAATCTGGTTTCGCTGCGATGGGCCAAAGACGTATTTGATCGGCATATCGTCAGGCTTTTCGCCCATGCAAATCGCCGCCGGGTGATCCAAATCCGGGAAAAGATACAGACCACCGAAATGCGCCGTCCAGAAATTGCGCTGCTCAAACGCGGTGTGGCGCAGGCGCACCGGGTTTCTGGTGACGTCACCGGTTTCCTTGGCGGTTTCGATCATCTTGGCGATCAGCACATCGTCGAACCAGGCGTCCTCTTCGGTTTTGAATCGTTCGACCATGCCCGCCAGCTGCTCGGCCTTACGCAGGGTGCCGCATGCGGTATCGGCCTCGATCTCGATCTTGCGCAGGTTCAGCAGGTCGCGCGGGGTGGTGAGCTTGATGACCGAGTTCACCAGCTCTCCGGCCACCGCATCGGTGGCGGTCAGAGCAAACAGTTGCGCCTCGTTCATCTCGATGAATTCCCGCAGGAGATCGCGCGAGGTCGAGAATTTGACGTTCAGCAAAGGCGCGCGTTTCTGCTCGGTCGTCAGCAGGATGAACTGCCGGTTGACCCCGTTGGGATTAAGATAGAGCTCGTCCTCCAGCTCAATCCCCACCTCCGGCGAATAGCCCGAGATATCGACATGGAAATCCGAAAGCTGAGTGGTCTTGCCCGCCAGATGTTGCAACGCGCGGTTATACCGCTCGACCAGAGCCGGGCTGGAGATGTGGACGAGGTTTCCGAACATCAGGCCTTTTTTGATGAGGCGGATCATGACATTGGCCTTCCCGCACAACGGTAGCGATGCGCCCGGCCCGAGGGTGGGTGCGGAACGCGCCCGCCCTGGGGGGCGGGTCGGGCGCGTCGCGGCTGCGCCGCGATATCATTCTCAAATATAAACCTGTATTCTATGAACACGAAACTCATGCTCGCAGTCCTTTTGCAAATGCAAAAATGATCGCGAAACCAAGGGGTACAGCAATCAACCAGAACTGTAGCTGAAAATAAACCATAACATCTGCAGGATTTGCATTGCCAACGTCCACGGCGAGTCGGTCGACAAAAAAATCCATCAAAATGTAGCTGGCAAGAATTGCCAGAATAGCGCAAGCCGCACCAGAGGCTAATAATGGAAGAAGCCATTCCTTTCCGTTGGCTTTAGCCGCGCGAGCCGTTCGATAGGCTCGGCACCCTATTGGAATAGCAACCACAGTGCTCAGCAGTAGAGGCAAACCTATGGCGATCAAATAATTCACCCCTTCCCCTCCAGATACCGCCGCTTGGCCTCTTCCATCCGGCCCATCTCGCGGACCGCATTCTCGATGGCGACCTCATCGCTCTTGTCGGCATAGCGGAACTCGCTGTCGGCGTAGCGGTTGATTTCCTGGGTCACCATCTCAACCGTGATCGGCTGGCGAAGGTCCTCGATCATCGCTTTCTTAGTGTCGTAGTCACGGAACAGGAACAGGTCGGGGTTCTCCATCCATTCGTCGGGCAGTTCGAAATCCATCGCGCGGACCTTGACCGCGTCGGTGATGTTCTTGATCGCGCGACCGGTAAAGCGCTCATCCGCCTGTTGGATCGCCTTGAGGTAGGTGCCCAGCTTGGCGATCGTGTCCATCTGGCCGATATCGCCGGACACCCGGTCAAAGACCTGCAACAAGGCGTCCTCGTGCGGGCGAGAGTGGCTTTCGAAACTAGCGGCGACGGCCTTTTTGATTTCCTGCGCGGCATAGGCTTCGTGTGCGCCCAGCGGGATGTCGTGGTTGCGGCCCATCAGCAGGTGCAGGATATCAATGTAATCCTCACGGGTCTGCGGCCCGTCCACCAGGAACCGCGCGCCCGCCCGCTGGCGCAGGGCATCGTCGACATTCTCGGGGTAGTTCGAGAACATGCCAAAGGTGCAGTTGCCGCGCACAACAGTGTTGGCACCCGCGAAGCTCTCCATCAGCACGGCGGTGATTTCCAACTGCCCGGCTGACGACTGCCGGTCGCCGCGTTTACCCGCCAGTTGGTCGATATCGTCGATGGTGCCGAAACCGATGACCGTGGGGTCGATGATCGTGTTGATAAATGCCTTGGCGTTCTGGCCGGACTTGCCCTGATAGCTGTCGATATTGTCGGTGCTCAGGTTCTGATAGCGGAACGGATAGCCCGCGTTCTGGCAATAGTCGTTGATCAGCCCGGCCATCATCTGAATCAGGGTGGTCTTGCCGGTGCCCGGTTTGCCGTCACCCATGAAGGTAAAGATGAACCCGCCAAGCTCGGCAAAAGGGTTCAGGCGGCGTTCGAAATCATAGGCCATCACCATCTTGGCCAGCTTCATGGCCTGATATTTGGCGATGTGGTTGCCCACCACCTCGTTCGGTTTCTTGAACGTCATGGTCAGGGTGGTGGATTTGGCTTTTGAGGCCGGTTCGAATCCACGAATCGTCAGTTCATCCGCCCCGATATGCCAGGCCGCGTTCTGGAACGGGGCCAGATGGCCCGCCGATTGGGCCCGCAGGGCGGCCTTTTCCATTAGCTGTTCAGCGTAGGCACTGGTGGCCGCGATCAGGCGGGCGTCGTCGGAGGCGTGTTTGGCGAGCGTCTGGTCCAGCTCCCACAGCGCGCCGTGCAGGGCGAGTTGGCCATTATCGGTCAGAACCTCTTCGATCTCACCGATATCGACGGTGGTTTCGCCCAGATGCGAGGACATCAGATAGGCCAGCGCATTGCCGAAGGTGTGTAGCGTGATCAGTGCCTCAGCCGTCAGCAATTCCGAAAACTCGGTCTTTCGGGCGGCGGGCAAGTCCCCAGCTAGATTGGCGCGTTTGAGATCGGCCAGCGGGGTCTGTTCCGCATAAGCATCAGCAACGGCCAGAGCGATGGCAATGGCACGCCGAAGGGCTTGCTGCGTGGTGGCCTGGGGCGGTGAGACCAGAGTATCCCCGTCATCTGACGCTTCGATCCGTTCGACCAGATGCACGCCATCCGCGCGGACGGTGCGACGTGTCACCAGCCCCGGTGTCGTGGACCGAAACCGCCGCCCTGTTGACACCCCCGGTGACCGCTCGACCGGCACGTCAGCCACCTTCGCAATCCGTGGCGCATGTTCGAACCCATTCAGCAAGGCGGTCGCCGCCGGATAATGCGTGCGAATGTCGTTTTCGCGCAATTCCATCTGATCTGACGTCAAACTCATCTTTTTCCTCGCAATGCCGGGCTGAAGCCCGGCCTACTCAAATCACGTAGGGCGGGCTTCAGCCCGCCACTGGTCTCAATATCTCAGCACCTGTCCGGCCTTGCTGACGACAAACTTGCGCACGTCCGCAAACCCCGGCGGGTTGCGCTCGGCCAGAACCTGAAACGGACGCTGGGGCAGGATGATCGACCGCTGGGTGCGCGTGGCCCCGGTCTCGGCCCCCTGCCCGCCGAACGGGTCCAAAGCGAACACCTCACGCTCGACGGTTGAGAACCACCCGGCACGTTCTTCGATCACTTCTTCGCTTTCCAACTCTTCGGTGGTCCAAGCCAGCGCCCAGTCCTGGCCTTCGGGCGCCTGCGCGTCCTCAAGTACCTGCCGCAAAGGACCCGATTGCTCAGTAAACGCCGAGGAATACATCGGTCCAACATGGATGCGGCGCAGGTGTTTGGGGTGCAGGTCGTCGAAATCCTGATCAAAGCCCTTGGCAATGGTCACCAGTTTCAGCCCGCCCAAAGATTGCGCCATCAGATGTGCCTGTACCTCGGGCCAGCGGCGTTGATCCTTGGGCAGGGCGGTTTTGCCGCTGTCTTCCAACTGCATCAGGTAGATGACCGGCAGGTTGATTTGGCTGTCATAGACCGCCCAGTGGATCAGAAATTTGCGCCGCTCGCCCTCATTCCCGATCCAGTGGCATTCGGGATCGTTGCGGGCCCAGAACAGCTGACCCTTCAACAATTCCTCGTAATAGAGCCTTTGGGACAGAGCGAATTGCAGCTTGGTGGGGATGTCCTGATCGCTGATGATGGTCCGCACCATGTCGGTTTTCAGGTCATCTTCCGAGGGCATATTCGCCAGATGCACCTGCGCCTGCTGCGCGTCATTGGCCATGGTCAGCAACTCGGCCGCCACCGGAAACCCGCTGTCGCGCTTGTCCATGGCGAGGCTGCCAAAGAACCGCCCGGTATCACGCCCGACCAGCAGGTATTTCATGCTCAGCGCGCGGAAGGTGTAGAGCAGGCCCGAGAGGTAACGCGAAATAATCCGCACCTCTTGCTTGCTGATCGCGCCCTCCGCCTCCATCGTCGCGGCCACGCGCAGGAGGTGGACGGTGATTACCTCGAATTTGCGGAAATAACGACGCGAGGCGAAGGTGTCGGTCAGGCCGACATGGTCTTGGGTGGGGTCAGTCATCCTCTGAGCGTTCTTCTGTTTCTTTGTTCTTTCTGACTAAGAGATACAAGTTGACGAGGCTACCCACACATATGGCGGAATAAGTTCCAACCCACTCAGCCGTTGTTTCGGGCAACATCCAAATTATCGCCAGTACTATCAGCGTCGCGATGACCATTTGGAAAACCCACTCAGGAACTGACCTAGGCAAACCAATTACCCTGAATTCAGATAACTTCATCCGCCATACAAATTCTTATCATGCTTCTCGACAATCGCGGCAAAGCGGCGGGCAAAGCGTTCATCCGCCTTGGCCTTTTTCTCCAGCACGTCGCGGGCAAAGACCATGTGGTCCTCATGCGCCTCAAGCATGTCGGCCATCTTCTGGTTGGTCGCGGTGCCGATGGCGGCCATGGCGGTCTGCGCCTCTTGGTCGGTCTGCACGCCGATCTCGTTGATGCGGTGGGCCACGTCCTGCTGCTGCGCGGTTTTCAGCGATTTGGTCAGGGCGTCATACAGCACCACGCGCTGTTGCGTGTCTGTCTGCAGCTTGTTGATCAGCACCATCTGCGTCGCCGCCTGGTTTTGTAGGGAATCGACCCAAGTCTTGCCCTTTTCGATATACCGCTCCAGCGTCTGTGATTTGGCCAGCTTGACCTGCTCTTCCTGAACCTTGGCGTTGTATTGCTTGTTCAACTCGGCCAGTTCGGTTTCCAGCTGGGTCCGCGCGGCGGCGTCCTGTTCGACGCTGATCTTGTTTTCCAGAGTGATAATCGTCGGATCCATGCCCTGAATTTCGGCGCGCAAGGCTTCCAGTTCGGCCATGGTGGCCTCGCGGTCGTCCAGCGTGACGGTCAGGTTGTCCTCGACCTTCACCCGCTGTTCTTCCAGCACCGACAATTGCCCTTCCAGCAGTTTCACGATCACATCCGACTTGGCGATCAGGTCCTGCAGCTTGTCGTCAATATTGGCAGTGCGCATCCGCTCCTGCCGCATCGACTCAGATTTGGCCTTGGCGAAGATGCCGACAAAGGACTCCCATCCGGTTTTCGAGCGCATCTCGTCGAAATCCTTGGAAAACGCATTGGTCACATCGTCCAGACCCATGATCAGCTCAGCGATATTAGCGTTCATCACCTCGGTATGGGCGTGCACGTCCTCGAGCGTGGCGTTTTCGATGTCTATATCCGCCTCGGCAGTGCCGATCTTGGCCCGCGCTGCTTCAATTCGCGAGGTTAGCCCCTCGATCTGTGACTGGCTTTCTCGGACCTTTTGTTGCGTTTCCTCAATCAACGCTTCGAATTGCTGGTTCGACATCTCTTGCTATCCCTGTTTTTTCTTATGTACCCAATAAGATAGGTAATGTTACACGTATTTACATCCCTTTGGATGCCAAATTCCTGCAAAGATTGGCAAATTCAGGCAAGAAAGGAAAGTTGAGACGACGCCGGTCTGAGCGTGATCAATCAAGCGCGTCATAGACGCAACGCTCAATACCAACACGCTGTGCGGCAATACCGCATCCCTGAAGAAATCAGGCTTAGTAGTTCGAGGAACGGAAGTTCACCACTTCGTCGTCCTGGATCGCGCGACCTCGAGATCGATCAGATCAATTTCATCCGCATTGGTGGTGTAAGAAAGCGTGCGCTCAAAATCCACGGCACGGTAGCCCTGATTTGACAACGCTGCATGGGTCCGGTGCATACACAGGCCAATGGCATTCTCTTCGGCCGAAACATGAGGATGCTTTTTGTCGTGAGAGCCATGTTTGTGATGGTGCTTGGCGGGCGTTACGGCCAAGAACTAAAGGCGATTACAGCGCAAACGCCTCCGACAGAGACAGTTTTCAGGCATTTTGGTCACGATATCCTATTGGCTGTCTGCAAAGAGTGCATCGGCGTCTCGTTTCTGAAAAGCTAGCGTCACAGTTGCGTGCATTTCCGGACTTATTGCGAGGGTAACTGCGAAGCCGCTAGAATGGTCTTGGTCCAGACACACTTCGCCCCGCGCCTGGAGGGACGCGGGGCGTGTGGTGCGACAATCCAAAGAGGAAGAGATTATCGCGCGTTTTCCATCGGCCTTAGTTTACGGCCTTGGCGTCAACCACATCTTTTTCGATGGCCTTGGCCGAGGTGATCTCGATCCGGCGCGGTTTCAGGGCTTCGGGCACCTCACGCTTCAGATCGATGTTCAGCATCCCGTTCTCATGGCTGGCGCCCGTGACGCGGACGTGATCAGCCAGCGCAAAGCGGCGCTCAAACGCACGGGTTGCGATGCCCCGGTGCAGATAGCTGCGCTCCTTGTCCTCGGCGCCTTTCTTGCCAGCAACCACCAGTGAATTCTCTTTCACTTCGACCGACAGGTCATTTTCGGAAAATCCGGCGACAGCAACCGAGATGCGGTAAGTGTCGGCATCGGTTTTTTCGATGTTGTAAGGCGGGTAGCTGGGTTGGCTCACATCATTGGTCAGTACCCGGTCCATCATATCGGCGATCTGATCAAAGCCGATAGTGGCGCGGTGCAGCGGTGCAAAATCAAATGTACGCATGTGTGTATCCTCTTTCTCGAGCGATTTGCGAATTTGCCCTCCGTTCGGACGGGCGGTGATTGAACCGGGCCCCTGTTCAGGCGGCCCGATACAGATCAGATGGGAAGCGGAAAGGCGGGGTTCAAGACCCTCCGGCGCTGAGAAATTTCGCCCCGGAACTGGATTTGTCCGACCCCGGCTGCAGCCTGCGAATATTCGCGGTCGGACGGGGTGCGTCGCGACGCAAAATCGCCTTCAATTCCGAGACGGTGCCGGACAGTTCCATCCCGTATCCGACCTTCTGCCGCCCATCCGTGGCCACCGCTGAAACAACCGACAAGATTTGCCAGCGCGGGCCGTTTTTGGCCAGAATCGCAGAGCCTGACGACCCGAATGTTACATCGCAGTTAAAGCTGATCAGGCCCTGCGCACGTTGCAGAATATTGCACGACCGCTGGCGCGTAATGGCCTCTGCCCGGCCACGACCATAAGAGGCGACGCTGATCTCGCTGTCGCTGATGCGGCCACTATGCAGGGCAAACGGATCGGCAATCGAATAGGGAATCGGCTCTTCCAGCCGCATTAGAGCCACATCAACCCGCACCCGTGGGGCTGATACCGGGGCATTGACGACAAATTCCGGATGCGCTGCAATCTGGATGACTTTCCGGTCAGCCAGCGCCTGGCCATCGCTCAGCCCGGCGCGAAAGGTCACTTCGCCCGGGGCATATGGCCGACCAGTTGCCTTGTCCAAGGCGCAATGTGCTGCCGTCAGCACGATATCCCGCGCAATCAGAGTTCCTGTGCAGAAACCCTCGTCGCCGATATCCAGCCGACCGACAGCCTCCCAGCCATATAGATCATCACGGTCCGTCAAACGGCGCTTGCCGCTGTTCTGAGCCTGTGCGGTGGTAACAATAAATGAGAAAACGAATGCTATACCTAATAAAACACGGGTCATGGTTTCAGAAATTTAGCCCCCAGGTTCTTGGTACCTTTGTTGAAAGAAGCGTTCATACCGCGCCCTTGTGAAAGCTCGGCCTGCAACAGTTCCAGTGACTGTTCCAGGGCAGTGCCCAACGCGACTCGCTGACCGTGCATCTCAGCCTTTGCCGCCACCACCGAAACGATGCGCGGGCGTTCTCCGTCAAATGAAAAGATCGGCGCGCCCGAGGCTCCGAAATCCACGTTGCACGACATCACCAGAATGCCAGCCTGCCGGGCCATGACCGAACAGACCTCCTGCAACGAAGGGGCTTCGGCCCGGTCATGAGCATATGAGACCACGCCGACCTCCTCGCCCCGCGTTGGCCTGTCGCCTGTTTCAAACGGGATGACTGAGGTGTTTCGGATGGGCTGCCGCAGTTCAATCAGCGCGATATCATGGCGCACCCGCGTGACAGAGGATCCGTCGCCATATTCATAGCTGGGATGCACCACCGTCCGCTGCGCCGCCCGGTAGGCCAGGGCATGACCAAGGCGCCAACCGGCCAGAAACTCGATCCGAGCGGGATCTATGCGTTGGTTCGTGACCTTGTCGAACAGGCAATGCGCCGCCGTCAGGACCAGAGTGGGTGAGATCAGCGCACCCGTGCAAAACCCGGTTCCATCGATATCCAGACGACCCACAGCCATCCACTCGCGCCCGGCATCGGTGGTTTCAAGGCGTTTCAGCCCAGTATCCTGCGCCTGTGCGGTCAAGGGCAGCAAGCTGATGGCAAAGGCCGCGATCCAGTTGTGCACGTGGGTCTCCGGTCAATGGGTTTACCCCTGAATCCTACGTGCGTGGTGAGGCAAAAATAGGGCAATCGCGGTTGCGGTCTATTGCGCCCGATCCTGATGCAAAACCGCCGCGATCTGTGTCAGCGCAGTTTGGGTATCGCGTCCTGACCAGCCGACATCGCCCGCGGAAACGGCCCCCCTGTCGCCCAGTCCAGCAGTTCCACCGTATGAACGACAGGAATGTCCGTGCCCGAACCGATCTGCATCATGCAGCCAATATTCCCCGCTGCAATCACATCCGGTTTCCTGGCTTCAAGCGTGCGCACCTTGCGTTGTTTCAGCTTGGCCGAGATTTCGGGTTGCATCAGGTTGTAGGTGCCCGCGCTGCCGCAGCAGAGATGGCTATCAACAGGCTCTAACACGGTGAAACCAGCCTTTTTAAGCAGGTCTTTCGGATGCGATTTGATCTGTTGGCCGTGCTGCAGCGAACAGGCTGCGTGATAAGCGACCACCATGTCTTTCCCGACTTCGCCCGGCAGGTCCAACTGCACCAGAAGCTCGCTGATATCCATCGCGATATCCGAGACCCGTTCAGCCTCCCGCGCCAGTGGTGCGTCACGAAACATATGCCCGTAGTCCTTTACCGTGGTACCGCAGCCCGAGGTGTTGATGACGATGGCATCCAGCCCCTCACCATCCATCTCGCGCACCCAGGCTTTGATGTTGGCAGCGGCGGCGGCGTGGCTTTCGCGGGTCTTGCCCATATGGTGGGTCAGCGCCCCACAGCACCCGGCCCCTTCGGCCACAACAACTTCGCAGCCAAGCCGGGTCAGCAGCCGAATCGTGGCGTCGTTGATATCAGTGTTCAGCGCCTTTTGCGCGCAGCCCGTCATCAGGGCGACGCGCTTTTTCCGCTCTTGAATGGGCGCAAAGCTTTGCGGGTCGTCATTACGGCTGACCGGCGGAATGTGTTTGGGAGCCATGTCCAGCATCGCCCTCAACCGCGCATCGGGCATCATAAACCTGAATGGACGACCCAACTTTGCCCCGATCAGCGCCCAGCGAAACCGCATTGGATAGGGCAAAATCCGCGCCAGAATCCAGCGCAACATACGATCGGTCAAAGGGCGTTTGTAGTTCGCCTCGATATACTCACGCGCATGATCCACTAGATGCATGTAATGTACGCCCGATGGACACGTGGTCATGCAGGCCAGACACGACAGACAGCGGTCAATATGCTTAACCGTCTTCTCATCTGGAACACGCTCGTTTTCCAGCATGTCCTTGATCAGGTAGATCCGTCCGCGTGGACTGTCCAGTTCATCCCCCAGCACCTGATAGGTGGGGCATGTAGCGGTGCAGAATCCGCAATGCACGCAATTCCGAAGAATCTCGTTCGAACGGCGGGTCGCCGGATCCTGCAATTGTTGTTCTGTGAATAACGTCTGCATCGCCTACCTCATGACCCCCGGGTTAAACAGACCCTTAGGATCAAATTTCGTCCGGATTCCCTGTGTTAGAGCCTTAACTCCGGAGGGCTCCGGCTGGAATTGCCCTAGCTTGTCCATTGTCTCGCTTTCGGCGCGCACCAGTGTTGCGTGACCGGAAAACCCGCCAAGCCGCTTGCGCAGGTCCACACCGCCTGGGACACGCAGCCAAATCAGCCCCCCACCCCAATCGAACAGCGCCTGATCGGCCTCGGCCCGCGCCGCAATTTCGGGTGCATCCCCCGGTTTGACGGAAATCCGCCAGACATCACCGTCTTGCCCATGGAATGCGCGAACATCACGGATCGCAGCCCAAAGAGACGCCGAATCCGCCTCTTCGCAGGTCTGACCAAACCGCGTCAGCTCGGCAGTCAGCTTCTCTGCCCGATAGGAGACCGATTCCGCGAAGCCTTCGATCCTGATAAACGCTTTTCCGGCTGCGGGATCATAAGCCGCTCCGCTCACTTCGAACGGAGATTTCAACGCCGCCGAAAGCACTGTCACTGCCGCTCCTGCATCCGGGACTTGGACCGACAATGTCGCGGCCTGCTCAGGTTTGGGTAGCACTTTCAGCGAAACCTCAGTCAGCACCCCCAACGTGCCCCACGAGCCCGCCATCAGCTTGACCAGATCATAGCCGGTGACATTCTTCATCACCCGGCCACCATTCTTCAATACTTGCCCACGTCCGTCGACAAAGCGCACACCCAGCAGGAAATCCCGGCAGGCCCCAGCCTGAATTCGCCGCGGTCCCGAGATGTTCGCCGCCACAACCCCACCAATTGTTGGTGCACCGTGCGTGCCCAACAACCCTTGATGGTCCATCGGCTCAAAGGCAAGCTGCTGTCCTTCTTTCGCCAGAATAGACTCTATTTCTGCGATTGGCGTCCCGGACTGCGCCACCAGCGTCAGCGCCCCGGGCTCATACAAAGTGACGCCGCTAAGCCCCGCGGTGCTCAATGCGGGCTGCAGTCCGGCCACACCTCGCGTGCCACCGCCAACGATCCTCACCGGAGCGTTCAATCCCATCACCAATTCAGCCAGTTCGGCTTCTGTTTCAGGTTTCATATTGCTTCTTCTGTTCACAGATATATTGAAGGATCGTGTTCCCGTATCAGGGGCAGAGCGCCTATTCCGCTGCCACTCGCCTTGCTTCAGAAACATCCAGTGGAAACACCTTTGCTGGATTGAGCAGCCAGGCCGGGTCAAACACATCCTTGACTGCCATCTGTGCCTCAAGATCCTGAGGCGTGTACTGGTGATGCATCAGGTCGCGCTTTTCGATACCCACCCCGTGTTCACCGGTCAGGCACCCCCCTTCATCGACACAGAGCTTCAATATCTCGGACCCGAACGCCTCGCATTTCTCAAGGTCGCCCGGCTTGTTGGCGTCAAACAGGATCAGCGGGTGCATGTTGCCATCCCCGGCATGAAAAACATTACCAACCGGCAAACCAAATTCCTCGCTCAACGCGCTGATACGGCGCAAGACTGCAGGCAGCGCTGAAACCGGGATCGTTCCGTCCAGACACATGTAGTCGTTCAGCTGACCCATGGCGCCAAAGGCCGATTTTCGACCCAGCCAGATCTTGGCGCTTTCCTCGGCCGACTGGCTTTCTCGCAGCTCCACCGGATCGTGGCGTTTGGCAATCTCGATAATCTTGGTCAATTGGTGGTCGATCTCGGCCTCTGATCCTTCGACTTCGACAATCAGCAATGCTTCGCAATCGGGGTAGCCGGCATTGGCAAAATTCTCGCAGGCCTGAATGCACAGCCGATCCATGAACTCGATCGCCACCGGCAATATCCCCGATTTGATAATGTCAGAGACACATTGCCCCGCCACCTCATTGTCATCAAATCCCATCAGAACCGGGCGCGCGCCCTCGGGCTTGCGCAGAATACGAAGGGTGGCTTCGGTCACCACGCCCAACTGCCCTTCCGAACCACAGATGACACCCAGCAAGTCCAATCCGGGCGCATCTAGATGCGCGCCGCCGATCTCGACGATACTGCCATCCATCATCACCATGGTCACGCCCAGCAGGTTGTTCGTGGTCACCCCGTATTTCAGACAATGCGCCCCGCCCGAATTCATCCCAATGTTTCCGGCAATGGCACAGGCCAGCTGAGACGATGGGTCGGGCGCGTAAAAGAAATCTTCCGCTTCGACCGCGCCAGTTACGCTCAGATTGGTCCGCCCGGCCTGAACCCGGATGAAGCGATTGTCATAATCGACCTCCAGCACCTCGTTCATGCGCGCCACGCCTAAAATGACACAATCGGCTGTCGGCAAGGCTCCACCGGCCAGGGATGTGCCCGCGCCGCGCGGCACCACAGGCACGCCCTCTTCCTGGCAGATGCGCAGGATGTCCGAGACCTCCTGAGTGGTTGATGGCAGCACTGCCAACATTGGTGGGCAGCGATACGCCGTCAGGGCATCGCATTCATAAACCCGCGTCTCTGCCTCGTCGTGAATGACGGCATCGGGTGGCAGCACTTGCAGCAAGCGATCCAGCACCGCGCGCTTGCGCCCCAATATCTCTGGGCTCGGCTGTGGCATCTCCATGGTTGATCCTCCATTTGGTAAAATATTATTACCAATTTCAGCATCTGGCAAGTTTTCTTCTGCAGACGTAATGTCGCGGAATGACATGGATCGATCGCGCGCTCTTGTTTTCTCCCCTGGATTTTGCAGCCATCGCTTTGTTGCTGGGGGCCTGGCAGTGGATCGGATGGCGAATCGAGAATCCGTC
This sequence comes from Alphaproteobacteria bacterium, assembly GCA_030426685.1. Lineage (GTDB taxonomy): Bacteria > Pseudomonadota > Alphaproteobacteria > Rhodobacterales > Rhodobacteraceae > Ruegeria. The sequence goes on from JAUHYC010000024.1 coordinate 46,920, forward strand.
TCCCAACAAGCTATCTGTGGCCTTGATGATGGATAATTATCGCCGCGACTGGATGCGCGAGATGGTAACGCGCCAGCCTCGGATGTTCGATGCGCAGGTGGTGGGCGCAATGCGGCAGGGCAGTACTTTCTTTGCCTCGACGACGATGATCGCCATCGGAGGGGGGCTCGCCCTGCTTGGCAATACCGAACAGCTGGCGGGCGTGGCCAGTGATCTGGCCATCGGCAGCGCCCCCGCGCTGGTCTGGGAGATCAAGATACTGGTTGTGGTGTTGCTGCTGGCCAATGCCTTCCTGAAATATGTCTGGGCCCATCGCCTGTTCGGCTATTGCGCTGTGCTGATGGCCTCTGTTCCAAACGACCCCGAAGATGCGCAAGCCTATCCTCGCGCGGCGCAGGCGGCTGAAATTTGCGTCACCGCTGCGCGCAGCTTCAACCGTGCCTTGCGCGTGACCTATTTCGCGCTCGCTTCACTGGCCTGGATATTGGGGCCCATTGCCCTGATGCTGAGCGCGGCAATAACCTTTGGCGTTCTGTATCGCAGGGAATTTGCGTCACAATCCCGGTCCATCCTGCTGAAACAGATCCCCAACACAGAGTCGTGATCGCATTGCCACAGCTGAAACCGTAGATTCATGCCATGCGATATGTGATTCTAAGCGCCCTTCTGGCCAACCCGGCCTTGGCCGACCCCTCAATGATCGAACAGGTCCGTATCAGTTCTGCCGGAGATACGTGGCGATTCGATGTAACGATCCGACATCCCGACACCGGCTGGGATCACTATGCCGATGGCTGGCGCATATTGGATATGGACGGGAATGAGCTGGGGATGCGCGTCCTGCACCACCCGCATGAGAATGAGCAGCCGTTTACCCGCTCACTCAGCGGTATTTCGATTCCCGGCGGGGCAACGCAGGTGCAGATCCAGGCGCGTTGCAGTGTGGATGGGTGGAACACCGACACCACGATTGTTCAGCTGAACGGGTCCTAGAACACTCCCAGAGTCAGGCCAGCGCCCAGCGCCGCACCGATCTCGCGGCAATGGTCCAATTCGTCCTGCGGAATGGTTTTCTCAGCCAGAATTGCCTCGGGCGTTTGTGCATGGGTGCAGATGATCAGGGGTGGTTGCACCTCTTTCAGGCGCCAGCCAGTTGCAATTCGGGCAATCTGGCGGGCGGCGTTCTGACCGTCCGATCCGGCGCAGATCATCTGCGCATAGGGGCGTCCCTCGATCTTGCCTAGCACCGGGTAGTAGCTGCGATCGAAAAATTCTTTCATCAGACCCGATAGTGCCGCCAGATTCTCAGGCGCGCAAAAGATGTAACCATCCGCTGACAGCAAATCATCCGGTCCGGACTGATCGGCGGGTTTCAGGATCGTCACCGCCTCTTCCTGCGCCGCCTCGGCCGCGGCTTCGGCCATCTGCCGGCTGCCTCCGGTGCGCGAGTGGTAGACGATCAAGAGCTGCGCCATGTCAGACCCGATGATAGGGGCCGCCCGACAGGATGGTTGCGGCCCGATAAAGTTGTTCGGCCAGCATCACACGGACCAGCATATGGGGCCAGACCATTGATCCGAAGGAAATGGAAAAATCGGCCTCTGCCCTCAAATCAGAGTCTATTCCGTCCGCGCCACCAATGATCAGCGCCAGATCCTGTCGCCCGGCATCGCGCCATCCGCCCAGCTTGTTGGCAAAATCCGGTGAGGACATTACCCGCCCCCGCTCATCCAGCGTGCAGATCACGGCGCCTTTGGGCAGAGCTTTGCGTAGCAAGGCGGCCTCGGCGCCCATGCCCGCGTTTTTCTTATCCTCGACCTCGATCACCTTCGCAGGACCAAGGCCCAGCGCGCGGCCGGTCCGATCGAAACGGGTCAGGTAATCATCAAGCAGGGATTTCTCCGGTCCGGCGCGCAATCGCCCGACCGCAACTATGCTGATACGCATGTCTCTCTCGCCTCCGGCCTCTCAATACAGGCCAGGATGGCGCCTCAGTTGGCTGAGGCGCTGCCGCCCTGAGGCAGCCACATCTTTTCCAGCTGGTAGAATTCACGCACTTCGGGGCGGAAGATATGGACGATCACGTCGCCCGTATCGATCAGCACCCAGTCGCCGGCATCTTTGCCTTCGACCTTCGAGGTGAAGCCGAATTCCTGCTTGATGCGATCCGTCAGCTTTTCCGCCATGGCCGAGACCTGACGGGTCGACCGGCCCGACGCGATCACCATGTGATCGGCAACCGAGGATTTGCCTTGCAGGTTGATCTGCACGACATCTTCGGCCTTGTCGTCGGAAAGTGAGGATAGGATACGTTCAAGCAGCTTATCGCTGATGGACTGAGAGTGGGCCATCACACTGGCCCCGTCATCGGCGGGCAAACCCGCCTGAGTATGTAGAGACAGGACATAGTCCTCCTTTGCTGCGCGCCGCCAGAACCCCGGCGCTGGGGTACTATAAAGGTAACAAGCGCTTTGCAACATTTCAATGAAGGCGCGTGATGCGCCCTTCACGAGCGCTCAGTCTTTGGCGGGTTGTTGCCCGTCTGCGTCGTTGGCTTCCTCCTCCAACAGTCGCACTTCGCGCTGTGGGAAGGGCACCGAGATGCCTTGGTCCTTGAACGCATACCACAGGGCCAGATAGACATTGCCCCGGATATTGGTCAGCCCCTTGGTCGGATCACTGATCCAGAACCGCAGAACATAGTCTACGCTGCTGTCGCCAAATCCGGTGATATGGCAGACGGGTTCATGCAAGCCATCGCACAACACGCGCTCAACCGTTTTCACCGCCTGGATTGCCGTTTCGCGTACATTGCGTGGGTCATCGCCATAGCTGGTACCGAAATGCAGATCCAACCGCACGAATTTGTCCGAATGCGACCAGTTCACCACCTGGTTGGTTATCAGGTCCTCATTCGGGATCAGGTATTCGCGGCCATCCCGCGTGACGACCGAGACATAGCGCGCGCCCAGCGCATTGATCCAACCAAAAGTATCGCCCAGCGAAATGACATCGCCCGGCTTGATGGAACGATCTATCAGGATGATGATGCCGGAGATCAGGTTCGAAACCACTTTCTGCAGACCAAACCCGATACCTACACCAATGGCACCGGACAGCAGGGCAATCCCAGTCAGGTCAAACCCCAGCGTGCGAATTGCGGTCAGGAAAACTGCGCCATACAGCAGCACCTGAATGCCCTTGGCCAGCAGAACCTGCATCGAAGGCGTTATGTCATCGTTGTTTTTCAGCCCCCGCTCAGCCGCGCGGGTTCCGATGCGGGCCAGTGTCAGCAAGACACCGATCAGCAATGCCGCCTTGATGATACCCAGGGCTGAGATGTGCAGATCCCCTATCGAGATCGCAACCCCGTCCAGAAACCCGGCCACGTCATCCGTGAGACTCAGTGCCAACAGCGTTGCATAGACCCACATCGACCACTTGAAGATTTGCCGCAGCGTCCGGTTGCGCACCAACCGCGACACCAAGGCGATGGCAAGCCACGCGGCAGCCAGGGTCGCAATCACACCAATGATATAGCTGCGCGATGGCCATGTGATGTGCTGCATCAACCAATACAGGCCCCAGGACATCAACACGAAATACACTAAAGTCAATCGGCGCATCAGCTGGACAAGGATGCGCAACCGCCATTTCGGCCATCCGGTGCGGGCGCGGCTCCAGGCCTCCCATCGGCCGTGGGTCAGCAGTTTGAGAATATAGGCCAGACCCCAGAGAAGCAGGATGATGACCAGCTGATACTGACGCCACCCCGGCGTAACGACCAGCTCAATCAAGTTTTCGAATTGCGAGGAAAAGGCTGCCGTCATGTTGGCGTAGAGCTCTGACAGCGTTTCCGGTAGCAGGTCTTGGTTCATGACCGCCAGATTGACCATCCACGCGAGGCTATGCAAGCCTGCACACCGGATTGAGCCTTGATCGCAATCAAAGCGCGATATATCAGATGCGCATGAGACTCAAAGTGGCCCAAATCCAGAACCTGGAAGATCGCGCGCGGCTGCGCGAACGGTTCTTTGGAGCTACCCGCACGGTTCTGGCCCGCCTATCTGCGGCCTAAGCCACCTCGCCAGCTATTTCTCATTACATTCGGGAGAGGACCGATGTCCCCCAAAACACTCTATGACAAGATCTGGGATGCCCATGTCGCGCACGAAGCCGATGATGGCACTTGTTTGCTTTATATCGACCGCCATCTGGTCCACGAAGTCACCAGCCCGCAGGCGTTCGAAGGACTGCGCATGGCGGGCCGCAAAGTGCGCGCACCGGAAAAAACCATCGCTGTGCCGGACCACAATGTGCCGACCACTCCGGGCCGCGTAAACGGGATCGAAAACCCGGAATCGCGCATACAGGTCGAAGCGCTGGACAAGAACGCCAAGGATTTTGGCATTCACTATTACCCGGTGCATGACGTCCGTCAGGGCATCGTGCACATCGTGGGCCCCGAACAGGGCTGGACCCTGCCCGGCATGACCGTCGTCTGCGGCGACAGCCACACCGCCACCCACGGCGCCTTTGGTGCGCTGGCCCACGGTATCGGCACGTCCGAGGTTGAGCATGTTCTGGCCACACAGACCCTGATCCAGAAGAAGTCCAAGAACATGAAGGTGGAAATCACCGGCAAACTGCAGCCGGGCGTGACCGCCAAGGACATCACTCTGGCCGTGATCGGCGAGACCGG
>JAUHYC010000025.1 GCA_030426685.1 Alphaproteobacteria bacterium
TAGCTTTGTCTCGGCTGTCTGCCACCGTTACCGGCGAAAATAGTACAATTGCAAACGACAATCGTGCTCCGGTTGCAGTTGCTGCGTAAGCAGTAACAAGACCGAAACTTAAGCCCTTGCGCCTAGCAGCGTAAGGCGGGGTTCGCAGGTACCTGGCAACAGAAACCTGCATTTTTCTCCCATATGTCTGTTTTTTGCCAATAACTCACCGGGGATTCAGAGTTTATTCACCTCTCTGACCCATCCTTTCCTTCGTAAGACAGGAGGGTTGTGATGACAAATTCTGACAGGTTGCGGGCGTGGTATTCAGAGGTCTGGGAAAAGGGAAATACTGATGTCATCGATCAGTTCTTTGCTCCGGACACATTGGCCGATGGGCTGATCCCTGAAATGCAGGTCGGGGCGGATGATTTTCGCGATCTGGTCATGGCGTTCCGTCATGTTCTGGGTGAAATCAAGGTCGAGCTGCCCAAAGTCATCGAGAATGGCGATTGGGTATCCGGCATCCTTCACGTTCGTACCAGCCGCGCAGACAATGGCGCCCCGCTTGAGGTAACCGGTCAGGTGATGGCGCGTTTCAGCAACGACAAAATGGTTGAGGCATATAACCAGTTCGATTTCATTTCGCTCTTTGAACAACTGGGCCAGTTTCCGCAGGATACCCTGCCCGTTTGCATGACCGGGCAAAGGCTGGATTGGGCCTGACGATTGTGACCGCACGCTTGACCCCTGCCATCCTTCCACGCTAGCAGAAGAGTATGGGGTTGGCTTGCGAACACCCCGTGAGGCGGCAGCCCAAGTTCGCATGTATCCGAACCATAAAGGAAACATGCTATGGCTGCCCCAAATGCGATCACGCCCCGTCAATTATCTCGCCTGATTGGCACTCCGCAATCACCCGTGCTGATCGATATACGCACCGATCCGGATTTCGAAGACGATCCTCATCTAATCCCCGGGGCCGTTCGATATGCGTATACCGATATCATCGGAATCAGTCAGTTCATCAGCGACAAACCAAGTGTGGTGATCTGCCAAAAGGGAAGAAAGCTCAGCCAGGGCGTGGTGTCCTGGCTGCAAGCAGAAGGACATCAGGCCGAGTATCTGGAGGGTGGAATGTTCGCCTGGTGCGACATGGAGGGCGCCCTGTGCGTACCCCATTCGGCCATGCCATCAGCAATTGAGGGTGGAACGCTCTGGGTCACGCGGCACAGGCCCAAGATCGATCGCATCGCCTGTCCCTGGCTGATACGCAGATTTGTCGACGCCCGCGCCCGATTTCTGTTTGTCGCGCCTTCGGAAATCGAAGGCGTTGCCGAGCACTTCGGTGCGGCTCCCTTCGATGTCAAAGGCGCGCAGTGGGGCCATCGCGGCGACAAATGCACCTTTGACGCAATGCTGGACGGATTCAATCTGCACTCTGTAGCATTGGACCGGATGGCTGCCGTCATCCGTGCGGCCGATACAAACTGCCATGATCAGTCTCCAGAAGCCGCAGGGCTGCTTGCCCTGTCGGTCGGATTGTCCCGCCAGTACCGGGATGATCAACAGCAGCTTACGGCTGGGCTGAGCCTCTACGAAGCACTCTATCGCTGGGCACGGGATGGGTTTGAGGAAACCCACGACTGGCCAGCAGGCCACCTGCAATGACACCAGCACTGACCGAACTCGTGCGTGTTTTCGGACGTATCGGCCTTTTGTCCTTTGGCGGGCCCGCTGCGCAGATATCCCTGATGCATCAGGAGCTTGTCGAACGTCGCCCGTGGCTGGATGAACAAACCTATCTGCGCGCGCTGTCCTTGTGCATGCTTTTACCGGGACCCGAGGCTATGCAGCTTGCCACATATGCGGGTTGGCGCCTGCGCGGCGTGGTTGGCGGGTTAGTTGCTGGCACACTGTTTGTGCTGCCGGGGGCTCTGGTAATCGCGGTTCTCGTCGCGCTCTACACTGCATATGGGACGCTTCCGCTGGTGCAGGCCGGATTTCTGGGCGTCAAGGCGACCGTGATTATTATCGTTCTACAGGCGCTGCGAAATCTGTCCCGCAAGGCGTTGACCGATGTCGAGCACCGGGTGATCGCGGCGCTGGCGTTTCTGGGCATTTTTGCTTTTGATCTGCCCTTCCCTGTTATCATCCTTTGTGCAGCACTTTGGGGCTATGTCACCTCGAAACACGAAGCGACCGCACCAATTGCCGCCGGTCCGGCACTCACCCGGCCCTTTCGCACCGCATCAATCTGGCTGACCCTCTGGCTTGGGCCGCTGATTGCGCTACATCTGAGTGGTCAGGAATTGCTCAGCGATCTTGGCTGGTTTTTTGCGCGCCTTGCGGTCGTTACCTTTGGCGGCGCCTATGCGGTGCTGGCGTATATGACCCAGACCGTGGTTGAGACCTACCACTGGATCAGCACGGATCAGATGATCGATGCGCTGGGCCTGGCCGAAACCACGCCCGGCCCGCTCATTCTGGTGACGCAATTTGTTGCCATGCTCACCGGACAAATCGCCGGGGGAACCGGGCTTGCACTGGCAGCGGGATTCGTTGCGCTGTGGGCAACGTTCGTGCCGTGTTTTCTGTGGATCTTCCTCGCCGCACCCCATCTGGACAGGATCGCCGCGCGTCCGCGACTGGGTGCAGCGATGCACGGAATCACTGCTGCAGTTGTCGGAGTGATTCTCAACCTCTCCGTGTGGTTTGGTCTAAATGTACTATTCGGGAATATTCAGGGTTGGACCTGGGGTGCACTATCCTTGCCGCTGCCAGATCCAACGACGCTGGATATCAGGGCAATGATCCTTACCCTCGCTGCCGGGGTGTTGATTTTTCGTTATAAATCCGGTTTGGCGACCACATTAACAGCAATGGTTCTGGCGGGAGTAGGGTTGCAGATTTTGTGACAATGCGACCCTGCATGGCCTTTCGTTTCCGTCCGAATCCCTTATGCTGAGATCAACCACTTTCAAAGGATCAACCATGTCGCAAGGCATCGATTACGGGAATCTCATGCACACGGCCATGCGTGGCCTGATCAAGACCGTCCTGACCGGCGTGTCTGAAACCGGCCTGCCCGGCGCGCATCATTTCTTTATCACGTTCGATACACGGCATGAGGGTGTCGAACTGGCGGATTGGCTGCGCGATCGCTATCCGGATGAGATGACAATCGTCATGCAGCACTGGTTCGAAAACCTTGAGGTTGGCGATGAGGGGTTTTCGATCACCCTGAACTTCGGCGACGCGCCCGAGCCGCTCTATATCCCCTATTTGGCGATCAAAACTTTCGTTGATCCTTCGGTTGAATTCGGGCTGCGCTTTGAAAGTCCTGAAGATGAGGATGAGGAAGAGATGCTTCCGGCCGAGGCCCCGATTGAGGTTGACGCGGAAGATCCCGAACCTCATCAAGACGCCGATATCGTCTCATTGGACAGTTTCCGCAAATAGTGCTGATCAAACCCCGCTTGCTGCGGGGTTTACCTTTTCTCAAGGAAGGTTTCGACCGAGCGGGATTTTTCACCGTTGCGAAACCGTGAAAATGACAGGTTCAGCCCGCCCTCTGTCAATGTTCGGTCGAATTGCTGCAATTCGTAGTCGCCGGTCTCACCGATAAACAGCGAAAACACCGTCAGCGTATCCCCTTCGATCCGGCCCCAAACAAATGGCTCACCCTTCATCGGGTCAAGCGGAACTTCATGACCGAAAACATTGCGCTTCATAGCTGCTGAATAGACATCGGGCCTGTCGGAGGTTTGAAAATCAACTGAGTATTTCTCGTCCTTGATCCGACCATCTTGCTTGTAGGTCGTTGTGCTCCAGCTGACATTGAAACCACCGCGAATTTCATGAATCGATACACTCATGTCCCGCGGCGTCGAGGTTCCATCAATATCCACTACCTCAGCTGACCCGACATAATCGCCGATAAAGGGTTCAATCGCATTGGCACCCGCCTCTTGCACGGACAATGCCAGCCACGCGGACGCGACGATGGCAAACAACATCCCATAAAGGGCTGATCCGGTAACTGTAATACGCATGGTTGCCTCCGTCGCGAGTCTCTCGCCTATACTAACTTTAGCCTGAAAACCTACAATGGCACTGTTTTCGCTAACAGAAATTAATTGCACCCGTCATCGTCTATACCTTTAATCAGCCTGCGTTTAAGGTGCGCGCAACTGGCCGATTGCGCCACAGCTTTGCACCGGCTAAACGGCATACAACTGCATACCAGACGGAGTGACAGATGTCTCAGACCCGCACCGAATCCGACAGCTTTGGCCCGCTTGAGGTTCCCGCCGACAAGTATTGGGGCGCGCAGACCCAGCGTTCGATCATGAACTTCCCGATCGGCTGGGAAAAACAGCCCGTGGCCATCGTGCGCGCACTGGGAGTGATCAAGAAAGCCTGCGCGATCGAGAACAAGGCCATCGGCAAACTGGACGCGCAGATCGCCGATGCGATTATCGAGGCTGCGGGTGAAGTGATCGAGGGCAAGTTTGACGACAACTTTCCTCTGGTCGTCTGGCAAACCGGGTCAGGCACGCAGTCGAACATGAACTCGAACGAGGTTATCGCAAATCGCGCGATCGAGATACTGGGCGGCGTGATCGGGTCAAAAGACCCCGTGCATCCGAACGATCACTGCAACATGGGACAATCCTCTAACGACACGTTTCCCACGGCCATGCATATCGCCACCGCGGTCAGTGTACGTGACGTCTTGTTGCCGGGTCTGACTAAATTTGCCGAAGGGCTTGAAAAGAAGGCTGAAGAATTCGCAGGCATCATCAAGATCGGGCGAACTCACACGCAGGACGCCACCCCGCTGACGCTGCAGCAGGAATTTGGTGCCTATGCCCATCAAATCCGTCAGGGCATCGCCCGGGTCGAGGCGGCAATGCCGGGTATCTATGAGCTTGCTCAGGGTGGCACCGCCGTTGGCACTGGCCTGAACACGCATAGCGGCTGGGATGAAGCTGTCGCCGCCAATATGGCTGAGATCACCGGCCTGCCCTTTGTCACCGCCCCCAACAAATTCGAAGCGCTGGCCGCCCATGATGCCATGGTCTTCCTGTCAGGTGCATTGGCAACCATTGCGGGATCTTGCTATAAGATCGCCAATGATATCAGGCTGTTGGGCTCTGGTCCTCGTTCAGGTCTGGGAGAGCTTGTGCTGCCCGAAAACGAACCTGGTTCGTCGATCATGCCCGGAAAGGTAAACCCGACCCAGGCCGAAGCACTGACGCAGGTTGCCGCGCATGTGATGGGCAACGACGCGGCGATCAAGTTCGCCGGATCACAGGGGCATTTCCAGTTAAACGTCTACAACCCGATGATGGCCTACAACCTGCTCCAGTCGATTCAGTTGCTGGGTGACGCCGCTGACAGCTTTACCGAACGGATGCTGCTGGGCATCAAGGCCAATGAGCCACGCATCGACAAGCTGATGAAGGAATCGCTGATGCTGGTCACCGCGCTGGCGCCCACCATTGGCTATGACAACGCGACCACCGTCGCCAAGACCGCCCACAAGAACGGCACCACCCTCAAGGAAGAGGCCATTGCACTGGGATTCGTGGATGAGGAGACTTTTGACGCCGTGGTGCGGCCCGAACACATGATTGGCCCGAAAGGCTGATGGCGAAGCCGGTCAATCTGAACCGGTATCGGAAAGAAAAGGCGCGGGCTGAAAAGAAGGCCCGCGCAAACCAGAACGCTGTGGCCTTTGGGCGGACGAAATCCGAAAAGACTGTAATCAAGCTGCTGCAGGACAAACAGAAACGCGACCTCGACAATCACGAGATGGATGAATGAGCGGTCGCCCGGTCAAACGCTCTCTGACGCTCAAGGGGCACCGTACATCCGTCTCGCTCGAGGATGAGTTTTGGCGCGCGTTCCGCGAAATCGCGCAAGAAAAAGATCAACCTATCAATGCTTTGGCGGCGGATATTGATGTAACTCGTGACCCCGATACAGGTCTGGCCTCGGCCATACGAGTCTATATCCTGAATTGGTATCGCGACCGCGATTGACGCTTGTCAGCGCCCTGACATCGGGATTAACCTCGATGAGAACATAAAGGGTACATCTATGAGCAAGACTATTCCGGGACCAGATGGAAAACCGCGATGCGCTTGGTGCCAGGCCGCGCCCGAGTTTTTTGAGTATCACGATCAGGAATGGGGCTATCCGGTTGCGGACGACCAAAGGCTGTTTGAAAAACTGTGTCTCGAGAGCTTTCAATCCGGTCTGAGCTGGCGCACAATTCTTAGCAAGCGCAACAAATTCCGCAAAGCATTTTGTAACTTTGATTTCAATGCGATAGCGGAATTTTCTGATGCAGATGTTGAACGCCTAATGCAAGATTCGGGCATTGTTCGCCACCGGGGAAAAATCGAGGCGGTGATCAATAATGCCCGCCGCACGCAGGAACTTGTCGCCTCTGAGGGATCTTTGGCAGCCTATGTCTGGCGTTACGAAGCCAGCGCCCCTCCACCCCCGCAGACGGCCTCAACATCGCCTGAGTCTGTGGCAATGTCGAAGGACCTGAAAAAGCGCGGATGGAAGTTTGTCGGCCCCACGACGGTATTTGCCTTCATGCAGGCGATGGGGTTGGTCAATGACCATGCAGAGGGGTGCATCGGGCGGGAAAAAGCGGCGCAGTTGCGCCGCTCGTTCAGCAAACCGATATAAGGTTCAGACCGAAGCCTTGAAAATATTGTCGATGTTGCTGCCCAGAGCAGCATTGAACTCGGCATCCGACTGCTGCTTCGACAAACCCTCGGTCAGTGCGCGTGAGAATGACGCAATCATCTTGCCGTTCTGGTTCAGCAGGTCACAGGCCTGCTCGGTCGAATACCCGCCCGACAGAGCCACCACGCGCAGAACGCGCGGATGATCAGCCAGTTCATCATACAGATTTGCCTGGCTCGGGATGGTCAGTTTCAGGATGACCTCTTGCCCTTCGGCCAGTTGATCAAGGTTCTTCAGAAGCTCGGCTTTCAGGATATCCTCGGCTTCTGCCTTGGTTTCCGAATGAATGTTCACTTCGGGTTCGACAATCGGAACCATTCCGGCATCCGTTACAACCCGTGCCACATCGAATTGTTGAGCTACGACCGCAGCGATGCCTTCCGGATTGGCCTCGTGAATGACCGAGCGTTCCTTGGTGCCAAACACGCCATCCGCCTTAGCCAGTCTGTCTGCCAGACCGGGGATCGGCTTCATCATTTGTACACCATTGGCCTGATCCTCAAGACCCTTGTCGATCTTCAGAAACGGTACGATACGCTTGGCCGACCATAAATAATCGGCGACTTTCTTGCCCTTGATCTCTTCTGCCAGAGTCCGTTCGAACAGGATCGCACCGATCACTTTTTCGCTGGTGAAATCATCGGCCAGAATGATGCGCGCACGCATTTTCTGGATTTCGTCGAACATCTCTTCTTCCGAGTTGTAATCCGACGCCTCAACGCCGTAGAGCGCGAGCGCTTTGGGAGTCGAACCGCCGCTTTGGTCCAGTGCCGCAATAAATCCTGCGCCTTCGGACATCTGCGCGCGCTGTTCTGCCTTGGACATAACTTGTTCCCGTTCAATATGATTCCGCATTTTCCAACCGCATACAGCAAGCGGCACCGCTATGGTAGCGTGTTAGCGCTCAACCAGCCGCAGCCAGATGCCGTCTTTTGATCTGACCGTCAGATGCGCCACCGGTATCGGTGTTTTGCCTTCGATTGTTTCGAAACGATAATGCCGCAACAACAACGACAGGATCAGCGGCCCTTCGACCATGGCAAATCCGGCACCGGTGCAGACGCGTGGCCCCGCCGAGAACGGGATGTAAGCCTCGCGCTGACAGGTCCGGCCATTCTCGGTCGACCAGCGTGTCGGGTCGAAATCGTCCGGACTGTCCCAGAGGCGTTCGTGCCGGTGCAAATGCCATTGGCTGATCACGATTTGCGAGCCTTTGACAACCTGACGATCGCGGAACCGCTCAGGGCACGCGGCCTCTCGCACCATCATCGGCACCGGTGGATAGAGCCGCAATGCCTCGCGAAACACATCCCGACTGAACCGCAACTGCGACATGGCACTGAATTCCGGATTGCTGAGCATCTGCGCCTCCGCCGCCACTTTCTCCTGCCATTCGGGATAAAGCGCCATCAGATACAGCGTCCACGCCAAGGCCGAGGCGCTGGTTTCGTGCCCGGCCAGAAAGAAGATTGCGACCTGATCGATCATCTCCTGGGTATCAAAGCACTCGTTAGTTTCGGGATCCGGCGTTGTCATGATCTTGGTCGCAAGATCATCAGGGGCGGTGCCAGCGACGATGGCTGAGGCGCGTTCGGTCGTCAGGCGGCCAATCAGGTCACGAATTTGTCGGGCCGTCCGCCGGGTCTGTCGAGAATGAAATCGCGGCACCCATCGGGGCAATGGGATGAATGCGGCCAGATTCAACAGTGGCTGTTCGCGCTGATAGGCGCGGAATTTGTCAAACACTTGCGCGGCAACCTCGTGTTCAATCGGCACCGAGAACAAGGTGCGAAAGATCACATCGGCCGCCACGTGGCTGGTGATTTCCTCGCATTCCACCACCTGCCCGTTGCACTTCGCCAACCGATCAACACAGGCCTGCGCCGCATCGACCATTGCCGGAAAACTGTCCTTCAGCCGCCCGCCTTCAAAGGCCGGATCGATGATCCGCCTTTGACGTTTCCATGTTTCGCCATTGGTCAGAAAGACCGACCTGCCCAAGAGAGGGCGCAAGCCTTCACTGATACGGTTGGATTTGGGAAAGTCATCCGGTCGCTCTTTCAACACGTTGCGGATCAGGTCGGGTTGATTGATCAGGTATGAGCGGAAGAACGGCGTTCGGAATTCAGCCATCCATGCGCGGTACAGACGTTGCGGCTGTGCTGAGAGCAGATCCTGTCGGAACAGCCGCAGATACCGCCAGATAGATACCTTGTCCGGGCGCGCTTTTGGCTTAGGTGGTCTCATGCGCTCACCGATCTGTATCCTGATATGGGCCGTGCGATACGGGACCGGGACGGTGCGCGCCCTTCAAAGCGCTGCGCAAGTGTCATGGGACCCGCCGTGATGCGGAAGTAATCATAGTCACCGGGTTGGTCGAACGCGCAGAGATACTGAAAATGCAGGCGGAAGAACCGCCAGCGCAACTGCCTCCAGCGCTCAGCCGACAGGGTTTGGGTGAAAGCGGCCGACAAAACCAGAGGCCCGCGCTTGCCTTCTGTCGCGACGCCGCTGACGGCGACCGGATCGCACAGCGCAAACGCGCAGCCATCGCCTGGCGCCGATACGTCAACCCAGGTGAGATCAGGATGCACAGACAGGTATTGCAGGTCCCGCCGCAGCCCATCCGCGCGCGGCAGGAAAGAAACCATGGGGACGACTTGCCCAAGTGTGAGAAAGGACAGCTTCGGGCCGTTTGCCGTGGTCTTATTCTGCCGCAGCAGTTCTGCCAGAACGGTAACCCCCAGATGGGCGCCAGAGCTGTGTCCAACAACCAGCACTTCATCCACATCACTCATAAGCGCGCGCGAGATCAGTTCAGAAAACTGCTTTAACCGAGCTCTCATGTCCGGAGAATAGGCCCCAAATAGTCGGGCGGAATGGGCGTAATCATGCATCAAGTAATAGGCGAACAACCGGTTATCTACCCTGCGAAACCAGTGAAGCAGTGCATAGGCGACGCCAAGCGCAGGCAACAGCCCCCACCACCCAACGACCGGCGACAGCAAGAGTGTCAGCCCCCACGCAACACCAAACGCCGCACTGAGTTGCAGCAGCAACATCCCCACGGGATAGAGCGCAGCAATCACGGGCCCCTTGCGCAGCAGCGTGAGCCGCCAAAGTGTTCCGGTTGCGATGTAGATCCAAGCAGTCCGTGCGAGTTGTAGATAGGTGGCGGGGATCGAACGAGCCATGCTTTCCCGCACGATATCGGACCATACGAGTACCTCGACCTCGGCCTCGACAGTGGCTTCATCCTGTATAGAGGTCACATTCCAGCCATAGGGCCCCTCACCCGCTTTGGCGCTGACGGCAATCTCATAACCCGAAATATCGGCCTGCGCGCACCCTTCCTTGCGATAAAGCTCGCGATATCGGCGCGGGTGAATCGGGTCGTAGCCGGGGATGTAGAACACCCGGCGTTTGCGCACCTTTCGATGGGTTGGTCGACTGCTCATACTTGCCCGGCCCTCTGCCCTGCAGACTAGCGCAGAGCAGCGATCAGCGTAAGGCCCACCATCCCCACATCCATGTTTACGGACAGAGGGTTAACCGAAAGTGGCCAGAACCGGGAAAGTTTCCAGAAGCCACCAACTGAACTCGGTGAACAGCCCGGTGATCAGCATGATCCCGACAAACAGCAGCAAGCCACCCATCACTTTCTCGATCGTACCCATATGGGGCTTGATCCGGTTCATCACCGCCATCGAGCGGTTCAGGAACATCGCCGCCAGCAGGAAGGGAATCCCCAGCCCGGCGGCATAAACGCCCAGCAACAGCGTCCCACGGGCGACCGAAGCCTCGGACGCTGCCAGGGACAGAATCGCCCCCAGCTGCGGCCCGATGCACGGCGTCCAGCCGAAGGCAAAGGCGAGGCCAAGAATATATGCGCCGAAAACCGATCCACCGGAATCGCCGGTATCCACCCGCGCCTCACGGTCCAGCAGCGGGATACTAAAGACGTTTAGGAAGTGCAGGCCAAAAACAATGACCACCGCGCCTGACAGCTTGGCGAAGAGAACCTGATTCTGCAGAACAAACGCTCCGAACGCGGAGGCGGTGAAGCCCAGCAGCAGAAACACCGTCGACAGCCCCAGCACAAAGAACAACGCGGACAGAGTGGCCTTGCGTCGCGCGCTGGCCTCGTCCTTCATCTCATTGATTGTGACGCCGCTCATATAGGCCAGATAAGGCGGTACAATCGGCAGGACGCAAGGCGACAGAAAGCTGATCAACCCGCCCAGCATGGCGATGAACATGGCGGGCAGCAGCCCTGCATCGATGATATCAATTCCGAACATGCCACAGCACATAAGATATCATGTGACCTTCGTCACGAGGCCATTCGGTCACATCCTCGTGGTTGCGGGCTGGACAGTATCCTGCGTTGGAAATATCTGACCCTCATGACAGATGAGACCGAAACACTGGACGCACTGGGCCTCTTGTGCCCTCTGCCTGTCTTGAAAGCGCGTAAACGGCTGAAATCCCTGCCCGCTGGAGGCGTGCTGCGTCTGCTTGCCGATGATCCAGCTGCGATTATCGACGTGCCACATTTCTGTAGCGAATCCGGGCACATCTTGATCTCACAAGACACCAAGGACGCGTATCAGGTTTATCTGATCCAAAAGGCCGGCTAGCACCAAAAAAAGGGCGGACCAGATGGCCCGCCCGTTTTATCACTGCCCCAATGACCACCAACCGCGCCGCTTTGGCTTGGCCGGGGCGGGTTCGGGCTCGGGTTCTTCGCTGACGGTTTCCAGAACAGGCTCGGGCGTTTCTTCGACAGTCACTTCGGCCTCCGATTCAGCAGGTTGCTCCACTGCCTCAGGTGTCTCTGTCTCCGCTACCGGTTCAGCCTCTGGCTGAGCTTCCGGTTTAACAGTTTCAACTACTTGCTCCGGCTCCACTGGTGCGGCTTCGACTGCCTGCTCCTGCTCGTCCGCTGCGGCTTCTGCGGCCTCGGCAGGTGCGGGTTCGGCTTCTGGTTCCTGCTCAGCCTCCTCGGCGACAGATGCAGCTTCTTCAGCAGCTTCCGCCTCAACCTCTTTCTTGCGACGGCGCGGAGCCCGGCGTTTCTTGGGCTTAGCAGCCATTTCGTTCTCTTCTGTCACCTCTTCAGCGGGTTCGGCTTTGGCCTCATTGTCCTCAGCGATTTCAGAGTCACTCTCAGCGGCATTCGCCTCCTCGGCATTGCCTTCCGCAGCGTCAGCAGCACCGGAGCTCTTCTTCTTCCGCCGCCGCCGCCGCTTGCGCTTGGGCTTGGCGTCTTCCTCGGTCTGAACCGGCGTCTCTTCGGTCGCGGCGTCCTCCTCGTCCGAAGCATCGACCATATCCATCAAGGACGCATCCACCGAGACCACCGGCGCGGTCGCCTCAGGCACCACACGGCTGGCCGTTTTGAACTTCTCCATCGAGAAATCGGGGCTAACCAGATGCACATCTCCTTCGATCCGAACCGAAAGGCCATAGCGCGCCTCGATCTGAGCAATATGTTCCCGCTTCTGGTTCATCAGGAAGTTGGCGATACCAACAGGGCAGCGCACCAGCACCTCGCGCGAACGTCGGCGGGTGCCTTCCTCTTCGATCTGACGCAGGATCGACAGTGCCATGTTGTCGTCCGAGCGGATCAGCCCCGTACCATGACAGGCCGGGCATGGCTGCGTTGTGGCCTCAATCATGCCGGGGCGCAGGCGCTGGCGGCTCATCTCCATCAGTCCAAAGCCCGAGATGCGACCCACCTGGATTCGCGCTCGGTCGGTTTTCAACCGCTCCTTCATGCGCTTTTCAACCGACGCATTGTTCTTGCGTTCGTCCATATCGATGAAATCGATGACGATCAGACCGGCCAAATCCCGCAGACGCAGCTGACGTGCCACCTCTTCGGCAGCCTCAAGGTTGGTCTTGAGCGCAGTTTCCTCGATCGAGCCTTCCTTGGTCGCGCGGCCCGAGTTCACATCAATCGCCACGAGCGCCTCGGTGACACCGATCACGATATAGCCACCGGACTTCAACTGTACGGTCGGGTTGAACATCCCGGCCAGATAGCTTTCGACCTGATAGCGCGCAAACAGCGGCAGTGCATCTTCATACCGTTTCACATTCTTGGCGTGGGACGGCATGATCATCTTCATGAAGTCCTTGGCGATGCGATAACCGCCTTCGCCTTCGACCAACACCTCATCGATGTCGCGATTATAGAGATCGCGGATCGACCGTTTGATCAGGTCACCTTCTTCATAAATCTTCGCGGGCGCGATGGATTGCAGCGTCAATTCGCGAATCTGCTCCCACATGCGCTGAAGATACTCATAGTCGCGCTTGATTTCGGATTTCGTGCGCTTAGCGCCCGCCGTACGGACGATAAGGCCCGCCCCGGTCGGTACATCGATTTCCGAGGCGATGTCCTTAAGCTTCTTCCGATCCGCTGCGTTGGTGATCTTGCGGCTGATCCCGCCGCCACGCGCCGTGTTCGGCATCAGAACACAGTAGCGACCGGCCAGCGATAGATAGGTGGTCAGCGCCGCGCCCTTGTTGCCTCGCTCTTCCTTGACGACCTGCACAAGCAGGACCTGACGCACCTTGATGACTTCCTGAATCTTGTAGCGGCGCGGACGCGGCTTGCGTGGCGGACGAATATCCTCGCTGTCATCCTCGTCTGCCACAGATTCTATCGTGTCGTCCTTCGAGGCCGCATCGGCGCCTTTGCCTTCAGCGTCGTCATCCGCTTCGGGCTCGTCATCCTGAGTTTTCGCCTCATCCTGATCAGATTTGGCGTCAACCTCTTCCGTAGTTACCTCCGTGGCTTCCGCAGGCTTTTCAGGCGCCGCCTCCAATTCCGCGCCTTCCTCAGGTGCGTCCTCGGCCACAGGCTCAGCAGTATCTTCCGGCTCTTCTACCGGGGTCTCAGCCACGATTTCCATCGGAGAGGTGCCCTCGGGAACCTCCGCATCGTCACCAACATCCAGATCGATGGTCTCCATGCCAGTGGGTTCTGATGACACTTCCAGCGTTTCGACGGGATCGTCCGATTTGACTTCGGCTGCCTTCGACCGCGAGCGGGATCGGCGTTTCTTTGGCTTGGCTTCTTCGGCCTCATCACGCGCGCGCATCGCCTCAGCATAAGCGCGCTCTTCCTCCATCAACGCCTCACGGTCGGCGACGGGAATCTGATAATAGTCCGGGTGAATCTCGGAAAACGCCAGGAATCCATGCCGGTTCCCGCCATAATCCACAAAGGCCGCCTGAAGGGACGGCTCGACCCGCGTAACTTTTGCTAGATAGATATTGCCAGCAAGCTGGCGTTTGTTTTCGGATTCAAAGTCAAATTCCTCAACCTTGTTTCCGTCAACCACCACGACGCGGGTTTCCTCCGCGTGGGTGGCATCGATAAGCATTTTCTTAGCCATGTGTCCTTGGTGCACCGCGCCAAACGCGTTGTCCTGACCCGTCCAGGTGGACAGGCGCTTTTGGGGTGGTGTCTTGTCAGGGCGATATCGGACGGCGCGCGGCAGGGTCTGGCGCTATGGCCCCCTGCCCGTACACTCAATCGTTGCGCGCGCGTCATCGCAGTTCTTCTCCGACAGGCGTCGCGTGTATATGTCGCCTGCCCATTTATTCCTTTCACCCGTTTGAACGGGCTCAGGTACTCAACTGCCCCGGTTGGGGCACAATCGGTCTGCTGAACCGTGTGGGTTTGATCCTCAGCACCGGATCAGCAGCGAAACTCAAAGATTCGGGACTTCTGAGCGAAAATTCAGCCCGGCCCGTCCGCACACAATAAAAGCAGTCCTGTGGAAAAGACAATGGTCAAACTGCATCCCACCCAAAGATCGCGATGCAGGATCCCTTCATCTGGCCAGAAATATCTCGGGGGAGTGAATTGGCCTGCAAGGCCAAGAGAGGGGGCTGGCCCCCTCTCTGACGCTCACAAGTAATCCGACCTCTGCAAGCCGTATTTGGCCATCTTCTCATTCAGTGTCCGGCGCGGCAGGCACAGTTCATCCATAACCGACGCGATCGAGCCTTTGTGTCGGCGCATCGTATTGTCGATCAGCATCCGCTCGAACGCCTCGACATATTCCTTCAGCGGCTTGCCCTCGGTCGTCATCACCGGCTGCATTTCTTCGTGATCGGACATCAGCAGCGACGCGATTGTGCCCGAACCGCGGCGCGATTGCAGCACCGCACGTTCGGCGATGTTGATCAACTGGCGCACATTACCCGGCCAAGGTGCCTGCAACAGCTGAGCGGCCTCCTGCGCACTCACCTGCGGCGCGTCACATCCGTATTCCTCGGCAAACTGTTCGCTGAGACGGGTGAACAGCGTCAGGATATCCTCACCCCGCTGGCGCAGCGGCGGCATGGTGATCCGCAGGGCAGCCAGTCGATAGAACAAATCGGGGCGCAGCACATCCTCGGATGTTTTGCCCGCTTCCTGCAGGTTTGAGATCGCAACGATCCGGGTTTCGGCCGGCGTCCCCTGCTCGTTCATCACGCTCAGCAGGCGGGCCTGCAACGTATCGCTCAGCGCCTCGACATCTTCCAGAACCAGCGTTCCACCACGCGCCTCTTCGATGGCGGGCAGCTGAGTATCTTCGGGCAGCATCGGTCCGAACAGACGTTTTGACAGCGCCTCCTCCTCAAGTGCTGCGCAGGAGACCAGAACAAACTTCTTGCCCGCCCGGCTGCCGACCGCGTGCAGCGCATGGGCCACCAGAGTCTTGCCGGTGCCGGTTTCGCCGTCGATCAGCACATGACCGTCCGCCTGCCCCAGATCCAGAATATCCTCGCGCAGACGCTCCATGACCGGGCTGGCCCCGATCAGCTTGTTCATGATCTGCGTGCCACCTGACAACTCACGGCGCAGAGCGCGGTTGTCCAGCGTCAGACGCCGTGCGTTGCTGGCACGCTTGGCCAGTTCAGACATCCGGTCTGGATTAAACGGCTTTTCAAGGAAGTCGAACGCGCCGACGCGCATCGCCTCAACCGCCATGGGTACATCACCGTGGCCGGTGATCATGATCACCGGCAGCGTGCTGTCGGCCCCCATCAGCTTTTTCAGAAGCTGAATACCATCCATCCCGGGCATCTTGATGTCCGAGATCACGATCCCCGGATAGTCAGGTCCCAGAACCTTGAGCGCATCCTCAGCGCTCGAAAAGGTCTCGGTATCGTAGCCTGACAGTGCGAGCCACTGGCTGATCGACTGGCGCATGTCCTGTTCGTCGTCCACAATGGCAATCTTCATGGCCTGTGCCATAGTCTTTCCCTTTATTCCGCGGCCTCAAGGCCGTCGCTTCCCAAGATGGGCAGTTGCATCTCAAACACCGCGCCGCCCTGTTGGCCGTTGCGTGCGGTAAGCCGTCCGCCATGGTCGTTCACGATCCCGGACGAGATGGCAAGCCCCAGACCAACCCCGTCCCCCGGGCGCTTGGTCGTGTAAAAAGGCTCGAACAGGTTTTCGATATCCTCAATCCCGTGCCCATTATCACGCACGGTCAGTATCGCTGTTTCGCCCGCGGCCAGAATGATTTCGACATCCGGTTCCGCAACAGATTTGGTGGCATCCAGCGCATTGCGCAAGAGATTGACCATAACCTGTTCAATTCGCATCCGATCTCCCATCACTATAACAGGTTCTTCGGGCAAAATCTGGGTTATCTTCACATGGCGCTGCCGCAGTTGCGGTTCCATCATCGACAGTGACGAGGC
The DNA here is from genome assembly GCA_030426685.1 of Alphaproteobacteria bacterium. GTDB lineage: Bacteria > Pseudomonadota > Alphaproteobacteria > Rhodobacterales > Rhodobacteraceae > Ruegeria. The sequence goes on from JAUHYC010000025.1 coordinate 16,465, forward strand.
GAGCGCTTCGCCAAGATTTACGGGAGAAAACGCATCCGCACCCTTGCGCGCGTAAGATTTCAGCTGACGCGTGATCGCGCCCATGCGCTCAATCAACCCGTCGATACGCCCAAAGCTGGCCAACGCCTCTTCGGGACGATTGCGGCGCAGCAGCAGACGCGCCCCGGCAAGATAGGTCTTCATCGCCGCCAGCGGCTGATTCAACTCATGGCTGACCGCCGCCGACATCTCACCCAGAGCCGCCAATTTCGAGCTTTGGGCCAGCGTCTGTTCGGCAACTTCCAGCGTCTTTTCAACCCTTTCCCGCTCAGCGATTTCCCGCTGCAGCCTTGCATTCAATGCGCGAAGCTCCGCCGACTCGCGCTGGAACAAAGTCATACGCGACGTGGCCCGGCGGCTGAGCGCATAGAAGGTCAACGCCAGAAGAATCGCAAACACCATGATCTCAAGCGCAAGCACGCTGTTTACCCGCTCGCGGATCGAGGAATAGGTGGTGAACGACGTCATCTGCCAGCCCCTGAAGGGAATGCGCGTTTCCATCCGCATCACCGCCTCACCCTGCAGGTAAGCATCTGGCGGCAGCGCGTTCCAGTCTGTCGTGGCACGGATTGCCCGCTGAATCGCGTTTTGCGGAGGCTGCCGCAGGATCGCGTTGCCCTCATCCAGACCGCGCCACTGCGGTTCCGTCGACAGGATGATCCGGCCAGTACTGTCGGTCACCATCACTGCATCGGAAATCCCGGCCCAGGCGCGTTCAAATTTCTGCAAATCGACCTCGACGACGATCACGCCCAGGATTTCACCATTGGACTCGATCCGACGCGAATAAACAAAGCTATAACCGCCCGCTTCACGCGGGATGACCGAGAACACCGTCGAATTCGAACGCATCGCGTCGATAAAGTACGGCATGCTGCGGTGACTTTCCTGCAGGCGGTTCCGATTGGTCGCGGCCCGCGTCAGGCCATCACGATCCAGCAGAAACAACGAGGCGGCCCCGATCTCTTCCACGAACGAGATCAGGCGTTGGCTCGATAATGTATAATCGCTGGATTGCAGCGCGGATATCAGTGTCGGGTCGCGGGCCAGCAATTGCGGCACGATGGCGTTGCGGCGCAGTTCGCTAAGCAAGTTTCCGGAATAAAGCGCCAGACGTAACTCGGCCCGGTTCCGGGTGGATTCGGTAAAACGGCTGGTCAGCAGGCTGTTGGTGATCCAGACCGTTGCAACGGTTACGACCAAAAGCAAAAGCACGGCAAGCCGCAGACGCCAGCCCATCGGCGCCCGGCGCAGCCGGTTCAAAAACCCAGCGCTGTTTGATTGATCTTCCGCACTCATGCCCAGACGCTACGCGCCCCGACCGATGACCTCAAGTCACGCTGGTGCGAGTACCCCGGCCAATGCGCGGAAGAGCGCCGTCCCATCGGTGCCTCCGTGGCCTGAATCCGCCGCCCGCTCCGGGTGCGGCATCATCCCTAACACGCGGCGGTTGTGCGACAAAATACCCGCAATATCATCGCGCGAACCGTTAGGATTTTCGGCGTAGGTGAAGGCGATCCGGTCCTGATCTTTCAGCAATGCCAGCGTCTCATCATTGGCAAAATAATTGCCGTCGTGATGGGCGATCGGAATGTCGATCACATCACCAGCGTTGTAGCCTTCGGTAAAGGCGCTGTCGCTGGTTTCCACCTTCAGGCCCACAGTGCGGCAGATGTATTTCAGCCCGGCATTACGCAGCAACGCACCCGGCAAAATACCGGTTTCGGTCAGAACCTGAAACCCGTTGCAGATGCCGACAGCATAGCCGCCCCGCTCTGTATGGGCCGCCAGCGCCTTGCAGATGGGCGACTGGGCCGCAATTGCACCGCAGCGCAGGTAATCTCCGTATGAGAACCCACCCGGCACGCCGACGATATCGACCCGGTCGGGCAGCGCGGCATCCTTGTGCCAGACCATATCGACCGAGAAACCGGCCTGCTCAAAAGCCACTGCCAGGTCGCGGTCGCAGTTGGAACCAGGAAAAACGATAACGGCTGCACGCATGGCGAAACCTCCTTGATAGGAAAATCAGATCAGTTCGATCTCAAAGCGTTCGATGACCGTATTGGCCAAGAGCTTTTCGCACATTTCTGTCACATCCGCTTCGGTTGCGCCTTCAGCCAGTTCCAGATCAATGACCTTACCCTGACGCACCCCCTCGACCTGATCAAAGCCCATCGCACCCAATGCGTGACGCACCGCCTCGCCCTGCGGGTCCAGCACCCCGTTCTTGAGCATCACATGCACACGTGCCTTCATATTCGCAACTCCACTAGCGGCCCGCCGGTCGGGGCCCGTTCCGTTGCGCGCGGGATACCCTGCCTGCCTTCATTGGACAACCCTTGTTGAGCATGACGGATCACCGCAGCCCGGCTTGCCGAACAAAAAACGCCACCTCGGCAGAAGTGGCGTCTTGGTTTCTTGCCCGGAACGTCAGGTCAGTTGATCAGCGTCGGTTTGGTCACATTGCTTTTTGGCAGTACACCCAAACGGCGCGCGACCTCGGAATAGGCATCTGTCAGGCTGCCCAGATCACGGCGGAACACGTCTTTGTCCAGCTTCTGACCGGTTTCGATATCCCACAGCCGACAACTGTCGGGGCTGATCTCGTCAGCAACGATCAGGCGTTGAAAATCACCTTCGTAGACACGGCCAATCTCGATCTTGAAATCGACCAGGCGAATACCGACGGCCAGCATCACGCCGCTCATGAAATCGTTCACGCGCAATGCCAGGCTAAGGATATCGTCCATGTCCTGCTGACTGGCCCAGCCAAAGGCGGCAATATGCTCTTCCGTGACCAGCGGATCACCCAGTGCATCGTCCTTGTAGCAATATTCGACAATCGGACGCGGCAGTTGCGTACCCTCGGCAATGCCCAGGCGTTTCGACATCGATCCGGCGGAATAGTTGCGCACGATCACTTCCAGCGGCACGATCTCGCAATTGCGAACAAGCTGCTCGCGCATGTTCAGGCGGCGGATGAAGTGGTTCGGTACTCCGATCTGGGTCAGGCCGGTCATGAAAAACTCGCTCAGGCGGTTGTTCAACACCCCCTTGCCGTCAATCACGTCCTTCTTCTCGGCGTTGAACGCAGTGGCATCGTCCTTGAAATACTGCACGATCGTGCCCGGTTCAGGGCCTTCATACAGGATTTTGGCCTTACCTTCATAAATCTTCTTGCGACGCGCCATGAGCGACCTTTCCAGTCTGGAGAAAGGGAATGAGTCCCTTCACGTTGGCGCTCTCATAGTGCAAGCCCCGCTTCCCCGCAAGTTCACCGACCCGAGAGGCTTTGACGCAGCGCAAATACCTTGCACCCGGCGCGTCGTATAGTCATATCATCAGGAAAGAACATGCAATCCAAGGGGTCCCCAACCAATGACCACATTTGACGAACGTGAAGCCGCGTTTGAAAACAAATTCGCCCATGACGAAAAGATGCAGTTCATCGCACGGATGCGCCGCAACCGGTTCATGGCCGTCTGGGCTTCGACGCTAAAGGGCGAAACCGTGGAACAGGCGCGCAAATACGGACAGGAACTGGTCCACGCTGACCTGCAGAATGTCAGCGAAGATGACGTCGTTGAGGCCGTAAAAGGTTATTTGGGCGATCTGGCGGATGAGGCAAAAATTCGCGAAAAAATGTCGGAACTGCTGATTGAAGCAAAAGAACAGGTGATGGCAGAAGCCGAAGTCTGACGCCAGAACCACAGAACTCATGATCTTCATGAGTTTTATGAGTTTGATTTAACGCCCCGGTCGTGAGACACGGGGCGTCTCATATTTATTCAGGCCTCAGCCTAATATTTTGGATTATCCAATGACAAACGCACTCAGCACCCTTCTGGACACCGTCGACGTTATTCTGGCGGATGGTGCGACCGGGACCAATCTGTTCAACATGGGCCTGCAATCCGGGGATGCGCCCGAATTGTGGAATGTCGATGCACCCGACAAGATTCGGGAGCTCTATCGGGGTTCGGTCGATGCGGGCAGCGATTTGTTTCTGACCAACACATTCGGCGGCACAGCGGCGCGGCTGAAACTTCACGACGCGCAGAACCGCGTGTCCGAGCTCAACCGCATCGGTGCCGAGCTTGGTCGGGAAGTCGCCGACAAGGCCGGTCGCCCCGTTGTTGTCGCCGGTTCGGTCGGCCCAACCGGTGAGATCATGGAGCCCGTCGGCAGCCTGTCACATTCCGAAGCTGTCGAGATGTTTCACGAACAGGCCGAAGCGCTGAAAACCGGCGGAGCGGATGTCCTGTGGCTCGAAACTATCAGCGCCCCGGAAGAATTCCGCGCCGCTGCCGAGGCCTTTGCCCTGGCCGATATGCCCTGGTGTGGCACGATGAGCTTTGACACCGCCGGGCGGACGATGATGGGCGTTACATCCTCGGATCTTGCGATGATTGTCGAGACGCTGCCAAACCCGCCCATTGCTTTCGGGGCCAATTGCGGCACCGGCGCGTCGGACATCCTGCGCACTGTCCTGGGTTTTGCCGCACAAGGCACCGAACGCCCGCTGATTTCCAAAGGCAACGCCGGTATCCCGAAATACGTGGACGGTCATATTCACTATGACGGCACGCCCGAGCTGATGGGCAAATACGCAGCAATGGCCCGCGATTCCGGCGCGACGATCGTTGGCGGCTGCTGTGGCACGATGCCCGCTCACTTGCGTAAGATGCGCGAGGCGCTGGATACCACCCCGCGCGCCGAACGCCCGACTCTGGATCAGATCACCCAGGCGCTTGGTCCGTTCTCCTCGGCCTCAGACGGCACCGGAGACGATGCAGCGCCTGAACGGCGCGCTCGCCGTCGCCGCAGGGCGTAATGTGACGATCAGCGCCCCTCAAATTTCGCGGGGCGCTTTTCCAGAAACGCCACGACACCTTCGGCAAAATCGCGCGTACGCCCGCATTCGCCCTGCAAATGCGCCTCAGCCGCTAATTGCTGAGGCAGCGTTTTGTCATATGTGCCCCGGATAGCGGTCTTGATCGCACGGAACCCGGCGGTGGGGCCATTGGCCAGATAAGCCGCGCGTTTGCGCCAATGATCTTCGAACTGATCATCGGCAACCGCCTCCCAGATCAAGCCCCATTCATCGGCCTGCCGCGCGCTGATCTTGTCAGCGAACAGCGCCGCGCCCATGGCTTTGGCAAATCCCATCTGGCGCGGCATGAACCAGGTGCCACCAGCATCCGGCAATAAGCCAATCCGTGCGAAAGCCTGCAGGAAATAGGCGCTTTCAGTCGCGATCACCACGTCGGCACAAAGCGCAAGATTGGCCCCTGCACCCGCCGCCGGTCCATTGACCGCGGCGATTGTAGGCACCGGGCAATCGTAAACGGCCTCAAGCATCGGCTCATATTCGTCCCGCAGTGCACGTTCGAGATCAATCTGGCCAGTGCTCGATGCATCCCCCAGATCCTGACCGGAACAAAAGGCAGGGCCAGCACCGGTCAGCACAATAGCGCGTGACTGCTTGGCAGCGTCTTTCATCGCATACGCGACCTCGGCCCGCATCTGCGTTGTCAGCGCATTCATTTTTTCGGGCCGGTTGAGGGTTAGCACCGCCAAACCATCGGTAATGTCCAGTTGGACCGTCTCGTATTCCATAAAATCCTCACCGCGCAGCGTTTTGCGAAACCCTGACGCAAATGTGGATAAAGGAAAAGCGGAACCGCGCGTCAGTCTTTCAGAATTTGTCGCAGCCGTTCCTGTTCTTCCTTGCTCAACGCATCTGTGTGACCCGCATTCTGCTTCTGCGAGCGCTTGCGCAGAAAACTCCAGGCCATGCCCACTGCGATGAGCAGCATGATCGGTCCGGCCAGCCACAACATCAGATTCGCCCCGGTTGTTGTGGGCTTGAGCAGAACATATTCGCCATAGCGATCGACGATGAAATCCACCGCCTCCTGATCGGTATCCCCGGCAACCAGACGTTCACGCAACAGGATACGAAGATCGCGCGCAAGTTCCGCATTGCTTTCATCGATGCTCTCGTTGCGGCAGACCAGACAGCGCAGGCCGGTGCTGATATCACGCGCCCGCGCTTCCAGGGCGGGATCATCCAGAACTTCGTCCGGCTGGACCGCCCATAACGGGGATGCAATCAGCAAAAAGATCATCAACAGGCGTTTCATTCCGCAGGTACTCCGCGTGTCGGTGTCTTTCGCGCGCCTGCTGCAACCCGAAAGCGTCGATCCGACAGGCTGAGCAATCCACCCAGAGACATCAGGATACAGCCGCCCCATATCCAGTTGGCCAGCGGTTTGATATAGGTGCGCATCACCCAGCCTCCGTCGGCCTGCTGATCTCCGATCACCACATAGAGGTCGCGCAGGATTCGATAATCGATAGCGGCTTCGGTGGTGGGCATCCGCGCCACCGGATAGTCGCGCTTCTCCGGGTGCAGGGTCGTGATCTGCCGCCCGTTCATCTCAACCGTCACGCCTGCCATGGTCGAGAAATAGTTCGGCCCTTGAACCCGGCGCACATCCTGCAGGGTCAGTGTAAACTGCCCCACTTCGAACGGCTCACCGGGCCGCGCGACACGGATATCTTCCACCTCCCACGCGGTCAGGCCCGCGATGGCGAACATCGTCACGCCAAGACCGGTATGGGCCACGGCCTTGCCCCAATCCGCACCCGGCAGCCGGAACAGCCGCGCGATGCTGCCTTTTCGGCCCGTGCGGCTCCACAAATCGACGATGGCTCCGAATGTGATCCAGGCCCCGAGGAACAGCCCAACCGGCCCCAGCGCGCTTCGCCCGGTCTGCATCACCCAGACCAGAATCGCGAGGGCCACGGCCAGGACAAAGGCATACCGCAATGACCAGGCCGCCCGGCCCAGCCTGCCCCGCTTCCAGGGCAACATTGCGCCGACCGGCAGGACGATGCCCAGTACAATCATGAACGGAGTAAAGGCCGCATTGAAGAACGGCGCGCCCACGGAAAGTTTCCGCTCAAACGCCATCTCGGCAACCATCGGCCAGAGCGTTCCGAAAAACACGACGAAGCAACTGACGGCCAACAGTACATTGTTCAGAACCAACGCGCTTTCGCGGCTGACCATTCCGAACACACCCTTGGCCTCCATCGCCTGCGCACGGGCGGCAAACAAGGTCAACGCCCCCCCGATGAAGATCACCAGAATGAACAGGATGAACACGCCGCGTTCGGGGTCATTTGCAAAAGCATGGACCGAGGTCAGCAGCCCCGATCGCACGATGAACGTCCCGATCAGCGAGAAGCCAAAGGCGATGATCGCCAGCAGAATGGTCCAGCTTTTCAGCGCTTCGCGCTTTTCCACCACGATGGCCGAGTGCAGCAGTGCCGCCGCCAGCAGCCAAGGCATGAACGAGGCATTCTCAACCGGGTCCCAGAACCAGAATCCACCCCAACCAAGCTCGTAATAAGCCCACCATGACCCCAATGCGATACCGATTGTCAGAAATATCCAAGCGGCCAACGTCCAAGGGCGCACCCAGCGTCCCCACGCGGCATCCACGCGCCCTTCGATCAGCGCGGCCACGGCAAAGCTGAATGCCATGCTCAGACCGACATACCCCAGATACAGGAAAGGCGGATGGAACGCCAAACCGGGGTCCTGCAGCAATGGGTTGAGGTCGCGACCATCGAAGGGCGGAATCGGCAGCCGGTCAAACGGGTTCGAAGTAAAGAGGATAAAGGCGAAAAAGGCGACGCCAATCGCAGACTGCACCGACAACACGCGGGCCTTGAGCGTCGGCGGAAGCCCTCCACCAAAAAACGCGGCCATCGCGCCAAAGATCGTCACGATCAGCACCCACAGAAGCATGGAACCTTCGTGGTTTCCCCATGTCCCGCTGATCTTGTAGAGCATCGGTTTGGCGGAATGGCTGTTCTCGACCACGATACGTAGCGAGAAATCTGACACGATGAACGCCCAGACCAGTGCACCAAAGGAAAACGCCGTCAAAAGGAATTGCGCGATGGCCGCCGGTTCGGCGAAAACCATCCATCCGGTCCAGCGTTTGGCGGCCCCAACCAAGGGCACAACCGTCTGAACGATGGCAACTAGAAAAGCGAGGATCAGTGCGAAATGGCCGAGTTCTGTAATCATGGCCCGCTTATACTGCGGCGACCCGGCAAGCGCCATTCACATTCGCCCCGGATCACCGCACATAGTGTCGCGCCTCAGGTGTTGCGCAGGCGTCTCCAATCCTCCAACGCCCGGTTCTCCTCCGGGCGCGCTGTGCCGCCTGACTGCGGTGCCTCTGCCGCGCCGGGTCTGTCACTTGCCAATGCGCCCAACGTTTCGAGATTGGCCATAACCTCCGGAACGTAGCGCAAAGATGCGCTGATTTCCCGTTGAAATTCCTGAGTTTTAACCTGATGGCGCGACCCGAAATAGAACGAGACGACAACCCCCAGCAGCCACCAGAGCGGTTCGGGCACGAGCGCGACCCCCTGCATCCGCACGGCAAACCATACTGGGTCGATCATGGCCGCGACGAACAGCCCCAACGTTCCCAACGCCAGCGCAGGCCGCGGGAGTCGATTCACACCATCCATGAACCGATCAAACCCCCCTTTGACCGGCGCGTGAAACTCTGCTCCGAACTGATCCATCGCCGTTTGGCGCAATATCATTGCGCGTTCCGCGCCACTTTCAGCACTTTCGCGGAACACTTCGGCGGTTTCGCGCACCACGTTCCGGCCGCTGCCGAACAACAACCCGAGTATCCCCGATATCAAACCCATCCTGAAACCCTCCGCTGAAATTCCGCCGTGTTCAGATGGTACGCGGGTGACAGGAACTCTTCGGCGCGCCTGATCCACCCTCCCTTTCCTCCGGACCGGGTGCGTGCGTATTTGCGAAGCGATGCTTTGCGATCTGCCAGCCGGAAATAGTAGTTCCGCCGCGCAATCCCGTAACAGTCTCGCAACACTGTCGGATCCGGGTTTGCGGCGTTATGGCAGGCACCCGCAGTATTCGGGCCGATGACCCCGTCAGCCGCAACCTCATAACCCATCTCACGCAGCAAGGTTTGTAGAATATGAACCGCCTGAGCGCCCGCATTCACATACATGTCAAAGACTGACGGGTGCAGTATCTCGGGTAACCGTTTTACCTTTGGTCTTTCGAAATAGTGCTCCAGAAACACGTCTACCGCCTGCGCCTTGCTCAGCGCACGCACATCCGTGCGGGTCACCGCCCCATCGCCGGTCAGGTCCAGACCCAAACGCCGCATCGTGTGGATCGTCACCCCGTATTTCGTGGCCCCGCCGGGATCGTCCGGGTCATCCACAAACCCGCCTTCCCGCGCTACGATAGCTTGTGCAATCTGCCGAACCGTCTTCATGCAACCATCCTTTTCTCAGATGGTCCAAACGGTCAGGCATAGATGTTAAGACTGCTGCAAAGCAAAGGGCGTTGCCTGCCTTCCGCACGCAACGCCCCGTTTTCAGTTTCTAAACGCCAGCTCCCGAGGCGCAAAAGCGACTCAATCAGCTGTCACCAGCCTCCTTGTAAACGCCCTGCTCTTTCAGTGCATCCACCACCTCTTTGGGCATGTAGGTCTCATCGTGTTTCGCAAGAATTTCAGTGGCTTCAAATACACCGTTCACGTAGCTACCGGTCCCAACCATGCCTTGGTTTTCTGAAAACAGATCAGGCAGAACACCAGTGAAAGATACCGGAACGCTTTCGCCACCGTCGGTCACGACAAAATGCACGGTCTCACCCTGCCCGCGAATGATCGAGCCCTCTTCGACCAATCCGCCGATCCGAAACACTTCGGACGGCTTCGGCGGCTCGGCGATCACCTGGCTGGGCGAGCGGAAGAAGTTGATGCCATCGCGCATCGCGTAACCAATCAGACCCGTCGCCAGCACCAGGGCTACGACAGCCAGCAGAATGACTTGAACTCGACGACGTTTCTTAAGCGTTTTCATACCGTCCTCACGGGAACAGAGGGGCCATCATCAACCCCCGGGTTTCATCCTCACCTAACATCAGGTTGGCGTTCTGCAAGGCCTGCCCGCTGCTACCTTTTGTCAGGTTATCCAATGCCGCAACCACAATTGCGCGGCGTTCAATCCGGTCGGCAACAACGCCGATATGGCAGAAATTCGAGCCCCTAACATGATGGGTCGAGGGGGTCTCGCCAAAGGGCAATACCTGTACAAACGGCTCAGCCTCATAGGCTGCACACAGCGTTTCATGGACGCTCTGCGGATCGCCCTTCACATACGAGGTCGCCAGAATGCCCCGGTTGGCGGGAATCAGGTGGGGCGTGAATTGTATGTGCACCGTGCGGCCTGCGAGTTCCGAAAACTCCTGATCGAACTCACCCAAATGCCGGTGCGTGCCGCCCACGGCGTAAGCATTGCATCCTTCGCTCAGTTCGGCATGCAGCAGGTTTTCCTTCAGCGCCCGGCCGGCACCCGACACCGCGCATTTCAGGTCCAGAATGATATCGTCCAGATCAATCACGCCGGCAGAGATCAGAGGCCGCAGCACATATTGCCCTGTCGCCGCGTTGCACCCTGTACCAGCAACCAGCCGCGCGGTGCGGATTTCATCGCGGTAAAACTCGGTCAGGCCGTAAACGGCCTCTTCCTGCTGCTCCAGTGCGGTGTGTGGATTGGCGTACCACTTCTCGTACTCCTCAGCATCCCGCAGCCGGAAATCCGCAGAAAGGTCAACGATCTTCAGGGTCCTGGGCAGTTCCCGAATAACCTCCTGACTGGTTTTGTGCGGCAGTGCACAAAAGCACAGATCGATTTGCGAAAAGTCGATCTCAGAGATCTTGCACAGAACGGGCAGGTCCAGATGGCGCAGATGCGGAAAGACCTGCGCCATGGTTTGCCCTGCTTTCCGCTCGGCGGCCAGAGCGGTGATTTCCATATTCGGGTGTTCGGCGGTCAGCCGCACCAATTCAGCGCCAGTATAGCCGGAAGCGCCCAGAATTGCGATTTTATGGGTCATGCGAGACCTCTTTCATTCATGTGTCACATGGTATGACCGCCAGTGCGACGGTCCACGAGTTAAGGGATCGGAAAGGCGTCGTCCTTGACCTTGGTCAGGCGGCCTGAAACTTGATTTGTCGTCGGAGGAACTGCGTCGCGCGATCTGACACAACGCCCGGCTTTCCGGTCGTCAGAAACCCGCCCGAGCCCTTGCCCAGCATAGTCGGGTGACGTTGCAAGTAGTCCGCAAGGCTCTCGGCCACCAAATCGCCCTGGCTGTACACCTTGACGTCCAGACCAAGCGCCTTCTGGAAGGCATCTGCCATCAGCGGATAATGCGTACAGCCCAATATGGCGGCCTGCGGCTGTGGCATCTTGCGCTTGAGCGCATCCACATGGCTTCGCACCAGCGCCTCGGCCAGAATCATGTCGCCGTCTTCGATCGCATCGACAACACCGCCACAGGCCTGAGCTTCGACATCGACCCCGATGGCGCGAAAGGCCAGTTCCCGCTGGAAGGCCCGGCTGGAAACCGTCGCAGGCGTCGCAAATAGCGCCACATGCTGCACCTCGACCTCGCGCGGTGGAGAATTGTCGCCCCACTGCCGCTCGGTCAGTGCCTCGATCAAGGGCACAAACACGCCCAACACGCGCTTGCCCTCGGGCACGCCCGCCTCCTGCATCCGGCGCAAAGCAGCAGCACTGGCAGTATTGCAGGCCAGAATCACAAGATTACAGCCACGATCCCATAGTTCCTGCACGGCTGCGCGGGTCAGGTTATAAATATCTTCGGCATCACGCACCCCGTATGGCGCGTGCGCACTGTCCGCATAATACAGAAAGTCCACATCCGGCAGACGTTTCTGCGCGGCGTTCAGGACGGTCAGACCGCCCAATCCCGAATCAAAGATACCTACTGCCATTTGCCCCTTCAGGCGCGATGCCGTTCCTCAAATTCATAACCGTAGTCATAAGACTTCAGCGGCTCCGGAGACAGCTCATACGTGGCTTTGCGCAAGAAATCCATCATCTTGCGCGTATCCTTTCCCAACGGGTCCAGAATATCACGCCCGATAGGGTTACCGACGACCACCCTGACAGGCGTATCCACCCGTTTTTTAAACTCTTTGATCAGTAGACCCATACGTAAAGTGTTGTGCAGATGGCTTGCGATCTGGAACAGTCGTGAAGTGTGGCCATCAAAGAAAATCGGCACCACGGTCGCATTCGACTTTGCCACCATACGCGCGGTGAAGCCCCGCCAACCCGGGTCCATCGGATGCCCAAACGGCGTGACCGCAGTGCTGACGGTGCCCCCCGGAAAGATACCGATCGCACCGCCGTCGCTTAGATAATTCAATGCTGTCTTGCGGGTTTCGAGGTTCAGCTTCACCGCCTCCTTCGTCTCATCAAACGAGATCGGCAGAACGATGCGGTTCAAATCCTCCGCCTTGCGAAACACACGATGCGCCAGAATGCGAAAGTCTCCGCACGTCTGGGACAAGATATGCCCCATCATCAGACCGTCCAATATACCATAGGGGTGGTTGGCGATCAGAATCAGCGGCCCGTCTTTGGGGATGTTCGACAGCGAGCCCCCCGCGATTTCCAGCGACAGCCCATACCGTTTCACCATGACCGACCAGAAATCACGCCCGTGACCAACCTCCTGCTCGTACCCGTCAGCCCGCCGGATCAGGCGCAAGCGGCCGGTTGTGTTCTCCATCAGCTTGATAACCATACGCCCACCCCGCGTTTCGGCAGAATGGGCGTAGGAGATGTCACGGGCGACGTGATGGCGCGAGGGCATAGGCTACTCCGGGTTTGCTGCCTTCACTTAGCGGCAGTAAATCAGTTTGCCCAGATTTTGTGACAGTTATGCAAAGCTTCACTCCGCCGCAGCCCGAAGTTCCGGCCCGCCGCCACGGATCACGGATAGTAACTCTTCGCGCCGTTTTGCAGCCTTGGTCTCGCTCGCAACCAGAACAGGGCCAAACCCGCGAATGTCCAGCGGCAACGCGGCAAGCGCCGAAATCGCGTCGCGGGTTTCCGGTGTCAGCTTGGGCAGAACCTCTTTCATATCCTTTTCATATTGCCGGATCAGAGCCCGCTCCATTCGGCGCTCGGCGCTATAGCCGAACACATCCAGAGGCGTTCCACGCAGAACCTTCAACTTCGCCAGCAATTTAAGTGGTCCTAGAAGCCATTCGCCAAACGCTCGCTTGGGTGGCCGGCCGTTGACGCCCTTGGTGCCCAGTACAGGCGGCGCAAGATGGAAGGTCATCTTGAAGTCGCCATCAAACTCGGCCTCGGCCTGCCTGCGGCTGTCCAGCAGCAATCGGGCAACCTCGTACTCATCCTTGTATGACAGCAGTTTGTGATACCCTTTCGCAATCGCCTCGCGCAGTTGATCATCTTTGGTGCTGTCAACCAGCTTTCGATAGCGATTCGCCAGGCGCCGGCCCTGATATTCGGTCAGATGCGCCGCGCGGAAGTCGATCAACTGATCCAGCGTCTTGGGCAATTCAGTCACGCCGGGCTGCAGAATCCGGGCTGCATCCTCAGGATGCACGACCGCCCAGCGACCAATCTCGAAGGCTCGTTTGTTGCGCTCAATCGCGGCACCGTTCAGCTCGATCGCCTCCATGATGGCGTCATGGCTGATCGGCAGCAGCCCGCGCTGCCAGGCGGCCCCGAATACCATCATGTTGGAATAGATCGAGTCCCCCATCACCGCGCGCGCGAGCTCAGTGGCGTCGAACAGATCAACCGAATCCTTCAACCGGGCGCGCAGCGCCAGCTCAAGCTGATCGCCCGGTATTCTGAAATCGGTGTCACGGGTGAAATCGCCGGTGATGATCTCGTGGTTGTTCACAACCGCCCCGGTCCGGCCCGATTGAGTCAGTCCTAAAGTCTTGGCTCCGGCGGACACTACCAGGTCGCCGCCGATTAGAGCATGTGCCTCACCTGTTGCCACGCGAATAGCGCTGATATCATCGGGGCTGTTGGCTATGCGGCAATGGATATGAACCGCGCCACCTTTCTGCGCCAGGCCAGCCATCTCCATCATGCCCGCACCTTTGCCGTCGATCTGCGCCGCTTGCGCCAAGACCGCGCCAATGGTGACAACTCCCGTGCCGCCGACACCTGTGATGACCACGTTATGGGTGCCATTGATCTTTGGCTGCGACGGTTCGGGCAGCTCGGGCAAATCGATCTCAGTCGTCGCCTCTTTGCGGATCTTGGCGCCCTCAACCGTCACAAACGACGGGCAGAACCCATTCAGGCACGAATAGTCCTTATTGCAACTCGATTGATCGATTGCCCGCTTGCGGCCAAGCTCCGTTTCTTTCGGCACGATCGAGACACAGTTCGACTGAATGCCGCAATCCCCACAGCCTTCACAGATGTCGGTATTGATGAACACACGCTTGTCGGGGTCCGGGAAGGTGCCGCGTTTGCGCCGCCTGCGCTTTTCAGCAGCACAGGTCTGCACATAAACAATTACCGATACACCCTCGATTTCACGGTATTTTTCCTGAACTTGCATCAGTTCTGCGCGCTCAAAGGTTTCGACACTGGGAGGCAGAGCCTTGAAGTTCACTTCTTCTTTTTCGTCATAGACAACGGCCACATTGCGAACCCCCATCGCCTTGACCTCAGCCACGATCCGCTCAGCCGTCAGGTCACCTTCGTTGTCCTGGCCACCGGTCATGGCGACCGCATCATTGAAAAGAATCTTGAAAGTGATGTTGGTGCCTGCCGCCAATGCGGCCCGGATAGCCTGCACGCCCGAGTGATTATAAGTGCCGTCACCCAGGTTCTGGAACACGTGTTTCGTGGTCGAATACGGAGCCTCTCCGATCCAGTTCGCACCCTCACCGCCCATCTGGGTGAAGCCCGTTGTCTCACGGTCCATCCACTGCACCATGTAGTGACAGCCGATACCGGCATAGGCACGGCTCCCCTCAGGCAGTCTGGTCGAGCTGTTATGCGGACAGCCCGAGCAGAAATACGGCAGACGCGCCGCTATTTCCTGTGCGTTATCAGCACGCCGTGCGTCCGAGAGCGCGGCCAGACCAGCACGGACGCCATCCGTATCGTGGCCTTCTTCGATTAGAATCTCGCCAAGCTTCTCGGCGATCATGATTGGGTCCAGCGCACCGCGGGTGGGAAACAACTCTTCGCGGTGCAGCGTTCCGGCACCGCCTTTGTACCAGCCATAGACACGACGCCCGCGCCGGTCATCAAAGATTGCCTCTTTGACCTGCACCTCGATCAGCTTGCGCTTTTCCTCGACGATGACGATCAGATCCAGCCCTTCAGCCCAGTCGTGGAAGCCCTTCATATCCAGGGGAAATGTCTGGCCAATCTTGTATGTGGTAATCCCCAGCCTTTCGGCCTCATTCGCGTCGATATTCAGCAAGGACATGGCGTGGGTCAGGTCCAACCAGTTCTTGCCCGCCGCAGCAAATCCGATCTTTGCACCGGGCTTGCCCCACACACGCTTGTCCAGCTTGTTGGCATGCGAAAACATCTCAGCCGCAAAACGTTTATAGTCGATGACCCGTGTCTCTTGCAGGTGCGGCGTATCGCCCAGCCGGATGTTCAGCCCACCTTCTGGCATGTCGAACTGCGGCACCGTCAATTGCATCCGGTCGGGTCTGCCATCAACGACCGAAGTGACCTCGATCGTGTCTTTCATCGTCTTCAACCCGACCCAGACACCCGCAAAGCGGCTAAGCGCAAAACCATAAATGCCGTAGTCCAGAATCTCCTGAACGCCCGCCGGGCTGACGACAGGCATATACATATCAACCAGCGACCATTCCGATTGATGCAATACGGTCGAGCTTTCGCCCGTATGGTCATCACCCATCGCCATCAGGACCCCGCCATGCTGCGCTGTCCCCGCCATATTGGCGTGACGCATCACGTCACCGGACCGGTCGACGCCGGGACCTTTGCCGTACCACAGCCCGAAAACACCATCGAACTTGCCGTCACCACGCAATCCCGCCTGTTGGCTGCCCCAAAGGGCGGTGGCGGCCAAATCTTCGTTCAAACCGTATTGAAAGGTGACATCGCTTTCGGCCAGTTGCTTTTCGGCCCTGGACATCTGCAAATCAACCGCACCCAGGGGTGAGCCGCGATACCCGGTCACCAGACCCGCCGTGTTCAGGCCCGCCTTCGTGTCGCGCGCTTTCTGCATCAGCATTAGACGCACCAACGCCTGGGTCCCGTTCAGCAGAACCGGGCTTTTGGCCAGATCAAACCGGTCATTTAATGAAATTTTAGACTGACTCATCTGACGTCTCCCATCGTCGGATTAGTGTGCTGCATTGGCGGGCATTTTAGGTCATTAATGCTGACCTGTATAGCAATTTTCTCCTGTCTCGTAACGATTTCCCTGTTTGAATGTGGAATTTGTTACGTCTTTCATATAGGTCAGCCGAAGGATAACGAAAGTTGCGTCGATGGATTGGGACAAGCTCAGAATATTTCACGCGGTTGCGGATGCAGGCAGCCTCACACACGCGGGTGACAAGCTCAATTTGTCTCAATCTGCTGTGAGCCGACAGATTCGTGCCCTCGAAGAATCACTGGATGCGACTCTGTTCCATCGTCACGCACGCGGATTGATCCTGACCGAACAGGGTGAATTGCTTTTCGATGCCACCTCGGCCATGTCCAAACGATTGGATGCTGCTGCCGCTCGCATCCGTGACAGCGAGGATGAGGTGTTCGGAGTCCTTCGGGTCACGACGACATTCGGTTTCGGCACCCTGTGGCTGGCACCGCGTCTGCCGAAGCTTTACGAACAATACCCCGACCTCAATATCGACCTGATGCTTGAGGAACGCGTTCTTGACTTGCCGATGCGCGAGGCCGATGTGGCCATCCGCATGAAGGAACCTAGCCAGGCTGATCTGGTGCGCAAACGGCTGATGACCGTGCAGATGTTGCTTTACGCTACCAAAAACTATCTGGACGCGCATGGCGGGGCACCTCAATCGCTGGAAGACATCTCTAATCACCGACTGATCTGCCAAACGCCCTCTGCACCTCAGGTCGGAGCAAGCGCATCCATGGTACGGCACCTGATGACGTACAATCCCAGCTCATTGCTGACAGTGAACAACTATTTCGGAGTCCTTCAGGGTGTGCTTCACGATCTCGGGATCGGTGTACTGCCTGATTACGTGACCGAAGATTTCCCCGATCTGGTCCCCGTAATGTCGGATATCGAAAGCGCGGATGTCCCGGTCTATCTTGCCTACCCCGAAGAATTGCGCCATTCCAAGCGGATAGCGGCATTTCGGGATTTCGTGCAGGACGAGATTATCGCCCACCGAAAGCAGCTGCGGCAACTGGGCAAGTTGTAGCTATGCACCGACAGCATAGCGGACATGACGTCCGCAAACCTTAATAAACCTTGATCGTTGTTAATGTGATCCCTAAATGAGCTCTCGAAGGCGGTGATGCTGAAACGCTCATCATCTTCATACCTCCCTGTTGGACTACGGCCGAGCTTAGTGCTCGGCCTTTTTTTTGCCACAGCAACATATTGAGTTGGCTAAAGTTCTGGGAAAACTGAACATTCAACCCTATGATCCCGAGAAAGCGATAATAAATTCGTGTTCGAGGGCAAATTCATGTATCACCCACTCCGCCTTTTGATGGCGATAGTCTCCGTATTTTTCCTTGCGGTCCCGCTTTATGCACAGGACACAAGCACAGCCTCTACCGTCACCATCCCCGAGGATCTGACACCTGATCAGGTCGATGAACTGGTCGCCCGAATGTCCGACGATCAGGTTCGGGCGATTCTGTTAGAGCGACTGGACGCCGTCGCCGAGAAACAGGCTGCAGCAAAAGAAGACCATGAGGATCCGCTGACCGAAATCCACGAAATCTGGGCCGAGATGGTCGCGTCCTGGACTCACGCCCTGACAACATTGCCCAAGATCGTCACTGCACAGATCACAGCTTTCAGTAATTTCTCGGAAACCTTCGGTGTCACAGGCGTATTCACGCTTCTCGGACTTGTCCTTTCGGTGCTTGTTGTAGGTTACATTGCGGAAAAGCTGTTTATCTACCTGACCCGTCGCTGGCACGAAACCACTGATGTCTCGGATGAGGCCGATCTTTGGGGGGCAGTCCGGTATCTGTTCCGCCGCTTCTGCCGCGAGATCGCGGGACTTATCGTGTTTTACGTGGTTATTCGGGCAGTCGGCCGCGGTTTGCTGACAACCGAACAGATCACCTATGCGGCCCCATTTGTATTCTATCTGATCTGGGTTCCGCGGCTGGGTGCTGCGGCGTCACGTTTTGTTCTGGCGCCTCATAAAGCCCAGTTCCGTCTGGTCAATATCGATGATCATTGGGCCAAGTACCTGCACCGCAATCTGATTGGACTGTTGATCCTTATTGGCTTCACGCTGTTCGTTATTCGGTTCAATGCGCTCAATGGTATCACCGGTGAGGATACTCGCATCGGCTTCTGGCTCAATGCAGCGATCCACGTGTACATTGGTGTAATCGCCTGGACCGCGCGCGAAGGACTGTCGCAGATGATGCTAGGCACCGACCCGGATCACACCAAATTCGATGAGGAGGTTGCACGATACTATCCTTATTTTGCCATCGGTGTATCAGTGGTGATCTGGCTGCTGGTCGAATTCCTGGTGGCACAGCGCAACCCGGAACTGTTCCGTGTGCTGTCCGGCGGGGCGCATTTCACGACGATGTTCTGGCTGTTGATCGCACCGGCGCTCGATACGCTGATACGTGGATTGGTGCGCCATCTGCAGCCGCCGATGTCCGGCGAAGGGCCGCTGGCTGAACGCGCCTATCGCTCGGCCAAGCGGAGCTATATCCGGATAGGTCGTGTCATTGCAGGTCTGTTTGTCGTCTTCATGATCGCACGGGCCTGGCAACTGGACCTTCGCCACGTCGCCTCGGCCGGTGTCAGCGCCGAAGTTGGCGGAGCCGTCATCGAGTTCCTGCTGATCATCGCTGTTGGCTATATCATGAACGAGGTTGTCTCGCTCTGGATCAACCGCCGTCTTGCCAAAGAACAAACCGCTGCTGAGGCGCTGGATGAAGAGGCTGGCGGTGAAGGTGGCGGCGCGGGCGGATCTCGTCTGGCCACTGTTCTACCGCTATTGCGGATCACTGCGCAGGTCACCATTGCCGTAATCTTCGGCCTGCTGGCCCTGGGCGCACTGGGCATCAACATCACTCCGCTGTTGGCGGGTGCCGGTGTTCTGGGTCTGGCCATCGGCTTTGGTGCGCAGAAACTGGTGGCCGATATCGTTGGCGGCATCTTCTTCCTGATTGATGATGCCTTCCGCGTCGGTGAATATGTTGATGTCGGCGGGACCATGGGAACGGTCGAGAAAATCTCGATCCGCTCGATGCAACTGCGTCACCATCGCGGCCCGGTTCACACTATCCCCTATGGCGAGATTCAGAAGCTGACAAACTTCAGCCGCGATTGGGTCATTATGAAGCTGAAGTTCACCGTTCCGTTCGACACTGACCCCAACAAGGTCAAGAAGATCTTCAAGAAGATCGGCGCCGAGATGATGGAAGACGAGGTTCACAAGGACGGCTTCCTGCAACCTTTCAAATCTCAGGGTGTATTTGATTTTGACGATGTCGGTATGATCATTCGCGGTAAGTTCATGGCCAAGCCCGGCAAGCAGTTCACCCTGCGCAAAGAAATCTTCAACCGGGTCAAAGCTGCCTTCAACGCCAACGGTATAGACTTTGCCCGCCGCGAGGTGCGCGTTGCGATACCGGGGCTGGATGAAGCTGAAAACCTGACCGAGGAACAGAAAGCAGCCGCCGGTGCAGCCGCCGCTGATGCGGTCAACAAGGGGCAAAACCCCGCCTGACCCCAAGGCTTCAACCGGTTTCAGCCACTGGCTGAAACGACTTGGTCGGCCTCGGAAATCGGAACCGGTCTTGTGGCCGGTTCCGTTTTTTATTGTCTGATGACCCCTGTGCGGGTTTGGCCCTTTCCTCAAGTGGCCCATTGCCCTAAAAGGCCCGCAATCTCGGCCCACTTGGACACAGGACAGAAGATGCAAGAGCCCGCCATCACACCCGATCTGATTGCCGCACACGGGCTCAAGCCCGAGGAATACGACATGATCCTCGAGATCATCGGGCGTGAGCCGACTTTCACCGAACTTGGCATCTTCTCAGCCATGTGGAACGAGCATTGTTCTTATAAGTCGTCCAAGAAGTGGCTGCGCACGCTGCCAACCTCTGGCCCTCAGGTCATTTGCGGCCCGGGTGAGAACGCGGGCGTGGTTGATATTGGCGATGGTCAGGCTGTGGTGTTCAAAATGGAAAGCCACAACCACCCCTCGTATATCGAGCCCTATCAGGGTGCGGCGACTGGCGTAGGTGGCATCCTGCGGGATGTTTTCACCATGGGCGCACGGCCCATCGCCTCGATGAACGCGCTGTCCTTTGGTGAGCCTGGCCACCACAAGACGCGCCAATTGGTGAATGGCGTGGTCGAAGGCATTGGCGGCTACGGCAACTGTTTCGGTGTACCTTGCGTGGGTGGCGAAGTTCGGTTTCATCCGGCCTATAACGGCAATTGCCTGGTGAACGCATTTGCAGCCGGTCTGGCCGACAGCGACAAGATTTTCTATTCGGCGGCTTCCGGTGTGGGCATGCCCGTCGTCTATCTGGGAGCGAAAACCGGCCGAGACGGCGTCGGCGGCGCGACCATGGCCTCGGCCGAGTTCGATGACACCATCGAAGAAAAACGCCCTACCGTTCAGGTTGGCGACCCCTTCACCGAAAAGCGCCTGATGGAGGCCACGCTGGAGCTTATGCAGACCGGTGCCGTGATCTCGATCCAGGATATGGGCGCCGCTGGCCTGACCTGTTCTGCTGTTGAGATGGGCGACAAGGGCGGTCTTGGCGTGCGCCTGGATCTGGAAAACGTGCCTCAGCGCGAAGAGAACATGACGGCGTATGAGATGATGCTGTCCGAGTCTCAGGAACGCATGCTGATGGTCCTCAAACCCGAACTTGAGGCCGAGGCCCGCGCTGTGTTCGAGAAATGGGACCTCGATTTTGCCATCGTCGGCGAAACCATTGCCGAAGACCGCTTTCTGATCATGCATAATGGCGAGGTCAAAGCCGATCTGGTCCTGTCCAAGCTATCCTCGACCGCACCGGAATACGATCGCCCGTGGGAACCGACCCCTGTGGCGGAAGAGTTGGAGGATATCCCTCAGATCGATCCGATCGACGGCCTGCGCGCCCTACTCTCTTCGCCCAACTACGCAGGCAAACAATGGGTCTATGAACAATACGACACGATGGTCATGGCGGATTCGGCACGCACTCCGGGCCTGGGTGCGGGTATGGTGCGCGTCCATGGCACCGACAAGGTGCTGGCCTTCACCAGCGACGTAACCCCGCGTTATGTCCGCGCGAACCCGGTTGAGGGCGGCAAGCAGGCGGTGGCCGAAGCATATCGCAACCTGACCGCTGTCGGTGCCAAACCGCTGGCAACCACGGACAACCTGAACTTCGGCAACCCCGAAAAGCCCGAGATTATGGGCCAGTTCGTCGGTGCCATTCAAGGCATTGGTGCAGCCGTCGGTGCCTTGGATATGCCGATCGTTTCGGGCAATGTCTCGCTCTATAATGAAACGGATGGTCAGGCCATTCTACCAACACCCACTATTGGTGCTGTTGGTCTATTGCAGCATTCGGACGAGATCATCGGTAATGAAGTCCGCGAAGGCCACGTGGCTCTGGTCATTGGCGAAACCAATGGTCATCTGGGCCAATCCGCACTGTTGGCCGAAGTCTTCAACCGCGAAGACGGAGATGCCCCTCATGTCGACTTGGAAGCCGAAAAGCGCAACGGAGATTTCATTCGCGCCAATCGCGAGATGATCAAGGCCTGCACCGATCTGGGTGACGGCGGTCTTGCTCTGGCAGCGTTCGAACTGGCCGAGGCGGCAGGCGTGGGCGTTTGCCTCGACGATGCCCCGACCGAATTCCTGTTCGGCGAAGATCAGGCGCGTTATCTGGTCGCCTGCAACTTCGATCAGGCCGAGGCGCTGATGATCGCCGCAGGTCAGGCCGGCGTGCCGCTGGTTTCGGTGGGTCGCTTCACCGGTGATGCGGTCAAAATCGGCGGGTCCGAAGCCCCCCTGAGCGAACTGGCTGACACATTCCGCACCAGCTTCGCAGGGGCGGTTGCCTGACCACCCACCCTTTTTACGGATCAAGCATGAAAATCCCGCGCCCGACACCGGTGCGGGATTCCCCGTTTCAAGACTCCGGTCCCACCTTGCACGCCCCCGCGCATCGCTCTACATCTTGGGAAAGACTTTCAGGAGTACACCTACATGCCGATGAGCGCCCACGAGATTGAAACCCTGCTGCGCGAAGCCTTTCCCAATGCGGAAATACAGGTTGGCGGCAGCGATGGCGTGCATATGTCGGCCATGGTCGTAGACGAGAGCTTTCGCGGAAAGAACCGGGTTCAGCAACAACGCGCTGTCTATGCGGCGTTGAAGGGCAAGATGGACGGCCCGGACGGAGAATTGCACGCGCTGGCGCTGACAACGAAAGTGCCTGAGTAATGGATGAACCCATTGGGTGGACTGTTCTGAGACTGGTCTATCTATTGTTGGATATTTTAAATTTCATCGCGATCTTACTCTGTGATCTGCCAAAGCTGCTAAAGTACGGACCCAGATATTGGCGCTTCACGCGACAGATGAGACGGCGTGCATACGATAGGCGCAGAGGATGAGAATATAAAATGACACCTTTGGGCACATGGATCGTTGCAATCGCGGCAATTGTTGTTGCCGCAGCCCTGATCGAAGCCTATGTCAAACGCAACCAAAAGCGAAGGCTATCGGACATGCGCCCTGACCCGGACAAGCTCAGCAAGGTCGGTGGAATCGAACGATACGGGCTTGATCCGGTGACACTGGCGCAGGCCGAACACCGGAGGCTTGAAGAAGAAGGATGGGCACCTGAACTGCCCGACAACGGAACGACCCCCGCGCAGGCGGATGAAAAGGAAAAACAAGATGAGCGACGTTAAGACCCAGATCGACGAAACCGTCAAAGCAAACGACGTGGTGCTGTATATGAAAGGCACCAAGGAAATGCCGCAATGCGGATTCTCGTCCCGTGTGGCCGGGGTTTTGAACTATATGGGCGTCGAATATACCGATGTGAACGTGCTGGCCGATGAAGAGGTGCGTCAGGGCATCAAGGATTACTCCGACTGGCCAACTGTACCGCAACTTTATGTCAAAGGTGAGTTTGTGGGCGGATGCGACATCATCACTGAGATGACGCTATCGGGTGAGCTGGACACGCTGTTTGATGAAAACAACGTAGGCTACAACAAAGACGCAGCCGACAAGATCCGCGAAGCAAACGCGTAAGCTATTTGCTGACACAGTCCTTGAAAAGGATGACTTCAGGGGCTGTGTCACCGTTGGCCTGATGGCTGATCGTCGCCTCCCAGCCTTTGGAGCGGAGCGTGTATATCCCTGCCCCGCCCACGGATTCATAGCGAATGCCTGAACCGCTCTGAACCTGCTTCAGAGCGATCAACTGGTCCTCCAGCATCATCGCTGCGGCCCCCGGCCCCTCGGTGGGATTAAAATATGACACGGGCACCTGCGTGTTGTCTTCACAACTGAAGGTCACCGACAGGATATCGATCTCAGCCTGTGCCGCCGCGCCGCACAAAGTCACGATCGCCACGCAAAGAGCGGTGCGCGAGACAAACATCAGGCCGTCCTTTCTTCGATCACCGCCGCCAGGGCCTCTGCACGGGCTGCCATTTCGGCGAGCGTATCCGTGACCGATGGCGGCACCACCGCAACCTCGATCCGCTCGGGTTCCGGCTGAGGCATGCTGCGCAGGCGTTTGAGCTCGGCTTCGGCCTCGACCAGCTTGGCTTCGGCCAATTTCACCCGATCCTCATGCGCGGCGGCCTTGTCGGCCAGCATCAACCCCGCCATCAGCAGCATGCGCGATTCCGGCATGCGCCCGATTTGATCCGACAAGACCTGCGCTTCATCATCCAGCAATTTGGCTGCGGCCTGCAGAAACGGTTCTTCCCCGTCCTGGCACGAGACGTCAAAACCGCGGCCACCGATGTGAATGGTTACTTCGGGCATTATTCTACCTCCCCTTCAGCCAGATTGGCCTGGGTCAATAAGGGTTCCAATCGGGCCAGAACGGCATGCGCTTCGGCGGCGTCAGATGCGCGCGCGGCTCGGGTCGCCTCCAGCTCGGCGGCGGTTGCCCGGTTCAGCAGATCCGCATCGGCAACACCTTCTTCTGCTGCCGCGCGCAGTTCATCGACTGTGCTGCGCAACTTCTCATTGGCACTGCGCAGCCGTTGCAGATCATCATCCAGCCGAGACATAGCTGCCCCGTGGCTGGCGCGTTCGGCCCGCAGCATTTCGAGCTCAGCACTGAGTTCGTTCACTCGCTCGCTATCGGCGAGTTCCGCGCGCAAGCGGGTCAATTCGGCTTCCATCTCATCCGCGCGATCCGCAAGCGGTGTCAGTTGCTCAACTTCGGCCCGCAGCGATTCTGCTTCTTCCGCGGCGCCCTGGTACGATCGCAGTGTTTCTATCTCGGCCTTCAGCGTTGCAACTTCGTCGCTATTTTCAAGCGCGGCCTTCGCGTCTGCCAACTCTGCCCGCGCAGCTTCGACAGACGCCAGCTTGGCTGCGGCCTCGGCCAACTGCTCTCGCAACATTTCGGCCTCACCATCGGATGCAGTTTGTGCACGCAAGGCGTCAATCTCCTGCACATGGCGTTCCTTGAGCGTTTTTATCCGCTCTTCCAACTGTGCATTCGCCAGGCGTTCTTCATCCAGCGCCATCCTAATAGCTGTATCATCACCGCCGACTGACGGCGCAGTGTCCCGCAGTGCTTCGACACCGCTGCCGATCCGGTCCATCGCTGATATGATACGACGTTGTAGTTCTTCGATCTGGCTCATGCCCCTGTCACCTCTTAACCAAGGTTCATTCTGTTGCTCACCTACCCGAATCAAGGGTGGCGGATTTCGGTCCTAGTCTAACGGAATGTTACCAAAAATACCCACTGTTTGGTTTCAACCACTTGCGCATCACACTTGAAGCGCCAAACGGGTGCAACACCCAGTTCTGCTTGCACTTTGTCGGGCGGATGATATTCAGCGCCCCAACTGCCCGTAACCCAAAGGAACTACGCCCGTGGACCTGACTGCGCTGCGCAATGCCAACCCCGAACACTGGGACAAAGCTGCGGCCATCCGCACCCTGACCCTTGACGCCGTCGCCGCCGCCAATTCCGGCCATTCCGGCATGCCGATGGGCATGGCCGATGTTGCGACTGTGCTGTTCGAAAAGCACCTGAAATTCGACGCCTCAGCCCCGAACTGGCCTGACCGCGACCGGTTTATCCTGTCGGCTGGCCATGGCTCGATGCTGGTTTATTCGCTGCTGTATCTCACCGGTTATGCGGACATGACTTTGGAGGAGATCAGGAATTTTCGCCAGCTGGGCGCAAAAACTGCCGGCCACCCCGAAAATTTCCTGGTCGAGGGGATCGAGACCACCACCGGCCCGCTGGGTCAGGGCATCTCGAACGCTGTGGGCTTTGCCATGGCCGAGGAAATCCAGCGCGCGCATTACGGCAAAAAGGTCGTGGATCACTATACCTATGTGATCGCAGGAGACGGATGCCTGATGGAAGGCGTCAGCCAGGAGGCGATCACGCTGGCCGGTCGTCATGAGCTGAGCAAGCTGATCGTGTTCTGGGACAACAACAACATCACCATCGACGGCACAGTCGATATGGCCGACCGCACCGATCAGGTACGCCGTTTTGCTGCTTCGGGCTGGCACGTGATCGAGATCGACGGCCACGATCCGAAAGCGATTGACGCCGCCATCGTGCAGGCGAAGAAATCGAACAAACCGACCATGATCGCATGCAAAAGCCATATCGCTCTGGGTCATGCGGCGCAGGATACATCGAAAGGTCACGGCGCGCTAACGGATCAGGACCAGTTGAAAGCCGCCAAAGAAGGTTATGGCTGGCCGCACGAGGCGTTCGAGGTTCCGGCCGACATCAAATCTGCATGGGAAGCCATCGGCGCACGCGGTGCTGCCGAGCGTGTCGCATGGGAAGAGCGCTTCGCGCAACTCTCCGAGCGCAAGCAGGCCGAATTCAACCGAGCTTATGCCTTTGAGGTTCCGAAAAAGCTGTCCTCGGCGATCCGTGCGTTCAAGAAACAGATGTCCGAGGATCAGCCGAAGCTGGCCACTCGCGCCTCGTCCGAGAAGGTTCTGAATGTCGTGAACCCGATCATGACAGAAACCGTTGGCGGCTCGGCTGACCTGACCGGCTCGAACAACACCAAATCCGCCGATATGGGCGTGTTCCTGCCAGAGGACCGTAAGGGCCGCTACATCCACTACGGTATCCGCGAGCACGGTATGGCAGCCGCAATGAACGGAATGGCGCTGCATGGCGGTATTCGCCCCTATGGCGGTACGTTCATGGCGTTCACCGACTACGCCCGCCCGTCGATGCGTCTGGCGGCACTGATGAAGATTCCCTCGGTCTTCGTAATGACTCATGACTCGATCGGTCTGGGTGAAGACGGCCCGACCCACCAGCCGGTCGAGCATCTGGCAATCTCGCGCGCAACGCCGAACACTTATGTGTTCCGCCCCGCCGACACGATTGAGACCGCCGAGGCGTGGGAACTGGCACTGACCTTCAAGGACAGCCCCTCGGTCCTGTCGCTTACCCGTCAGGGCGTGCCGACTGTACGGACGCAGCACAAAGGCAAGAACCTGACTGCGCAAGGCGCTTATGTTCTGGCCGAAGCCGAAGGCAAGCGTCAGGCCATCCTGATTGCGACTGGCTCTGAGGTTTCGCTGGCAATGGAAGCCAAAGCCATGCTCGAGGCCGAAGGGATCGGTACCCGCGTCGTCTCCATGCCCTGCATGGAGCTGTTCGCCGAGCAGGACGAAGCCTATCGCAAGCGCGTTCTACCCGCAGGCGCCGTACGCGTCGGCATTGAGGCCGCCGTTCGCGCCGGTGGCTGGGACCGCTGGCTGCTGGGCGAGCGTGGCCGTGAAGCCAAGGCTGGCTTCATCGGCATGTCGGGTTTTGGCGCCTCGGCCCCTGCTGGTGATCTTTACAAGCATTTCGGCATTACCGCCGAGGCAACCGTGGCCAAGGTCAAAGAACTGCTGGGGCTGTAAAGACCCAGCTTGTCGAGCGAAGGGCGGCCACTGGCCGCCCTTTTCATTTGATCAGGCCTCAAACTTCAGTTTCAGCGCGTCATATGCTTTCTGCGCATAATCCAGTCGCAATTCATACTGCCCACGCGCAACGATAAAATCTGGGGCCTGTATCCCGGCTGCCGAGAAAGCCTGCCTCAAATGGGTTCCAGACAACGCTATATAATCGACGGACTGACCCGAGAACCGATTGTATAAGCGTCCTCCCAACCAACCATCGCGTTTTTTTGCCTTCAGCGCGGTATGAATTCGATAATGCAGGACACCAAAAAGTTGTTTCGAATAAAACGGTATCAAATCCGCCGCAACGCTCATTGCTGATGCGACTGGGGCCAGCCCATCGCTAAAAGCACTCTGAACACCTTTTTGGGTCGGGCCAGGGGCCGACACGATCCGCAGAATCGGATTGGAGTCCTTTGCCATCAATTCGACCTTATCGACTGCTTAGTGCGAATCTGTTGCATTCGAAGTCTTTGCTATCAAAGGCGCAATCACTTTTGTCGCCAACGGTATCAACACAAACCCCCAAGCCAAACCGAACACGCCGTCCATTGTCGCCTTGGAAATCCACTTGACGGCACCAGTCCATTGCTCGGACACCAAATGCCCCAGGGCATAGGCCCAGTCATGAATGTGGTGGCCCAGCCAAACAAAACCCAGAACCTCCATCCCGTGGATAATGATCGAACCGCCGACCCAAAGCATCGCGGCGGTCCCCACAATCGAAAGAGTCTTCATCACACCGGGCATAGCCTTGACCAGTCCACGACCCAAACCGCGCCCGATCGGGGTCGGAGCGTTCTGTGCCAGATACAGTCCGACGTCGTCCATTTTGACGATCAGCGCGACCGAACCATAAACCGCCAACGTCACGCCAAGCCCCACAACCGCCAGGGTCGCTGCCTGCATCCACAGGTTGGGCGCCTCGATGGCCGCTAACGCAATGGTCATGATCTCTGCGGATAGGATAAAATCAGTTTTGATAGCGCCTTTGATCTTCTGCTCTTCCAGATGACCTGGATCGCGTATCTTCATGTCCTCATCGATCACATGGCTGCCATGAGGAAACAGGACGTGAAAGATCTTCTCGGCCCCTTCGAAACACAAATATGACCCTCCGATCATCAGCAGAGGGGTGATCAGCCAAGGCGCGAAGTTGGCCAATAACAGGGCAACCGGCAACAGCAGAACGATCTTGTTGAATACAGAACCGCGCGCGATGCGCCAGATGATCGGTAATTCACGGGCGGGCGCGAACCCTTGCACGTATTTGGGCGTCACGGCTGCGTCATCGATGATCACCCCGGCCGTCTTGGCTCCGGCTTTTCCCGCTGCCGCGACCACATCATCGACCGAGGCCGCCGCGACCTTTGCAATCCCTGCCACATCGTCCAACAGGGCCAACAGACCACTCATCGCGCATCCTCTCGTTTCACTGCTGTTGCCGACACTACCTGATCCAACCCTTAGCGCAAGCGTTAGCGCAACCGGCGCAGGTTTGCGCTAACACCTTAAAAATATGCCATTTTTGCCCTTTTGAGATTCTCAATTCGCAGCTATATGGCCTGCAACGCAAGCGCATTTGGAGACGTCGAATGACCATCAAGGTCGGTATCAATGGTTTTGGCCGAATTGGCCGTTGTACCCTGTCGCACATCGCCGCATCGGCGCGCAACGACATTGAAGTGATCAAAGTCAACGCCACGGGCCCGTTGGAAACTTCGGCACATTTGCTGAAATATGACAGCATTCACGGACGTTTCCCGCGCGACATCTCGATCGAAGGCAAAACCATGGATCTGGGCCGCGGCCCGATGGAGATGTTTTCGACCTACGATATGAACGAACTGGACTGGGACGGCTGCGATGTCGTTCTGGAATGCACCGGCAAGTTCAATGACGGGCTGAAGGCAAAGACCCATCTGGATCGCGGCGCCCAGAAGGTGCTTCTGTCGGCTCCTGGGAAGAACGTCGACAAGACCATCGTGTTCGGGGTGAATCACAACAGCCTGACGACTGAAGACAAGATGGTTTCAAACGGCTCTTGCACTACCAACTGCCTTGCTCCGCTTGCCAAGGTTCTGGATGAAGGCATCGGCATCGAACACGGCATAATGACCACGATCCATGCCTATACCGGCGACCAGCCGACTCTGGACCGCCGCCATAGCGATCTCTACCGTGCCCGCGCTGCGGCCATGTCGATGATCCCCACCAGCACAGGTGCCGCTGCAGCACTGGGTGAAGTGTTGCCGAACCTCAAGGGCCGCCTCGATGGTTCTGCCATTCGCGTCCCAACTCCGAATGTCTCGGCTGTTGATCTGTCTTTCCGGGCATCGCGCGACGTCACGGTCGAAGAGGTGAACGCCATCGTTGAAGAAGCCGCAAAGGGCCCGATGCAGCGCGTTCTGGGCTTTGAACCTGCGCCGCTGGTTTCAACCGATTTCAACCACACAGAAGAAAGCTCGATCTTCGCACCGGATCAGACCCGCGTGGTCGACAACCGGATGGTGCGCGTGCTGGCCTGGTATGACAATGAATGGGGCTTCTCGGTTCGCATGGCTGACGTCGCCGTCGCCATGGGCCGTCTTAACTGACCCTTCGCACATCACTTGTACCCTTATGCCCGCTCAGGTTAACTGAGCGGGCATTTTCGTTCGGGGCTGCAATGACCAATCAAATCGCCATCTGGCTCGGGGTTCTCATTCTCGGCGGTCTGATGCTGGACGTTGCCCTGGTAGGCACGGAACACCTGCTGTTTCTCGGCAAGAAACTGTACGATTTCCTCGACTGGCTCGCCTTCTGGCGCTGACATAGGTTTTGCTTGACTTTCTCGCCATTCTGTCATTGTTAGCGCTAACCAATGGATCGACCAATTCTGACGGAGCGCAACATGACACTCAAGCTGGCAATCAACGGATTCGGACGGATCGGGCGCGGCGTATTGCGGGCCGTCATGGAATCAGGACGCACCGATGTTGAAATCGTTGCAATAAACGATCTGGCAAAGCCTGAAATGAACGCCCATCTTTTCGAATTCGACAGCGTTCATGGGCGCTATCCAAATCCTGTCACTTTGACCGAAGCGGGCCTTGATGTCGGTGCTGGCCCGATACGGTTGAGTAGCGAACGCGATCCTGAAGCGTTGAGCTGGTCCGATGTCGACGTGGTACTGGAATGCACCGGCGTGTTCCGTACACGCGAGGCCGCCTCGCGCCATTTCGAAAATGGTTCGAAAAAAGTTCTGATCTCTGCACCTGCGCGTGGCGATGGAGCGGTCAAAACCGTTGTATTTGGAGTGAATGACCACGAATTGATCGCCGAAGATACGGTCGTTTCAAATGCCTCCTGCACCACCAACTGCATGTCGCCGGTTGCCGCCGCGTTGGATGCCGGTCTGGGCATCAAACATGGCAACATGACAACCGTTCACGCCTACACCGCTAGCCAGCCGGTGCATGACACTGCCGGGAAAGACCCCTATCTGTCTCGTGCCGCCGCATTGTCGATGATCCCGACAACTACCGGCGCGGCCTCGGCCGTGGGTCTGGTTCTGCCGCAACTGGCCGGTAAACTGACTGGACAGGCCATCCGCGTACCTACGCCCAATGTCTCGGTTGTCGACCTGGTTGCCGAGGTTTCGCGCCCGACCACCGAAGAAGAGGTCAACGCGCTGTTTGTTGAAGCTGCCGCCAAAATCCCCGGTGTCCTGGCCGCTGAAAACCGTCCGCTGATCTCAATCGACTTCAATCACGACTCGCACAGTTCCACGGTCTCTCTGCCCGAGACCAAAGTGACAGATGGCACGCTGGTCCGAGTTCTGGCGTGGTACGATAATGAATGGGGCTTCTCGAACCGTATGCTGGATACGGCGGCGGTGATGGGTGCCCTAGCCTAACCGTTCGCGCAGCGCAGTATTGACACGGGGCGTGACGAATTTCGAAACGTCCCCGTTCAACCTTGCAATTTCCTTAACCAGTTTCGACGCGATCGCCTGATGCCTTGCCTCGGCCATCAGGAACACGGTCTCAATCGAGGCGTCCAGCGCGCGGTTCATTCCGACCATCTGGAATTCATACTCAAAATCCGCCACAGCTCGCAGTCCGCGCACGATTATCTGCGCACCCACATCGCGTGCGCAATCGATCAGTAGGTTTTCAAACGGGTGCGCCACAATTTCGGTCCCGGTCTGCTCGGTCAGATGGGCACATTCTGCCTCAATCATCGCGACACGTTCTTCCAGGGAAAACAGCGGACCCTTGTCACGATTGATCGCAACACCGATCACAAGCTTGTCCACCAGCGCAGTCGCGCGACCGATAATGTCGATATGGCCCAAGGTGATCGGGTCAAATGTACCGGGATATAATCCAACCCGCATAAGGTCCTCCTGCGCAACATTATTTCTGCGCAAGCAAACACAACTTTGCCGCAGGTGCAAGAGGCTGTAATGGCCTCTGCGGTCAGTGGCCCATGATCATGCCTTCGAGCGCGTCTTTTTCCATCGCAAGTTCAACAAGTTGCGCCTTGACCACGTCGCCGAGTGTTACGATTCCGACCAGTTTACCGTCTTCCAAAACGGGCATATGGCGAAACCTTCCCTCGGTCATTTGCGACATAATAGACTCGACCGAATCCTGTTTGCTCGCTGTTACGAGCTGCTTGGTCATGTAGCTGCTGACGGGTTTATCCAAACATCCGCTACCGCTGGCAGCCAGTTCGCGAACGATATCCCGTTCGGACAAGATGCCCGAAGCTGTCTGCCCCCCATCCTCGGAAATGACGACAGTACCAATCCGCTTCTCCGCCAGAATTTCGGCAGCCTGAGCAACGGTTGCAGATGGTTCGACCGTCACCACCCGATCGGTGGCCTTAGACTTGAGAATGGCCTGAACAAGCATATGCAAAAACCTCCGGTATAACGTACTGTTTTCCAAAGCGTTGCCGGAATGTCAGGAGGTGTCAAGCTGTAGCTTCGGACTCAAGCCGCGCTACTTCGTCTCGTATGCCTCGGGTCAGCGCCTCGGCAAAGCGGTTCAACCGTTCGTTGCGCTGATCGCCCTGGTGGCGAACCAAATAGAACCTCCGGGTCAAACTGACCTGATCCGTCAGTATTTTTTGCAATCCGTAGTGAAAGGGCAGTGTGAAATCATGTGCCACACAGACCCCCGTACCCAGTGACACCTGCCGCAACTGTACTGAAACCGAATTTGATGCAAGCGCGACACGCTCAACACCAATCTCATTGAGATAGTCCAACTCTCGGTCAAAGATCATGTCCGGGATGTATCCGATCATCCGATGCCCCCGCAGGTCCTCGACAGACCGGATGTCCGGGCACCGACTCAGGTATTCAAGGGTGGCAACCATATGCAGCCTGTAATCGGTGATCTTTTGAACCAGCAATTTCCCAGCGGTGGGTGCGCTGACAGTGACCGCCATATCTGCCTCACGCCGGGACAGGTTAATGATACGCGGCAATGCCAATATTTGTATGTCGAGATCGGGGTTCGCTTCACTGATCTTGGCGCAAACTTGCGGTAGCAGGTAATTGGCACATCCATCCGGTGCGCCAATTCTGATCTGGCCACTCAACGATTTGGTCGAGCCTGACATGACACCGGTCGCGGCGCGCATAGCCTCCTCGGCCTGCAGCCCATGCTCCATCAGACGCTGACCTGCGGTGGTCAGAACATAGCCCTGCTGTGACTTGGTAAAAAGAACCGCGTCCAATGCCGCTTCCAACCGCGCGATCCGGCGCCCGACGGTCGCTGGGTCGATCTTTAATACGCGCCCTGCCGCCGAGAGGCTTTCGTCACGCGCGACGGCCAGAAATACCCGCAAGTCATCCCAATTGGGCGTCATTTTTCACCCTTTGCATTTTTGCAAAACTAGTTTGAAACATTGCCTCTGTTCAGGTGATTTTCGCAAGCCTATTCTGCGCCCAACCTAATCCGGAGGAATTTTCTATGCAGGATCTGACCCATTTCATAAACGGCGAAAACGTCGCCGGGACATCTGGTCGCTTCGACGATGTATTCAATCCCGCGACGGGCGAAGTGCAGTACAAATGCCCGATGGCGAGCGCTGCTGAAACCACTGCGGCCATCGAGCACGCCGCAGCCGCTCAGGTCGCCTGGGGCGCGACCAATCCTCAGAAACGTGCGCGGGTCATGATGGCGATGGTTGGCCTGATGAACCGCGACATGGACAAGCTGGCCGAGGCACTCAGCCGCGAACACGGCAAGACTCTGCCCGACGCCAAGGGTGATCTGCAACGTGGTCTGGAAGTGATCGAATACTGCATCGGCGCTCCGCAAATGCTGAAGGGCGAGTTCACCGACAGCGCGGGTCCAGGCATTGATATGTATTCGATGCGCCAGCCGCTTGGCGTTGTCGCATCCATCATGCCGTTCAACTTTCCGGCCATGATGCCACTGTGGCACGTTGGTCCGGCATTGGCCTGCGGCAATGCGGTTGTCTTGAAACCGTCTGAACGCGATCCGTCGGTCCCGCTGATGCTGGCCGAACTATTCATCGAAGCCGGTTTGCCCAAGGGCGTGTTCCAGGTCGTTAATGGCGACAAGGAGGCGGTCGATACCCTGTTGGACAGTGAGATCATTCAGGGTGTTTCCTTCGTCGGCTCGACACCAATCGCGCAGTATATCTATTCCCGTGCAACCGCGAACGGTAAACGCGCGCAGTGCTTTGGCGGTGCAAAAAACCACATGATCGTCATGCCCGACGCGGATCTGGATCAGGCCGCAGATGCCCTTGTTGGTGCCGGGTTCGGCGCTGCTGGAGAACGCTGCATGGCGATTTCGGTAGCCGTACCAGTTGGTGAAGAAACAGCAGATGCCTTGATCGAAAAACTGATCCCGCGCGTTGAGAAGCTGAAAGTTGGCCCTTACACCGCAGGCGATGACGTAGACATGGGCCCGGTTGTGACCGGTGCCGCAAAAGAGCGTATTCTGGGTCTGATAAACTCTGGTGTGGAACAGGGTGCGAAACTTGTTGTCGACAACCGAGATTTCAGCCTGCAGGGCTATGAGGACGGCTTCTTCGTCGGTCCGCACCTATTCGACCACGTCACGCCGGATATGGACATCTATAAGCAGGAGATCTTTGGCCCGGTTCTATCGACCGTTCGTGCAGGGTCGTATGAAGAGGCCCTGAAACTGGCGATGGACCACGAGTATGGGAATGGTACGGCAATCTTCACCCGTGACGGTGACACGGCGCGCGACTTTGCCAGCCGGGTCAACATCGGCATGGTCGGGATCAATGTTCCGATCCCGGTTCCGCTGGCCTACCACACCTTTGGTGGCTGGAAGAAATCCATGTTCGGAGACCTGAACCAGCACGGCCCCGACAGCTTCAAGTTCTACACCCGCACCAAAACGGTCACTTCGCGCTGGCCCTCGGGCATCAAGGAAGGCGGCGAGTTCAACTTCAAAGCCATGGACTGATCGATCCGGTCTTTCGAATGAAAACCCGGCCAAAGGTGGCCGGGTTTTTTCGTGTCATGAGCCACCGTTTCGCCACTGGCCCCGACCTCACAAGAAATTCAGATGACCCCTCTGGAAATGCTGGGCAATCACCAATATTTTACCGCCAATGAAACGTCCGAGCAGTTTAAATCACCGGAGGCAA
>JAUHYC010000026.1 GCA_030426685.1 Alphaproteobacteria bacterium
CCTAAACTGCTGGAGGGGCTTAACGCCCCTCCGTCCTTTAGATAAAATCCCCTACAACACTCACGAACGGCGCAGCGCAACGTCTGGCCATCCTTCGTCGTGGGTGCTGTGCAAAGCTCGAGGACCAGAATGGACCTGTCACGGAATTGTTCCGCTCCTTTGACTTGGTATTTTGCCACAAAGGAGAAACATCATGGCACAGAAACCAACCCCGGAATTCCGCGCCGAGGCGGTGCGCGTAGCGTTGACGAGCGGGTTACCACGTAAACAAGTGGTCGCCGATTTTCGGATCGGCTTCTCAACGTTGAGCCGCTGGATTCAGCAGGATCGGCGCGATCCTGAGAAGCCAACCGTCCAGTCCGATCTCGAACGCGAGGTCGCGGAGCTGCGGAAAGAGAACCGTATGCTCCGGGAGGAGAGGGATGTTCTAAAAAAGGCCACGGTGTTCTTTGCGGAGAGAAGCAAATGAGATTTGCCTTCGTTGAAGAACACCGAAATGAACTCCCCGCAAACCGCCTGTGCCAGATCATGGACGTCAGCCCGCGAGGCTACCGTGCCTGGCGTTCCCGCCCGGCCAGTCGGCGGCAACGCACCGACATGGTGTTGCTTGCTCACATCCGCGAACAGTTCCGTCTATCTCTGGGAAGCTACGGCAGGCCCCGCATGACCGAAGAGCTGAAGGAGCTGGGGTTTGATGTCGGACATCGCCGCATTGGCCGATTGATGCGACAGAACAGCATTACGGTGAAGAGAAACAAGAAGTTCAAGGCGACCACGGACAGCAACCACAGCTTCAACATCGCGCCGAACCTGCTGAACCGGGATTTCTATGCGGACCGCCCTAATCAGAAATGGGCGGGCGACATCAGCTATGTCTGGACGCAGGAGGGGTGGCTCTATCTGGCTGTCATCCTCGACCTGCATTCCCGGCGTGTCATTGGTTGGGCCGTCAGCAGCAGGATGAAACGCGATCTGGCGATCCGGGCACTGAACATGGCGATTGCGTTGCGGCGGCCACCCAAGGGCTGCATCCATCACACGGACCGCGGCAGCCAATACTGCTCTCACGACTACCAGAAACTCCTGCGCCAGCATGGGTTCCAGGTGTCGATGAGTGGGACTGGGAACTGCTACGACAACGCGGCGGTCGAAACCTTCTTCAAGACGATCAAGGCTGAGTTGCTGTGGCAACGCTCCTGGCGGACACGTCGCGACACTGAGATGGCCATCTTCAAATACATCAACGGGTTCTACAATCCACGCCGACGCCACTCAGCCTTGGGCTGGAAAAGCCCCTTGGCCTTCGAAAGAAAGGTCGCTTAAGTGAGAAACCGGAGCGGTATCAAACCGTGACAGGTCCAGTCGGGGTCCTGCGCGACCAGTTCCTCGAGGAAGGCTTGGTGTGGTGCCAGCTTTCCCTTGCCGCGCGGCGGCCCCTGGGGCGCCGGTTCCGCATGGCCCTTGGTACTCACCTGATGTGCCCATCGTGCGCCAGTGGCAGGTGACACCTTCAGACGCAACGCCGCCGCGCGCCCGCTTAACCCTTCCTCAATCAGTCTCTGAAACCGCGTTCGAAGCGCCGCTGGCAAAGGTGCTGACATGATCCATCCTCCCAAACAGGATGAATCACATTTGACGTCTCAAGGGAATCCCCCGCGATTCAAGTTCAGACCGAAACGCTCTAGGGCTGCGCTAGCGGGCTATTTGGGACAGCAAAGAGCATGACGGAGGTCGCCCTGAAGGGTGCCATAAGATACAGGACCAGATCCAGATCAGCGCCCGGAGAAAGAAGGAAAAGCCCCGTCAGCCCAAGGCCGACAAGAGCGCCCGAGTCCGCACGAACCGCTTCAATCTTTGAAACGCGGGAAACAGCCGGCCCGAGAGATCTGAGAAAATACACGATGCAGGCCCATCCAATTTCTTCCGCGCAACGATTCAGCAGAATGCAAAAAGTCCAACCGAAGCGTTTCAGTGAGAGAATGCCGACCAACGGCTTTGCCACCTCATTAGATGGACGACATAGGAATTGGAAGCTACTTAAAAGTGGGTAAATTTTTTAATACATCAGCCTGCTCTTTTGCACATCAAGGCTAAAGCAGATGGTCTGGCCCTTGGCCGCCAAAGCTCCAGTCGTTTTCTACCCAACCTTTCTAACGGTCTGTCACGCATGGCGCACGACACAGGGCGGATGTGAAAAGTGCATTCGCAAAAGCTGGTCCCCCTCTCGGATACAAGCTTGAAGCATGTTTGTCGGCGGATTTGAGCCCTTTTTGTCAACATCAATTGAGGCCTGCTCAATCGGGTTGTCTTCTATGATTTAACTGGACAAACGAGGGTAGGCCGCTTTCGGGCTTTGCGAGAGGATACTTTTTGCTGCGTCACCCATGGCGCGGATGGCGATCTCGTGCCACGATTTGTAGTCCGATGCGAGGTTCAGAACCGGCCAGTCGCTGCCGAACAGCAGCCTTTCTGGGGCAAAAATGCCAAGAATGTGGGCAATGTAAGGCTCAATGTCGCTTGGCTTCCAATCGGTCGAGGCTTCGGTCACAATGCCCGACAGTTTACAAAACACCTGCGTGTTTTCGGCAATGTCAGCCATATCCTGCGCCCAGCCCGCATAGGCACCAATGCGGATTTCGGGCTTGGCGCAATGGTCGATGACGACTCGCAAATCGGGGTATTTTGCCAGAAGCACCTTGAGATGGTGCAGATGGCGGGGCAATACCAGAGCATCGAATGTCAGATCATTTTCGACCATGGCAGCGATAGCCGGGCGCAGATCATCGCGCAGCATCCAAGCGTCATCGGGGATGTCCTGTATCATCGGGCGCAATCCAAGAAGCTTAGGATGGGCCGCCAATCGCGCGATCGAGGCTGGTGCCGTTTCGGCGGCAAGGTCCACCCATCCGACAACCCCTCGTATCCAGTCATGCGTGTCTGCAAGGGACAACAGGTATTCAGTCTCGGCCTCGGTATCGGCGGCCTGAACTGCGATGGTTCCACTGATACCCACCTCGTCCAGCAAAGGTTTCAAATCCGCGGGCAGAGAATCGCGGTATAGCGTTTCAAGCTCGGGCGTTAGCCAGCCGTAATCGCCTCGGTCGAGCTTCCAGAAATGCTGATGCGTGTCGATGACCATGCTAGAACCTCTGATCATGTATTTTATTCCGCCTTAAGTGTCTCCGAATTCCGGTGTTGTTCCGCCGTGAAGCGACGTCAGTTCCCGGGCCAGTTCCCGGTGCATTTTCACGATTTCGTCCAGCGAGGGGACTTTCAGATCGTCAACACGCTCCAGATAGGGGCAGCTCAACACCGCTGCAGCCCTACCGCCCGGGCCGAAAATCGGGAACGCCACGTTGGTTACACCGATCGCAGTTGCAGACGGCATTTTTTCATAGCCCAAGCGTCGGATGCGGGCGATATGCTCCATGAATTCGCTACGGTCCAGCGGGGGTTCACCTACGGCAAGTCGGTGCTGTTCGATCAGGTCCTCGACTTCTTCATTTGAACGGAAGGCCGCCAGCACCCGGCCAGAGCCTGTATTCCCCAGCCCCACGACGGTTCCGGTTTTCAGCGCAAGGCCCCAATTGCCAGGAGACTCCGCTGAGGCCACGATCACGATATCACCGTTGCTTTCCATTCCCATATGGCAGGATTGCCATGTCTTGCGTGTTATCGCGCGCATCCGGGGCAGGGCACTTTCGATTACCCGTCCAATCGGCGGGTGCCGCTGCGAAATGGCGAACATCTTCAGGCCAAGTGAATATCGATCGCCTGACGGGGACCGGATGACATACCCGCGCCGCACCAGTGTCGAGAGCATCCGGTAAATCTCAGACGGGGACCGTTCCAGCGCCTTTGCGACCTCTCCCTGGGTCAGCCCCTCACCGTGGTCGGCCAAAAGCTCGATGATATCCAGGCCTTTCTCCAGCGCGGGGGCGCGGTATTTGTCGGTGATGTTGTCCATACAGTGCCCTGTCGCGCAATATTCCTGATGGATTTTCAGCCATCGGGAGGGCTAAGTCAATATTGATTTATAGATGAACAAATGTTTTAAATACGAATAAACAACGAGCATCGCTTGATTGCATCAGGGAGGACATGATGAAAAAATCCAGCATTTTAACGGGTTTGATGGTCGGAACAGCGATAGTCGCAGCCGTCGAATCGGCAAGCGCGTCGGATTGGGGAAACTTTGATGGCGTGACCATCGAGGCGAAACTGATCGGCGGTCAGCAATACGAAGGCCTCTATGGCCGTATTGCCGAATGGGAAGCTGCGACCGGCGCCAAGGTCGACATTATTTCGAAGAAAAGCCACTTCGAGATCGACAAGGAAATCAAGTCGGACATGGCCGCAGGCACCACCAGCTGGTGCGTTGGTTCAAACCACTCTTCCTTTGCGCCCCAGTACGAAGGGCTCTACGTTGATCTGAACGAGCTGGTTCCAGCGGAAACCATTGCCGAATTCGTTCCGGGCAACATTGGCGCCTCGACGGTCGACGGCCAGCTTCTGATGCTGCCGCGCGCACAGTTTGACGTTTCAGTGCTTTATTACCTGAAGTCGAACT
This sequence comes from Alphaproteobacteria bacterium, assembly GCA_030426685.1. Taxonomy (GTDB): domain Bacteria; phylum Pseudomonadota; class Alphaproteobacteria; order Rhodobacterales; family Rhodobacteraceae; genus Ruegeria. Next base: position 4,571 of record JAUHYC010000026.1, read on the forward strand.
ATGAAGACGCCGACAGGGCCGCTGCGTTCAAGGAAAAGTACGGCTATGATCTGGCTGTTCCCGAGACGTGGGAGCAGGTCAAAGATCAGGCGATCTTTTTTGCCGACCCTCCGAATTTCTACGGCACTCAGTATGCAGGCAAGGACGAGGCCATCGTGGGCCGGTTCTATGAGATGGTTGTCGCCGAGGGCGGCAACTATCTGGACGAAAACAAGAAACCAATCTTCAATTCCGAGGCAGGTCAGCGCGCGCTGCAGTGGTTCGTGGACCTGTACGAGGCCAAGGCGGTTCCGGCTGGCACGACGTCCTATGTGTGGGACGATCTGGGACAGGGCTTTGCCAGCGGTACCGTGGCGTTGAACCTGGACTGGCCGGGCTGGGCCGGGTTTTTCAACGATCCGGAATCGTCTAAGGCTGCTGGCAATGTCGGCGTTGCGGTTCAACCCATGGGTTCGGCGACGCGGACCGGCTGGTCCGGGCATCACGGGTTCTCGGTCACAAGCGACTGTGCCAACAAAGAAGCCGCAGTATCGCTTGTTCAGTTCCTGACCAGCGAGGAAAGCCAGTTGGCCGAAAGCGCTGGTGGCTCCCTGCCGACACGGACAGCCGTTTGGGAGGCCAACGTCGCCGCAGCGCAATCTGGTGATGACGCATTCCGCGCCGAAGCTCTGGCCGCGTTTGCCGAAGGTGCGAAATACGCATTTGCGGTGCCGCCGATCCCGGAATGGGGCGAGACCACAAACCTGGTCTTTCCGGAACTGCAGGCCGCCATCGTTGGCGACAAGACTGTGCAGCAGGCGCTGGACGATGCCGCAGCTGCGGTGGACGAACTGATGCGGGAATCTGGTTACTACTAAACCCGGGCCCGCAAGTATCCGCGGCGGGTGTTCCGCCGCGGATGAACCCCCAAGACTCCTAAAAGGTGAACTATGACCCGCCGCCGCGTGCCCGAGTGGTTCGTCCTTCTGTTGCCTGCGATCATCGTGATTGCCGCAGTTGTTCTGATCCCTCTCATTTTCTCACTCTATTCCAGCTTCACGCCGTACAAGCTGACGCGGCCTTCGACGCTGTGGAAATGGGTGGGGTTCTTCAACTATGAAAAGATCCTGACGGATGCCAAGTTCTGGGCGGCGTTCGGGCGCACAGTGCTTTTTCTGACCATCGTTCTGAATCTGGAACTGCTTTTGGGGTTGGGCATTGCGCTGATGATGAACAAGGTTACATGGGGACAGCGCACGCTTCGCACGATCCTGATGTTCCCAATGATGTTCTCGCCCATCCTTGTGGGCTTTCAGTTCAAATTCATCTTCAACGACAATATCGGGCTGGTGAACAACGTGCTGCAATCGGTGGGCTTTCAGAATGCCTCGCTGCCGTGGCTGGTGGACGGCAACCTCGCGATGTTCTCGATCATGTTCGCGGAAATCTGGATGAGCACATCCGTCTTCGCCATCCTGATCCTGGCCGGTCTGTTCGCCATGCCGCGTGACCCGCTGGAGGCCGCCAAGGTCGATGGCTGCACCGCCTGGCAGACCTTCCGCCACATCACTCTGCCGTTCCTGATGCCCTTCATCTTTATTGCCATGACCATCCGCTCGCTGGATGTCGCACGGGCCTATGACATCGTGCAGATCATGACCGGCGGCGGCCCCGCACGGCGTACGGAGCTGCTGTGGACGTTGATGAGCCGCACCGGCTATGTCGATGCCCGCATGGGGCTTGCGAACGCGATGGGTTATGTCTCGATCCTGCTGTCGATCCTCTTCACCATCTATTTCTTCCGCAAGCTCAGCGCCGCACGTGCCGAGCTGGGAATGGCGGGGTAGGGCCAATGGACCGCAATCTTGCACATCGCAATCGCCGCCGCGCCCTGAAAACCGCGCATTTCATCGGCCTGTTCCTTGTTATGTCGATCATCTGCATTCCCGGGCTCTGGATTGTTCTCAACTCGTTCCGTCCAACGGTCGAGATCATGGCCAAACCGCCGGTCTGGACCCCCAGCTTTACGCTGGACCACTACCGCGCCATGTTCGGCGGCGCGGGCGAGGGCGGTGTGCCAGTGTTCAGCTATTTCCGCAACTCGCTGATCGTTTCGGTCGTCTCGACCCTCATCGCGATCCTGATCGGCATGTCGGGCGGCTACGCCTTTGCCCGTTATCGGTTCAAGGGCAAATCGGGCTATTTCGTCGGTCTGATGCTGTTCCGCGCGGTTCCGGGTGTGGCGCTGTCGCTGCCGCTGTTCATCGTGTTTGCCCGCGTCGGCATCATCGACACCCATTTCGGCCTGATCCTGGCGTATGTGGCGATGAATGTGCCGTTCACAATCTGGCTGACCGACGGGTTCTTCCGCCAGATCCCGAAAGAGCTGCACGAAGCGGCAGAAATCGACGGCTGCACCCGCTGGCAGGCATTCTGGAAGGTGGAATTCCCGGTGGCGCGCTCGGGCGTTGCCTCGGCGGCGATCTTTGCCTTCCTCACCTCGTGGAACGAATTCGCGCTGGCCTCGCAGCTGACCCGCTCGGTCGGGTCCAAGACGATGCCTGTAGGTCTTTTGGATTTTACCGCCGAATTTACCATCAACTGGGGGGGAATGTGCGCGCTTGCGGTTCTCATGATCGTGCCCGCGTTGGTCCTGACCTTCATCGTCCAGAAACATCTGATTGCCGGCCTGACCTTCGGCGGCGTCAAAGGATAAGAAAATGACCGAAGTTACCCTTTCCAATGTCGTCAAGAAATATGGCAAGCATCAGGCTGTGCACGGCATCGACCTGGGCATCCATGACGGAGAGTTCGTCGTGCTGGTCGGCCCTTCAGGCTGCGGCAAGTCGACGACGCTGCGGATGATTGCCGGACTCGAAGATATTTCCGGCGGTGAGATCGCCATCGGCGGCCGTGTCGTCAATGACCTGCCCCCGCGCGAACGTAACATCTCGATGGTGTTCCAGAACTATGCTCTGTATCCGCATATGACCGTGCGCGAAAATCTGGGCTTTTCCCTCAAGATCGCCAAGCGGCCCGAGGATGAGATTGCTAAATCCGTGACCGAAGCAGCGGGCATTCTGGGGCTGGACGAGCTGATGGAACGCAAGCCCGCTGAACTGTCGGGCGGTCAGCGCCAGCGCGTCGCAATGGGCCGCGCCATCGTGCGGCACCCTGACGTGTTCCTGTTTGACGAGCCGCTGTCGAACCTTGACGCCAAGCTGCGCACCCAGATGCGGGTCGAGATCAAGAAGCTGCACCAGAAGGTCGGCAACACTATCATCTACGTGACACACGATCAGGTCGAGGCGATGACGCTGGCGGATCGTATCGTTCTGATGCGCGACGGCCATATTGTGCAGGTTGGCACTCCACTGGAACTGTTCAACACGCCGGTAGATACCTTCGTGGCGACTTTTATCGGCTCGCCGCCGATGAACCTTGTTGATGGGGAGGTTTCCGGCGGCACCCTGTGGTTGCAGGGTGGTATCGAGCTGCCTGTTCCCTCATCGGCGCGGTCGCTTGTGCGCAATGGGCAAAAGGTGAGGTTCGGTTTCCGCGCCGACAACCTGATGCCAGTCGGCCACTCGGTCGAGGAAGAAGGCGAGATCGCAGAGCTGGACCTGACCGTCACGCTGACCGAACCGCTTGGCACCGAGACACTGCTGTTCGCCGAACTGGGCGGGCTAGAGGTTCAGGCCAAGATGTTCAACCCGCGCCCGGTTGCTCCGGGCGAGGCGATGAAGTTCCGCCTGATGCTGGACAAGACCCATATCTTTGACGCGGCATCGGCCAAGGCGATCCGGGGGTAAGCATGGCGACAATCACTCAAATTGAACTGCGCATGGTCGATCTGGTGCCCAAGGTGAAACGGGTCGACGCCATTCAGACCTTTGTCAGTCAAGAAACCCCCATCCTTACTGTCTATGACAGCGACGGCGTTAGTGGCACTGGTTATTCCTATACTATTGGCACGGGTGGCCCATCCGTCATGGCGCTGCTGGAACACACGCTGGCCCCGATGCTGATCGGGCGCGACCCGGACCGGATCGAAAACATCTGGCGCGACCTGCTGTTTGCCACTCATGCGACAGCGGTGGGCGCAATCACCTCGCTAGCGCTGGCCGCCATCGACACCGCGCTTTGGGATCTGCGTTGCCGCAAGCAAGGTCTGCCGCTGTGGAAAGCCGCCGGGGGATCGCGCGAAAAAGTGCCGCTTTATTCCACCGAGGGCGGCTGGTTGCATCTGGAAACGCAGGCGCTGGTCGATGACGCGCTGGCGATGCAGGCGCAGGGCTTTCGCGGCTCAAAAATCAAGATCGGCCGCGATCACCTGAGCGAAGATGACGCGCGTCTGGGGGCGGTCCGGTCTGCCCTGGGTGGCGGGTACGAGATTTTGACCGATGGCAATCAGGGCTTTACGCTGTCCGAAGCGATCCGCCGGGCGCGGGTTCTCGAGGAGCACGGGATAGGCTGGTTCGAAGAACCGCTGCCCGCCGATGATGTGGCAGGCCATGTGCAACTAGCGCAACACACCAGCGTGCCGATTGCGGTGGGCGAAAGTATGTATTCTCTGAGCCAGTTCAAGGATTACCTGCAAATGGGCGCGGCCTCGATCGTGCAGGTGGATGTGGCCCGGATTGGTGGCATCACCCCGTGGCTGAAGGTGGCGCACATGGCCGAGGCGTTCAACGTCATGGTTTGCCCGCATTTCCTGATGGAACTGCACCTGCCGCTGGTTTGCGCTATCCCTAACGCGAAATGGCTGGAATACATCCCGCAACTGGACACCGTGACCAACGGCCCAATCCGTATCGAGGACGGTCACGCCATCCCCTCTGATGAACCCGGTTTGGGTATCGACTGGGATTGGGGAGCGATTTCGCGGCTTTCCGAGGCCAAGACCGTCAAGGAGCGCACCTGATGCAACGCATGGGCATGGTGATCGGGATCAGGCCCGAGATGATCGAAGAATACAAGCGCCTGCACGCTGCCGTCTGGCCTCAGGTTCTGGAGCAGATCAGAAACAGCAACATTCGCAACTATACCATCTTTCTGCGCGAGCCGGAAAACCTGCTGTTCGGGTACTGGGAATACCACGGCGAGGATTTCGCGGCGGATATGGCCGAAATGGCCAAGGATCCGGTGACACAGGACTGGTGGACCCATACCGACCCCTGCCAGTCGCCGCTGGCCAGTCGCGCGGAGGGCGAGCAGTGGTCGATGATGCAAGAAGTATTTCACACGGATTAAAAGCTATGACTGACACTACGGGCCGTCTGGCCGGAAAAAAGACACTCATCACCGCAGCAGGGCAAGGCATCGGGCGGGCCACTGCCGAGCTGTTCGCCGCCGAGGGGGCTGAGGTCATCGCCAGCGACATCAACGAGGACGCGCTGGCGGAACTGGGTAACATCCCGCGTGTCACTGCGTGGAAGCTGGATGTGACCGATGGCGCTGCGGTCGAGGCCGCTGTTGCGGATATCGGCCCGCTGGACGTTCTGTTCAACTGCGCGGGCTATGTGGCGAACGGCACCATTCTGGAATGTGACGAAAAGGACTGGGATTTCAGCTTTGATCTGAACGTCAAGGCGATGTATCGGCTGATCCGTCTGATCCTGCCGGGAATGCTGGACAACGGTGGCGGATCGATCATCAACATGTCCTCGGTTGCGTCCTCGATCAAGGGCGTGCCGAACCGGTTTGCCTATTGCGCGTCCAAGGCGGCAGTGATCGGCATGACCAAAGCGGTGGCCGCCGACTATGTCACCCGCGGCATCCGCTGCAATGCGATCTGCCCGGGCACCGTTGACAGCCCGTCAATGCACGGACGGCTGCGCGCCACCGGCAACTATGAACAGGCACTGAAGGACTTCATCGCACGCCAGCCAATGGGCCGCATCGGAACCGCCGAGGAAATCGCGGCGCTTGCGCTGTACCTCGCCAGCGATGACAGCGCCTTTACCACTGGACAGAACCACGCCATCGACGGCGGCTGGTCCATTTAATTTGCAGGAGAATTAAGAGATGAAACTGTTGCGCTATGGCCCGGTCGGGTCCGAAAAACCAGGATTGCTGGATGCCGAAGGGAACATCCGTGACCTGTCGGGTGTTATTGATGATGTTTCGGGCGACACTCTAGGCGACGCCGCGCTGCACAAGTTGCGTGGCATCGACCCGGCCTCATTGCCGTTGGTCGATGGCGACCCGCGTATCGGCGCCTGCGTGGGTCAGGTAGGTAAGTTCATCTGCATCGGCCTGAACTATGCCGACCACGCCGCCGAAAGCGGCATGGAACTGCCGCAGGAGCCGGTGATCTTCTTCAAGGCCACTTCAGCCATTTGTGGCCCTAATGACGACACCGAAATCCCGCGCAGCTCGGTCAAGACCGATTGGGAGGTCGAGTTGGGCGTGGTGATCGGCAAGCACACCAAATATGTCAGTGTCGAAGAGGCGCTGGACCACGTGGCAGGCTATTGCGTCGTCAACGACCTGTCCGAGCGCGATTTCCAGCTGCACCGCTCGGGTCAGTGGGTCAAGGGCAAGTCGGCGGACACGTTCGGCCCGATCGGCCCCTGGCTGGTGACGCGGGACGAGGTTTCCGATCCGCAGAACCTGACTATGTACCTAGAGGTCAACGGCCATCGCTATCAGGACGGCTCGACCCGGACCATGCATTTCGACGTGGCAACCGTGATCTCGCACCTGTCGCAATTCATGTCGCTGCAGCCCGGTGATGTAATCTCGACCGGCACGCCTCCGGGGGTTGGTATGGGGCAGAACCCTCAGATCTACCTGAAGCCGGGCGACGTTGTTGAACTTGGTATCGAAGGGCTGGGTGTTCAGCGTCAGAACGTGGTGGCGGGCTGATGGTTACCATTACCGACCTGAAAACCTTCGACCTTCGGTTCCCGACCTCAGCCTCGCTGGACGGGTCCGACGCAATGAACCCCGACCCGGATTATTCCGCCGCCTATGTGGTGCTGGACACCGATGGCGCGTATCAGGGCCATGGTCTGACCTTCACCATCGGGCGAGGGAATGAGATTTGCATTACCGCTATCGAGGCGATGCGGCACTTGCTTGTCGGTCTCGATCTGGATTGGGCGCGCGAGGACATGGGACGGTTCTGGCGCTATATCACCGGCGACAGCCAGTTGCGCTGGATCGGGCCGGACAAGGGTGCAATCCATCTGGCCACCGGTGCGGTGGTCAATGCGGTTTGGGACCTGCTGGCGAAAGAGGCGAGCAAGCCCGTCTGGCAACTGGTCGGGGAAATGACGCCCGAGGAAATCGTGCAGCTTGTCGATTTTCGCTATATGACCGATGTGCTGACCAAGGACGAGGCGCTGGACATCCTGCGCAGGGCCGAACCGGGCAAGGCAGATCGGATCGCAAAGCTGAGGGCCGAAGGTTATCCCTGCTATACCACCTCGGCAGGATGGCTAGGCTATTCCGACGACAAGCTGCGCCGCTTGTGCCGCGAAGCACGCGAGGCCGGATTCACCCATACCAAGTTCAAGGTGGGCCGCGATCTGGCCGACGACATCCGCCGCCTGACCATCGCCCGCGAGGAGCTGGGCGAGGCCATGAACATCATGATCGACGCCAATCAGGTATGGGAGGTCGATCAGGCTATCGACTGGGTCAAGGAACTGTCATTTGCGCGGCCTTTGTTCATCGAGGAACCCACCAGCCCCGACGATGTGGTTGGGCACAGGAAAATCCGTCAGGCAATTGCCCCGATCAAGGTGGCGACGGGTGAAATGTGCCAGAACCGCATTCTGTTCAAACAGTTCATTGCCAACGAGGCTATTGATTTCGTGCAAATCGACAGCTGTCGTCTGGGCGGTTTGAACGAAGTGCTTGCGGTGCAGCTGATGGCAGCAAAATTTGGCTTGCCGGTCTGGCCCCATGCCGGCGGCGTGGGCCTGTGCGAGTATGTGCAGCATCTGTCGATGATCGATTATGTGGCGATCACCGGTGAGAAAGACGACAAACGCATCGAATTTGTCGATCACCTGCACGAGCATTTCGTCGACCCCTGCATCGTGGAGAACGGTGCCTATCAGGCACCTGTGGCGCCGGGGTTTTCCATCGAGATGAAGGCAAGCTCGATCGCCGGTTATCAACATCAACCATCTGCAACGCAAACAGCCGAAGCAGGAGCGGCCTGATGCGACAGAACCTCATTGGGAATACCGGTGTGCGCGTGACCGAGGCATCGTTTGGCTGTGCGAGTATCGGAAACCTGTACCGCCCAGCGACCGACGCGCAGGTGGATGAGGTGCTGCAATGCGCTTGGGACGCGGGTATCCGTTATTTCGATACCGCACCGCATTATGGTCGCGGCCTGTCCGAAAAGCGACTGGGCCGCTTCCTTACGCGGCATCCCCGCGACGAATACGTCATTTCAACCAAGGTCGGGCGGGTGCTGTCACCCGGACCAGCGATGGACGAGGCCGATGGCTTTGTCGATCCGCTGCCCAACGCGGTGCGCTATGACTATTCAGGCGACGGGATCGAAGCTTCGCTGGAACACAGTTTCGGTCTTCTGAATACCAATTACGCAGATATCGTCTATGTCCACGATATCGGTGAATTCACTCACGGACAGAACAATAGCGCCCATATGGAAGCCTTCCTCGGGTCGGGATATGAACGGTTGGTAAGGCTGAAGGAGCAGGGCAGAATCCGGGCTTTCGGGCTGGGCGTGAACGAAAACCAGATTTGTCTCGACGTAATGGACCATGGCCCCATCGACGTGATCTTGTTGGCTGGTCGGCTAACACTGCTGGACCGATCGGCAGAACAGGAGCTCACCGCCAAATGCCGAGCGCAAGGCACCAGCCTGGTACTGGGCGGCGTGTTCAATTCGGGCATCCTCGCCACTGGTCCGGTTAAAGGGGCAACCTATGATTACGTCCCAGCATCAACGGAAGTCATCGAGCAGGTCAAAAACCTTCAGACCAAAGCCGAGATGCTTGGGCTGCCGCTGGCAACGGCGGCGCTTCACTTTGCCAAACGGCATGCGCTGACAGCCTCTGTCCTGTTGGGAACAGCTTGCGCGCGGTCATTGCAACGAAATCTTACTGCATTGGATGGACCAACGCCCGATGAGTTTGACAATCATTTCAGGTGAGGCTTTTGACGTGCATAAAGATGACAGGCTGCAGCCGCCTAGTCGATAACCGAGCACAATAACGAAGGTCAAATATTGGGGACAGATCAAACATACTCAGCATGCCTTGGTGCCTCACGGCAATCCTGCCCGCTACAAACTGAGAATGCCCGCAGGGTACTCAACTACGATCTTGCCGCTGAACTATGTTCTGCACCCAGGCCGAGGCGGGATCGCCACTACCAATCTGAGGCTGAATGAGACCGTCGATCATGAACGTCGGGGAGACGTGGATCCCGTTTTGACGGGCATATTTGCAATGCCATTTAACCTCACGATCAAGGTCGGGGATGGCAAATGCGGTGACCAGCTCCACGCCGGACAGGTCTTCGAGCTTGGCGATGATGCCGCGCGGTGTGGTGTCCAGGTTTGGTCCGCTGCAATGGTTCTCGAACTCGAACTCCTCGCGATGTGCCGCTACCGCGGACATCACGCGGCGCGCGGCCTCCTTGCCCTGTTCCAGCGTCGAAGCGGCGATGATGCAGCGGGTAACGACACCGGAGAACATATGCCAGGGTTGGGATTGTAGCCGCAGCTTGACGGTGACCCGGTCTTCTCCGGCCTCTGCCAGCAATTCATCGAGTTTATCAAAGGCACGCACGGAAAACGGACAGGTCGGTTCAAGAAACATCTCGAACACGCGGGGGCCGTGGCCCCAGTGTAGCGGGTCGGCGTGCCATCGGGTCATGGGGAAATTCCCTTCAATGCTGATGTGGGGGATTCCAGAAGGTGGTAGGGCGCAGAAGTGTGTTGCGCTGTTCCGTTTGATAACCAAGCTCGGCGCCACGTGTGCGGTATTCGAGCCAATCGGGATCATTGTAGAGCGCGGCGCGACGGGTTTGCCGGTCGGCCGCGTCGCGATACTGCCAGAGATGCACATAGGCATTCACATCGCCGGTTTCGACTGTGCCATAGAATAGCGGGTCACCCAGATGGCGGCGCTGTGCATCGAAACCAAGTTCGGAATAGAGGTCGAGCTGCTTTCCAATTGTACCGGGGCGGCAACGGTATGTACGGAGATCATAGAGCATTGGCGGGTTCCTTGAGTTCAAACAGGCGCGCGGCCTCGTTGCGGATATGTTCGGCTATGGGAATGGCTGAGGTGGCCGCAGGTGAGGGTGCGTTGCAAATATGGATGGTGCGGGCGGTACTGCGGATCAGAAAGTCATGCACCAATGTGCCATCACGCATCACCGCTTGCGCCCGTATGCCCGACGGGTGCGGTTGCAGGTCGCTCAATTCGAGCGACGGGCAATACCGCTGACAAGCCCGAAGGTAACGGCTACGAAACGTGGAATTGGCCATCTCGGTCAGGCCGGAGGAAAGGTTTGCGCCAAGTGTGCGCCAGAAACCGGGAAAGCGGGCCATCGCGGTCAGATCGCGTGGCGAGACCGCCAGCTTGCCATATTTCTCGCGGGCAAAGCTGAGCACGGCATTGGGCCCGACGGTGACATAGCCGCCGATCATTCGCGTCAGGTGAATGCCGAGAAAGGGCAGGTCGGGGTCAGGCACCGGGTATATCAGGTGATTGACGATTTTATCGTGACGCGGTGCAAGGCGGTAATATTCCCCTTTGAACGGAACAATCGCGAAGTCATCAGCTAGTCCGCACATGCTCGCCAGCCGATCTGCGTTGAGCCCGGCGCAGGCAATCAGACGGCGGGTTTTGAGACGCTGCCCATTGGCCAGTGTAAGGGTCACGTCATTGACGGATTCCGCAATCCCGGTAACGTCGGCATCGTGGGTGATTTCACCCCCGGCGGCGGTGAAAAGTTCTGCCATCTTGCCTACCATCGCGCCGTAATCGGCAATACCGGTGGCGGGGCTCAGCAACCCGGCCCGGCCAGTTATGTTGGGTTCGATCTCGCGTAGTTCGGCGCCCGGAACGGGACGAACTTCGAGCCCGTTCTGTTGGGCGCGGCCGGTCAGTGCCGCCAAACGTTCCTCTTCCAGTCGCGAGGTGGCGACGAGCAGCTTGCCGCATTGCTCGAAGGGCAAATGATGTTCGGTGCAGAACTGGACAGTCGCTTCCAGCCCGCGGCGGCAGAACTCTGCCTTCAGGCTTCCGGGGGCATAGTAGATACCGGCATGGATGACCCCACTGTTGCGTCCGGTCTGATGCAACGCAAGAGCCTGTTCTTTTTCCAGCACGCGGACGGAAAGGCCAGGCCAGGCACGCTGGATTTCAAGCGCCGTTGCGATGCCGACGATGCCGCCGCCGATGATGGTGATGTCGATCATGTTATGACTTCCGGCTGTGGCCGGGCATGCGGGAGGCACATGCTCGGCAAGGCGTTCATGCGATCGGGTTGATCTTCTGATCACCGTTCTTGCGTTCCCACTCCGCCCATTCGTCATGTGGGTTCGGATCACGGATGATGCTTGGTTCGGACAGGGTGAAATCGGCGATATCGTCCTTGCGCATCACGACCACACCCTTGTGTTTCAGCGCGTATTCCAGGAACCGGTCCAATGACTTCACCCGGTAGGGGCGACCTTGCACGCGGTCATGGGTTGAAATTGCCATCATCCGGCGGCGATGCCCCGCCTCTTCATAAAGCTGATCGAACTCGTCCTTGAGCTGACGTTCGTATTCCGTCGTTGTGAACTTGTAGCCCTCGAACTGGATGATGTCGTTCAGCGTCACTGAATAGGGCACGACAGCGAAATCCTTGTTGCGTACGGGGATCAGAAAGGGCTCATCGCGGCTGACATCGTCGATGTGGTATTTGAAGCCTTCGTCCTGAAGGATCTTCAGCGTGTTGATCGTGCCGCGCATCGCAGCACCGTTGTAGCCCACCGGTGCAACGCCCGTGGCACGCTTGATCGATGCGACGTTGTCGGCAATGAACCGGCGCTCATCCGCTTCTTGCAGGTCGACCTGCATAATCCAGTCCCGCCCATGCGCGGCGGCCTCATGACCGCGGTCCACGATCTCTTTGGCGACCTCGGGGCTGCGGTCGACCGCGCTGCCGACCATATGTGACGTCACCTTTATTTTGTGCTTGTCCCACAGATCCAACATGCGTTGGATGCCTTCGACATAGCCATAGCGGTACCAGCTCTTGGTTGGGAAGTCGGGATAGGTGGGGTCCATGTCGATGAAGCCCGAAAATGGCCCGCCAGGGCCATAGGGGGCCTCGCCGCCCGCCTCGAACTGCATCGAGATCGAGATGACAAGCCGGGCGTCATCGGGCCAGAAAGTGTTTGTCATAAGTTTGTTCCTTTTGAAGAGGCGGGAAAAAGAGGCGCAGCCGATAGGCTGCGCCTTACGGATTGCATCAGTTGATGCCCCAGATGCCGCGATAGACGTCGCGATATCCATTTCCGGGGTCATAGGCGAGGTTGGCGCCACCATCCTCTTGGATGTTTTCCGGCGTGAAGAGATGGACCGGAACAACGAAGCCGCTGTCGGCTTCACCCGCGAAAGCCCGATTCATTTCATCTACGGCTTGCCAGCCGTGCAGGTTCAGCGGTTCGGCTACGGTGGCGTACTGATAGAAATTCTGCTGTATCCGCTGGAACGCGGCTTCTGATCCATCACCGGCCGAAATGTTGCGCGGCTGACCGTCCTGGGGCTTGCCTGCCGAGATCAGGGCCGGAGCCATGAAGTCGTAGGGTAAGTCGTTGATGGTTAATGAATAGGTCCAGTCGTCGCCAAAGCGTTGCAACAGGGCATTGGTCAGCGGTGGCATCCGGGTGCTGGCTTCGGCCAGTGGGGTGTCCTCAACCGACAGGATTTTGCAGCCTTCACAGGCTTTGATGACCTCGGCCATGGCATCGGATTTGGCAATCGCGATCTCATAGACGCTGTCGGTAAAAATCACCACGCCTGCCGTACCGTTGCTGTCTGCCACGGCCAGCGATGCAGCGGCACGGGAGATCTCAAGCGGGTCTGTAGTGATATTGGTAAAGATCGGATGCTTGTCCGATGGGCCGGTCGAGGCGGTGGAATGCCACCCCACGACTTTGATGCCGGCGGCATCCGCCTGGCGGATGGCTTCGGCCTGTTCATTGGCATCCACAGTGCCCAGGATAATGCCGTCGGGTTGCAGGGCGATGGCTTGTTGCATGGCCGAGGACCGGCCAGATACGCTGCCTTGCCCGTCGATCACGCGCATTTCCCAGCCGATGGCAGCCGCGGCTTCTTTGACACCTTCGCTGACGCCCAGAGCGCCGCCATTGCGTTGATCTGCCGAGACATAGACGATTGTCTTGCCGGTCTGTGCCGCAGGACCCGTGGTGGGGCCGGTCCAGGGCGGGTTGGGCTTGGCGGCTTCGGCGACAAAGGCCTTGGCGTCGCTTACCGCATCGGCGGCGGCCGGAAGACCCGCAAGTGCGGTGCTAACCAGCAGGGCTGCGGCGAGCAGGGGTTTCTTTGAGATGGTCATGTGTTCTCTCCTCCTTGGAACGGGTGAATTACATTTTGTCGGATGGTTTGCGTGCGTGCCGAACCGAGCTGCGCTTGCGCTGCGCGTAGCCGGCAATGCCGATGGCAATCAGCAACATCGTGCCATTGAACAGGGGTTCGACATAGAAGGCGCCACCAAGCTGCTGGATGCCGGAGATACCGACGGCGAGGATGATGACGCCAATCAATGTACCCCAGACATTCACCCGCCCCGGTTTGATCGTCGTTGAGCCTAGGAATGCGCCCACAAGCGCGGGCAGCAGGAATTCAAGGCCAACACTGGCCTGCCCGATCCGTAGCTTGGCTGCCAGCACCACCCCGGCAATCGCACCGATCAAACCCGAGGCAATGAACGCGCCGATCACGAAACGTCGTGTGCGAATACCATTCAATTCAGCAGCGCGGGGGTTGGCACCAATGGCATAGAGGTTACGGCCAATTGGCAGATAGTCGGTGATCACCCAAAGGACCACTGCGATGACCAGCACATAGAAGGCGGCAACGGGCAAACCGAAAAGGGTTGTGGTGTATATCCCGGTAAAAGCATCGGGCAGTGCTCCGATGACCTGCCGACCGCCGGTGTACCAGAGCGCCAGCGCATAAATCACCGTGCCGGTGCCGAGCGTCGCGATGAAACTGTCAATTTTCGCGACCTCGACCAGCAATCCGTTAAGGGCCCCCAGAAGGCAGCCACCTGTAAGGACGATAAGCACAGCGACGGACCAGTGCAGCCCGAAGTCGGTTTGCAGACTGATGGCAAGCACGTGCCAAATGACGATGCCATAGCCGACCGTAAGATCGATCCGGCCCGTCATCATCGGGATCATTGCCGCCAGCGATAAGAGCGCGATGACAGACTTTTCACCCAAGATCGCCCGCAGGTTCAGAAAAGTCGGAAAGGTCTTGGGCAGGATAAGTGAAAACAGGATGATCAGCAGAACAGTCAGGATCGGTAAGCCGTAGACAGGAAGCAACCTGATCAGGCGGGCGCCGAAAGACAGCCCTTCGAGTTCGGTCTTTGTCGGCTCGAGTGCGTTGGATTCAAGTGATTGCATCAGTTTTCCTCCTGACGGGCCGGCTCCATCGAGGCGGCATTCAGCAATGTTTCGATCGAGATGTTCTGCTGGCTCAGTTCGGCTACGATACCGCCGTTATGAAAGACGCAGGCGCGGTGGCTCAGGGCTGCGACTTCTTCGAAATCGGTGGAAATGAGCAGCACGGCCAGACCTTCTTTCAGGGCACGACCCAGTAAGGCGTAGATATCAGCCTTGGAGCCAACATCGACCCCGGCAGTCGGATCCTCAAGGATCAGAACCTGTCCGCCCACGGTCATCCAACGAGCCATGACGACCTTTTGCTGGTTACCTCCGGACAGGGTCTCGATGGGCGCGAATGGATCGTTGGGGCGAATATCGAATGTCTGGCCGATGCGGTGCGCTTCGGCAGCCTCGCCTTTGGGTGTGCGGAACGTCCCCAATCCGCGACCTGTCAGGCTGGGGTTGAGAAACAGGTTTTCTTGGATGGTCAGCCCCTGTGCCACGGATTCGGCGTTGCGGTCGCCCGCCACCATGCAAATGCCCTGCTGAATGGCATCCTGCGGATGTGCGGCGTGAAAGCGGGCGCCGTCGGCCAGTCGAATCTCGCCCGACAATATCGGGCTGCGTCCGAAAAGCGCGTGACCGACCGCATCCTGTCCAGCGCCGCGTAGCCCGACAAGCCCCAGAACCTCCCCACGTCGCAATTCGAAACTGACGGGACCTACATCTTCGGTCTGAACCTGGTCCAGTTTCAAAACGCAAGGGGCGTTTTCAGGTGGATCTGTATGGACAAAGACGTCTTCCAGATCGCGGCCGATGATCAATTGGATCAGGCTGTCAGGATCGAGCTTTCCGATCGGTTCATCCCCGACGAGGAAGCCGTCACGCAGAACCACTACGCGATCGGCGATCGCAAAGACCTCGTCCAGCCGATGCGAGACATAAATCATCGCCACGCCGTTGTCGCGCAGGCGGCAAAGAACGTCATGAAGCATCTCGACATCGGACTGCGGAAGCGAGGCGGTGGGTTCGTCGAGCACCAACAGTGTCGCCTTGCGGGCAAGGGCTCGGGCGATGGCGACCAGCGATTTCTCGGTACGGGTCAGATCCTGCACCCGCATATTCGGATCAATGGCTTCGGACACCTCGGCCAGTGCCTTGAGTGCGTTCTTGCGTGCTTTCCCCCAATCGATCAGGCCGAACCGCGTCGGGTAGCTGTTTTGCATCAGATTGATGTTTTCGGCCACGGTCATCCATTCGATGAGGCCAAGGTCCTGGTGAATGAAGGCAATCCCGGGATGCGCATCGCGGGGATCAAATAGGTCGTCCTTGAACCTAAAACTGCCTTCATCGCTTGCGTACACACCAGCCAGCATTTTGATCAGCGTCGATTTCCCGGCGCCGTTTTCGCCAAGCAGGGCAACGATCTCTCCAGCATTCACCGCAAAGCTCACCTTGCTGACAGCCTGCGTTCCACCAAAACGCTTGCTCACGCCTGCCACTGACAAAATCGGCCCGTTCGCAGAATGTGCGCTATCAAGTGCCATATTGTGTAACTCCTCCCGTCATACCGCCGCAGGACATGGCCTATAATCGACGATATTCTGTATCATTGCCTTGGACGGCCACGTCCCGCATTCGACAAACGGACTATTTTCTTTGATAATCGGACGTGGATCACATAACCTTTTGGCGATGACCATCGGGTTGTGTAGGAAACCAGAAACTAAGTTTGAAACGAACGCATGGAGGATTGGGATGGAGCGCGCGCGAATCAATGGGGCCTTTTCTGTGACCAACGAAATGACCAGCCATGCCCGGCGTTTCGGAACCGAGCGCTTTGACTTCATGACCGATGCCGAGAACGGTGGTCAGCTTGTGCGCTGCCGCACCGGTGAGCTTGAACTGTTCGGCCATGCCGGTGAATGGGTGATTCCACCCGATCACATGGTCTATGTCCCCGAGGGGAGGATGTTCCGTCTGCGGGCACGGACGCCATCGTCGGGCCAGGTTGTCAAGTTCTGCCGCGAGGAAGTTGCATGGACCCACGACGGTTGCTGGGTCGGTCCGGTGAGGGAATTCGCCGCGAATATGCTGGACTACGGTCTGAAATGGGGGGCAGATACGAGTCCGGGCAACCGCCAGGCACGAGCGTATTTCACCACTCTTGGTGACATGTTGCCAGAGTGGTTCAAGCATGAACGGATCATGTGGACGCCTTATGCAAACACCTCTGCACTTCAGAAAGCGATTGATTACACGCGGCGAAAGGGACCTTCGGCCTCACTTTCGGAGGTGGCCGAACACGCGGGCATGTCCGAACGGACATTGCGCCGACATATGCAATCGGAACTGGGCCAGAGTTGGCGCGAGTTCATTCGCGAGATGCGGATGAACCGGGCGATGGAGATGCTGCGCCGCGAGCGGCGCTCGATTACGGAAACAGCCTTTGAGGTCGGGTTTTCGTCGAGTTCCGCTTTTTCCGTAGCGTTTCAGGAATATGTGGGTCGGACGCCATCGGCCTATGCAAAGTCCTTCGCCGGCAGCTCTGTGTCGGTTCAGACCGCCTGAGAAACACAGTTCCTATGGACGAGTTCGCCGTCCTGGAATTGCGCCCCAGACCAAGGCAAGCAACATGATAGCGCCGCCAAGCAACGTTGCGGCATTCACCGGTTCGCCCAATATCAGCGTTGCCGAGATGAATCCAATGAGCGGCGTTGCGGTACTGATCAAGGCGACGCGCTCGGTCGGCAGACTACGGCCAGCAGCAATCATGAACCCGAACCCAACTCCGCTCGCTATTGGGCCGATGAACAGAAGCAGAGTGACGGAGATTGGCGTTAGTGATGGCCACACGAAGGGACCTTCAAAGAAATAGGCGACCGGAAAAAGGGCCAACCCGGCCACCAGCATTTGCCAGAACAGCGCATCGCGAACACCACCTAGCCAATTGTGCCGGTTTACAAGCTGCATTGCGATTGCCCAAAGAGCCGAGGCTATCAGGATAAGAAAGAGGGCACCCCATAAACCTGGCTTTCCCGAAGAAAATACAATGGTCGCGCACCCAGCGGCGGACAGAAATGCGGTTGCCCTGCGTTGCATCCCGATCGCTGTATTGCCAAAGACTAGGTCGATCAACATGAGCCAGACAGGTGTCGTGTAGATCAGAATGCTGGCCGTTCCCGCCGGGACGAGCGTCAGTGCAAGTGTCACCAAACCCATCATACCGGCGAATTGCAAGGTTGCGACACCCAGAATGACGGGCAAATCAGCCCGCGTCAAAACCGGGGGACAATGCCAGGTTATGGCGATCAAGGCGGCAAGCACCGGTGCGCTGAGCAAAAAGCGCAGGCAGACCATCCAGAAGGGCGGAAAGTAGTCGAGCCCGAGCTTCATCACCGGCCAGTTCACCCCAAGCAGCAGAACTGACAGACCAAGCATGGCGAGGGCGCCATTATGTCCTGTCGCGGCAAGGGCCGGGCGATCAATTCGCCGGCCCTCGTCTTGTATCTTGGTGCCTGGCATCAGAACCCTTTCAACACGATCTTGCCCATTGCGGTGCCTGCCTCGATTGCTGCATGGGCCTTGCGCAGGTTTTCCGCATTGATCGGGGACAGTATCTCGCTCACCGTGGTGCGAATGCGGCCGGCGTCGATCTCATCGGCGACAAAGTTCAGCAGCTTGTGTTGTTCGATCATGTCTGGCGTCTGATGCATGGCGCGGGCGAACATGAACTCCCAATGCAAGGCCGCAGCCTTCATCTTCATGCCGCCCATCGGCATCGGCAGGTCGGTGTCATCGATTGTCACGATCCCGCCCTGAGGGCGGATCAATTCGACAGATGCTTCCCAGTGGCGCATGTCGTTGAAGATCGCGATGTGATCGACATGTTGGAACCCAAGCGCACGGGTTTGTGCGACCATGTCCTCGCGGTGATTGACCGTGTGATCTGCGCCAAGTTCTTTAACCCAACCAATCGTCTCGGGGCGTGAGGCGGAGGCGATCACGGTCAGGCCGGCACGCTTGGCCAGTTGGATGGCGATCGAGCCGACGCCGCCCGCACCGCCGATCATCAGTATCGACTGGCCGGCATTCGTGCCATCCCGGTCGATCCCGAGCCGGTCGAACATGGCCTCATAGGCGGTGATCGTGGTCAGGGGCAGGGCGGCTGCTTCGGCGAAACCGAGGGTTGTCGGTTTGCGCCCGACAATTCGTTCATCGACCAGTTGGTATTGCTGGTTAGTGCCGGGACGGGTGATGTCGCCAGCATAATAGACCGCGTCTCCGGGTTTAAAGAGTGTCACATCCGGTCCGATCGCGCTGACGATCCCGGTCGCGTCCCAGCCCAGAACGCGCGGTGTCTCCTCGATCTTGTCCTTGGGGCTGCGCACCTTTGTATCGACAGGGTTCACAGCAATCGCCTTCACCTCGACCAGGAGGTCATGGCCGGTCGGGGTGGCAACGGGCAATTCGATGTCGGCAAAGGCGTCGGACTCAGTGATTGGCAGATAGCGGGTTAGCGCAACGGCCTTTGTTGTGGTTACGTGTTGCATATAGGATTTCCTTAGTAGCTTTCAGCGTTCGAACTCGACTGTGACGAAAGCAAGTTCTTCTTCGCCGGTATTTGTCAGGTCGTGCACAAAGGTATTGTCAGGTGAAAGATCGGGAAAATGCTGCGTCTGACCATTCTTGTAGATCACATCTTCGATGCGACCGTCACCATAGCGGGATATTGCCGTTCCGTCGGTCAGAACAGTCCAGAAGTAGGGCCGGTCATGCCGATGTGCAGGCAGCGTCTCGTTGGGGGCGAGACGCAGGTGCCAGATCCTCATGCCCCCGGTTTCAGCAACCAGTTCAGTGCCGATCCGGTCATTACCCAGCGCGCGTTCAACCTCGCTTGAGGAAAGGGGGCGGCTCATGCCGCCGCCTCATAGGTACCGTAGGTGGTATAGCCATTCTGATCGCCGCCAAAGAGCGTATCGCCATCGAAATCCGCCAGGGGTAAGCCTTCGGCATAGCGGCGCGGCAGGTCAGGGTTGGCGATGAAGGGGCGTCCAAAGGCCACTACGTCAGCCAGGCCTTCAGCCAGAATGGCCCCGGCCTTGTCCTTGTTATAGCCGCCAGCAACGATGATCGCGCCGGGAAAGACAGCCCGCAACGCTTCACGGAACGCACGCGGGGTTTCCGGTGCGTCATCCCAGTCGGCTTCCGCGATATGGATGTAGGCGATGCCAATCCGCCCGAGTTCCTTGGCCATCGCCAGAATTGTATCCGGCGCTTCGGGATCATCCATGCCACGCTGGGTGATGAAGGGTGAGATGCGGATGCCGACGCGATCCGCACCGATTTCAGCTGCCACGGTCTCGACTGCCTCAACAGCAAAGCGAATGCGGTTTTCAATGCTGCCGCCGTATTCATCCGTTCGCTTGTTCGAGCTCGCGCGCAGGAACTCATCGATCAGATAGCCGTTGGCCGCGTGGATCTCGACCCCGTCGAAGCCGGCTTCCTTGGCGTTTCGTGCCGCCTTCGCGTAGTCGTCGATGACGCCCGCGATCTCATCTGTTTCCAACGAACGAGGTGTCGGACATTCCACCATACCGCCATCGCCGGTTTCAGGATCGACGACCCAGACGGTAGCTTCCGGGGCAATCGACGAGGGTGCGACGGGCTGGCCATCTTCATGGAACATCGCATGGCTCATCCGGCCGACATGCCAAAGCTGGTTGACGATGCGCCCGCCTGCTTGATGTACGGCATCGGTCACCTTGCGCCAGCCTGCAACCTGTTCTTCCGAGTGAATACCCGGTGTGAATGAATACCCCTGACCCTGTTGGCTGATCTGGGTGGCTTCGGTGATAATCAGTCCCGCACTCGCACGTTGGGCATAATATTCGGCCATCATCGCATTGGGGACGTTGCCAGGCTGATCGGTGCGACAGCGTGTCATCGGAGCAAGCGCCATGCGCGACGGCAGGTCAAAGGCGCCGACTTGGGCGGAGCTAAAAAGGGTGGTCATTTTTTATCCTTTCGGAGAGGTTTGGTCTGAATTGAGGTGAAGTTGGCTCAGGCGTGGCATTACACGCCGGAATGGGGTTTGCGTTCCTGTGTCAGGATGAACATCATGCTCAGGATCGGAACAACGGCCGCTGAAAAAGCTATTGCGGTTGCGCCCAGTGTGCTGTCGATCACGGCAGCGTCGATGATCCCGCCACGCGCATTCGCGATATTGAAGGCCGAGATATTGGCTGTCGGAGCGAGTTCGAGCGCCTTTCCGCGGAATTTCATCACCCGCATCTGCATCGCCGGCACATTGGCAAAGCTCATTGCGCCAAAGAGGAAAGCAGCGACGACAAAGGGCCATTTGTCGGGTGCAGCAAGACCGACCACGACAAGGAGGGCGATCATCTCGATGGGCCAGCCGATCAAGGGCCAAGCTCATCGCCGTACTGGGGAATGTCCCAGGGACGGTGCGTTGGGCCAGAAAACCGCTGGTGATAGTGATCGTGCCGCCTTCTCGTAAGTTCGGGGCTATGGCCTGGGGCGCACGAATGCTACCCCAGAATTTTGTGTCGAAGGCTGCGCGTGCGGCGTTAAGATCGAGGGATGCAATCGCGCCTCCCGGCGTTTGCGAGCCTGCGGAGAAGACACGATGGTCGACCGGGCCTTGGGCCGCGATCCAACTGGTCAGAGCGGCGCCCTCTGAAACATCAAGTCCCGTCGGGCGACTGGCGCGGACGACCTCGGCACCGCGCGAAGCCATTGCATCTGCCACGGCAGCGCCGATTCCCGATGCGCCTCCGATCACGATGCCTTTCTTTCCGGTCATGTCAGTCATTTTCATCTCCTGGGAATGGGGTGGTTTCGCGAAACACCGTTTCGATGAGCTGTCCGCAGGGGGCATGGAAAAACAGGCGCCGTTCGTTCAGTTCGGGCAGGTCCATGGTGGAATACCGGATGCCTTTTTCTTCGAGGCTGGTGCGAAAGCGGGTATAGCCGGTGAGGCGAAATCCGACGTGGTCCCAGGCTTCGGGGCTTGCATTTGGTCCCAGCCCACGGGAACCGATCAGGTGGACAATGGGGTCGTCACCAGCATAGAGCCAGTGGCCCGGAATCCGCTGGATGACCTTGGGGCGCGGCTTTTCTTCAAGCCCGAAGACATCGATGAAAAAGTCCCGTGTACCGGTGAGGTTTCGAGTGCGTATGGTCACGTGGTCAAGTTGCATCGTGCTGTTCCCTTGGTTGCCAACAACCTGCCCCTTGCGGAACGCCAAGAGAATTGGGTAACTTCCGAAATTATACTTCGGGATTTACGAATAATGCTTCTGGACAATCTTTCCCTCTTTCTGCGCATCGTCGAAAAAGGCGGGCTGGCCGCAGGAGGGCGTGAGATGGGGTTGTCGCCGGCAACGGTGTCGGAACGTCTTGCCGCGCTTGAGGCTCATTACGGCGCACGGTTGCTGAACCGGACAACACGCTCGATCAGCCTGACGGAAGAGGGGCGCGACCTGGTTGATGGCGCGCAGCGTTTGCTGGCTGAATCGGAAGAACTTGAAGCGCGTATCAGACTTGGTGTTGAACGCATTGCCGGGCCGATCCGGCTGAGCGCCCCGTCTGATCTGGGTCGCAACCGGTTGGCGCAGGTCATCGACAAATTTCTTGAAGAAAACCCTGAGGTCACGGTCGACTTGCATCTGAGTGATGGCTATGTTGACGTAGCGGCAGCTGGTCTCGATCTGGCGATACGGTACGGCGATCTGGCGGACAGCAGCTTGATCGTCCGGCGTCTGGCCGACAATTCTCGGATCGTCTGCGCTGCACCTGACTACCTGGAGCGGAACGGGACACCGACGCATCCCGTCGACTTGGAAAGTCACAACTGTCTGCTCATGCGGTTCGGATCGGATGTTGACCGTGCTTGGCCTTTCGAAATCGACGGTGGCAGGCAAATGGTTACGGTGCAGGGCAATCGGATCGCCAATGATGGTGATTTGGTGCGACGCTGGGCACTGGAAGGGCGTGGGATTGTTCGCAAGTCGCAATGGGATGTGGCTGCCGACATAGATGCGGGGCGATTGATACCGCTCTTGAGAGAATTTGAAGTGGCACCGATTGGACTGCAAGCGGTCATGCCTACAGCACGTACACAACCACGCCGAGTGCGAGCCTTGCTTGATGCGATCTTATCGGACTTTCGAGTAGATCCCCAAGTTACCTACAGTGTTTCGAGAAAAGTTTGAATCGGAGGGATTGAACGAACCCGCTGACGCGGGAGGGGCGTCGCTATTGGCGGGAATGGCCCCCTGATGGGAAGGTTTGGTTGCTGAGACCAATCTTTAACAGGAGGGATGTGTCGCAATCTTTTGGAATGGCCAGCGCCAGCGACTTACTGGACACACTTATCTGGATCTGCCCCCAGCCGGAGCAGACCCTATGATGGAGCTTCGCGACAGGAGCCTTACAATTATAGACGACGCACTCGGCTGACCCAGCGGTGTAACACCTTCACATCCAGGAAAATTACGGAACACGACGATCATGAGATCGACGTTGGGAAAACCAGGATAATAAAGCGGCCCCCGAGTCCACCAAGGTTATGTGGACCCAAGCCTCGCATATACACTAGGGTCCACCGCCAATTCCGCTGCACTCCATAGGCCGGACACATGACAGCACCCGATCAGACGTTTCAAGGCTTTGAATTCGTTCATAGTAACCGGTGCATCCACACATTTTTATGTTATGTTTTGTAATATGGATCTATCCAGATATCGTGTCAACGGCGGCGTAAAAACCGGCCATGGGGCGGAGCAAAAGTTGTCCACTGATTGGGTGACCGGCGCCTTGGCAAACGCGCTCCCATAAAGCTGGCGGTTGCCAAGGCGTTTTGGTCCGCCAAGACCAATCTTTTCTGTGTTTTAGGAATTCTGCCGAGCCCTGCTCTGTGCCAGGCGATAGCTTTCTCCGTTCATCTCCAGAATGCTGACATGGTGGGTCAGCCGGTCGAGCAAGGCACCGGTGAGGCGCTCCGACCCGAATGTTTCGGTCCATTCATCGAAGGGCAGGTTCGAGGTGATCAGGATTGAGCCGCGCTCGTATCGTTGGGAGATCAACTCGAACAGCAACTCAGCGCCAGTTTTGCTGAGGGGCACGAAGCCCAACTCGTCGATGATCAGGAGCTTCTGTTTCACGAGTTGCTTTTGAAGCCGCAGGAGCTGGCGCTCGTCGCGGGCCTCCATCAACTCGTGGACGATTGCGGCAGCGGGTGTGAAGCGAACCGCCAGGCCTTTCTGGCAGGCGGCCAGGCCAAGACCGAGCGCCACATGGGTTTTGCCGGTGCCGCTGGGGCCGAGAGCGATGACGTTCTCGCAACGGTCGATCCATTCGCAACGGGCGAGTTCGAGTACCTGCATCTTGTTGAGGCTTGGGATCGCGGCAAAATCGAAGCTATCGAGGCTCTTGGTCGTCGGGAATTTCGCGGCCTTGATCCGGCGTTCGATCATGCGCCGTTCCCGGTCGATGAGTTCGAGCTCGATCAGACGGGCCAGGAACTGGACATGGTCGCGACCCTCGGCAGCGCAGAGCCGAGCCTGTTTGTCGTATTCCCGCAGGATGGTCGGCAGCTTCAACTTTTTGAGTTGGTGGTTCAGCAGGATCTGTGGCGTCTCCGTCATGTCGAGGCACCTGTTGTCAGGCACATGTAGCTGGCCGGAGATGTCGTCGCCACCTTGGCCCGTGGCAGGAACGGGTAGACGTCCAGATCGAGCCTCGGCGGCCGCCGCTCCACCCGACACAGCACCAGATGCTTCACGGCATCAAAACTGATCGCACCCATCTGGAGAGCCGTCTTCACGGCAGCATGAACCTCCTCCATCTCGAAGCTTTCGAGCAGCCGTAGGACCTGCACGTATTCGCGCCGTCCGGCTTTCAGCATGCGTGCCTCCATCAGCTTCTGGAGAGTATCAAACGCCTTGGGAAGCTCCCATCCGGCCAGCGGAGCCGCCTGTTCGAAAGCGTTTATCTTCTTCTCAATCAGCGGCAGGTAATGAACCGGATCGAAGACCATGTCCTCGCAGTCGTAGCTGCGAACATGCCGCGCGATGACCTCACCACCACATCCGATGACCACCCGATCAACATAGGCGCGAATCCAGACTTCGCGATGGCCGTAGGCAACCGGCACGGAATAGTCGTTGGTCTTATAGCGCAGCAGCGATAGGGAACTGACCCGGCCCGATGCCTGGTCACAGGCGTCAAAGGACCGGGCTCGATCTTCGCCACAAGGCACTGGTCGTTATCGTACAGGATCGACTGCGGAACGGCCCCGAAGAACCCAAAGGCATGGACGTGGCCATCCATCCAGGCCTCCGCTGTCGCCGCCGGATAGGCCCGGACGTAGCAGGCGTCGCTGTGCGGAAGATCCAAGGCAAAGAAGTGGGCCTTCTGCTTGTCTGACGTCAGCACCTGTGGGACAGTTTAGGTTTATTGCGTAACGGAGGGTTTCCGGCTCATCGTAGACTTTGAGGATCGAAGATGAGACGGGAAGCCGTGACACAGAAGAGCAAGACGGATCGGATGGTGAAAGACATCCGACGCAAGACCAGAAAGAAGCATTCGTCGGAGGACAAGATCAGGATTGTCCTTGAGGGCCTGCGTGGCGAAGACAGCATTGCTGAACTTTGCCGCCGCGAGGGTATTGCACAAAGCCTGTATTACAGTTGGTCGAAGGAATTTCTGGAGGCGGGCAAAAAACGCCTGGCAGGTGATACCGCGCGCCAGGCGAACAGTCCTGAAGTGAAAGACCTTCGTGCCGAGGCGTCGGCGTTGAAAGAGGTTGTGGCCGATCTTACGCTTGAGAACCGCCTGCTCAAAAAAAGCATGATCGGGGATGGGGAGTACGAGGAATGAGGTATCCCGCATCCGAGAAGCTTGAGATCATCCGGCTGGTCGAGCAATCCCACCTGCAAGTGAAGAAAACGCTGGCGCAACTGGGCATCCCGAAGACGACCTTCTACCGCTGGTACGATCGATATCAGGCGTTTGGCGAGGCGGGATTGGAAGACCGCCGTCCGCATCCTGGCCGCGTCTGGAACCGCATTCCGGACGACGTCCGGGATCAGGTGGTTGAACTGGCGCTGGACGAACCGGACCTATCGCCCCGCGAGTTGGCTGTGCGCTTCACGGACACGAAAAGGCATTACATCTCAGAAGCTTCCGCCTATCGCATCCTCAAGGAACGCGATCTGATTACCGGTCTGTCAATCGGCATTCAAACTTGACCCCTTATCGGCATCCAATATTGACCCAGTCTTCGCTCCAGTCGAACTGGAACGCTTCACCCGGCTGGAATACCAGCGGCACGTAAGTTCCACGTCCCGTCGTCTGTTCCGCACGGTGCCGATCTGCCCGCCACGTCCGCGCGAATGCGGCAACACGGCCATAGGATCCTTCATAACCCAGCTTCATCAGATCAGCGTGCATCTGCTTCACCGTGCGCCGCTCCTTGCGGGGCTTGCGTGTCTGGGCGAGCAGCCAGGCAGACAACCGATCCGCATACGGATCCAACTTGCTCGAACGCGACGGTGTTTTGAACTTCGGTTCTACAGCGCCTTCGCGTAGATACTTTTTGATAGTGTTGCGAGACAGCCCCGTGCGCCGTGAAATCTCGCGAATTGGCATTTTGTCACGCAATGCCCAGCGTCGTATGACACTCAAAAACCCCATGTCGATCACTCCAAATCTCCCCAAACGAAAACGTCGGGGCAATGTGCTCACATGGGTCAATTCTCAGTGAAAATTATCTGGCCTACCGGGTCATTTCTCAGCGAAAATCAACACCATATCGCCACCACGCACATTGGCTTGCGTAGTCGCCTTTGTCCGATAGTGTGCGCATCTTTCCAAGCTTTGCACTTTGGTTACTGGACGCAGCGGCACCACCGCTGGTTTGCAGAATTGCGGGCGAGCGTCCGGAATGAGACATTACTTTCTCAATAGTGTGGCATGCCGTGCCTCAATGATCGAAGTGTGTTGAGTGCGAAGTCCCTTTGCAACCCGTTGCGGCAGGTGCCCGAAAGGCCAATTTTTGGACAAGCTCTTGCCCCTGTCGTAAACTCTTGGCTGTGAAAATCAATGAAACTGGGACTTAGAACATCGCTTCAGGTAACCACGTCGCAATTTGAGGGACGAACCAGATTAGTAGCACCCCGATGGCTTGCAGGCAGATGAACGGTATGACACCCTGATAGATTTGCCCAGTTGTAATCTCTTTTGGTGCGGCACCGCGCAGATAGAAAAGCGAGAAGCCAAAGGGCGGCGTCAAGAACGAAGTTTGGAGATTGATCGCCAGAATAATACCTAGCCAGATTGGGTCATGACCAAGCAAAATGAGTGTTGGAACAACAAGAGGTAGGACGATGACCGAGATTTCCACGAAGTCGAGGAAAAAGCCCATTAGGAAAACGAGTAACATGGTCACGATCAACGCGCCGACTGCGCCGCCAGGGAGGTTTTGAAGCCAATGGGCCACGCGTTCTTCGCCACCGAGCCCTATGAATACCAGTGAGAACATACTGGCTGCGAGGATGGTCGCAAAGATCATGGCGGTCATTGTCATCGTTGAGGTTAGAGCATCCTGAACGACGTTCCCACGGATCACGTTGAGCAGGGCGGCAGCGATTCCTGTGACACCAATTAGGGCAAACAGGATGTAGAATGCACCGGCAACAATATCTCCGGTAACCAGATCGCTGCGTTGAAAGCGAACCGGGAATACGCCTGCAGCGATTGCGAGGGCGACAAGCGCCGCTGCGCTGGCAAGGATTACCCCTCGATAGTGGCCTAGCTTCGCACCTGCCATGAGCAATGCGCCTACGGCACCGACACCTGCGGCTTCGGTGGGCGTCGCAATCCCCGAAAGGATTGAACCCAGTACGGTCACAATCAGCAAAACCGGTGGCACGACGGCCCTTAGAAGATCACGGACACCCGGACGCGCGAAACTGACGTCCGCCGGTGGCATGTCCTGGGGACGAGCGAAACCTCGCACGAGGATATAGAGAAGGTAGAGTGCAACCAAAAGCAGGCCGGGCAAGAGCGCAGCGGCAAAGAACTGACCAACCGATAATGCTTCGACTGAGAATTTGCCCTGGTCGTATTGCGCTTGCTGGTAGGCGTTCGACATCACATCAGCAAGGATGATGAGAAGGGTCGAAGGCGGAATGATCTGACCAAGTGTACCCGCGGTACAGACGATACCGGATGCCACGCGCGGGTCGTACCCTGATCGTAGCATCGTTGGAAGGGCAATCATGCCCATCGCTACGACCGTCGCGCCTACAATTCCGGTTGACGCTGCTAGCAAGGCACCAACCAACACAACCGAAATGCCTAGGCCACCGCGCAATTGCCCGAAAGCTCTGCCCATTGTATCCAGCAGCTCTTCTGCAATGCGGCTTTTCTCCAGTAGTGCTCCCATTAGCACGAAAAGTGGGATGGCAATCAAAACCTGGTTGGAGATCAAGCCGAAGACGCGTTGACCGAATGCACCCAGAAGCGAGATATCCATGACGCCTAGCATCCATCCGAGATAGGCGAAAAGAACGGCGATACCTGCGATACTGAATGCAACCGGAAAACCGGACAGGACCGCCACGACCAGCGCCACGAACATCAGCATATCGAGATTGGCGCTCATTCCGAGCCCTCCGTGAACAATCGGATCAAGATGGCAATGGATTGCAATGCGACCAGGATGCAGAAGAGCGGGATCAAAGATTTGAGAAGGAAAACAGCCTCGATGCCGCCGACAGAAATCGGGCCTTCGAGAATTTTCCATGAATTTCGCACAGATGCCCAGGACCACCAAGCCAGCGCAGCCATCGACGGCAATAGCAGGAACAAGTGCCCAAATATATCGATGCGACGCTGAATGCTGCGTTTAACACCGGCATAGAAGATGTCGACGCGAACATGCTTATCGACAAGGAGGGTATAGCCCGCTGCCAACATGAAAAGCGCGGAGTGTAGATAGAGCACGCTTTCCTGCGCTACGATTGAGTTAACCCCGAACACATAGCGCCCAATGACGATTCCAAACTGGATAAGTACCATCAAAAGGGCAAACCACTTTAGAACTGCGCCGAGACGCGTGTTTAACTGGTCAACCAGGTCAGCGAAGCGTTTCATCAGAGCCCCTTGCTCGAAAGTGTAGCGGCGCGGGGAATTCGACCGCGCCGCCCTCGGTTCAATAGCCCATCACAGACGCGCGGGCGTTCATTTGCCCATTGTCCGCAAAAGTCATATAGCCGCCGACACTGTCTCGGTAGGCAATGAAGCTTTCGGTGATGCGCTGAACAAGCTCGTCTTCGTCGCCCTGAAGCTCTTCGATGACCTCGGCTGCCGCGGCACCCATTGCGTCAACGACATCCTGTGGGAATACGCGAACCTGGACGCCATCCTCGTCGACCAGCTTTTTGAGTGCGAGCGCGTGCTTTGTCGTGTACTCGGTCCAGACGGGATTATAGAGGCTTTCGCAGGCAAAACGGACGACCTGTTTCAAATCCTCCGGAAGTTCGGCATAGACGCTTGCGTTGACACCGCATTCTTCGGCTGACGAAGGTTCACCGACACCGGGCCAGTAGTAGTTCTTGGCAACCTGTTGATAGCCAAGCGCGCTGTCAGTCCAGGGTCCGATGAATTCTCCTGCGTCGAGCGCGCCGGTCTGAAGGGCCTGGAACATAGCTGGACCGCTCATAGCTTCTGCAGCCATACCGAGCTTACGGCACATCTCGGAAGCGAGCCCGGTGGTGCGGAACTTCATACCTTTGAGATCTTCGACCGAGTTAATCTCGTCGCGGAACCAACCACCCCACTGCGGGCCGGAATTGCCGCAAAGGAAAGGTTGGATCCCAAAGCGACCATACATCTCATTGTAAAGCTCTTGGCCACCGCCGTGATACAACCAGCCAAATTGTTCATCCGCACGCAGACCAAAAGGTTGTGATCCGAAAAGCAATATGCCCTTGGATTTCGACCCCCAATAAGCCGGAACCGCGTGATACAGTTCGGCTGTGCCCTCGCTGACGGCGTCAAAAACGCCCGGTCCTGGTACAAGTTCACCAGATGCAAATAGCTTGACTTCGATCCGTCCGCCCGAAAGCGTCGTAATACGGTCCGCCAGCATTTGCGCAGCGATGCCGGGTCCAGGCAGGTTTTTCGGCCAAGCTGTGACCATCTTCCATTGGCGCACGTCTTGTGCGATTGCCGGGCTTGCCAGCGCCGTCGCCGCCGCGCCGACTGCGCCAGCCGACAGAAACTTGCGTCGATCCATGATCTTTCTCCTCCTTGATGATCTGTGATGTTATACCGCCATCGCCCAACGACGCACGCTGGGCGATGGGTTCGCGTCAGTTACCCAGAATTCCGGGCAACCTCAGACCGTGTTCACGCGCGCAGTCCAGTGCGATGTCGTATCCGGCATCGGCATGGCGCCAAACGCCCGAGGCCGGATCATTCCACAAAACACGTTCCAGCCGTTTGGCGGCTTCCGGTGTACCGTCGGCGCAGATTACCACGCCCGCGTGCTGGCTGAATCCCATGCCGACGCCGCCGCCGTGGTGCAGCGACACCCAGGTCGCGCCAGACGCGGTGTTGACCAGAGCATTCAGAAGCGGCCAGTCACTCACCGCGTCCGAGCCGTCTTGCATCGCTTCCGTCTCGCGGTTGGGCGAGGCGACCGAGCCGCTGTCGAGGTGATCACGACCGATCACGATGGGGGCTTTCAACTCGCCGCTGGCGACCATCTCGTTGAATTTCAGACCCGCGCGGTGACGATCCCCCAGACCAATCCATGCGATACGGGCGGGAAGGCCCTGGAATTCGATCCGGTCTTGGGCCATGTCCAGCCAATTGTGCAGATGTTCGTTCTCGGGGAACAGTTCCTTCATCGCCTGATCGGTTTTGTAGATATCCTCGGGGTCGCCCGACAAAGCGGCCCAGCGGAATGGGCCGATACCCCGGCAGAACAGTGGGCGGATATAGGCCGGCACAAAGCCGGGGAAATCAAAGGCGTTTTCCAACCCTTCCTCAAGCGCCATCTGGCGAATGTTGTTGCCGTAATCCACGGTCGGGATACCCATGGCGTGGAAATCGACCATCGCCTTGACCTGCACCTTCATCGAGGCCCGGGCGGCCTTTTCTACGGCTTTCGGATCGCTTTCGCGCTTTTCGCGCCACTCTGCCATCGACCAGCCCTGCGGCAGATAGCCGTTGACCGGGTCATGGGCCGATGTCTGGTCGGTTACGATGTCGGGGCGGACGCCGCGGCGGACCAACTCTGGGTAGACATCAGCAGCATTGGCCAGCAGGGCAACGGATTTGGCCTCGCCCGCCTCAGTCCAGCGGCGGATCATCTCAAGCGCCTCGTCAAGGCTGTCTGTCTTTTCATCGACATAGCGGGTGCGCAGACGGAAATCGATGCTGTCGGGGTTGCATTCCACAGCCAGACAGCAGGCACCTGCCATTACCGCCGCCAGCGGTTGTGCACCGCCCATCCCGCCAAGGCCGCCGGTCAGGATCCACTTGCCCTTCAGGTCGCCGTCATAATGCTGGCGTCCGGCTTCGGCGAAGGTCTCGTACGTGCCCTGCACGATGCCCTGCGATCCGATGTAAATCCACGACCCTGCAGTCATCTGGCCATACATCGCTAAACCCTTGCGATCCAACTCGTTGAAGTGATCCCAATTGGCCCAATGCGGCACGATGTTGCTGTTGGCAATCAGAACACGCGGCGCGTCCGAGTGGGTTTTGACGATCGCAATCGGTTTGCCGGACTGAACTACAAGCGTTTCGTCCTCCTCGAGGTCTTTGAGCGCGGCGACGATCCGATCGAAGTCCTCCCAGGTTCGTGCGGCACGCCCTATACCGCCATAAACCACCAACTCATGCGGGTTTTCGGCCACGTCAGGATGAAGGTTATTCATCAACATCCGCAGTGGGGCCTCTGTCATCCAGCTTTTGGCATTCAGCTCGGGGCCTGTCGGCGGATAGATGTCGCGGGTGTTCTTACGTGGGTCGTTCATGTCGGCCTCCAGGTTTTAAGGGTGTTTAGGATTTCTGTGAGTGTGCGTTGCAACCTTTCCGCACGTGATGAATCAAACGTCCATGGTGGGGCTTCGTTTGCCAGGTAAGTGCTTTGGGAAAGCTCCATCTGAAGGGCATGAACACCCTTGGCAGGTTGCCCATAGTGGCGGGTCGTCCACCCACCTTTAAAGCGACCATTCACAACACTGGAATATCCCTCGGCCACCGCGCAGATTGATGCTGTTTTTTGTTCTAGCTCAGGGTCGCAGGTTGTTCCGTCATTGGTGCCGAGGTTGAAATCAGGCAGGGTTCCGTCAAATAGAAACGGGATTTGAGAGCGGATTGAGTGGCAATCGAACAGTATTGCGAAGCCGTGTAGCGTGCGTACCCGTTCAAGTTCCGCCCGGAGTGCTGTGTGATAGGGCGCGTGATATGCAATTTCGCGTCGTGTAATTTCGTCCGCATCCGGCTCGTGACCTTCGCGGTAGATCGCGGTACCGTCAAAGTCGGTCAGTGGGCAAAGAGTGGTTGTATTCTGACCGGGATACAGGCTGACGCCGCCCGGATCGCGGTTCACGTCGATGGCATAGCGGTGGATGGCAGTTCTGACTCGTGTCAGGTCGGTGCCGAGGTCCGCGTACAGCTGGTCAATGTGCCAATCGGTGTCGGCCAAGGCGCGCCCGGTCTCGTTCAGTCCGGCGGCGATGTCATCCGGAAGGTCGGTTCCCGTGTGCGGCAGACCCAAAACGATGGGGCTGTCACCGCGGTGGGTTTCGATGAAACTCATGGGGCTTCTCTTCCAGCTACGATCCGTGAGTATAGAGGGTTTATGCCGATGCCGTAGGACAGTTCGGCCGGGTCGGTGACGTCCCAGATCGCAAGATCAGCGCGTTGACCCGGGGCGATTGTGCCCACATCGGACAAGCCAAGCGCGCGGGCTGCGTTGCGTGTGGTGCCCGCCAACGCCTCGGCTGGGGTGAGGCCAAACAGAGTGCACGACATGTTCATGGCCAGAAGCAAAGATCCCAGAGGCGATGAGCCGGGGTTCCAGTCTGTTCCAACAGCCATGGGTACTCCGCATTTTCTGAAAGCTTCCACCGGCGGCGCTTGCGTTTCGTTGATCGCGTAAAAGGCTCCGGGCAGCAAAACCGCCACGGTGCCGGCCTGGGCCAGTGCCTCGGCATCCGCTTCGGTGGCATATTCGACGTGGTCAGCGGAAAGCGCCCCGTACCGAGCGGCCAAGGCGGTGCCGCCGATGTTCGATAGCTGTTCGGCATGAAGCTTGACCGGCAAGCCCAATTCGACCGCTTTGTCAAATACGCGCGCGATTTGATCGGGTGAAAAGGCGATCCCTTCGCAAAAGCCATCCACCGCATCGACCAGACCTTCCGCATGGACCTCTTGCAGGGTCGGCAGACAGATCGTGTCGATATAGGTGTCGGCGTCCATCTCTTTCGGTTCGGCATGGGCGCCAAGAAAGCTGGTCAACACCCGCACGGGACGTTGGTCGGCGATGGCGCGGGCGACGCGCAGCATCTTGAGTTCGGTGTCGCGGTCCAAGCCGTAACCGGACTTGACTTCGATCGTCGTAACGCCCTCGGCAATCAACGCGTCGGCGCGCGACAGTGCGGTTTTGAGCAATGTCTCTTCTGATGCCTCCCGCGTTGCGGAAACGGTCGAAACAATCCCACCACCTGCGCGGGCGATTTCTTCGTAGCTGGCCCCTTCTAGGCGCATCTCGAACTCTCGGGCGCGGTTTCCGCCATGCACGATGTGGGTGTGGCAATCAATCAGGCCTGGGGTGACAAGCCGCCCATCAAGGCCGCGGCGGCTGAAATCTGTGTACTCGGCTGGCAAGTTCGAGCGGGGCCCGACCCAGGCGACAGAGCCACCCTGAATTGCGATCGCGGCATCGGAAATCAGGCCATAGCCACTGCCGGTCATTGTGGCTGCTGAAAGATCAGTCAGGATTTCGGTTCCCACTTTCGCCCCCTTGTTAAATCGCTACATATTGCTATTATGTCGCTACATAATAAGTCAAGGGCAATCTGAGATGTATGAAATCAAGGCAAAACAAGCGCTTCTGCCAGACGGCTGGGGATCAAACGTTGCGATTGTCGTCGGCAATGATGGGCGTATCGATTCGGTCACACCTGGCGCGGCAAGTGGCCCGGCGACCCATGATTTGATCCTTCCGGCCCAGACCAATCTGCACAGCCACGCTTTTCAGCGGGCTATGTCGGGCTTGACGGAAGCACGCGGGCCTGATCCGCGGGACAGTTTCTGGACGTGGCGCCGATTGATGTACCGTTTTCTGGATCAGCTTGACCCGGATCAGGTGCAGGTTATCGCGTCGCTGGTCTATATGGAGATGCTTGAGGCTGGATATGCCTCAGTCGCTGAATTTCACTATCTGCACCACGATGTGGGCGGACGGCCCTATAATGACCTTGCTGAAATGGCCGTGCGCATTACGGCTGCGGCAAGCGAGACCGGAATTGGCCTGACGCTCCTGCCTGTCCTTTATTCCAACGGCGGATGCGACGGGCGCGCGCTGCAGGGTGGACAACGCCGGTTCGGCAATGATCTGGACCAGTTTCTGGTATTGCATGACAAAAGCGCTGCCCTGATCGGAAAGGCTGCGGACGATTATTCGATCGGCATCGCGCCCCATTCATTGCGCGCTGTTTCCCCAGAGGCGTTGCGCGAGTTGGTGACAGGACCAGCTGCAAAAGGCCCCATACATATGCATCTGGCGGAACAAGTTGCGGAGGTTGAGGAAGTCGAGGCTCATTTGGGCGCGCGACCGGTGGAGTGGTTGTTGGAGAACCACGAAGTGAATGACAGATGGTGTCTGATCCACGTTACCCAGATGAAAGAGCACGAAACGCTTGGTCTGGCAGCGACAGGAGCAGTCGCCGGGCTGTGTCCGATCACCGAGTCCAACCTTGGCGATGGCATCTTTGAAGGAACGACTTATCTGCCTGCCGGAGGATCCTTTGGAGTGGGGTCGGATTCCAACGTGCACATCTCACTGTTTCATGAGCTGAAGACGCTTGAATACTCACAACGCCTGCGAGACCGCAGCCGCGCTGCGTTGGCAACCCCGGCAAAATCGACCGGGCGCGTTCTTTATGATGTGTCTGCGCGAGGCGGAGCCCAGGCCGGAGGGCGCAAATCTGGCCAGATCAAAGCTGGCGACTGGGGTGATCTCATTGGTCTCAACACGGACACTCCAGCCCTTGCCGGGCGGGGTTCCGATCAATTGCTGGACAGTCTTCTGTTTTCCGGGCAAGGCGGTAATGCGATTACTGACGTGTGGAGTGCAGGACGACACATGGTGAAGAACGGTCGACATGTTCTACGCGACAAGATTGTTGCGGACTATGTCGCGTTGATGAAATCGCTCCAATTGGAGATCTGATGGCAGAACGAAAGACAACATGGAAATCTGTTCGCGATCGTGTTCGTGATGACATTCTGGCAGGGCGGTTCAAGCCCGGTGACCGTTTGCCGCGCGACGCTGACCTTGCTGAAACACTGAACTGCGCGCGATCCACGGTTCAGCGCGCGATGCAGGATCTGGTTGATAGCGGGCTCATCGAACGCAGGCGCAAGGGTGGGACCCATGTTCGGCGCGAACCGATCGCGCGCGCAACGCTCGATATCCGTGTCACCCGGCTGGAGATTGAGCAGAGTGGGCGCGAATACGGTTACCAGCTGATCTCGCTGGAAGAGGCCGCACCGCCCGCGTCGGTCCTCGCCAAGCTGGGTATTACTGCGCCGCGACCGTTGTTGCGGGCGGATGCGCTGCATCTGGCGGATGGACGTCCATACATTCTGGAAGAACGATGGATTTGTACGCAAACTACGCCCGAAATTTCGCAGGTGGACCTGACGTGGATCAGCGCGAATGAGTGGTTGATCAAAAACAAGCCATATTCGCGCTATGAACTGCGTCTTTACGCACAGAAAGCCAATGCCTCAACAGCACGGCAAATGGAGATCAAGCGAGGTGACGCGTTGTTCGTGATCGAGCGCGCGACGTTCGAAGACGAGCGCCCGATCACTCTGGTCAAATCTTTTACGCAGCCAGGCTATCAACTGGTGGCGACGACCTGACCAAGGTGTTCTCTAGTCCCGCAAAAGGGCTTGCAGGATGTTCTTGTCGCTTAACTTGCCGACGATCTGATCACCGTCAGAGATATAGCTGTCACCGTCCCGCGCAATGTGCGAGCGGATAAGCTCTTTCACGGGTGTAGAGACCGGGTGAACGGCCGCGTCGACGGGTGCTGGGCCTTTGGCGGGTTGCATGACTTCGGCGGCGCGCAAAACGCCAAGCGGGTTCATTTCGGCCACAAATTTACGCACGTAGTCGGTCTGTGGACGCAGCACGATGTCTTGTGGTGTGCCGAGCTGAACCATTCGCCCGCCTTCCATGATGGCGATCCGATTGCCCAGTTTCATGGCTTCGTCCAGATCGTGACTGACAAACAGTATCGATTTGTCCAATACCCTCAAAAGCTCCAATAGCTCGTCCTGCAGCTCATTGCGGATCAAAGGATCAAGCGCCGAAAACGGTTCATCCATCAACAGGATCGGCGCTTCGGTCGCCAACGCTCGAGCCAGGCCAACACGTTGCTGCATCCCTCCGGACAGCTCTGAAATCTGCATATGAGCCCAATCGGCCAGATGCACGGTTTCAAGCTGCTTCATGGCTTTTTCAAGGCGCTCGGCCTTGTCAACGCCGGCAGCCTCCAGCCCGAATGCGGTGTTTTCAAGCACACTGCGCCAAGGCAGCAGGCCGAATTGCTGAAAAACCATCGAAATCTGCCTGCGCCGCACGTCGCGCAGCTGCGCTGCCGACAGTTCGGCAAGGTCAACAAGCCCGTTTTCGGTGCGCACTTCGACCGTTCCGCGGGTCAGCGGATTGAGGCGGTTCGAGGCCCGCAGAAGGGTTGATTTGCCAGAGCCAGAAAGCCCCATCAAGACGACAATTTCGCCTTCGTTTAGTTCGAGCGTGCAATCATGTACGCCTAGTACCTGATCTGTTTCCTTGCGAATTTCCTCACGCGATTTTCCCGCATCCATCAGTGGCAGGGCCGATTTTGGGTTGTCTCCGAAGACAATGTTGGCCGCGCTGAATCTCAATACTGGCTTGGTCATCTCAGGTCTTCCCTTTGAAGCGCAGAAGGCGGTCGAGGACGATGGCGATGATGACGATGGCGATGCCAACTTCGAACCCTTTTGCAATGTTGACTTGGTTCAACGCTCTAAGTGTAGGCACGCCCAAACCGCTTGCACCCACCAGCGCGGCAATAACCACCATGGACAGCGACAGCATGATCGTTTGGGTCAGGCCTGCCAGAATTTGCGGCATCGCCCATGGGATTTCGACTTTCCACAGGATCATGCGGTCAGAGGCGCCAAAGGCCTGCGCCGTTTCGATCAGCGTGGGCGGGGTCGAGGACACGCCCAGGTAGGTCAGCCGGATCGGCGCAGGCACAGAGAACACCACTGTGGCGATCAAGGCCGGAACCGCACCCAATCCGAACAGCACCAGCGCCGGAATGAGATAGACGAAGGTCGGAATCGTTTGCATCAGATCTAGGATCGGTTGCAGGACTTTGTAAAAGACCGGGCGGCGCGCGGCGAGAATACCGATGGGGACGCCGATGAGCATACAGGTTGTTGTCGCCGCCAGCACCAAGGCCAGAGTCTCCATTGTTTCCGCCCAGTAGCCGAGGTTGATGATCAAAAGCAGTCCGAAAACTGAAAAAAGCGCTAGCCAAATTGATCGGTGGAGATAGAGCGCGAGCGCCCCGACGAGAGCGACAAACAGCAATGGGTGCGGCAACTGCAGCAGCCAAAGTGCCGCGCCAACGATCGCCTCAATTCCGGCGGACAAGGCATCAAAAAAACCTGACATGTTGCTTGTCAGCCAATCAACCCCGGATTTCGCCCAATTGCCGATTGGCAAACTGTTTTCTTCCAACCATTCCATGTCAGATTTCCTCAGTTCAAGTTGTCGTTAGGCAGAAGCCACTCAAGAGCGGCGTCGCACATTTCACCGCTGATGACATGACCAACCCCGGGTAAAGTACGAAATTCGGCGTCGGGAATCTTATCCGCCGCCAACTTGCCGCGTCGATAAGATATGCACGGATCTGAATCGCCATGAAGCACCAGAGTTTTCGCCGTGATGTTGTTCAGTATTTTTGTGCGATCTTCTTCTGCCAGAACGGCGATAGCCTGCCGTGCAGAGCCGCCAAAACGATATCCGGCAGCCGTAATTCTGGCGATTTCGTCTTGTAGTTCTTTGTCGTCTTCCAGTTGCCCGGCGCCATAATATAGCGTGTCGCTTAGCAGATAATCGTATTCTGCGCCTGGGACTCCCGGTGCAGTAAACAGCCTAGCCATTCTGCGGATTGCGTCGGCTTCGGCGTCAATCTCGGCAGTTCCGTCATTGCTGGCCAATTGCACAAAGCGACCAACCCGCTTGCCAGCCGAAGCCGCAACCATTTGACCGATCATTCCACCCATTGAAAACCCGACCAGATCGAATTTCTTGACGCCAAACCCATCAATCAGGCGTAGCACGTCGTCGCGCATATCCGAAAGGCGGTAGGCTGCTGCGCGTTGCGCCGCCTCCTTGTCGCGCCCAAGCCATATCTCCCGCAGGACTGGTTCACTCTCCGGTCCAAAAACCGGAGAGTCACCCGAGTCGCGATTGTCGGGGCAAATGACAAAGCAATGGCGCGCGAGGTTTTCGACAAAATCCGTCGGCCATTCTGACGCGTTCATGCCGAGGCCAATCAGAAGCACCACAGTTGGCGCACCGACCGCGCCGTAGGTGCGGCAGGCAAGGCCAACCGCATTTGCGTTGCCGTCGTCACGTATGGTGCTTGCGAGTGCCATCACGAACCGCTCGGCAGGCCCAGGTGGGTTTGTACGGCAGCAAGGCCCGGCTTGCCATCAATGGTTTGCACGCCTTCAAGCCACGCCTCCAGTACTTCGGGGCGTTTCTTGAGGATCATCTCTGCGGCATCTTCGGGATCTTCACCGTCGTTGATGATATAGCCCATGCCTTCGTTTTCCAGATTGACGTCAAATGTCAGTTGGGTGAAAAACTTGCCCATGTTCGGGCACTCTTCGGCATAGCCCAAACGAGACTGGGTGTGGACGGACGCTGCGCCGAAATCGGGTCCGAAATACGCGTCACCACCGGTCAGATACTCGATGTCGAACTCTACGTTCATCGGATGCGGTGCCCATGCCAGAAAGACAACCCAGTCTTCCTTGGCTACGGCGCGCCGCACCTGCGCCAGCATCCCCTGTTCCGAGCTTTCCACAACGGTCCAATCGCCCAGCCCAAAGTCGTTTTGTTCGATGATGGACATGGTCTGACTGTTGGCGCCGGCCTCGATTCCATAAAACAAGTTTTCGAACTTGTCCGCGTGTTGTGCCAGATCGGCGAAATCTTCTACTCCCGCCGCGTGTACATAATCAGGAACCGCAAGCGTGTATTTTGCACCGGTCAGGTTTTGGTTCAGCGTTTCGACTTTGCCGCCATCTACATAGGGTGCAAAGAACTGTGCCATTGCGGGGTCCCAGTATCCCAGAAAGACGTCCAGATCGTCATTCACAAGCGATTCGTAAATGACAGAAGTGCCAAGGACATTCAGCTTGGGTTGGTATCCCAGCCCTTCCACGACGACCGAAGCAATTGCCGAAGTGAGAGCGAGATCGGTCCAACCCGGCTCGGCCATGCGCACTTCTTCGCATGACGCATGCGCGATTCCTGCGCTTAAGAGGACCGCACCAAATCCCATTGACGTTGTAGACTTCCACATAACAAACCTCCGAGTCTGAAAATAGACCAATGAGTCTATTTATATTACTCTTGATAAGTTTGTGGCGCTGTGTCAATAAAAAATTGACCCGCAGCGGATGAGGTGAAGAAAATGGGGCGTAATAATCTGACACTGCTGCGGCGTGCGGAATATTCGAAAGCCGCCTTTGAAACGCTCAGCGAACTTGGGCTTTCCGGTACGACAATTGACAAAGTAGCCGAACGGGCGGGTACCTCAAAAACCAATATTCTCCACTACTTCGGCAGCAAGGCGCAGCTGCTTGAAATGGCGATGCGTTATGCCCATGCCGATTTCGCCCAGGACGTTCGCGAACTTTTGGTGCGGTCAGAAACACCATGGGAAAGGGTCTATTCCGTCATCGAGGGAAACTTCTCCCGCGCATATTTCAAGCCACGCCTTGCCCACGCCTGGCTGGCGCTGTGTGCAGAGGTGCCTTACCGTTCGGCTTATCAACGCATTCAGTCAGCGACACACAAGCGAACGGCATCAAACTTGGTCCACGCGCTTGGCCGTATCACCGACCGCAAAACCGCGTGTCAGACGGCGTTTTCACTTTCGGTTTTGATTGACGGGCTATGGGTGCGCTGCGGAACGACTCCGGACGGGATTTCTCGCGACATGGCGATCGGACAGATCTCGCACTATTTGGAGGCGGCCTTTCCCGGCGATGCAGAGCGGATCGCCGCCAAGGCACGCATCGCCGAGATCAACAGTATTCTGAATCCTCACTGATTTGCCTTGATCGTTGCCCAAGGCTCTGGAGGTTGGGTCGCCCGATTAGGCCGCGGCAAGCAATCCTCGGGCGATGATCGTGCGTTGGATTTCCGAACTGCCTTCGTAAATCCGGAAGATACGTAGATCTCTCAGGTATCGTTCCAGCGGGAAATCTCTGGTGTATCCATAACCGCCATGGATTTGCAGTGCTTTGTCGGCAATGTCCCAGGCAGCTTCGGATGCGAACAGTTTTGCGTGTGCGGCATCGGTTGAAAACCGCTGACCCGTACCCCGTTTGCCAGCGGCGATCAGGGCCAGGGCGCGGGCGGCCGCCAATTGATTGGCCATGTCGGCGATCATGAACTGAAGCCCCTGAAACTCGCCAATCGGATGACCGCCGACATGGCGTTCTTTGGCATAAGAGATCGCCGCATTCATCGCAGCTTCGGCGATCCCTGTGGCTTGTGCGGCCACTTCGATCCGACCGTTGTCCAACACCTTCATCGCGGTTTTGAAACCGGTTCCTTCCTCACCGATCAGGTTTTCGACGGGCACTTTGCAATCCAGCGTAATGCCGAAAACATGCCCGCCCTTCAGGCCCATTGTCCGCTCGGCCGGGGCGATATCGACACCTTCGATCTTTTTGGGCTCGACCAGAAAGGCACTGATGCCTCGTGCCCCCTTGTCAGGGTCGGTCTTGGCATAAACGACGATGAAATCGGCGTCACCAGCATTAGAGATAAAGCACTTTGAGCCCTTGATATGATAGTGATCCCCGTCGCGCACGGCCTTAGTGTGCATATCCATAGGATTGGAACCCGCCATCGGTTCGGTCAGGCCAAACGCGCCGAGCACCTCGCCGCTGGCTGCCTTGGGCAGAAGCTGATTGCGCATGTCGTCGTTTGCACCGATCAGGATGCTGTCTGTTGCAAGGAAATGCGCGGTCAGCATCGACGCGGTCGAGCCGCAGACCGCCGCGACCAGTTCGACGGCCCGATACAGTGCCGGTCCTGAAAGGCCAAGGCCGCCAAGCTCTTCGGGCAGGTTCATCCCCATGATACCCATTTCCGCCATACTGGGCAGATTGCAGGTCGAGAAGGTCGAGGTTTCGTCAATCTCAGCAGCTTTCGGAGCCAGAACTTCGGCGGAAAAGCGTTCGATCTGGTCGATGACCGCCTGTTCGTCGGTGTTGAGTTGCGGCGTCATGGTCATACCTCCTTTGCGGGTTGTTCGGGGAAATAGTCGTGTTGATTGGCTCCAAGCGCTGGCGCCGGGTGCCGATTTCCGCGGGACAGCCCCGCGAAATGCACGGGCTGTTCAAAGATGTTGAGACGGCCCAATGTAGGATGGTCAACCGGGGAGGCCAACTGGCGCGCGTTTGCGCCGGGCGATGTCCAGGCTTCTTTCGCAGACCGAAGTTCGCTGGCGGGAACGCCTGCGGCATTCAACGCGTCGATCACATCCCGCAGGGGCAGCTTGGACGCCCAGGTTTCGATGTGGACTGCAAGGTCCGCTTCATTTGTCCTGCGGTTTTCGTCGGTGGAAAATCGCGGATCGTGGATCAGGTCAGGTGCCCCGATCACGTTCAGAAAACGTTCGAAAATCTGGTTGTTCAAAACCGCCAGAGCAAAGCTTCCGTCACTGCAGGAATAGACCCCGAACGGGGCCGAGAGCGCATGGCGGTTGCCGGTGCGGGTGGGATTTCCGCCTGCTGTGACGGTTCGGCACGCCACGATGGGCATCATGGCCATCAGGCTGTCCAACAGCGACACATCAATATAGCGACCCTTTCCGGTCCGCGTCCTGTCAAATAGCGCGACCATCATCGACCAGGCGGCAAAAATCCCGCCAGCAACATCGCCGATCGCCTCGCCGGACATGGTGGGCGGTGCGTCTGGTTCGCCCGTCATTTCCATAAAGCCGGACAGGGCTTGCACAATCATGTCATAGGCGGGTTTATCGGCGTCAGGCCCTGTCTGACCAAAGCCGGATATGCTGACATAAACCAGTCCCGGATTGATCGCATTCAACGCGTCATATCCCAACCCAAGACGTTGCATGACGCCGGGGCGAAAATTCTCGACAACCACGTCGCTGGTTGCGACCAGATCTTTCAGACGGGTCAGGTCATCCGGGTCTTTGAGGTTCAGGACGACCGATTTCTTGCCCCTGTTGATGGACTGGAACAGCAGGCTTTCGTCGTCCCGAAAGGGCCCTATGTGGCGATAATCGTCGCCGGACGCGCTTTCGATCTTGATGACTTCCGCACCGATATCGGCCAGCAGCGCCGTACAATACGGTC
This sequence comes from Alphaproteobacteria bacterium, assembly GCA_030426685.1. Classification (GTDB taxonomy): domain Bacteria; phylum Pseudomonadota; class Alphaproteobacteria; order Rhodobacterales; family Rhodobacteraceae; genus Ruegeria. The sequence goes on from JAUHYC010000026.1 coordinate 47,148, forward strand.
CCGCTAGAACGCGTGTAAAGTCCAGAATGCGGAGCCCGTTCAGGGGTTGTGATTGTGCTGGTTCAGTCATCTGCGTTCCCACCTTTGTTTCGGGCAGGGTACGGTATTCTTAGGTATATGCAGAAATAATATGTTCATATATATAGTATTAATGAAGGCAATACCTATCACATTCAGCCAAATCCGGCTCATTCTTGCGGTTGCGGAAGAGGGAAGCACCGCAGCGGCAGCGCGGCGGTTGAACATCTCGCAACCGTCCGTCTCTCTTGCGATTTCTCGGGCTGAAGAGGAATTTGGGTTCCCGCTGTTTGTGCGTCGGCCCGGATTGGGAATGGAACCGACCGCACAGGGCGCACGCAAGCTTGTCGAGTTGCGAGACGCCTATAGTCAGCTTTGCAAAATCTTCACTGAGAAGGACAGCCAGGGAGAGTTAACCGGTTCGTTGTCAATCGGATTCATGACAACCCTTGGCCCGCTCTATGTGCCCAAACTCGTGCGGAAATTCCAAAATCTGCATCCGTCCGCTCGGGTAAAATTACACGAAGGCAACCTGAGCGATTTGTCAAATTCGTTGGAAGTGGGGCGAATTGAAACGGCTCTCATATATGATTTTGGGCTTCCGACAGACTTGGAAATCCTGGCGCTTAAAGATGTGAAACCCTATGGCGTTGTCTGGCAAGGTCACCCGCTTGCGGGAAGGGACAAAATCGACGTTCAGGATCTGTTGCATGACCCTCTGATCCTCATCAACTTGCCCGGAAGTCGTGAATATTTTCTGTCGCTGTTGCAGGGTCATGAAGCCAGGACCCGGATCGCATTTGAAACCGAGTCAGTGGAGTTTCTGCGTTCGGCAGTTGCAAACCGGCTTGGGGTCGGTTTGCTGGCAACAGATCTGCCCCATGACAAAACCTATGATGGCGATGAAATAGTCAAGCTGCCGCTGGCTGGATATATGCCGCCACACCGTGTGGCCTTGGCTAGAAACCCCGGTTTTCAGGAAACTCCGGAGTTTCAGGCCTTCAAGTCGATTTGCCTGGAAACGGTCCAAACCTGAATGAACGTTGTATTCAGCCTTTCGGGTCAAGCAGCTTTGCCAGAACGGTATCTTTTGTGATCTGCCCGATAAGCGCGCCATCTTCCACAACGCCAACAGGTTTACCACTGCTGCTGACCTGCGTGATGACTTCGCGGATATCGGCCTCGCCCGGCACTGTAAAGCTGGGTGTTCCAACGACGGGTTCGACCACATCCCGCGCGCACAGCACGCCCAGCGGATTCATGTGGGTCACAAAATCGGCGACATACTCATTTGCCGGGGCAGAATAAATGTCCTGCGGCGTGCCGCATTGGACAATCCTGCCGCCTTCCATGATCGCGATGTGGTTGCCAAGCTTGAATGCCTCGTCCAGATCGTGGCTCACGAAAATAATCGTGCGCTTCAATTTTTGCTGCAGATCCAGCAATTCGTCCTGCAGGCGGGTTCGGATCAACGGGTCGAGGGCCGAAAAAGGTTCATCCATCAGCAAGATGGGCGCGTCCGTCGCGAAGGCCCGAGCCAGTCCGACACGTTGCTGCATGCCTCCCGACAGCTCTCCGACTTTGCGGTCGGCCCAGTCCGACAGGCCGACGAGTGCGAGTTGTTCATCGACCTTGTCGGCGCGCTCGGTTCGTGTCAGGCCCGAAAGTTCCAGCCCCAAACCGGCGTTCTCGCGCACAGTGCGCCACGGTAGCAAACCAAATTGTTGGAAAACCATCGCTACATGATGCTGGCGAATCCTGCGAAGCGTTGTGGCGTCGGCATTGGTGACGTCTACCATGCCGTCACCATCATTGACGCGCACGCAGCCCCGAACGACCGGGTTCAGCCCGTTCACCGCGCGTAGCAACGTTGACTTACCGGACCCGGAAAGGCCCATCAGTACCAGGATTTCCCCTTCGCCGACCGTCAGGCTGCAATCGTGTACACCCAGGACCTGACCGGTTTCGCGCTGAATTTCGGAGCGATCTTTCATCGCGTCCATCAGCGGCAAGGCTTTTTGCGGCTTGTCTCCGAATACGATCGATACGTTGTCGAATTCTACAGCGTTGTTCATTGGTTAGTGCTCCACTCGCAAGACCCGATCAAGCATGATCGCAACAACCACGATGATGAACCCGCTTTCAAACCCAAGCGCTGCGTTCACGGTGTTCAGCGCCCGGATCACGGGAACTCCCAGCCCGTCCGCACCGACAAGGGCCGCGATAACGACCATGGACAGGGACAACATGATTGTTTGGTTCAGACCTGTCATGATTTGGGGAAGCGCGTAAGGCAGCTCAACCTTCCATAGGGTCTGACGAGGCTTGGCGCCAAACGCCTCGGCCGCTTCGAGGAGCGGTTTCGGGGTCGATGAAACACCCAGATGCGTCAGGCGAATTGGGGCCGGAACCACAAAGATGACTGTTGCGATCAGCCCTGGAACCATCCCAAGTCCAAAGAAAACGATCGCAGGGATAAGATAGACGAAGGTCGGCAATGTCTGCATCAGGTCCAAAATCGGTCGCAGCGCAGAATAGAGTTTTGGCCGGTGAGCGGCAGCAATCCCAATTGGGATGCCGATCGCCATACAGACGACGCAAGCGGATAAAACCAGCGTCAAGCTTTCGGTTGTTTCTTCCCAATAGTCTTGGTTGATGATGAACAAAGACCCGGCGAATACAAACAGGCACACTTTCCAGTTTCTCTGCAAGATCCAGGCGATCGCGACAAATGCAAGGACCACGATCAACGGATTAGGGGTCTGCAATAGCCACAGGATTCCGTCGATTAGCAGCTCCATTACAGTAGACAGAGCCTCAAAAAAAGGTTCGCCGATTTTTTGAAGCCAGTCAAAGATAGCCTCAGAGGTCTTGCCGACCGGAATCTTGTATTCTGTCAACCAATCCATTGTTCTTCAGCTTCCCTTGCTCCACGGAAAAAATGACCCTGAATTCTTCAGGGTCATTTTGATTTTTAGTGATATCAGTTGCTCAGCGCCGCACTGACTGCTGCGGCGGCATCGCCACCATCCTTGGTGGTCACACCGTTCAGCCAGGGCCCAATCGCATCAGGGTGGGCAGCGAGCCATGCGGTTGCCGCGTCGCGCGGGTTTTCACCGTCATTCAGGATCGCACCCATGATTTCGTTTTCCATGGCGAGGCTGAATTCAAGGTTCTGGAGCAGCTTACCCACATTTGGGCACTCGGTGACATAGCCCTTGCGCGTATTGGTAAAGACGGTTGCACCACCAAAATTCGGTCCAAAGAACTCGTCACCGCCGGTCAAATAGCCCATCTCAAAGTTGGCGTTCATCGGGTGCGGTTCCCACCCCAGAAAGACAATAGGCTCTTCTTTGCCGGATAGCCTGTCAACCTGTGCCAGCATGCCTTGTTCCGACGATTCAACGACCTCGAAGCCGGACAAACCAAAGGCATCGCTGTCGATCATCGATTGGATCAGGCGGTTGCCGTCATTGCCCGGCTCAATCCCGTAGATCTTCCCGTCCAGAGCATCTGTTTGGCCAGCGATATCACCAAAATCTTTGATGCCAAGATTGATGGCGGCCTGGTTCGCGGCCAGCGTGTATTTTGCGCCTTCCAGATTGGCGCGCACAGTGTCTACGGTGCCCGCTTCGCGATAGGGTGCGATGTCGCCTTCCATCGTCGGCATCCAGTTGCCCAGGAAAACGTCTATGTCACCTTCGGCCATGCCAACATACGTAACCGGGACCGAAAGAACCTTGATATCGGTTTCATAGCCCAGAGCCTCGAGGACAACCGTGGTTGCCGCAGTGGTTGCGGTGATGTCGGTCCAGCCCACGTCAGAAAACGTAACCGAGCCGCATTCCGCCATGGCGGTACCCGCTATTGCGGACATGGCTAGCGCCGAAAGAGTGGATTTGAATTCCATGTTGATCTCCCTAGAGTTTGATTGATTATTCAGTTTTTTGTTTGCTCGCTCACTTTAGTTTGCTTCGTGGCCACTAATCAACAACAAAGGCTATTTTTAGCGCTGTACGGTTTGCCAGCCCGGATGCTGCCACGGCGTCAGGTCTGATCGGGGCAAGCGCGTCCCCAGTATGTGGTCGGATGCTTTTTCACCTGTCATGATTGAGGGCCCGTTGAGGTTGCCATTTG